>CAYPGP010000001.1:0-301646 GCA_964410495.1 uncultured Chloracidobacterium sp.
CCGCGAAGGCGGCCGAACAGTCGGAGCCGGAACGGTTTCGGAAGTTGTTGAATAGGAAATAGTGGTCGGTGGGCAGTGGTCGGTGGTCAGAAAGGCCAAAACTGACCACTGACCACTGACAACTGACCACTGAGGTAAGAAATGGCTAAAGGCGCGAGAGACAATATCATTTTGCAGTGCACTGAGTGCAAAGAGCGGAATTACGTGACGACGAAGAATAAAAAGAACACGCCCGGAAGGCTTGAGTTCAATAAGTTTTGCCGTCGCTGCCGCTGCCACCGGCTGCATCGAGAAAACAAATAGCGAATTTCGAATAAGGAATATCGAATTTGAAATTCTATATTCGTCATTCTGCATTCGATTTAGGGGTATGGTGTCAATGGTTAGCATGGAGGTCTCCAAAACCTTAGGTGCGGGTTCGAGTCCTGCTACCCCTGCCACTAATTGAGTGGCCAATACGATTTAGGAAGAGAGTAAAAGCATGTCAGAAGCAGTAGCGCAATCGGAAGGAAAGCATAAAGAAGGCGTCGGTGAGTTTATTCAAAAGACACGTGCCGAGCTGGATAAGACCACGTTTCCTTCGTCTGAAGACGTTAAGAATACGACGATCATCGTTATCATCAACGTATTCTTCTTCGCCGCATTCCTGTTTCTGGTCGATCAGGGATGGACGTACATTATCCAGGGCCTGACGTGGGTGATCAATAAGATCGCCGGAATATAGAAGGATTTTCACGATGAAGCAGTGGTATTTTATCCACACCTATTCGGGACACGAGAATAAGGTGGTCGAGAGTCTTGGTGCACGCATCCGCGACATGGAGCTTGCCGACCAGATCACCGAAGTTTTGCTTCCGAAAGAAAAAGTCGTCGAAATGCGCGGCAATAAAGAGTACGTCTCCGAGCGGATGTTCTATCCCGGTTACGTGCTCGTCGAGATCGATTGTGACGAAAAGGGCAAGATACCCGATAACGTTTTTCACGCGATCAAATCGACGCCGAAAGTAACGGGTTTCCTTGGCGGAAAACAGCCGACGCCGCTGACACAGGCAGAGGTTGACCAGATCATCAATAATATTGAGGTCGCTACCGAGAAGCCGAAGCCGAAGTTTACATATGATGTCGGCGAAGTCGTCCGCATCAAATCGGGCCCGTTCGCGAGCTTTACGGGTAAGGTCGAGGAAGTTAACGAGGATAAATCGACGCTCAAGGTTTCGATCACCATCTTCGGCCGCTCGACGCCTTACGAATTGAGTTTCCTCGAAGTCGAGAAAGTGACTTTTGCGGAAGAAGAATAAGGACATTTTCGATTTGCGAATGTCGATTTGCGATCGTGCAAATCGCAAATCGCAAATCTGAAATCGTAAATTACAGAAATGGCAAAGAAGATAGAAGGTTACATTAAGCTGCAGATCCCGGCCGGAAAGGCCAATCCTGCACCGCCGATCGGCCCGGCTTTGGGTCAGCACGGCGTCAACATCATGGAATTCTGCAAGGCGTTCAACGCCAAGACGCAGAATGACGACCCGGATATGAAAATTCCGGTCGTGATCACCGTTTACGCCGACCGTTCGTTTACGTTTGAAACGAAAACGCCGCCGGCAGCCGATCTTTTGAGAAAGGCAACCGGTATCGCAAAGGGTTCGGGCAAACCGAACAGAGAAAAGAGCGGAACCGTTTCGAGAGCGATCATCGAAGAGATCGCGAAGAAGAAGATGACAGACCTCAACACGACCAACCTCGAATCCGCGATGCGGACGATCGAGGGAACGGCGAAGAGCATGGGGTTAACTGTTGAGGGATAAATTTCGAATATCGAATAACGAATATCGATCATTCGATATTCATCATTCGAAATTCGATATTAGGGAGGACATCTATGATGTCCGTTAATACCTTGGAGGTAAAATGAAAAGAGGCAAGAAATATCTTGCCGCACTCGAGAAGATCGAGGCGGGCAAGAAGCATACCCTTGACGAAGCGATCGCAAAATTGAAAGAGATCGCCTTCGCGAAATTCGACGAAACAGTGGAACTGACGATGTGGCTCGGCGTTGACCCGCGTAAAGCGGATCAGCTCGTTCGCGGCACCATCGTGCTTCCGCACGGGCTCGGCGGCGCGACCAAAAAGGTCGTCGTCATCGCCCAGGGCGACAAGATCCGCGAGGCTCAGGAAGCCGGTGCGGACGAAGCCGGCGGCGACGAGATCCTCGAACGCATCAAAGGCGGCTGGCTTGACTTCGACGCTCTGATCGCGACGCCCGACATGATGGGCAAGGTCGGTCAGCTCGGTAAGGTGCTCGGCCCACGTGGTTTGATGCCCAACCCGAAAACCGGAACGGTGACCATGGATGTAGCTACGGCGATCCAGGAAACGAAGGCCGGTAAGGTCGAGTATCGCGTTGATAAAACAGGCGTTATCCATTCGCCTGTTGGCAAGATCTCGTTCGACAGCGCAAAGCTTGAAGAGAATACTCGCGTACTGATCGGTGCCGTTATCAAGGCAAAACCGACCACCGCGAAGGGACGATATCTGAAAAAGATCAATGTAGCGGCCACGATGAGCCCGGGCGTTCTGCTCGATGAATTGGCTTACGTGTAGAACAGGCCGCCTAGCCTGTTCATAGGCGGAGGTTTAATCACGCTGAAGTTTCTTCGAGCGTGACCGACAGACCTGGCGGTCTGTCGTACGAGGGAAAAATGAAATCAAGAGAAACAAAAGCAAAAGATCTGGCCAGCCTCACCGAATCGCTGCAGAATTCTACATCGGCGATGGTCGTTAGCTTCAAGGGCCTGACCGTTACTAAAGATCAGGAGTTTCGCAATAACCTGCGTGAAGCGGGTGCGAAATATCAGGTTGTGAAGAATACCCTCGCCCGCATCGCGGTCAAGGGCACGCAGTTTGAAGAAGCTGCTGAGTCTTTCAAGGGCGTCACGGCGATCGCTTGGACTGACGGCGATCCCGTCGTTCTGTCGAAGGCCGTTTCGAAGTTCATGAAGGAGAACGACAAGATCTACACCTTTAAAACAGGTGTGGTCGACGGCAAGCTGGTCAATCTCGAACAGCTCGGCGTTATCGCAAATCTGCCTTCGAAAGAAGAGCTTATTTCGAAACTCCTTTACGTGCTCAACGCACAGGCTCAGCGTATCGTTACGGTCATCAACGCGGTTCCGCGTGACCTGGCCGTAGTGATCAAGCAGATCGGCGAACAGGAAGGCCGTGCCGCAGGTACGGCTCCGGCGGCGGAAGCCGCTCCGGCTGAAGAGGCTCCGGCTGCTGACGTCGAAGCTGCTCCGGCTGAAGAAACGCCAGCGGCTGAAGCTGAAGCTGCTCCGGCAGAAGAGGCTCCGACCGAAGAAGCTCCGGCGGAAGAAGAAAAGCCGGCCGAATAGTTTTAGTCGCGTCGTTCTATCACGACGCAGACTTTAGAGATTTGAAATTTCAAATTTCAAATTTGAGAAAGGGCGAATGGTGTTTATTCGTCCAACAAGCCGTACTCAAGGAAAAACGGGCCGCGTGATTTGTCAGGTCACAGGCGGCTTCGGACGAGGGAGAAAAGGTGATGCAGCCCGTTTCGATCCACGTCCCTGGGTCAGGCGAAAGGCGAAAGGCGAAAGGCAAAAGGAGAAAGTAAGAGTCTCCGAGCTTATTACCTCGAGTTTCGCTGGAATTAACGGATGCGGTTGATTGGCGAATTTTATCCTTTCGCCCTCAGCCTTCATCCTTTGTAAAGGACCCTAAACAGGAGAAATAATAAAGTTATGGCAACCACTAAAGCAGATGTAGTTGAATTTTTGAAAGGCATGACGCTTCTTGAAGCGTCGGAATTGGTCAAAGAGCTCGAAGAAGTGTTCGGCGTTTCGGCAGCGGCAGCGGCTGCTCCGATGATGATGGCAGCTCCGGCTGGTGATGGCGGCGGTGCGGCTGCGGCGGAAGAGAAGGATTCGTTTGACGTTATCCTTTCGTCGGCCGGCGGCAACAAGATCGCTGTCATCAAGGTCGTTCGCGAAGTCGTTGCGGGCCTCGGCCTCAAGGAAGCGAAGGATCTCGTCGACGCTGCTCCGAAAGCCCTCAAAGAAGGCGTTTCGAAGGCAGAAGCCGACGATATCGCCGCCAAGCTCAAGGAAGCAGGCGCGACTGTCGAACTCAAATAACAGTTCGTCGTTCAACCAAATGGTTTGGCCGAAAACGCGATCTCGCGGTTTCGGCCAACCTTTTCACACATGCGGTCCAAAAAGGTGTTGCATTTTTAGCGTGATGCTGATATGCTACTCTGTTCGCAGGTCTATATTTTTTAGGGGCTTAGCGATTTGGCCGTTGGCCTTTCAGGAGATAACCGCAGCTTAGCGGTGGATCCTTTTGGTTTTAGACGCGGTTGTTAGGCCGCAAAATTGGAGAGTTGGTGTCCCTTTTCGGCACGCTCGGAAAACGGAAATAGTAGCATAAACTGCTCAAAAGCGGTCTGGGTAAACTTTACCCTCGGCCGCATTTGCCGTCTTTATTTGAAAAGATTTTAGGTTAGCTTCCCGAAGTGCATCGTATCAGCAAGCTTTCCAAAAATCAACACGTTTTTTATCACAGCACGCATTTAATTATATGATCAACAATCCTCTACAAAGCAGTTCAACGGGACTCGGGCGACGCACAAGCCAGTCGCCTCAGCGCGTAGATTTTTCAAAGATCTACACGTCGGCCCAGATCCCGAATCTGATCGAGGTCCAGCGTGAATCCTACAATCGCTTCCTGCAGATGGATCTCATCCCTGAGGAACGCGATTACATTGGTTTGCAGTCCGTGTTCTCGTCGATCTTTCCGGTTTCGGATTTCCGCGAGACAGCGACGCTCGAATACGTCGAGTATCAGATCGGCAACTGGCAGTGCAAATGCGGCAACCTCGAAGGCCTTGAGCACCTGCGAGCAAATTGTAAGAACTGCTCTGCCAAGATCAAGGTCGATCCGTTCAACCCGGCCGAAGTGCTTTGTAATAACTGCGGAACGTTTAACGCAGTTCGCCCCAACCTCTGTAACAACTGCGGTGAGCCTGTCGGCCTTAAGCACAAGCACGACCAGCAGGAGTGCCAGGAACGCGGCATGTCGTACAGCGTTCCGCTCAAGGTCAAGATCCGTCTGACGGTTTATGACAAGGATCCCGATACCGGTGTTTCTACCATCCGCGATATCAAAGAAGAAGATGTTTTCTTCGGCGAGATCCCGCTGATGACCGACAACGGTACGTTCATCATCAACGGTACCGAGCGCGTGATCGTTTCGCAGCTCCACCGTTCGCCCGGCGTATTTTTCAAGGGCGATCGCGATGAATATTTGGCGAAGATCATTCCGTACCGCGGTTCGTGGGTCGAATTCGAATACGACGCGAAGGGGATCCTTCATGCACGTCTCGGCAAGCGAAAGATCGTTGCTACGGTCTTCCTTCGTGCCCTCGGCCTGTGGCTCAATCCGCAGATCGACATGAAGACGGTCTCGGACAGCATTCTCGAAGAGGTCGTAAAGAACGCCGAATATTCGAATGCCCAGATCCTGAACCTTTTCTACACGACCGACCGAGTCACGATCGAAAAGGGCAAGCTTTACGTAGACGTCAAGCCTGAAGGCGATACGCATCTCGTCGGAATGCGTGCCGAAGAGGACATCAAGGACAAGAAGGAAGACGTTACCCGCACCGGCAAAAAAGTAACGAAGTCCGCACTCGCCGACCTTCGCCGTATGGGCAAGGAACGTGTCGAGGTAGCTTCTGCCGATTTCGAAGGCGTTTATGCTCTCGACGATGTTGTTAACACCGAAACGGGTGAAGTTATCGTCGAAGCTAATACCGAGATCGTTGCCGGCAAGCTGCAGCAGATCATCGAGGAAGGCGTTACCGAATTGATGGTCTTCTTCCCGAAACGCGACATGATCGGCGAGATCATCTCGGCGACGCTTCGCAAAGATCCGATCTCGAAACCGGTCGATGCTCTGCTCGAAATTTACCGCAAGATGCGTCCCGGCGATCCGCCGACCGTTCCGACCGCTTACCGTCTGCTCGAAGGCATGTTCTTCGATACGCGCCGGTTTGACCTTTCGCGTGTCGGCCGCTTGAAGTTCAACATCAAGATGGGTCGTCCGGAGAAAGATCGTATTACCGATCCGCTTCTCCAGGCTGGCGACTTTATTGAGGTCGTCAGCTACCTGCTTAAGATGAAGCGCGACAGCGAGCATTATAGCCAGGATGATATCGACCACCTCGGCAACCGCCGCGTTCGCGCGGTCGGTGAACTGCTCGAAAATCAGTTCCGCATCGGTCTCGAACGCATGGAGCGAGCGATCAAGGAGAAGATGTCCATTCAACAGGATATGTTCACCACGATGCCGCGAGATTTGGTCAACGCGAAACCCGTTACCGCCGCCGTGAGAGAGTTCTTCGGTTCGTCGCAACTTTCGCAGTTCATGGACCAGACGAATCCGCTGTCTGAAATTACGCACAAACGTCGTCTTTCGGCACTTGGGCCGGGCGGCCTTTCGCGTGAACGAGCGGGATTTGAGGTTCGCGACGTTCACCCGACGCACTACGGCCGCATCTGCCCGATCGAGACGCCTGAAGGCCCGAACATCGGACTGATCTCGTCGCTGTCATGCTTCGCACGCATCAACGAATTTGGCTTTATCGAGTCCCCGTATCGCCGTGTGGTCGATGGCCGAGTGGTCGAATACGTCAAGGTTCACAATGGCGGCGACACGCCGTTCAAGCCGAACGAACACGTGCCGCTCGAAGATGTCGAGGCTGCAAACAAGAAGCTCAAGGGCGACCAGCAGCAGGCAGTTTTCGAACCGTATCCGTTCTACCTTACGGCTTGGGAAGAGGACCGCTACATTATCGGGCAGGCGAATATTGAGCTCGACGAAAAAGGCTTCCTCGTCAACGAACGTAACGCTGCTCGGCAGAAAGGTGAATTTATTACCGCTGACCGCATGGAGATCCAGTACATGGACGTCTCACCGAAACAGCTGGTTTCGGTCGCGGCCTCGCTGATCCCGTTCCTCGAAAACGACGACGCCAACCGTGCTCTCATGGGCTCGAACATGCAACGTCAGTCAGTGCCGCTGCTCCGTGCCGATTCGCCGTATGTCGGAACCGGTATGGAAAAGATCGCCGCCCGCGATTCGGGTGCGGTGGTCATCGCCAAACGTGACGGCATCGTCGATTTCGTCGATTCGGAACGCATCATCGTCAAAGCCGATCATCAGGTCGACGGCACGATCTCGCGTGAGGTGACGGCGGATATCTATTCGCTCGTCAAGTTCAAGCGTTCGAACCAGAACACCTGTATCAACCAGCGTCCGATCGTTGAAGTTGGCGAACGGGTGAAGAAGGGAATGGTCATCGCCGACGGGCCGTGTACCGACCGCGGCGAACTTGCTCTGGGACGCAACGTTCTGGTGGCATTCATGCCGTGGCGTGGATATAACTTCGAGGACGCCATCCTCGTTTCGGAGCGTCTCGTTAAGGACGACTACTACACGTCGATCCACATCGAGGAACTCGAGATCGAAGCCCGAGATACGAAGCTCGGGCCCGAAGAGATCACCCGTGACATCCCGAATATCGGTGAGAACATGCTCCGCGATCTCGACGAAAGCGGCATTATCCGCATCGGTGCTCAGGTGAAACCTGGTTCGGTTCTCGTTGGTAAGGTTACGCCGAAGGGCGAAACTCAGCTGACCGCGGAAGAAAAACTGCTCCGAGCGATCTTCGGTGAAAAAGCCGGCGACGTTAAGGACGCTTCGCTCACATGCCCTCCGGGTATCGACGGAACGGTTGTAGATGTTCAGATCTTTACTCGTAAAGGCCAGGACAAGGACGAGCGTTCGCTCGACATCGAGGGAATGGAGGAAGAAGGTTTCCACCGCGATCTTGAGGACGAAATTCGTATCCTTCAGGAACAGCGTGACGAGCGCATCTACGAACTTTTCGAAGGGCGCAAGCTGACGAAAGACCTCGTTGACGGCAAGGATGTCCTGATCAAGAAGGGCGAAACGCTAAATCGCGAGATACTGAGCCAGATCGATACGAAATTCCTCCGCAAGGCCGAGGTCGCTGCGGGTTCGATCGATATCTCGGGCGAGGTCAAGGAATACGAACAGCGTACCGAACGCCAGATCAACATTCTTCGCGACATCTACGACGAGAAGATCACCAAGCTCAAGCAGGGCGATGAACTGCCTCCGGGCGTGATCAAGATGGTCAAAGTCTTCGTCGCGATGAAGCGCAAGCTTTCGGTCGGCGACAAGATGGCCGGACGTCACGGTAACAAGGGTGTTATCGCCCGCATTCTTCCTGAGGAAGATATGCCGTATTTGCCGGATGGAACGCCGGTCGAGATCGTGCTCAATCCGCTCGGCGTGCCCTCGCGTATGAACGTCGGCCAGATCCTCGAGACGCATCTCGGCTGGGCCGGTAAGGTCCTCGGGCTGCATTTCGCTACGCCGGTTTTCGACGGAGCGAGCGAGGTCGAGATCAAGCAGTACATCGGCCAGGCAAACGCCAAATTCGACGAACTCGGCTTGCCGCCATCGGTCGGCCCGTCGGGCAAAACGCGTCTTTATGACGGTTTGACCGGTGAACAGTTCGAGCAGAAGGTGACCGTTGGTTACATCTATATGCTCAAACTTTCGCACCTTGTCGACGACAAGATCCACGCACGATCGATCGGGCCATACTCGCTGATCACGCAGCAGCCGCTCGGTGGTAAGGCGCAGTTCGGCGGACAGCGTTTCGGAGAAATGGAGGTTTGGGCACTCGAAGCTTACGGCGCCGCCCATATCCTGCAGGAACTCTTGACCTGCAAATCCGACGACGTCGCAGGCCGCTCGAAGATCTACGAAACGATCGTTAAGGGCGTGTCGAACTTTGAGCCGGGCATTCCGGAATCGTTCAACGTTCTCGTCCGCGAACTGCAGTCACTCTGTCTCGATGTCGAACTCATTCAGGAAGATGAGATCGATCCGGAAGAGATCGTTGCAGGCGTCGATGCGCTGGTCGGAGTCGATTAATTGACGGCTGTCCCACACAGATCTTGAATTTGTGTGGGACAGCGGACGAACAGAATTCAATGCTGTAAGTCCAATATGGTCAATGAAATAAAGGTTGCAGGCGGTGTCCCAAACTTGTCCCATCGCGGACAAAAAGCCTGAGAAAGTGGGACAAAGAAGCAAAACGGAGAAAAAATGTTTCGATTTAACAACGAAAGCAAAACGCAGTTGACGACAAACTACGAAGCGATCCGCATCTCGCTCGCGTCGCCGGAGAAGATCCATTCGTGGTCGCACGGCGAGGTAACGAAGCCGGAGACGATCAACTATCGTACGTTCAAACCTGAGCGTGACGGGTTGTTCTGTGCCCGCATCTTCGGCCCGGTTTCGGACTGGGAATGTCTCTGCGGAAAGTACAAGCGGATGAAGCACCGCGGCGTTATCTGCGACAAATGCGGTGTCGAGGTAACTCAGTCGAAGGTTCGCCGCGAAAGGCTCGGCCACATCAATCTGGCTTCGCCGTGTTCGCACGTGTGGTTCTTCAAAGGACTGCCGTCGCGCATCGGCCACTTGCTCGACATCACTCTTCGCGATCTCGAAAAGATCCTTTATTTCGAGACGTACATTGTTGTGGATGAAGGTGATGTGCCGGACCTCAAGCAGAAAGACCTTTTGAGCGATGAGCGTTATCGCGAACTGGTGCGCGATTATCCGAATCAGTTCGTCGCCAAAATGGGTGCCGAAGCGATCAAGGACCTGCTTGCTCAGATCGATGTTCAGGAACTTGTCGATGAACTTCGAATCAAAATGCGTGAGGAAACCTCGCAGCAGAAGAAGCTGAAGTATTCGAAGCGTTTGAAGGTTTCGAACTCGTTCCTACGTTCGGGCAACAATCCGCAGTGGATGATCCTTGACGTGATCCCGGTCATTCCGCCGGAACTTCGCCCGCTCGTGCCCCTCGATGGGGGACGTTTTGCGACGTCAGATCTTAACGATCTTTATCGCCGCGTTATCAACCGAAACAACCGTCTCAAGAAGCTCATTGAGCTCCGCGCACCCGAAGTCATCGTTCGTAACGAGAAACGCATGCTTCAGGAAGCTGTCGACGCATTGTTCGATAACGGACGCCGCGGCCGTGTGCTTCGTGGTGCGAACAACCGCCCGCTCAAATCGCTTTCAGGAACGCTTAAAGGTAAGCAGGGCCGTTTCCGTCAGAACCTGCTCGGAAAACGCGTGGATTACTCGGGACGTTCGGTTATCGTTGTCGGTCCGGAGCTGAAACTGCATCAGTGCGGCCTTCCGAAGAAGATGGCGCTTGAACTGTTCAAGCCGTTCATTTACAACAAGCTCGAACGCGACCAGCACGCAGCCACTATCAAGCAGGCACGCGAAATGGTCGAACGTCAGGAGCCGATCGTCTGGGACATTCTCGAGGAAGTTATTCGCGAGCATCCGGTCCTTTTGAACCGTGCCCCTACGCTTCACCGTCTCGGTATTCAGGCTTTTGAGCCCGTTCTGGTGGAAGGTAAGGCGATCAAGATCCATCCGCTCGTTTGTTCGGCATTTAACGCCGACTTCGACGGCGACCAGATGGCTGTGCACATTCCGCTTTCTGCCGAAGCGCAGATCGAAGCAAGCGTTCTTATGCTCGCTTCGAACAACCTGCTTTCGCCGGCATCGGGCCAGCCGATCGCTGTTCCTTCACAGGACATCGTTCTCGGCTGCTACTACCTGACGCTCGCCCGCGACAACATGAAGGGTGCGAACAAGATCTTCTCGTCTATCGAAGAAGTTCTGCTCGCTCTCGATGCCGGTGCGGTCGAGACTCAGACAAAGATCAAGCTCCGCTGGCGCGGCGACCTTGTCGATCTGACGCTCGAACATAGCGGCCAGGACGTGATGCGTGCGACGGTACGCGAGAATGTCGATACGGTACTCGACACCACCGTCGGACGTGCAATATTTAACGAACGTCTGACGCGTGACGGTTTGCCGTATGTAAACGGCGTTCTGAAGAAGAAAGGTTTGCAGTCGCTTGTGACCTTCTGCCACCTGCGTCTCGGACACGACCACACGGTTGCACTGCTCGATGACTTGAAGACGATGGGCTTTTTGGCCGCAACGCGTGCCGGAGTATCGATCGGTATCGACGACATGGTCACGCCGGCTTCGAAGAAAGGAATTATCGAAAAGGCGCTCAAGGAAGTCGAAAAACTTCGCAAACAGTACGAAGACGCCACGATGACCGACCTCGAACGTACCAATAAGGTTACGGCTATCTGGTCGGACGTTACCGATCACGTTGCGAAAGAGATGTTCGCGGCGATGAACAAACGTGAAAAGGAACGTAATGAACTAAATCCGATCCTCGTCATGGCTGATTCCGGTGCCCGAGGTTCGGAAGCTCAGATCCGTCAGCTCGCCGGTATGCGAGGCCTCATGGCCAAGCCGTCGGGCGAGATCATCGAGAATCCGATCCTCGCGAACTTCCGCGAAGGCCTCGACGTTCTGCAGTACTTTATTTCGACTCACGGTGCTCGTAAGGGTCTCGCCGATACGGCTCTGAAAACGGCCGACTCGGGTTACTTGACACGCCGCCTGGTTGACGTCGCTCAGGACGTGATCGTTTCGGAAGAAGATTGCGGCACCCTCAAGGGCGTTTGGGCCGAGGCGATCATTCGCAACGGTGAAGAGGTAGAGTCGCTCCGTGACCGCATCGTCGGCTGCACGTCGCTCGACGACATTATCGATCCGGTTGACGGCTCGGTTATTGTCGAGGCCAACGTAGAGATCGACGAGGATCTCGGTTCCAGTGTTCAGCTCTCGGGGCTTCAGAAGGTCCGCATTCGCTCGGCTTTGACCTGCGAAACGCGTCGCGGTATCTGCGTTAAATGCTATGGCCGCAACCTCGCGACCGGTAAAACGGTCGAGATCGGCGAAGCGGTGGGCGTTATCGCCGCCCAATCGATCGGCGAACCGGGAACACAGCTGACGATGAGAACGTTCCACGTCGGCGGTACGGCTCGTCTAGAACAGGAAACCAAGCACGTCGCCGCGATGGACGGAACCGTCAAATACCTCGGCGACATGAAGGTCATCAAGAACCGCGAGGGCGAATTCGTTTCGCTTCGTCGTCAGTCCGAGATCGCTCTCGTCGACGAACGCGGCCGCGAAGTTGCTCACTACAACGTCGTTTACGGTGCCCAGATCCACGTCAAAGACGGCCAGAAGGTCAAGGAAGACGACATTCTGGTCACCTGGGATCCGTTCACTTTCGCCATCCTCACCGAGGAGTCGGGAACGATCAAGTATCAGGACCTGAAAGAAGGAAAGACGGTCGAGGAAGAGATTGATAAGGTCACGGGCCAGAAACGCCTTGTGGTCAAGGACTCGGATGAGAAAAATCAGCCGCGTCTCGAGATCCGCAACGGCAACAAGGTCCTCAAGACCTATCAGATGCCGATCCGTGCCAACCTGATCGTCGAAGATGGCGACGAGGTCAAGGCGGGTGACATCATCGCTAAGATCCCGCGTGAAACCACCAAGACCAAGGACATCGTCGGCGGTCTGCCGCGTGTCGTCGAGCTTTTCGAAGCTCGCCGCCCGGGTGAAACGGCGGTCATGTCGGAGATCAACGGTGTCGTTAAATTCGGCCCGATCTCGAAGGGTAAACGCAAACTCATCATCACCGGCGACGACGGAAGCGAACGTGAATACGACATTCCGCGTGGTACGCACATCAACGTGCAGGAAGAGGATCGCGTAAAATCGGGCGAACCGCTCATGGACGGCCCGCTCAACCCGCACGATATTCTGCGTGTCCTCGGTATGGAAGCCTTGCAGAACTACCTCGTGAACGAGATCCAGGAAGTCTATCGTTTGCAGGGTGTGAACATCAACGACAAGCACATTGAGGTGATCGTTCGCCAGATGCTTCGCTGGGTCAAGATCAAAGAGGTCGGCGATACGGAATTTCTTCTCGAAGAACAGGTCGATCGCTTCCGCTACGAAGACGAGAATGCCCGCGTTCGCGAAGAGGGCGGCCAGACGTCGATCGGCGAACCGCTGCTCTTGGGTATCACTAAGGCTTCGCTTTCGACGGACTCGTTCATCTCAGCGGCATCGTTCCAGGAAACGACCCGCGTGCTGACCGAGGCCGCTATATCGGGCCGCGTGGATTATCTGCGTGGGCTCAAGGAAAACGTCATCATGGGACGCCTCATTCCTGCCGGAACCGGTATGAAATACTACCGCAACGTCAAGGTTGCTTACGATCCGACCGAGAATCGCAAGCAGGAGGACGAATTCGACGAAATGGGCGACTACATCCGCGGCGGCATCGACCTGCCCTTGCCGGCGGCCCTCGCCGATGTTGAGAACGACGGTTTTGTCGATGACATGGACGAGGACCTCGATCTGGAAGCCGAAACGGATGAGACGGAAGAGGTGTTCGATATCGATGAAGCGATGAAGATCGACATCGACGAGGACGACGATATCTAGTCAGAACCGCCTGTGTAAGCGGGCGGCAAAACCTGGATTGATCGACCTGACCCAAATAGAATTACCGCCCGCATAGGCGGCGATACAGACAACAAAAAAGGCGTGAAGCAGTTTGCCTCACGCCTTTTTGATAACTAGATTCCGAAAGATCGGGCTAGTTCGTTTTCGGCTTCTCTACCGGTGGTGCAGTTCGTTTCGGGCGATCGCCTCGGTTGAACTTGCGATCTTTGAAACGCTCCTGCATCTGAGTTCTGCGGGCGTCAAGCTGAGCCTTCTGCTCGGGCGTGAGCACTGCGAGAACCTGTTCGTGAACCGACTTGGCTTTCGTACGAGCCTGGTCGCGGAAGGCCTGCATACGAGCCTTCTGCTCAGCGGTCGGTTCCTGGCCAGCTTTGCGAGCGTCTCGGATTGCCTTGAGTTCCGTCATCGTCGCCTGATCGGGCTTGTTAGCTTCACGGATCGATTTGATCTGGGCTTTCTGAGCGTCGGTCAGGTCGATGCCGCGAAGTCCGAAACCGCCGCGGAAGCCTCCACGTTTGCCATGATGACGGCCGAATTCGCCCTTCATCTTGCCGTGTTTGAAAGCCTTATCGCCTTTCTCGGTTGTTGGAACAGGTGTCGTGTTCTGAGCGAACGCAGCGGTCGAAAGAACCGCGACGCCGAAAGCACCCGCGAAGAATGAAACTATCTTTGATCTTGATTGCATGTGTGTACCTCTAAAAATTAAATTCGAAGCTTTCGCTCGTCCATGTTAAGACGTGCCTGATCAAATTTTGGTTGAGCTTTTTTGCGTGATCGTTCGTAAAGATATGTAAACCGCGGAACTTGCACGGGCCCGCGCGTAAGCAAGGGCAAAATTCCCGTAGTGGAAGCGGAGCCATCATGTATACGCGGGGCTTGTGAAACACGCGTGAAAATGCGACATTTAACAGTAATTATTTGAGTTTCAGAATGAGATTTTTATCTGAGATTAATTCACCGGCCGACCTGCGACAGCTGAAAGTCGAAGACCTGCAGGAGGTCGCCGACGAGGTCCGGCAGTTCATCATCGACACTTGTTCGCGTATCGGCGGCCACACCGGGGCGAGCCTCGGTGCGGTCGAACTCGCGGTGGCGATGCATTATGTTTTCGATACGCCGAATGACAGGCTCGTATGGGACGTAGGCCATCAGGCTTACGCGCACAAGATCCTGACCGGTCGCCGCGACGAACTTCATACGATCAAGCAAGATGGCGGATTGAGCGGATTCCTTCGCCGTGACGAGTCGGAATACGACACCTTCGGTGCGGGCCACGCGTCCACATCGATCTCAGCCGCGCTCGGTATGGCGGTCGCGAGAGATACGAAGAAAGAGGACTTCCACGTCTGCGCGATGATCGGCGATTCGTCGCTCGCCGGCGGCATGGCGATGGAAGCCATCAACCAGGCAGGACACTTAAAGTCGCGCCTCGTCGTATTGCTGAACGACAACGGCATGTCGATCGCACCCGCGGTCGGTAGCCTTTCGGGCTATCTGAATCGTATAAAAGAAGCCCAGAGTTACCAGCACGTAAAAGAAGAGATCGGCGACGCTCTCGGCAGCGTTCCGGTCATTGGCGGCAAACTCCGTGCGGCTGCGAAGTCCTTCAAGGATGCGATCGCTGCGGCAGTTCTGCCGGGTGCGCTGGTAAATGAGCTTGGGTTCAAATACATCGGCTACGTTGATGGGCATGACGTTCCGATGCTGGTCGCCGCACTCGAAGAGGCGAAAAAGGTCGATGACGGGCCCGTCATCGTTCACGCTCTGACCACGAAAGGCAAGGGCTTCCCGAATCCCGAAAAGAACTATTACGCCTATCACGCAACCGGGCCGTTCGATCCGAAGACCGGACTGCCGTATCGTTCGAGCAAGATAAATCCGCCGACCTACACGCAGGTTTTTGGCGACACGATGTGTGAGCTGATGGCGAAGGACGATAAGATCGTCGCCCTCACCGCAGCGATGCCGGATGGAACGGGCGTCGATAAGGTTCTCGAGAAGTTCCCTGAGCGGGCGTACGATGTCGGCATCGCCGAACAGCACGCGATCACGTTTTGTGCGGGAATGGCTTGCGAGGGTTTGAAGCCTGTCGCGGCGATTTACTCAACCTTTTTACAGCGGGCATTCGATCAGGTGATCCACGACGTTTGTCTCCAGGACCTGAACGTAACGCTCGCAATGGACCGTGCGGGAATCGTCGGTGCAGACGGGCCGACGCATCACGGTTTGCTCGACATTGCGTATCTTCGCGGCTATCCGAACATTGTCTTGATGGCGCCCAAGGATGAAGCCGAGATGCGCGACATGATGCTGACCGCGATCGATCATCCCGGGCCAGCTGCGATCCGCTATCCTCGTGGCAATGGCCACGGCGTCGACATCAGCAGCGAGCCGAAGAAGATCGAGATCGGCACTGCGGAAGTGCTCCGCGAAGGCGGCGATGCGGTCATTCTTGCTTATGGCGAGATGGTCTATCCGTCGGTCGAAGCGGCAAAGATCCTTGAGAAGCAGGGGTTGAGCGTGACGGTCGTAAATGCTCGATTCGTAAAACCGCTCGATGAAGCTCTTATCCTCGGCCTCGCAAAAAGCTCGCGTTTGATAGTAACGGTCGAGGCCGCTTATCTGGCCGGCGGATTCGGTTCGGCAGTGCTCGAAATGCTTGAAGAAAAGGGCGTTTCGGATAAAATAAAAGTCGTGAGGCTCGGTGTTCCGGACGAGATCGTTACGCACGGCGATCCCAAGAGGCTGCTTGCCCAGTACGGACTTGACGCCGATGGCATAGCGTCGGCGGTCAGCAATTCGCTCGACGACCTGGTGGAACAACCCCAAAACATGCGGATCCGTGCCGTAAAATAAAGAAAAGTTTTATGTCAAAAGAAATCAAAAGCAAAGCAGCCGCACCAAAGAGCAACATGCCGTTGCTCATCATTGGAGCGGTTTTGGTCGGAGCCGTGATCGGCGGCATCTGGTATTACAATAACCAGAAAGCAGCCCCGGCGACGGCAAATACCAATACGAATACCGCAGCCAATACGGCGAAACCGACAAATGCGATCCCGCCAAACGCTCCGGCCGGTGCCACGCCGCCGAATATGAGCGGTTCGCAGACGGCGAGCGTCGTACTCGAAGAATTTGCCGATTTCCAGTGCGGCAGCTGCGCGGCGGCTAACCCGATCATGAACGAGGTCAAATCGCTCTACGGATCGAGGATCAAGTTTATTTTCCGCAACTATCCGCTTTCGATCCCGGCCCATGACAAGGCATACGAAGCTGCTGCTGCGGCCGAAGCTGCGGGTTTGCAGGGCAAATTCTGGGATATGCAGAATCTGCTGTTTGTAAATCAGCAGGCATGGACAGCCGCTCCGTCGTACAAGCAGATGTGGAAAGGCTATGCCGAAAAGATCGGTATCGATGTTGCAAAGTGGGAGAGCGATACCATCGGCTTGGCGGCGAAAGGCCGCGTTGATGCAGACCTCGCCCGTGGAAAGGCGATCGGCGTAAATTCGACGCCGACTCTTTATATCAACGGAATGATGGTTCCGTACTCGGAAATGACCGTGCCGAAACTCAAGACGATCATTGACGCCGAATTGGCCAAGGCAACGTCGGCCCCGGCGCAGACGGCACCGGCGAACACGGCTAGCAATACGGCGGCTCCGGCAAACTCGAACAGCTCGAAGTAATGGAACCGGAAGTTTTGGACGAACAGCCGGCAGTGAAAAGGCCGCTGATCCCGGCGATCGCTGCTCTGGTGGCGATCGGTGGGCTGGCGGATTCGATCTATCTGACCGTGCACCATTTCACTGCGGAGCCAGTTCCGTGCAGCTTGATCGAAGGCTGCGAACAGGTTCTGACCAGCCCGTTCGCAACGCTCGGCGGCATCGTTCAGACCTATTTTCCTGAAGGTGTTTCGGTCGGTTCGGCTGGCGATATTCCGCTCGCGGCGTTTGGTGCGGTGGCGTATTTCATTGCTTTTTCGCTGGCTTTGCTGACGGCGTTCGGCGATGGGCGGATGTGGAAGCTTTTCGGCGTCCAGGCGGCGATAATGGCGGCTTTTTCGCTGTGGCTGCTATATGTTCAAGGCTTCCTTATCGGCGCATTTTGTCAGTTTTGTCTGCTCTCGGCGGCCTCGTCTATATTGTTATTTATTCTGTTTTTGATCTCGGTTTTTCGGCGGCCTTCCGGAACAGATGTTTCGGTGTGAATCCAAACTTGTTTGTATCGCGAAAACTACCTATGAAAGCGGGCCGTTGCTGTGGAACGCGGCATGTCCCGGAAGGTTGCGGTTGAACAAGATTTGCTTTGAGGGAGTTAAGTACGTTCCGATCTTAATATTTAGTGACTGAAGCGATCTTACAACGCATAGCACAAGGAGATAGAAGCGCTGTTCAGGACTGCCTGAAACGGTACAGTGGGCTTGTGTGGTCCATTGCCCGAAAAATGCTTCGAAATCCGGACGACGCAGAGGACGCGGTCCAGGAGATATTTGTCGATATTTGGAAAAATGCCGATCGTTTTGATGCGGAGAAGTCTTCTGAGACCACCTTCATCGCCATGATCGCCCGCCGACGCCTGATCGACAAGATCAGGTACTCGACCCGCCGGATCTCCGCCGACTCTCTCGATGACGTATTGCTCGAACCGTTTACGCGAGCTGACAAGGAAATGCAGGTAAGTCTCGAAGCACAGCAGGCAGCCGAAGCGATGCGAACGCTCAGGCCGGAACAGCAGCAGGTTTTAAGATTGTCGATCATACAGGGAATGTCGCACCAGGAAATTGCGGATGCGACCGGGATGCCGCTGGGAACCGTTAAAACGCATGCGCGGCGAGGGATCTTGCAGGTTAGGGAATATTTGGGGCTCGGCGGTTCGGGCCTGTCGCAGGAGGTAAGAGCATGAGCGAAGAGCAGAAAGAATTATTCTTCGATCTCCTTACCAAGAAGGCGATCTACGGTTTGGACGAAGCGGAGCAGCGTCAGCTTGACAGCCTCGATACCGGATCTGCGGACGACGAGTTGTTTTCACTGGAAATGACTGCCGCGGCGATCAGCATGATCGACCTGCAGTCCGAAGAGCAGATGCCGGCATCACTCGCTGACAAGATCGCGAAGAATGCAGAGAATTTTGTAGGCGAAGCTAACTGGCCGCCGGTTTATAAGGAAGTTGAGGAAGCGAAGAGTTCATCCGGTTGGTTCGGCTGGCTCGGTTGGGGCGCGGCCGTTGCTGCCTGTATCGCTCTTGCGGTAAATATTTATCTGACTCGTGTCGATCAGCCGCCGACCGTAGCAGCGGCACCATCGCCGACGATCACGCCTCGAACGCCCTCGCTGGCCGAGCAGCGTGAAGAGTTAGTGCGATCTGCAACCGCTCTGATCACGGCAAACTGGGCGCCGGGAAATGTTAAAGACCTAAAGGAAGTCTCGGGCGACATCGTTTGGAGCGACGAAAAACAGGCGGGTTATATGCGTTTCCGCGGACTTCCGGTAAACGATAAGTCGAAAGAAACGTATCAGCTCTGGATCTTCGACAAGACGCAGGACAAGGCGACGCCGATCGATGGCGGAACTTTTGATGTCGCGTCTAATGGCGAGGTCGTCATTCCCATCGATGCTAAGCTGAAAGCGGTCGAACCGGGCATGTTTGCGATCACGATCGAAAAACCCGGCGGCGTAGTCGTCTCCAAACGCGAAAAGATCGCCGCCCTGGCTACGGTTGAAACCAAAGCGGGCTAAGGCGCGTAACAAATTCTACAAATAGAAAATCGGTTGAACGGACCTTTCGACAAAGTCGATCTCCGCCAGCCGGTTTTCGCTTTTTAGTATTTTGAAAGAGGAGTTATTGCTATGCGAATTGCAGCGATCTTGTTAGTTCTTGCAATGTTTATTTCAATGTCCCACAGCGCCGTTACGGCACAAACGGCAAACAAATTACCGCCGATAAACGTCACCGAATACAAGCTGAAGAATGGCCTCCGCGTCATTCTGCACAGCGACCGTTCGACGCCGATCGTGACCGTCGGCACGTGGTACCATGTCGGTTCGAAGAACGAAGTAGTTGGCCGAACCGGTTTTGCACACCTTTTCGAGCACATGATGTTTCAGGGCTCGAAAAATTACGATTCCGATTATTTCACACCGCTTCAGGAAGCCGGCGGTTCGATCAACGGTACGACAAACCAGGACCGCACATGGTATTTCGAGACCGTGCCGTCGAACTTCCTCGAACTCGCACTGTTCATGGAAGCCGACCGCCTCGGAAATCTGCTGCCCGCGATGACGCAGGAAAAACTCGACAACCAGCGTGACGTGGTAAAGAACGAACGTCGCCAGCGTGTCGATAATCAGCCGTACGGTGCATCGTTCGAAAAGATCGGCGAGATCATGTTCCCGAAGGGCCATCCTTACAATTGGACGACCATCGGTTCGCTCGAAGACCTCCAGGCAGCTTCGCTCGAGGATGTAAAGTCGTTCTTCCGCCAATACTACACGGCACAGAACACGATCCTTGTTCTCTCGGGCGATTTCGACGAAAAACAGGCTCGGACGTGGATCGAGAAGTACTTCGGCGGCATCGAAAAGGGCGGTGACATCACTCGTCCCAACCCAGCCCAGCCTAAACTCGAGAAAGAGATCCGCGTCGATGTGGACGATACGCTTGCCCCGCTGCCGCGACGATACATGGTTTGGCACAGTGTGAGGCAGTACGCACCGGACGAACCGGCACTCGACATCCTCAGCAACATTCTCTCGTCAGGACGCGGTTCGCGGCTGCAGAGCAATTTGATCTACGGCAAGGAAATGGCACAGCAGGTCGGTGCGTTTAACGGATCGAACGAGATCGCCGGTACCTTCCAGGTCGTTGCGACCGCTCGTCCGGGTAAATCGCTCGACGATATCGAAAAAGAGATCAATGCCGAGATCGAAAAGATAAAGACCCAGCCGCCGACGGAAGACGAGATCGCGAGGGCAAAGAATTCGATCGAATCGCAAACGATATTCGGCCTGCAGACGGTGCTCGGCAAAGCCGGGCAGCTTACGAATTACGCGGGCTATGTGGGCAAGGCTAACTACTTCCAGGCCGACCTCGACCGCTATGCCAAGGTCACCGCGGCCGATGTTCAGCGTGTCGCAAACACGTACTTGACCGCAAACCGCCTGGTCATGACCTACAATCCGAAACGCGCGGAAGGCTCGACCGGCAACCGCGCCGCCAATCAGCCGACTTCGGTCAAATCGGAAAAGAAAGATCAGGCAAAGATCGATGCCCAAGCGGCTCTGCTGCCAAAACCGGGCCCGAATCCGAAGCTGTCCCTTCCTCCGATCGAGAAAACAAAGCTTTCTAACGGCATGGAAGTCTGGATGGTCGAGCAGAAAGAGCTTCCGATCGTCGCCCTGAACCTTGTAATTAAAACAGGTTCGGCCAACGAGCCCGATGGGAAAACCGGCGTCGCAAACATGATGACTTCGCTGATGGATGACGGTACGAAGAACCGCTCGGCTGTTGAGATCGCAACTCAGCTCCAGTCGATCGGAGCATCGGTCAACGTCGGCGGAGGATGGGATTCGACGAGCGTATCGCTTCAGACGCTGACCAAGAATTTCGACAAGGCTCTCGACATCTACTCGGACGTGATTCTCAATCCAACGTTCCCGGCGACGGAAGTTGAAAGCCTGCGAGGCCGTTCGCTGATCGGCTTACGCCAGCAGAAAGCGAACCCGAATGCGATCGCGAATGTCGCGTTCAACAAGGTGCTCTACGGCGATCACCCCTACGGCCGCGACAACTCCGAAGCGACCCTGCGTGCGATAACCCGTGACGACCTAGTCAGCTATTATCAGAGCACTTTCCAGCCGAATAATGCGGTAATGATCGTCGTCGGCAATTTCGACAAGGCCGCGATCAAAGGCAGCCTCGAAAAAGCTTTCGGATCATGGAAATCTGCAGGAACGGTTGCCGCTCGCAGCCTGCCTCAGCCGCGTTCGCTCGATAAGACCGGGATCTATATCATCGACCGTCCGAATTCCGCACAGTCTGTGGTTTCGGTCGGCCAGGTCGGGATCGACCGCATGAATCCGGACTACATTCCGGTCACGATCATGAATTCGATCCTCGGCGGAGCGATCACTTCGCGTATTTCGATGAATCTTCGCGAAGACAAGGGCTACACCTACGGAGCCAACAGCGGATTTACATTCCGCCGCGGAGCCGGCCCTTTCCGTGCTGGCGGCGACATGCAGACGCAGGTTACGAAGGAATCTGTTTGGGAGCTGATGAAGGAACTCAAAGGCATCCGCGGCGAGATTCCCGTGACCCAGCGTGAGCTTGATTACAACAAGCAAAGCGTTATTCGTCGTTTCCCCGCGGCATTCGAGACCGTCGGAGCGATCTCGGGCCAGCTTTCGAACCTGGTCGTTTACGGTTTGCCGGATAGCTACTTCAATGACTACATCTCAAAGGTAAATGCCGTCACTCTCGACGACATAAACCGTGTTGCCCAGAAGTACCTCGACCCAGCGAAAATGGCGATCGTCATCGTCGGCGACCGCAAGGTGATCGAACCGGGT
Source organism: uncultured Chloracidobacterium sp. (assembly GCA_964410495.1). Taxonomy (GTDB): domain Bacteria; phylum Acidobacteriota; class Blastocatellia; order Pyrinomonadales; family Pyrinomonadaceae; genus OLB17. The sequence goes on from CAYPGP010000001.1 coordinate 22,116, forward strand.
TTGAAAGAACTCGGCTACCCGATAACCATTCTGGATACAGACGGAAACGCAGTGGCGAATTAGTTATCGCTTATGACAATGTGAAGGCCGTGCGGAGTTTATCCCGCACGGCCTTTTTACTGTTACGCTCGACGAGTTTACTTCTTGATCAAAACCACCGGCGATTGTTCGGCGTCGCGGATCTTCGAGAAGAACGAACGCACCGAATCGTATTTATCGGCCGGGACGAGCGTTCGGTTGGTTTTAAGCGAACGCGTAAAAACGAGCGTTTGCCCTTTCACTTCGTACTTGGTCGAATACGTGCCGAAGGGCGCAGTCAGGTCGACGGCATCTGGCGTTTCGTCAACGACAAAGCCTGCGGGAAGTGTGAACGTCGCGGTCTCGGTCATCGCGAGCGATTCGATCTCGACCGGGCTGTTTCGTTTTGTTTCGGTGAAATCGATGTCACGCCTGCGGCCAACTACGACCGGTTTGAAAACAAAAAGCCGTCCCTGCATGATCTGGGCATATCGCGGGGCCGAAAATTCTACGTCCAGGTCGAACGAAGCCGTCTCCGGCCGATCTTGTGTCGAATGTTTCAGGAGCTGCGTGCCCGTAGCACCGCGCGTCAGCCAGCCTTCGAGGCCTTTGCGATAATCGGCGGCCGATAGTTCACGAAGTTCGCGTCGAAAAGCCGTCGATGTCTGGCCTTTTGCGCGTTCGACGATCTTTCCGCTGATAGCACCGTCGGCGGCCATGGTGGCCTCGATGCGGCGTTCGAGCAGAGCGTTTTCCGCCGGGATCAGCGGCATCGTAGCGAGTCCGCCGCTGTCGCCTGCGATTATCAGGGCCTTGCTGCCTTGCAGATAATCGGGAATATCTCCTACCGGCGTGAATGCATCCGTCGCGTCGAAAATAAGCAGCCTGCCAAGCGTTGGGTGCGTCATGACCGCCAGCGAAACGGTCGCGTCGCTGACCTTCACCGCGATGATGCAATGATTGAACTGCCGCGGCGAAGCCCATTCGGCCCGGACAAAGTTCGGGTCGCCGGAGTAGATCGCTATCGGATAAGCTTCGATCTTGAGCGATTTGAGCATCGCCCGCATCAGGTTTGCCTTGTCCTTGCAGTCGCCGTATCCGCGGCCCATCACCAGCGTCGAAGAACGCGGCTTGTATCCGTTTCCAAAGCCTACGCCGATGTCGATCGAGATATATTGCAGCCCCTGAACAAAAGCGCCGATCGCACGGATGATCTCGAACTCGGTCTTTGCATTGGCAACAAGCTCCCGTGCCTTTCCGGCGATGCTATCGTCAATGATGACCTGCGGGTCATGCATCGCCGTCGCCCAACGCGAAACGTCTTTCCAATCCGAGAAAACTCTACCTACCGACTGCAGTTTCGGGTCGGGCATGTAATTGACAACGATACGCGGCGACAAATTCGCGGGCGAAGGGCTCGCGGGCTCCCATTTGATCGGTGCGAGGTCGCGCATTTCCCATGTGTAATTGCTGCCATTCACGCGGGGCGTAACCTCGGCCGCATTGAAAGTGATACTCGAAGCCGTCCAGCCGCCGGGCAGATTCAGGCTGTAACGCGAAACGAGCGTCGGCAGCCGGTCCTGGAAAGCCCACGTGTCCTGATAGAACAAAGCCGACTCTTCCGCGACGATCGTATATCCAAAGATATAGCCCGTGTCCACGTCGTCCGAAGCGTCAATGACCTTGATCCGGCCTTCGTTGTAGACGTCATCCGGATCGGATACAACATCTATCACGGCCTTGTCGCCATATTCCTTGACCGATCCGCCCGGACGTATTACCCAAGCGTCGATATCGCGGACCTTTCCCGCACTTACCAGATAGAACGCTCGGGCGATCGCCAGCCGCCGGCCTTCACGGGTCAGCAGTTTGACGGCATAGTTCGTGGTCGAAACCAGCTTGCCGTCGCTGCCCATTGAAACCTGCTGTTCGTCGTGCAGCACCACCGCCGGAACGTCCTTTTCATAGCCCGGGATCGACATCGAAGACGTTTGTTTGAGCCATGAAGGAGCGTCGTCAGCCAATACCGACCCGCTGCCTACAACCAGCAGCAGTGAGAATAAAACTAGAAACTTAGATCTAAGCATATACTTCAGCATCGCCATTTGCGGCGGATCGATCTACCTACAACTGTTTCAGCGTGATCGTGTGCGAATTGGCTGTATGAAAAACATCGAAGAGTTTCTTCAGCAGCGGATAAACGCTCGCGTCGAACGAAACGCCGCCGTTATTGCCGAAGTAAAAGTCGCGTTTATATTTCAGATGACGCTCGGTCTTGTTCACATCGACGCGGATCTTCGAGGAAGAGATGTTCTGTGCATCGCTCTGATCGCCTGGCACATCGGCATTGTCCAAGTCGTAGCCCTTCGGCCAGTTTATCTCGACAACATCCGTGTCCGACCAAGGATTCGGGAATACGATATCGTACTTGCGCTCCGCGGCTGCGAACATCGGATTCTTGCCGTATTCGAAATAACCCGGCTGCAGAAAGATACGCTTGCCCGTCTTTTGAGCGTAATTCGGTACGCGGACCTTGTAGCGGAAAGTCAGCGGCTTCGTGCTGTCCTCCATATTTTCGATCACAACCTCGGAAACTTCAGCGGTGCTGATCTGAGTCGTTATCTCGCTCTTGAAGTTCGTCTCGCGGGTCGCCGGTGCTTCGTCGAAGTTCTCAAGCCGATAGCTGAGCGCCGGGTGGCCCGTGTATTCCATCACGACATTTCCTTCCAGAGTTCCGTCTTCGAGCAGGTTAAATTTCGCCGTGCGTTTCTTGTTCGACCGGACGTGATTGGTAAAAGGCGTCTGTTCCCACGAATACTGCTTCGGCCCGACGACGAGAGCGTAAGTGCCCTCTTCGTACCATGGCAGCATTCCATAGGGTGCAAAACGCGAACCGGGATTAAATACCTTCCACCGGTCGCCAACCATCACGCCGATTCCGCCCGGCCGGATGAAGGCCTCGTTTGTCATTCGCGGATGAAAGATCATTTCGCTGCGGTCACCGATCAGCGCGACGCGAGATTCGAAGCCCGCCGCGGTTGCCATCGCACCGAACAGGATGTCGATGAACATGGCACTGCCCGACTTCTTCTTGAGAACATCATTCGCCGATTTTATCTCGGGCAATTTTGCACGCTGATCGGCAGTTATCGAAGGGTCGAATGTTGTATTTGCGATCTGATTCTGAACAAAGTCGTATATCTTAGCGAGCTTTTCTTCCGGCGTCGTCGCCGAGCCGATGACCTGCTGAGTCGCTTTTTTTATGTCATCGGAAGGCTTTTCCATCAACTTGCTTACAGCGGCCCATTCGATCGCGACCGCGCCCCAGTACGCTCCCTGGTTGCCGGGATCCTTGACTACATAACTGAACCGGTCGAATCCATTGAAGTTGATCAGATTGAGGCGTGCCCCCGTGAGCAGCATCCACGGTTTTACCGTGTTCTCCGGCGGCATGCTAGGCTCGGTCTTCATAGCCGGGACGTTGCTTCTCTTGGCCAGATAAAATCCGTCGCGGTCCTTAACGAACTTAGTGTCGGTAAAGTTATACGTCTGATAGTTCGGCTCGCCTTTGTACGGTCTGTAGTAATAGACCATGTTCTGAACCGGAATATCCTGCTGGAACTGCAGCCTCATTCCCATCGCCCCCGCGTCATCGGTGTTTTCCTTATAGCGATATTCAACGATGACGCCCGGCTCGATGTTCGGCACGGCAAACGATTTTGCCTTGACCTTGATGCCGTTAGAGCGAATGATCTCGCGTTCGAAAATGTCGTTCTTCGCCACCTCCACGATCGTGCCGTCGGCCTTGATGACGCGAGCGGCAAGATCCTTGATCTTGGTTCTTTTGGTGAACGGAATGTCGAACTTGCTGAATTTCTCACGGCCACGTTCGGTGAAGATCTTCACTCGGACGTAATGCCGCCGCGAAAGGTCGTCGCTCGAACTGTCGTCGATGCGGACCTCCCACAAAAGTGCCTCGGCATCGGCGTCAGCCTCGACTCGAGGGGCCTTGGCAGCAAGATCTTCGGGGGCTATCGGACGCCAGTCCTTGTCCTGGGCAACGGCTGAAAATGCGGAAAGAACCAAAAAAAGAGCAAGCATGAGCCCGGTGCGGGACGTGCTGGAAGGGAAAAACTTCATATTTACCTCAAAAATAGAGTTGTGCGAGCGATCTTTTGGGGCCGAAAAAACTCGGTAAAATAAATTCGCATTAGGGCCAAGGTTGGTGATGGGATGGCCAAATGGGTCAACTGACAAAAAGACAAACGGCTTGGATTAACGTGCCGTGAAATGCGTTGTATATTATTATATAGAAAACTAAAGGCCTTTTGGCAAGAGCCATTTTTTGTAAGGAGAATTTAATGTCCGTCGATCTCGGTAAAATTCAGGAACTGCTCGGCCCCGATGCCGACTCACTGCTTAATCACGTTTCCAATACGATACCCAAAGAACATATTCACGCTCCCGGCAGCGATTTCGTCGATCGCGTTTGGGTGAATTCGGACCGCACGCCAAATGTGCTGCGAAGCCTGCAAACGCTGTTCGACAATGGCCGTCTCGGCGGAACTGGCTACCTCTCGATTTTGCCCGTCGATCAGGGGATCGAGCACTCAGCCGGAGCTTCTTTTGCGCCGAATCCGATGTATTTTGACCCGGAAAACATCGTCAAACTCGCGATCGAAGGCGGCTGCAACGCGGTTGCTTCGACCTACGGCGTGCTCGGTTCGGTCGCCCGCAAGTACGCGCACAAGATCCCGTTTGTCGTAAAGATCAACCACAACGAACTGCTGACCTATCCAAACCAGTTCGATCAGGTGATGTTCGGCACGGTCGAGCAGGCCAGCAACATGGGAGCGGTCGCGGTTGGAGCAACGATCTATTTCGGCAGTGACCAATCTACACGGCAGATCACCGAGGTTGCCGAGGCTTTTGCTTATGCACACGAACTCGGCATGGCGACGATACTTTGGTGTTACCTCAGAAACTCGAAGTTCAAAGGCCCCGATGGCGATATGCACACGGCTGCTGACCTTACAGGCCAGGCCAATCACCTCGGCGTCACCATCCAGGCTGACATCATCAAGCAAAAACTGCCCGAGCGAAACGGCGGCTACAACATGCTCAACACCGAGAGCAGTTACGGCAAGACCAACCCGAAGATCTATTCGGAACTGACCAGCGACAACCCGATCGACCTCGTCCGTTATCAGGTCGCTAACTGCTACATGGGACGCTGCGGGCTGATCAATTCCGGCGGGGAATCAAAGGGAGCAGGCGATATGGCGGACGCCGTCCGCACCGCGGTGATCAACAAACGCGGCGGCGGAACGGGCCTGATCTCAGGCCGAAAAGCCTTCCAACGCCCGATGAACGAAGGCGTCGAATTGCTAAATGCGATCCAGGACGTCTATTTAGCCGAAGAGATAACGATCGCCTAAGCAGGGACACCGACCGCCAGGAAGCGTGTTTTTGTCGTAAGATTAATGGCCTTTGCGTGAAAAAGCTTGTTTCGCGCAAAGGCCGTTTCGCTTGGAGTGTGCACTTTATGTCATTTTAAGCATTTTGCGTCATTTTGAGCATAATCGGAATTGTCGGCATAAATGCATTTATTTTTTTGGCGGTTTCGGGTAGGGTTGTATCCATGAACACCCGTGCCGTCTGTGACAACCCCTCGAAACTTTCCGTCAAGCTCCCGCAGTTCGCTCGTCATGAAAAGCTAGCATTCATCGAACGAGTCTGCGCCCTGCTGATCGAAAGCCGCTTTGACAATGGCCATGCCGAAGCGTGGGAACACTGGTGTTCAGGCTCCGAAAATGATCTTGACGAAACGATCTGCGAAAAACTGAGATTCGCCAGGCCCGCTGCCCCCGCCAAAAAATGCAGCCCGCCGGCCACGAATTTTTCCGATAAAGGCACTCCCGGTTTTCTCGCGAGATCCGTAACGGATCCATTCCCGTTCGCCTCAACATTCTCGTCAGCCCGATCCGCCCGCGGCTCGCCCCCATGATTGGATGCCGCCCTGTTCACCTTTCACCGTTAACTTTTGACTGGATATTTGACAACCTTGGTTTTGGGACGCAGCCGACGAGTCTGGGACGCACACGGACCGACACGTCTTTTGGGACGCACACAACGAGTCAGAACCGGGAACGGTAGTGACCGGGTCAACTCAGCGGACCACGAACTTCTTGGGACGCACACGACGGGTCAGAACCTGGAACGGTAGTGACCGGGCCAACTCGCGGGATCACGAATTTTGGGACGCATTCGACGCGAGCGATCGAGAGGGCTTGTTTTTCTGGGACGCTCAAAACCCCGGTCACTACCGTTCCCGGTACTGACAGGGCTCAATACCCCGGTCACTACCGTTCCCTGTACTGAGAGAATGTCTTGGGACGCAAAAACCTACTTCGTTCCGTACGACCTCATGACGATATCGATCCACGCATCCGTCTTGATGAAGCCCGAGCCGGCGGATTTGAATTTTTCGGGCAGGCCGGCCTTCTTGATCTCGTCGGCGGACTTGCCGGCTTTCATCGCGTCGGTGATGATCTTTGAGCTTTCGGCGATGATATCGCGATAGGCCTTTAGATCATTTAGGGACGCAAGCGGGCCGTGGCCGGGAATGAGTCTTGCGTCAGCAGGTAAGGTTTTGATGAGCGAATCGAGCGTCAGCAGCAAACCCTGAACACTGCCGCCGCTATCGATATCGACAAATGGAAAACGCCCGACAAAGAAGTTGTCGCCGAAATGAACGACGTTAGCATTCTTAAAAAACACCACGGTGTCGCCGTCGGTATGGCCGCTCGGATAATGCCGCAAAGTGATCTCCTCGCCATTCAGGTGGATGGTCATGCTTTCGGTATACGTGACGATGGGCAGGGCGTGGGACGCATACGGAGCCGTCTTGCGGCCAAAGATCACCGGCGGATCGAGCAGACGCTTTCGAACATTAGCGTGGGCGACGATCACCGATTGCTGCTTGCCGAAGAAGTCGTTCCCCTCGGTATGGTCGCCGTGCCAGTGTGTGTTCAGCACGAATCGAGGCGTTGACGCACCGAGCTCTTTCAGAGCATCGCTCAGTTTCTGGCTGACCGCTTTGTAATCGTCATCGACGATCAAAATGCCTTCGGGGCCGACAACCGCACCGATGTTTCCGCCCTGGCCCTGCAGCATATAGACATTGCCGTTGACCTTCTGGGTCTTAACGGTGACGTCTTGTTTATTAGTGAAATGGCTGTTATCTCCATGAGCGACGCCAGCCGAAACGAGTGACAGTATAATGACAAAAGACGCCAAATAACGTTGCATTTTTTGATCCTCCGAGATACCTAATGATAGCAAAACGTGCGTGTTCGCGCATCAGACGAACCGCCCTCGCGACGGTTGATACACGCCGGTCAGAAACGGGTTTGTCCTTCTCTCGCGGCCCACGGTCGTTTCTCGCCCGTGGCCTGAATAGACAATGAAATCGTCACCGAGCGACAGGATCTGGTCGTTTATGGATTCCATAAGCTGCTCGTGACTTCCGCCTGGCAGATCGGTCCGGCCGACCGAGCCTTCGAACAGGCAGTCGCCGACAAAGACCCGTTTTTCGGTTTCCTCGGCCAGTACAATATGCCCGCGAGTGTGCCCGGGACAATGGCGGATGCTGAACCGAAGCTTGCCGACCTCGTACGTTTCACCATGCTCCCAGTTTCGCGTCAGCGCCGGCGGATCATCGTAATCAAACCCAAGCGCCGCCATCTGATGCGGCTGAATCCCCATAAACAAAGGCTGCTGCGGCAGGCCGTAATACAGGTCTTCGTCGTCTTTATGCAGAATGATCTCGGCCCCAGGAAACGCCTTCGCCAGGTCGCTCGTCCCGCCAACGTGATCAAGATGCCCGTGCGTCAGCGTTATGGCCTGAAGCTTCAGATCGTTTTGGCGGATGAAACTCTCAAGTTCGTCCGACCGTTCACCCGGATCGATACAGATCGCCCGCTGCGTATCTTCGCACACGACGAGGCGGGTGTTTTGTTGGAATGGTGTGATTGTAAATGTCTCGATCAACATCGGATTCTATCGAAATAAATATTGCCGTTGCCTTATTTAGCGACCGATAAGCGGTCCAGGATATTCTCTATGTCAAAACTCCCGCTCTTTCTATTTTGCACCACAAAAACGATCGCTTTGCGATATGTGGCGGCGTCGGGCTTTCCACTGAAACAGGGCGTTTCAGTTTCGGTTAGGTCCAGGTATGCGTTCAAGCAGCTTAGCAGCATCCACAGCAAGATCTCTTCCTCCGTGCCGATCGGGTTGTGCTTGATGATCGACTCGCGGTCTTCGACTATGCCGTCGACGATGCGGGCGAATTCGGCTTCTGTGATGCGTGTCATTTGGCTGATCGAACTTGCCGCCCGCTTACGCAGGCGGTTCCGACTCGTACATGAGATAATGCGACGAACTCATTTCAAGTTTTTCATAAACTTTCTGAGCATGAAGGTTATCGTGTTCGACATAGAGGCGGAAGCCGCATACGTTGCCTTGGTCGGCCGCCTTTTGCTGGACAAACTCGTATATCCGCGAATAAAGGCCTTGGCCGCGACCGTCGGGCAAAATGTAAACGCTCTGGATCCACCAGAACCAACCGTTTCTCCAGTCGCTCCATTCGTAGGTCACCATCAGACCGCCGACGATGCCGTTTGCCGACTCTGCCACTACGTAAAAGCCCTTTTTATCGTCCTCGAATACAGCGGCCACGCCCGCCGATATCTTGGCCGGATCGAGCGTTTTCCCCTCGGTTTCAAGCGCCATCGCCTGGTTAAATTCTACGAGGGCCGCGGCGTCACCGCGTTCGGCGATCCTTATTTTGACTGCGTTTTCGCTCATTTGACTAAGTTACACGATTCCTCTAGCCTAGAATGTTTTGCCGGAAAGCCGGACGATATCTATCAGATGAAACTGAGAATACTCTATCACGGCAACTGTTTCGACGGCGTTTCGTCGGCTGCCATTTTTACCAAGTTTTACCGCACGACGGTGGATAACGCGGCGGAAGTTTTCTATACGCCGACGATGCATCGTGCCGGAAATGCCTTTGACCGCGAGCAGTTTGACGGCGATGAAAATGCGATCGTCGATTTCAAATATTGCCCCGACGAACGGCTGACGTGGTGGTTCGATCATCATCAGTCGGCGTTCCTCACGAAGGAAGATGAGCAGCACTTTCTTGCCGATACATCGGGCAAGAAGTTCCTTGATATTCAAAGCAAGTCGTGCGCGGAGTTTATCGCTCGTGTGGCAAAAGAGAAGTTCGGCTTCGAGGACGAATCGCTCGCTGAACTGATCGAATGGGCCCACATCATCGATGGGGCGCTGTACGAATCGCCCGCTCAATGCGTAGAGCTGCGTTCGTCGGCACTCAAGCTCATGCAGGTGATCGAAGGCGAGAAAGATCCGATGTTCGTCGAGCACATCATTCGCGAGTTAACGCAGAAAACTCTGGACGAGATAGTCGAAAGCGAGCCGGTGCGCGAGCGGCTTACACCGATCCTGAAGCGCCACTGGGAGACGGTCGAACTGATCAAAGAACGTTCAGTTTACGACCGCGGCGTGGTCGTTTTCGACCTTACCGATACGGGGATCGATGGCTACAACAAATTCATTCCGTACTATCACTATCCGGAAACGACCTATAACGTATCGCTCACTCAGAGCGATTTCCGCACAAAGATCTCGGTAGGCTCAAATCCATGGGCACCGAGGCCGCGTGTGCACAACATCGCCGCGATCTGCGAACGATACGGCGGCGGCGGACATGCGGTTGTTGGAGCGGTTTCCTTGAAACGCGAGGATCTGGAACTCGGAAAACAGTACATGCGGGAGATCGTTGAAGAACTTCAATTTGCGGACTAGATCAACGAAAAAAGCCCCTCGAATCGAAGGGCTTTTTGACTGGATGTTTGAAAATTAACTACTAACCTTTCGTGTAAACGCTCTTCGTCGTGCCGCGAGGATTTTCGCGTGAAACGGTCAACGTTTTACCGTCGGAGCCAAGCTCGTAGGTTGTCGTCATTTTCATGTCGCCATTCGGGCCTGGCGATACGGTGGTGATAACGACCTTGCTGCCGCTTAGTTCAGCCTTGGTCTTGCTCGTCATGGTTCCGTTCGGGGTCTGACGTTCGGTGCTCACCTCTTTTCCGTCGAGCGTATACGACTGTTCGCCAGGGCCCATGCCGCCGCCGCCGCCCATGCCGCCACCGGGACGTCCGCCGCCGCCGGCTGGTGCTCCATCGGGCGGAGGGTTACGTTCGGTCGCGGTCGCAACCTTGAACGAGGTGCCTGCATGAGTGATCGTAAGAGTCTGCGATTTGATCATCGCGGCCTGTTGGCCGAGATCTGATTTCGCGATGTCGAGGTTCCATTTTCCGCTGAAATCAGCGCCTTTCTGGGCTGAAACGGTAAAGGCCATAGCCAAAACCGCGATCGCCGCAGCTAAAACAAAGTTCTTCTTCATAAACTGCTCCTGTAAAGTTTGGATTAATGTTCCGCTTGTATGACGAAAGTTTAACCCAGATGGTTCTAGCGAAATTGTAAAGAATTGTAAAACTCCTTATGCTTCCGCGACCGGCTCGGTTCCGCGGTTTAGCTTACTGTTCCGATAGCCGTACAGTGCATAAATAACGAGCCCAACGAGAAGCCAAAGCGAAAACCGCATCCAGTTCGTAACGCCGAGTTCGGTCATCAGGTACAGGCACGAAAGCAGGCCGAGTACCGGAATGAGCGAGAGCTTTTTCGTTACGCTCAAAATCAGAAGCAGCGCGGTGACGATCAGGAAGAAGATCATCGGTATCTTGTGTGAAAACGCTCCAAGCGTAGACTCGCCTTCGGCGGGTTTGAGTTGGAAAAAGTCGCCGACAAAGTTCGGATTGAAGTAATAAATGACCGCAACCAGGCCGATGAGGATGACCGGAAAAAATATCTGCGAGTTGATATACGGCACGTACCGCGTACCGCTTTCCTTAAACTCTTTGTCCTTGAAAAGCACACCCGCACACACAACAACAAAGGCGAATAGGGTGCCGATGCTGGCTAGATCCGTAACCTCGGTCAGGTTCATGAAAAGGGCAGGGATGGCTACGACGATACCCGTGACGATGGTTGCGAACCATGGCGTGTGGAATTTTGGATGGATCGAAGAAAAGATCTTCGGCAGCAGGCCGTCGCGGCTCATCGCCATCCACAAACGCGGCTGGCCGATCTGGAAGACGAGGAAAACGGTCGCGAGGGCGATGACCGCACTCACAGCAATGATGCCCGCGACCCAAGGAATATTCGCACCTTCAGGCCCGAAAACAAATGCCAGCGGATCGCCGACGTCGAGCTTTGTGTAGCTCACCATTCCGGTCAGAACCAACGCTATCGCGATATACAAAACCGTACAGATCACGAGCGAAAATATCATCGCGAGCGGCAGGTCACGCCGCGGATTCTTACATTCTTCGGCCGTGGTCGACAGGGCGTCGAACCCGATGTAGGCAAAGAAAACCGCCGAAACGCCTTTCAGAACGCCCTCGACGCCGTTCGGGGCGAAGGGCGACCAGTTCGCGGGATTCACATAATTCAGGCCGAGGAAGATCACGAGCAGGATGATCGCAACCTTTAGGACCGTCATAATATTCGAAGCAAACTTAGATTCGCGGATGCCGATAAACACCAGCGCGGTGATAACGAGCGTGATAAGCAAAGCCGGAAGATCGGCGACTACGGAGAGCGAACCTAATTTAGGAGCATTGGCCCAGGCCGAATAAGCATCGAGTTGGCCGCAGCTCACTACCGCGTCTTTTGCCTCACAGGCTTTTGTCAGAACATCGAGCGTTGCGCCGCCGGCAATTGCTTCATTCACAGCGGCAAATCCGCGTTTCGCGGTCAGGAAATCCATCGTAAAGTGAAGCGGTATTTCAATGCCGTAGCCCTTCAAAAGACCGGTGAAATAGTCGCTCCAGGAAATGGCAACCGCGATGTTTCCGATGGCGTATTCGACGATCAGGTCCCAGCCGATGATCCACGCGATGAACTCGCCCATTGAGGCGTAGGCGTAAGTATAAGCCGAGCCCGCGACCGGAATGCGCGAGGCGAATTCCGCGTAACACAGCGCCGAGAATCCGCACGCAAACGCCGTAAAAACAAAGAGCATAGCGACCGCTGGGCCGCCGTTGTACGAAGCTTTGCCTACCATCGCAAAGATGCCCGCACCGATGATCGCCGCAATGCCCATCAACGTCAGGTCAAATACACCGAGCGTTCTACGCAAACCCGGCTGCGAAGGGTCCTGCGCGTGTTCCGTCAGCCCGGCGGCCGCGTCGGCCTGTAATTGGGGAATGGATTTCTTCCTGAAAATTGAAGTGGACATAAGATTTTTCGGCGTGTCGCGCTTCTGGCGCTAACGCCATTCGAATCGATGCTATTGGAAAGATTTTAGCGAATTCTGAACCAATTTTACGCAAGATGCAAGCCGATGGTTTAGTTAACGGGAGTGTTGATTTGCGATAATTGCACTATGGACTGGAAAATCTTTGGAACTGCCTTTTTGACCCTTTTTCTCGCCGAACTCGGTGACAAGACACAGCTCGCCGTGATGACGATGTCGGCGAGCACAGAATCGAAGATCTCGGTTTTTGTCGGAGCGGCGCTCGCGCTGATCGTCGTCACGCTGATCGGCGTGCTGGTCGGGGGCGTGCTGAATCAATACATCCCGACCGAATGGCTGCAAAGAATTGTCGCCGTGGCGTTTATCGTTATCGGGATCCTGATGCTTCTTGGAAAATTGTGAGTTTTCTGATCTCTGCGCGGTCGATCATGCCTTCAGCCGGCTCGCGAATTTCTGCCTGAATTTTGCGACCTTCGGCGCAACGATGGCGGCGCAATAACCTTGATTTGGGTTGTTGGCAAAGTATTCTTGATGATAATCCTCGGCCGGCCAGAACTTGTCGAAAGCCGTCATCTCAGTGACGATCGGGTTCTCATAAAGGCCTTCGGCGGTTATTTCGGCAATTATCTCCTCGGCGGTTTGCCGCTGTTCGTCGCTATGGTAAAAGATGGCCGAACGATAGGACGAACCGATGTCGTTGCCTTGACGATTTAGTGTGGTCGGGTCGTGGACCGTAAAAAATATACGTAGGATGTCGGCGAACGATATCACTTCCGGGTCGAATTTGATCTGGACCACCTCGGCATGGCCGGTCGTCTCAGAGCACACTTCCTGGTAGGTCGGGTTGTCTTTATGGCCGCCGCTGTAACCGGAGACCACGTCTTCAACGCCGTTCAGAGCATCAAATACGGCTTCCACGCACCAAAAACATCCGGCGGCAAGAGTTGCTGTTTCCATAAGAACGATAAAACCAAACCCGAGCGATCATTTCAAGCTACGGCCAAGCACTTCGAACAGGAACTCGAAGATCTCAATATGCCTGCGAGCCTCGGTCACGGTTTCGCCCCAAGAATAAAGGCCGTGACGGCGAAGATAAATTCCATGCAGGCCCGGATTCTCGCGGATCACGTTCTCGATCACATGTGACAGCGCTATGTAATCCTGCGAATTTTCTACGATCGGCACTCGCTCTACATGCTCGTGAGTTTCAACTCCGGGCAGACCTTTGAGTACTTCGTAGCCCTCGATCTCGACCCATCCCTGCTCGAAATAGACATCGGAAAGTATCGTCCCCCAGACTGAATGCGTATGCAGGATCGCTCTGGCCTTCGGCAGATGCCGATAGATCGACAGATGCACCATCGTCTCCGCCGATGGTTTGCCGAAACCCTGAAAGATCTCGGCATTTTCATCCAGTTCTAGGAAGTTGGTCTCTTCGAGAGCGCCCTTTTCATTGCCGCTTGCCGTTATGCAGAGCCGCAGAGGTTTACGGGCGAGGAGAGCACTGAAATTACCGCTGGTACCAGCGACCCAGCCGCGGCGATAGAATTCGCGGCCGGTTTCGGCAAGCTGATGTGCGGGCGACGTTTGCGTGGCGGAAGACATGCATTAATTCTATCAAAAATAAGGGTTTATCCAGTCGATTATTCTTCGTCCTCACGTAATTTCTCAAGAACCGAAAGATCCTCTAACGTGGTTACGTCGCCCGCGACTTTTCCGCCGCCGGCGATCTCGCGAAGCAGGCGTCGCATGATCTTGCCTGAGCGAGTCTTTGGCAGTGCATCGGTAAAGCGAATGTCGTCCGGTTTGGCCAGCGAGCCTATCTCTTTCGCGACGTGCGACCGAAGTTCGTTCTTTAGCTCGTCGCTTCCGGTACGCCCGCCTTCGAGCGTAACAAAAGCGGCTATTGCCTGGCCCTTGATATCGTCAGGGCGGCCGACGACGGCTGCTTCAGCGACCGCTTCGTGTGAAACCAGTGCTGATTCGACTTCGGCGGTACCAAGTCTGTGGCCGCTGACATTTATCACGTCATCGACACGGCCCATTATCCAGAAATAGCCGTGTTCGTCACGCCGGGCGCCGTCGCCGGCAAAATAGAAGCCCGGAATTTCAGACCAATATGCCTGCTTGTAACGTTCGTCGTCGCCCCACAGCGTTCGGAGCATCGACGGCCACGGATGCGTTGCGACGAGATAGCCGCCCTCGTTTACACCGACGGGTTTTCCGGCCTTTGTGACCACATCGAGCAGAATTCCGGGGATAGGGCGTGTCGCTGTTCCCGGTGTCGTCGAGGTCGCGCCCGGAAGTGGCGAGATCATGATCGAGCCTGTCTCAGTCTGCCACCACGTGTCGACGATCGGGCATTTTCGTTTTCCGATGACTTCGTGATACCACATCCACGCTTCCGGATTTATCGGCTCACCTACCGTTCCAAGCAATCGCAAACTCGACAGATCGTGTTTGAGCGGATATTGCTCACCCCATTTTATGAATGCACGGATCGCCGTCGGAGCGGTGTAAAAGATGGTGACCTTGTGGCGTTCGATGATATCCCAAAAGCGGTCGAAGTCAGGAAAATTCGGAGCGCCTTCGTACATCATCACGGTCGCTCCGTTCGCCAGCGGGCCGTAAACGACGTAGCTGTGGCCCGTAACCCAGCCAATGTCCGCCGTGCACCAATAAACGTCTTCGTCCTTCAGATCAAAGACGATCTTCGCGGTGTATGCTGCCTGTGTGAGGTAACCGCCCGTTGTATGAAGGATGCCTTTTGGTTTTCCGGTCGTGCCCGAAGTGTAAAGAATATAAAGCGGATGTTCGCTGTCGAGCTCGGCAGCGGGGCAATTCGCATTGACCGTTTGCATCAGTTCGTGCCACCAATGATCGCGGCCCGGCTGCATTTTGACGTCAGAACCTGTTCGACGGTAAACTACAACGTTTTCAACACTCGGACATTGCGAAGCCGCTTCGTCGACGATACTTTTCAGCTTTATCTCCGAACCGCGACGGTATCCGCCGTCCGCCGTAACGATCGCTTTGCATTGACCGTCGATCACGCGGTCGCGGATCGCATCGGCCGAGAATCCGCCAAAGATCACCGTGTGCGTCGCGCCGATCCGGGCACATGCCAGCATCGCGATGGCGAGTTCGGGCACGAGCGGCATGTAAAGCGCGACACGGTCACCTGTCGCAACTCCAAGCTTTTTCAGCACGTTAGCGAATCGGCAAACTTCGCCGTGAAGCTGCAGATAGGTGAGCGTGCGAACCTCGCCAGTTTCACCTTCCCAGATGAATGCTGCCTTGTTCTTTCGCCAGGTCGTCAGATGCCTATCGAGGCAGTTGTAAGAAGTGTTGATCTTGCCACCCACAAACCATTTAGCGAACGGCTCGTTCCATTCGAGGACGGTATCCCATTTTTTGAACCAGTCGAGGCTTTCCGCCTGTTCTGCCCAAAAAGCGGCGGGGTCGCTCGCAGCTTCTTCGTAGAGAGCCTCATATTCGGCAAAGCTCTTGATATGGGCGTTTGCCGCAAAATCCGCCGACGGCGGAAAGAGACGGGTTTCGTTAAGTATGGATTCGATCGCGGATGGCGCTGTTTCCGGCATGAGTGGATTTTATTCTGAGTTCGATGTAGTGTCAAAAAAATGCCGGAATTCGATCGAAAAGTGATGCAGCGTATTTTTAGTCTTTTGTTTGTAGTTTTATTTCTTCTGTCGGTCAACGCATTTGGCTCGTGGCAGGACCTTGGCCGGGCGGTGTCGGTCGCCAGGTCGAAGGCCAGCAATGGCGTAGTCGTAACGGCTTCCAGCCGTGCGAAGGTCGAAATAAGTTTTCTTGATCTGAATGTCGTCCGCATACGGATGGCGCCAAGCGGCATTTTCGAACGTGACTTTTCGTACGCGATCGACTACGGACGCGACCGGCATACGCCTCTCGTAACGATAGATCAAGGGCCACGGGAGATCGTGGTCAGGAATGCCGACGGAGTAAGAGTTGTGATCCGCCGCTCGGATCTTTCGATCAGGATCACGGATGAAAACGGCGCGACGGTGGTTCAGAACGATGCGAAGCACCCGACGCGGTTCGATCTCGCGACCGGCCAGTTCGAAACTACGATGCTTCGTCCGAGCGAGGTTGAAACCTATTACGGCTTTGGCGAAAAGGCATTCATGGAGATGTCGCGGAACGGCAAGTTCATCGTCAACTGGAACACCGACACCTTCGCATACCCGATCGGGACTGAGCCGATCTATCAGACAATTCCTTTCTTCACAGCGCTTTATCAAGGCAAAGCTTACGGACTTTTTCTGAATAACACCTTCCGTTCCTGGTTCGATATGGGAGCTCGGTCGCCTGAGCGGTATTCCTTCGGATCGAACGGCGGCGAGCTGGATTATTTCGTCTTCACCGGCGGAAAGGAGCGTTCGCCGAAGAAGGTTCTCGGCGATTATGCCAACCTCACGGGCAAAACACCCTTGCCGCCGATTTGGGCGCTGGGCAATCAGCAGTCGCGTTGGTCGTACTTTCCCGATTCTCGCGTTCGCGAGATCGCTGACGGCTTTCGCAAGCGAAAGATCCCGGCCGATGTTATCTATCTCGACATCGACTACATGGACGAATACCGCGTGTTTACGTGGGATAAGAAGCGATTTCCAGATCCGCCGAAGTTGATCTCGGACCTGAAGAAAGATGGCTTTCAGACGGTTTTGATAATCGATCCCGGCATTAAGGTCGATCCGAATTACGGTGTTTACACCGATGGGCAGAAGCAGAATATCTTCGTGAAAAATCCTGACGGCACAGAACTTCATCGAGACGTCTGGCCGAAGGCAAGCGCGTTTCCAGATTTTACCGACAAGAAGGCTCGCGAGTGGTTCGCGGATCAATACAAAGGGCATATCGCGGAAGGCATCGCGGGCTATTGGAACGACATGAACGAGCCTGGCGTTTTTGTGACTGAGCAGACCGAGCGACCAGAAATACTGCATCATCCCGCGAAAACCTTTCCGTACGACACCCCGCACAAGGGCGATGGTCTGCCCGACACCCATCGCCGTTATCACAACGTTTACGGCCAGCAGATGGCGAGGTCTACATTCGAGGGGCTCAAGCGGCTTGTACCGGAAAAACGCCCATTCGTTCTGACTCGAGCCGGTTTTGCGGGCATCCAACGCTTTTCGGCTGTTTGGACCGGCGACAATTATGCGAGCTGGGACCACTTGGCCATGACGATCCCGATGCTCACCAATCTCAGCGTTTCGGGCGTTCCGTTCTCGGGAGCGGATGTAGGCGGTTTTCAGGACCGTCCGAGTCCGGAATTATATGCTCGATGGTTGCAGGCGGCCGCCCTGACGCCATTCTTCCGGTCGCATTCGGTCGGATGGGCGGGGAATAAGGAGCCCTGGGAATTCGGCGATGAGATCACCGCGATAAATCGATCGTCGGTCGAACTGCGATACAGGTTCTTGCCGTATCTCTACACGCTTTTTCGCGAGCACGAGCGTTCCGGAGTACCTGTGATGCGGCCGCTTTGGTATGAATTTCCTGAGGATCCGAAGACCTACATAATTGCGGATCAATATCTGGTCGGGAGCGACCTTATGGTGACGCCGGTCGTAAAGGACGGCATTCGGGCTCGGCACATCTATCTCCCGGCGGGAACCGAATGGGTAAACTGGTGGACCGGTGAGAAACTCGAGGGCGGCAAGCAGCATTTCGTGGAAACTCCGCTCGACCGTGTTCCGGTCTTTGCTCGTGCCGGTGCGATGTTCCCGCTACAGGATGTCGTGCAGCACACCGGCGAGATGCCGAATTCACCGCTCACCCTGACCGTGATCGCAGGTGTCACTGCGGACAGGCCCGTCAAATCGGTGCTGTTTCAGGATGCGGGCGAGGGATACGGTTACAGGCAAAATGCCTGGAGCGAAACCCGATTCGAACACCGCCCGGGTACGGTAACGGTTCGAAGGATAGGTGATTTCAGAGGCCAGCGACTAAAATTCGTCGAGGTGATCGGCATTGCCGCCCGGCCGAAGCAGATGCTGGCTGATGGGCGTGAGATCAGGTTTGATTTTGATGAAAAGACTAAGCGGCTGAAGGCGGAAATACCAGAGAATGTGGGTGAGCTGAGGTTGATCCGATAAACTTTGTCCGATCTATTTCAGATGTGGCCGCACGGCGTCGCGGAGAATATCGTAGCCTTTTCGGCTCAGGTGAAGCCCGTCCTGCACGAAGAGCGAGGCGTCAGGCTTTGTGCCGCCGGGGCCGAGCATCGGGGTTGCGATATCGACGAAACGAACATCTTTTCGCCTGTCGGCTTCGTCGCGGATCAGGTCATTTCCACGCTTCATTTCAGGCCACAATGCCCAGCGAAGAACGCTCGGTTTCATCGCGATGTAGACGATCCGGGCTTTTGGAAGGTTCTTGTCTCGAAAATCGACGAGGGCTTTGAAATCGGCGAGTACATTTTCCGCACTTTCCTTCGCCTCGATATCGTTTTCGCCCGAATAAACGACGATCGTTTTCGGGCTGTAGGGAAGCAAGATCTTGGGAGCGAAGTAGACCAGATCGTCGAGCCGAGAACCGCCAAAACCGCGATTGATGACGCCATGTTTCGGGAAATCGGTTCGCAGATCGACCCACAGCCTGATCGTCGAGCTTCCCGCAAATACGACCGCATCCTTTGGCGGCGTCTGCCGGCGATCGATGTCGGCGAACTCTGCCATGTCACGTTCCCATTCCTTGGCGCGTGTATACGTGGCGTTTTGGCCGAGGGCGGGCATCGCGAAAAGAAATAGAGCCAGAAGAATTTTTGTTGATCTGATCATGAGGCTGAAACTCGTGCTGTTGATTGGCGGACAACGATCGTTGGCTCGACACTTACCGTTCGCGGGGAACCGCCATTTTTTCGGGCTCCGTTGAGATTCTCAAGCAAAGTCCGGGCGGCGAGATTTCCCATTTCAAATAGCGGCTGCCGGATCGTCGTAAGTGCCGGATTGTGAAATGCCGCCGCATAAATATCGTCGAACCCGAGCACGGAAACATCCGCCGGTACTCGAAGGCCCATCTCCTCCAAGGCTCGGATAGCACCGATCGCCGAGATGTCGTTAAAGGCCAGAACCGCCGTAAACCGCTCGCCGCGAGCCAGCAGCGACCGCATCGCCGAGTAGCCGATCTCCGGCGAAGGTGAATCGCCCTGGAGCTGCACCGTCAACGCATCATCAAGCGAGATGCCGCGTTTACGTGCGGCTTCGTTCATGGTTTCCCAGCGGATGGCCGTATCAGAGCTAAAATCCTGTCCTTTTATCGCGGCAATGCGCCGATGGCCGAGGTTGTAAAGGTGCCCAACGGCGAGTTCGGCGGCGTGCTGATGATTGAGGACGACATTGGTCACGCCATCGATCTCATCGTGGCCCGACACATTTACGACCGGCAAGATGGGATCGAATTTGATCGGCGTATCGACCGCGATTATTCCTTCAACCTGGCGTTCGACCAGAACCCGCGGCAAGCGTTCTAGCAGATCCTCGCGATGAAGGTGACTCGCCGTCAGATAGAAATACTCGGCGGTCGAAAGTGCGGATTCCACGCCATTCAACACCATTGCGGAATATCCGTCACTCAATTCAGGCACGATGACGCCGATGGTGTTCGTCTTCTGAACGCGAAGCGATCGGGCAAGATAGTTAGGCCGATAATTCAGTTCGCGGGCGCCCTCGAATATTCGTTTTTTTGTTTCTGAGGGGATCGATACTGCCTGCGGCGAATCGTTGAGGACCAGAGAAAGCGTGGTCGGCGAAAGGCCGAGATAGAGTGCCAGGTCCTTCAGGCTTACCTGCTCTCCGCTGCGGCCATTCGCTTTTCGCTTGGTGTCCTTTGACATCGCGAGAGATAGTGTCACATTCCGGCGGCCTTTATCAAGAGGCTGCCTATGAAGCCATCGAAAACGACAAAAAAATTGGTTCAACCAATTCGGAAAACCGGTTTACCGTGACCAAACTGAAAAAAATGTCTCAAATAGCGATTATTATGGCCCAAGCGCCCGAATTTCCCTTGACAGCAAAATTTCCAGGGTGCTATAAAAATCATACTAAAACGATTTAGTAAAACGATTTACTAGCAGATATTTTCAGATTCCGTGGATTCTGTTAGGTGTCCGACCAAATCGTGACTGGCTCGTTTACGATCTTGCAACGTACAAATTTAATCTGGCGGTTTTGTGGAGGAAGACTATGCGTCGAGCGATTTTCAGCTTGGGGAAAAGCATTTGGTTGGCCGCGGCACTCGTATTTTTTGCGGGCGTCGCCAATGCGCAGTTTGGGTCGGGCATTCAGGGAATTGTGACCGACAGCACCGGCTCCGTCGTTCCGGGAGCGAGCGTAACGCTTGTTAATCCGGCAACGAATGCCACGCTACAGACCGAGACGAATGACATCGGGCTGTTCAGGTTTAACAATCTGGCGCAGGGCAATTACCGATTAACTGTCTCGAAGGGCGGATTTAAGAGGAAACTGGTCGAAAATGCCAATGTTCCCGCTGAGTCTATGATCCGCGTGGATGTCACGCTGGAACCAGGCGACGTCTCGGCGGAGGTGACTATCGACGGATCGGATGCCGTGACGCTCGAAACGGAAACTCCAAACCTGAGCCGCAACATTACGACGAAAGAGATACTCGAACTTCCGCAAGTAGGACGCGACCCGTACAATCTGGTCCGTCTTGCACCTGGCGTTTTCGGCGATGGAGCCAGAGCGGCGGGCGGCGGTTCAGCACGGTTGGGTAATTCCAGCCAGACCGGACCCGGCGGTTCGAACAACGGTATTTTTGCTGTTGAGAACCAGGTGCAGGTCACGGCTAACGGCCAACGCGTTACCTCGAACAACTTCGAGATCGACGGCGTTAGCGTAAACAGCCAGACGTGGGGCGGAGCGGCGGTGATCACTCCCTCGCAGGAGAGTATCTCGGAAGTTCAGGTCACCTCCAGCACTTATTCGGCAGAAGACGGACGCAACTCCGGTGCTCAGGTCAAGGTGATCACAAAATACGGGACCAACGCCTACAGCGGAAGCGCATTTATCAAGGTTAACGACCCTGGCTTAAACGCTTTCAATGGTTTTCGTGGCATCGCGGGCGTTCCGGGACTGACCGGCCTCAATCCGACCCGTGTAAACGATAAGTTCAAAACCTATGGCGGCAGCTTCGGCGGCCGTATCGTCCGCGACAAACTGTTCTATTTCCTCGCGTACGAGGGGACGAAGAACGAAACAAGCTCAATATCGGGCCCGACCTGGGTCGAAACTGCGTCTTTCCGGTCGCAGATTGGATCACTTCGCGGTGGTTCCGTCTCGGCGGCTCTGGTCGGCGCAGGAGCCGAGCCTCGCATCTCGCAAGTTTTGACTCCGCTGTGCAGCTTGTTGAACGCTCCATACAATGGCGGCGGAACTAACTGCCAGGCGGTATCGGGCGGCCTCGATATTGGCTCGATCACCGGAACCTATGGGACCTACGTTCCGGATGCAACGAATGCGATCGGCGGCGGACTCGACGGAATTGCTGATCTGCAGTACGTGACCCTGAACAGCTTGAGCCGATTTAAGGGAAATCAATTTGTAGGCCGCATCGACTATCAGATGACCGATCGCGATAAGTTGACGTTCATGGGCAATGCGACACCGCTGAACTCATTCGGAACAAATCTCGCTGCACAATCGCGGCCGCAATCGGACGTGAATTCGGACCGTCTTACCTATCTCATCGGCGGCATCTACACCAGAACAATTTCTTCGACGATGATCAATGAGTTCCGTTTCAACACTACGAAATGGGGCTTTGATGAGATCGATTCAAACCCGGATGCAGATTTCGGGCTGCCGCGTGTTGAGATCGAAGCGATCTGGGGCGACCGGCTGCGTTTCGGATTTCCGCGAGCGGATACGACCCCTGGTTTCTTCAATCAACGGCAGTATGACTTCCGCAATGTTCTGACCAAGATAGCGGGCAATCACACGATCAAGATCGGGGGCGAATATCGTCGTGAGGTTAATAACGGTGCTTCACCAGGCGGAGCTCGTCCGTTATATTCGTTCACCAGAATGTGGAACTTTGCCAATGGCACACCGGTCTTTCAGGCGTTCAACGCCGACGCGACCGGAACGCCGAAATCGAATGAGGTTCCCTTCAATACTGCAAACATCGGCGCATTCTTCCAGGACAACTGGAAATTCCGAACTAATCTCACACTGAACCTGGGACTTCGCTGGGAATATCTGGCACCGATCAAGGTGTCGGGCGGGAATGAACTGGGACGCTTGAAACTTGGTTCTAACGGCCTTAACGATGCTGTTATCGAACGTGTTAAAACGTTTACGGATCCGGACTACAACAACTTTGCCCCGCAACTGGGTTTTGCGTGGAGTCCTCGACGTTTCGACGATAAGCTTGTTATCCGCGGCGGCGGCGGTATCGGTTACGACCGTCTGGCGTCTGCGCTTTTCAATAATTCTCGATTCGTTCCACCCAATGCGGCCCGCTACAGCATTTGCTGTGGTAATAGCGGCAATAACGGCGTGACCGGAGCGACTACTGGTACAATTCAGTTCGTCAGGAGCACCGACGGTACGATAACGGGCTATCCAAGGAATCCGACCATCGGCGGCGGTTTTGGGCCGAACGGCGGACCGGTCAATGGCCAGATCGAGGTATACAGCACGTATCAGGATCTTCCAACGGCCCATGTTTATCGCTATTCACTTGAGTTCCAATACCAGTTGCCTTGGAAATTCGTGGGTACGGCTGGATATCAGGGAAGCAAGGGCACCCGATTTGTCCGAATACTTCCGCTGCATCAGCTCTTATCGTCGACTGCAGCACCTACTTTCAGACTGGTTTATTTTGGCAGCCCGGACGTAAACACTTCGTATAATGGTCTCGTAACGAGCCTGCGACGAAACTTCAGCAAGGGCTTTAACATCACGGCGAACTACAAGTTCTCGAAGAGCCTCGACACGGTTTCGGTTGAAGCTCCCTGTGCATGTACCAACCAGACCTACTCATACGATAACGGTGAAGAGAAGGGCCCGTCGGACTTCGACGTTACCCATTACCTGAACGTTTCGGGAACGTGGGAGCCGCAGTGGTTCAAGGGAGCTAAGAATCTATGGGGCGACCTGCTTTCGGGCTGGGCATTTAGCCCGATCGTTACCTGGCGCGGAGGATTCCCATGGACGCCGGTTATCAACGGCGGCATTCGCCTATCGACCGAGACGACGACCATCGGGGTGATCCGGCCGCGTGCGTGGTATGGTACAGCTCCACGCGGCAATTCTAACTCAGATTATGAGTCGGGCGGTCAGTTCCCCGGAAATCTGATCGCGGGAGCCGCGTGCAACAATCCGACGACCACGCCGGCGGGATGCAGCACATACTTCCTGACGACTGTAAACGGGACGAATCCGGCGAACAACCGCCCGGGCATCGGTCGAAACGTCTTCCGCGGGCCGCGTTACTTCAACGTCGATCTTTCATTAGCCAAGAGGTTTAGCCTTTCAGGGTTAAATGCGGTGAATAAGGTGCTCGGTGAAAAGGCCCAGCTTGACCTGCGGTTTAACTTCTTCAATCTGTTCAATAATCTCAACTACGCGAGCTTTAATTACAATACCAACAGCACGCGCGTAGAGAATGCACAGTTTGGCGTGCCGACCGCCGCTCTTGCCGGGCGTGTGGGTGAATTCCAGGCGAGATTCAGCTTCTAGTTAGCTGCCCGAATTTCGTCAACTATAACCGGGCGTGGATAGCTAGTTTTCCACGCCCTTTTTTCCACCCATGACACGGCAATAATTGGGGCAATTTTCGAAATGAGATTCTGGATCCGGATATTATGCTTTGCTGGGCTTTTACTGGCGTTGCCGGCATTCGCCTCGGAGCAAACGCCGAAGGGTTCGATGCGGGTGATGACGTTCAATATCCGGTACGATGAACCGCGGGATGGCGTCAATGCGTGGGTGAACCGCAAGCAGAAGGTCGCGGATGTGATCCGCTTTCACAAGGCCGATATCGTCGGCGTCCAGGAAGCATTGGTCACGCAACTTCGTGATCTCGAAAAGCTTCTTCCCGATCTTGCATGGGTCGGCGTCGGGCGGAGCGATGGAAAAGACGGCAGTGAATTCTCGGCGATCCTTTACAGAAAGTCGCGTTTTCAGATGATCGAGAACCGCACGTTCTGGCTTTCCGAAACGCCTGATGTTCCGGGCAGCAAGAGCTGGGACGCTGCGATAACGCGTATTGTCACGTGGGCGAAGCTTAAGGATAGATCGACCGGAAAAACCTTCTTCGTCATTAACACGCACTTCGACCACGTGGGCCAGCGTGCGCGTGTAGAAAGTGCTTCGATGATACTGAAAAAGATGGAGACGATCGTTGGCAGATCGCCTTTTGTCTTGACCGGCGACTTTAATGTTCAACGCGAGAATGAGGCGTACAAGACACTCGCAGCCGGAACGCCTGCGATCAAGATCGCTGACGCTAGAACAATCAGCAAGAACGGGCATTTCGGCGGCGATTCGACGTGGAATGCTTTCAAGGAACTCGAGCCGGGACGAACTATCGATTATATTTTCGTCCGCGATGGCGTAAAAGTTTACGAACATGGCGTGCTTTCCGACCGTTGGAACGGCCTATGGGCGTCGGATCATTTGCCCGTGATCGCTGAGATCTTGATCCCGTAAGTTACAGAACAATGAAACCCTTCAAATTACCACTCTCCGCTTTGTTCGCAGTACTTTTCCTGTTTTCGAGCTTCACGCACGGACAGCGAAGCGGCCCCGTCGTCGAACGTCGTATCAACCAGCTCATCGCCCAGATGACGCTAGCCGAAAAGCTCGGCCAGCTCCAGCAGCTTGACGGCGATGCGAACGGCACTTACAGGCCCGAGCACCTCGAACTCGCCAGGAGAGGCTTGCTTGGCTCGACCTTGAACGTTCGCGGGGCGAAGATGACCAACGAATTGCAGCGGGCGGCCCTTGAATCACGTTTGAAAATACCCATTCTACTTGGCTTCGACGTGATCCACGGCTATCGCACGATCTTTCCCGTTCCACTTGGCGAGGCGGCGAGCTGGGACCTGGCGTTGATGGAGAAAACCGCTGCGGTCGCGGCGGCTGAGGCTCGAGCGGCGGGTGTTCATTGGACGTTCGCACCGATGGTCGATATCGCCCGCGATCCGCGTTGGGGACGGATAATCGAAGGTGCGGGTGAGGATGTCTTTCTCGGTTCGCAGATCGCACGGGCACGCGTGCTCGGGTTTCAGGGCGCCGACATTAGCGCGAACAATAGGGTGCTAGCTACTGCCAAGCATTGGGTCGGCTACGGAGCAGCCGAAGCGGGCCGCGATTATGCGACGACGGATCTATCCGAAAGGGCTCTTCGCGAGCATTATTTTCCGCCGTTCAAGGCCGCGGTCGATGCGGGCGTTGGTTCGTTCATGACCTCGTTCAACGACATCGATGGTCTGCCTGCGACGGGAAATCCTTTTGTTCTGAAAAATGTCCTGCGCGATGAGTGGAAGTTTGACGGCCTCGTCGTAAGCGATTACACAGCGGTGATGGAACTCATGTTCCATGGCCTCGCTCGCACCGAGGCTGATGCCGCGATGTACGCTCTGAACGCCGGCACCGACATGGAAATGGTCAGCCGTTTCTACAATAAATACGGCGAAGACCTGATCAAGCAAAAAAAGGTCTCGATGGCGACGATCGACGGCGCCGTGCGGCACATCCTGCGGATCAAGTTTCGCCTCGGCCTTTTTGATAATCCGTGGGCGAGCGAAGAGCTTGAGAAAAAAGAGGTCTTCAGCGAAGCTAATCGCCAGGTCGCAAAGCTCGCAGCCGAAAAGAGTTTTGTCCTGCTAAAGAACGAAGAGCAGAACCTTCCGATCAAGAAGACGATCAAGTCCATCGCGGTCATCGGCAATCTAGCCAGTAACAAAGCTGAGATGAACAGCAACTGGGCAGGCGACGGCAAGCCGACCGACCCGATCACGGTCGTCGAGTCGCTCCGCGAAAAGTATCCGAATATCAGGATGCGGTATGAGGAAGGCTGCGATATTCCGTGTAACTTAGACAGCGGATTTAAGAACGCGGTCGATGCGGCGAAAGATTCGGATTTCACGGTCCTGGTCCTCGGTGAAGGCCAGGGAATGAGTGGCGAGGCCGCTTCGCGTAGCAACATCGATCTTCCCGGCCGCCAGCTAGACCTAATCAAACAGGTTCACGCGACAGGAAAACCGTATGCGGTCGTTCTGATAACAGGTCGTCCGCTGACCATAAATTGGCTGGCCGAAAATTCGCCGTCGATCCTGCTGGCATGGTTTCCGGGGACGATGGCCGGGCCGGCGATCGTCGACACCTTGTTTGGCGACTCGAATCCCGGCGGCAAACTTCCGATCACGTTTCCGCGAAGCGTCGGGCAGATACCTATTTATTACAACCACAAACGCACGGGACGTCCACTGCTTGAATCGAATAAGTATTCTTCAAAATATCTCGACATCAGCAACGCGCCGCTTTATCCATTCGGCTATGGCCTGAGCTATACAAATTTCCGCTACACACCGGTAAAGCTGAGCAAGACGCAGATATCGCCGACCGAGAACGTTACCGTCAGCGTCGAGGTGACAAACGGCGGCCGTGTCGCGGGTGACGAGGTCGTGCAGCTTTACGTTCACGACATGGCCGCGAGCGTCACTCGGCCCGTCAAGGAGCTAAAAGGATTCAGACGGATAACGCTCCAGCCGGGCCAGAAACAGACGGTCGAATTCACGCTAACGCCGAAAGACCTGATGTTCCTTGGCCGTGATATGAAACCGGTGCTCGAGCCGGGCGAATTTCAGGTGATCGTCGGCTCGTCAAGCGATAACGGCGGCCAGAGCATTTTTGAGGTGGTCGATCCGAAGCTTGGCCCGCTCGCTTCGCAGCCGCAAAGCCAGATCACGATCGATCCGGCTCCCGACAAGCCCAATCCGACCGCTCGCATTCGGCCCGAGGATGACGTCTTTCTCGAAGATATGTCGAAGCGGGCGTTCCGATATCTTTGGGATCGCACAAATCCCGCAAATGGCCTGACGCTCGATCGCTCGCCGGCGGACGGAAGCGAGCGAAAGCCCGACCACCGCAGTCACAATGTCGCGAGCATCGCCGCGTCTGGCTTTGCATTAAGCGGATACTGCATCGCGGCAGACCGCGGTTGGGTAACACGTGACCAAGCCAAAGAAAGAACTCGAAACACGCTTGATTTCTTTGCGAACCGTTCGTTCCACGACAAAGGCTGGTTCTATCATTTCGTAGACTACAACACCGGCGAACGCCGATTTAACAGCGAGATATCCACGATCGACACAGCCCTTCTGTTGGGCGGCGTGCTGACCGTGAAGCAGTGCTTTAAGGAAGACAAGGCGATCGTAGACCTCGCCGACAAGATCTATCGCCGCATTGATTTCAAGTACATGCAGAATGGCCATCCGTATTTGATAAGCCACGGACGGCGACCTGAAACGGGTTTCCTGAACAATTATTGGGCTCGTTACAGCGAAGAAGCGATACTTTACCTGCTCGCGATCGGCTCGCCGACGAGTGCGATACCTGCGAATTCATGGTATGCGTTCGAGCGTCCATGGAACGAATATCGCGGCATACGCTGGATCGGCTCCACTACGCCCTTATTTATCCATCAGTTCTCGCATGCATTCGTAGATTTTCGAAATCGCCAGGAGCGTCGGCCGCCGTTTCTTAACTATTTTGATAATTCGATAAATGCGACCCGTGCGCAGCACAAGTTCTTTGTTGAAGAACTCAGCAAGGAGTTTCCAAAGTACGGAAAAGATATGTGGGGCATGACGGCATCAGACTCTGAACGTGGTTATCTCGCGTGGGGAGCGCCGCCGCGTCATGATCGAACTGATGGGTCGGTCGTACCATGTGCCCCGGCGGGATCGCTGATGTTTACGCCGGATATCACGATACCGACCCTTCGCAAAATGAAGGACGAGTATGGTGACAAGGTTTACGGCCCTTACGGTTTTGTCGATGCTTTCAACCCGCACAACGGCTGGGTCGGGCCCGATGTGCTTGGCATCGATCAGGGCATAACCTTGTTGAGTGCCGAGAACCTGAGAAGCGGAAAGGTGTGGTATTGGTTTATGCAGAATGACGAGATCCGACGGGCGCTCAGGGCCGCATATATCTACTAAATCAACGTTTTATGTTAGATTGTTGAAAACTGACCGTTTACTTTCTATCGCTTTATAGATTGATATGTCTCTTCTTGAGATGAGAAATATTGTCAAGGAATTCCCTGGAGTCCGGGCGCTCGATGGCGTGAGCTTTACGCTCGACGTCGGGGAATTTCACGCGCTGGTTGGCGAGAACGGTGCCGGGAAATCGACTCTTATGAAGGTGCTCTCGGGCGTTTACCCGGAAGGAACCTTCGAAGGTGAGATCCTTGTTGACGGCGGAGTGCGGCACTTCAAAGGAATTCGTGACAGTGAGGCCGCCGGTATCGCGATCATTTTTCAGGAGCTTTCGCTGGTCAAGGAATTGACGGTCGGTGAGAATATCTTCCTCGGCAAAGAGCCTTCGAATTTCGGGGTCATCAACTGGTCCGAGCTGTATCACAAGGCGTCCAATCTGCTCCGCGATCTCCGTCTGCCTATCGATCCGCGTGTAAAGGTCGGCAGTCTCGGCATCGGGCAGCAGCAGCTCGTCGAGATCGCAAAGGCTTTGTCGCAGGACGCCAAGATTCTTGTACTCGACGAACCGACGGCGGCTTTGACGGAATCTGAAGTAGAAACGCTATTCGGCATCCTTCGTGACCTTCTGGCTCGCGGCGTCGGGATGATCTACATCTCGCACAAGCTCGACGAGGTCTTCGAGATGAGCGACCGCATCACGGTCCTTCGCGACGGGAAGACTGTCTCGACTCACAATGCCTCCGAGATAAACAAGGACGGCGTGATCGCCGCTATGGTCGGTCGCGAGGTCGGCGACATTTTTCCAAAGCCGGATCACACCCACGGTGAAGTCGCGATGCGAGTCAGCGATCTGACCGCGTATTCGGTTGACAGCCCGGACAAAAAACTCGTTGACGGTGTTTCGTTCGAAGTGCGGCAGGGCGAAGTGCTCGGCATCGCGGGATTGATGGGGGCCGGGCGCACAGAGCTTTTGATGTCGATCTTCGGGGCGTGGCAGGGCAAATTTTCTCGCACCATAGAGATCGCAGGCCGAACGACCACAATTGCGTCGCCTGCCGATGCGATCTCAAAAGGCGTTGGGTTCGTAACCGAAGACCGCAAGCGATTTGGCCTTATCCTCGACCAAACTATTCTCGATAACATGACGCTCGCCGGGCTCAAATCGATCTCTGGCCGCATGGTTACTAACCGTACCCGTGAAACGATGGCGGCAAAAGGCCCGATGCAGTCGCTTCGGATAAAGGCGAACTCGCCTTTAACGGTTGCCGGAACGCTGTCGGGCGGAAACCAGCAAAAGGTCGTGCTTGGCAAATGGCTGCTGACAAACCCGAAGGTCCTGTTCCTCGATGAACCGACCCGCGGAATTGACGTCGGCGCGAAACAGGAGATCTACGCCGAGATCAACAAACTGGCAAAAGACGGCCTCGCTATCGTGCTTGTTTCCTCGGAACTCCCAGAAGTTCTGGGCCTTTCAGACCGGGTCATCGTCCTTCATGAAGGCAGGATGACGGGCGAGTTTACGCGTAGCGATGCGACACCGGAGAAGGTAATGTCGGCGGCTACAGGCCATCATTAGACTAAAAGCTAATTAGCTAACTAGCTAAAAGCTATTTTTCTTTTCTTAGAAGAATAGACATGGAAGAAACCAAAACATCTCGATTTTCGGCCACAACGCTCCGAGCCTATATTATGATCGCCGTGCTTGGGCTGATCTGGGCTTATTTTCATTGGGCGACGGATTCGATCTTCCTGACACCGCGAAATCTGTCGAACCTTATGACCCAGATGTCGGTTACGGCGATCCTTGCGGTCGGGATGCTGATGGTAATCGTTTCGGGAAACATCGATCTTTCCGTCGGTTCTGTAATGGGATTCGCGGGCGGTTTGGCGGCATATACGGTTACAGTTTGGGAGTACGGGCTGCCGACGGCAATAGTTTTGGCCATCGCGGTCGGCGTGTTGATCGGCCTTTTTCACGGATTTTTGACCGCGTATCTAAATATTCCGGCGTTCATTGTTACCCTCGGCGGCCTCCTCGCGTGGCGAGGTGCGGTGAAATGGCAGCTTGGCGGCAACACGGTTCCGATAGCTGACGAGACATTCAAATCGATCGGCCAGGGCTATATTGGTACGACTGCGGGTTGGGTGCTCGGGGCGTTGGGTATAGCTTTCGTGCTCTTCATGGCGTATCGCGGGGCTCGGTCGGTAAAGGATTACGGGCTCGGCGAGGCGAATTACACGGGTGCCTTGCTCAAGGCCATTATCCCGGTCGTTGGCATCGTCGCCTTTATCTGGGTGATGAATTCTTACGAGAATGTCGGCGAATATGTCGGCGTTCCAGTTCCGGTTCTTATCCTCGTCGCCGTCGCACTTATTGGTGCGTTTATTACGAATTCAACAACTTTTGGCCGTTATCTTTACGCCATCGGAGGCAACCCCGACGCCGCCCGGCTATCGGGGATCAATAACAAAGCAAATATCCTCAAAGTCTACGCCCTTCTCGGAGCCCTGACCGGCGTCGCGGCACTGATCTTCACCGCACGAGTAGGAAGCGCGGCTCCGGACGCGGGCGTGCTCAAAGAACTCGACGCCATCGCAGCCTGCGTCATCGGCGGAGCTTCCTTAATGGGCGGCCGCGGCACGATCTTCGGAGCCTGCCTCGGAGCACTGATCATGGCATCGCTCGATAATGGGATGTCTCTACTGAATGTCCGCGATTTTATGCAGGACATCATCAAAGGCTCGATCCTGGTAGCGGCTGTCGGACTTGATATGATGGGAAGGAAACAAAGTTGATGTCGGTTCGACTGTCGGATGCTGATGTCGTCTGGAATCGAGCTTGCCTCGATGGTGGGGGAAGCAATCCTAGAAAGGCAGATAGGGAATTAACAGCTCTGCTTCAGTTTGACAGCTTAGCAGGAAACGGCGGACTTGGGCACGTGTTCAACGTCCTGGATGCTCATGAAATCGAAGCAGCCCTTCAAGGATTTCGTTATTTCGGACTAGATCATATCGCGAGTTTCTTGGAAGGTATTGCTACCTTACCCGAACTTCAGCAAGAAAATTTAAGTAAAGATTACTGGGCTTTGACAAAGAATGGAGAGGTAATATCGACTGCCTTTGAAGAATATTATCTACTGAGAAACTCCGATTTTGCCCCGCCGTAAACACCCTTGTTTTCTCATCGGTCAACCCCCGATAAAGCTCATTGTCCGCTCCGGTTGAACGAAGGCAGGATCGTTTATATGGTGGCGAGGTTCTTTCTTAAGAACGGCGTTTTCGATAAACTCGACGATCGCATCACGGCTTGCACCGCTGCGAAGCAGGTCTCGCAGGTTGTGTTCGGTGGTTGAGAATAAGCAAGTGCGAATCTGGCCGTCGGCGGTCAGGCGGATGCGGGAGCAGGCGCCGCAGAACATTTCGGTGACGGGGGCGATGATCCCGATCTCGCCCGGCGAGCCGTCGGCGAAGGTATATTTCCACGATGTGCCGCTTCCGCGGTTGGTTTCCTTGAGGACTAGCGGGAACGCGGCGTTTATGGTCTCGCGGATCTCGCGACCGGAAACGACGAGGTCGCGGTTCCAATCGTGACCGCTGTCGAGCGGCATGAACTCGATGAATCGCATCGCCACGCCGTATTCGCGGGCAAAACGGGCAAAATCGACAAGCTCTTCATCATTGTGGCCGCGAACGACAACCGCGTTGATCTTGACTGGCGAGAAACCTGATCTTTGAGCAAGATGGATCGATGCCAAAACCCGTTCGAGGGCATCGACTCCCGTGATCTCTGAAAACTTATCAGGCTGCAGGCTGTCGAGACTGAACGTTACGCGGTCGAGGCCGGCATCTTTCAAACTCTGAGCATGCCGGGCGAAATCGTAGCCGTTCGTTGTCAATGCGATGTCCAGCAAGGCCGGCTTTAATCGAGAAAGTTTTTCTACCAAAACTGGAACATCCCGCCGAATTAACGGTTCGCCGCCGGTCAGACGGATCTTCTCGATCCCGAGCGAGACGAAAATATCCGCGATGTATTCCAGTTCTTCGAACGAAAGCAGCTTCTCACGCTTCGCCCAGCTTGGTTCGCCATGCGGAAGACAGTAGAAACAGCGAAAATTGCACCGATCGGTGAGTGAAATTCGCAGGTCGCGGATCGTCCGGTTGTATGCATCGCGAAGCATACTTTAATGATACAAGAATGGGCCGCCGAATTCGCCTACTTAAAGCCATCTTCGATAACCTTCAATTGCGAAATTGCTTTAGCGGCTTCCGGACGAGTTACGCGAGAGAGAATGGAGCGCATTTCCTGAAGGTCCTTACGGAACGCCGTGCGTTCGCTTTCTTCACCCGGGCCTTCGTAGTTTTTATCTTTGCGTACGGCGTCGTCCGAAAGATAAGTGAGCGATTCGATCAGTTTGCTCAACGCCATCCGTGCATACTTACCATTTGGATAGCGTGACAGGTACTCGCCGTACGTCATTCTGGTCGACGAAAAGTGGCAGGGCACGTAGCCTTCGCATTCGCCGGGGAGCGGGTTCTCGGCGGCGGTCCAGGCGATCTGGTCGGCGAGCGGAAGCTTGTTGTATTTCTTATGTAGATTCCAGAATCGGTCTGAGCGAACGAACCACATGCCTGCCGGTTCGCTGTAAACGATGTCTTTATTGTTGCGTTTGACCAGGGCTCGATGGCTTGCACGCTGCTCGTTTTCAGCAACCGGTATCTTTTTGAGAGCTTTGCTCAGATTGACGAGGCGTGTGAATTCTTTAGCTGCGGCCTGAGGGGCAGACTGAGCGTGGGCAGTGGCTGAGATCAATACAGCGACGATCAGGGCGAGCCCCGTTTTGACGAGGATATTCCAGTAGCTTTCGGGTTGCGTTTTATTCTTCATGGGGTTTATTAGCTTTCAGCTGAGCAGCATTTCTTTTCAGTCCTGTCAGCTTAGTTCGTTTCATAGCCGAGCCGCGGAATCGCTGTACGTAATCATCGTGGGTCAAAGACATCACGTCATCAAGTGCGAGCGAGACTTCGCCTTCTCTCGGTTCGAAACGCGGTTCGGTCGACGGTTTCTCAAATCGGTTCCACGGGCAAACGTCCTGGCAGATATCACAGCCGTAAACCCACCCGCTGAGATTCTCGGCTATGCTTTCGGGCAGGCGATCCTCCCGAAGTTCTATGGTCGCGTAGGAGATGCACTTTCGCGAATCGACTACATATGGTAGAACGATCGCATTCGTCGGACATGCATCGATACAAGCCGTACAGGTGCCGCAGTGGTCAGCGACGATTTCTGTGTCGTATTCCAGTTCGATGTCGAGGATGATCTCACCAAGAAATACCCACGAACCGTGGGTGGTCGTAATGACGTTCGAATGCTTGCCCAGCCAGCCGATCCCGGCACGCACAGCCCAGGCCTTCTCCATGATCGGAACGGTATCGACGCAGATCTTTCCAGTGGCATTCGGCGCTATCTCACCCAGGTAGTTTAGGAGTCTAACCAGCTTTTCTCGAACGACAGCGTGATAGTCGTCGCCCCACGCGTAGCGCGATATCTTGCCCTTCCGCGGGTCTTCATCATGTTTGTGTGGGGTGAAATAGTTTTCAGCGACAACGATCATCGATCGAGCACCGGGGAGCAGCTGCGAGGGATCAGCTCGTTTCGCGGGTTCGCGTTCCAGCCAGGCCATCGTGCCGTGGTTTCCTGTTTCGAGCCACTCTTTTAGTCGCTGCCCTTCGTCTTCAAGCGGCTGAACTGGGACGATGCCCACCCGGGCGAACCCGAGTTCGGCTGCGTACTGCTTGATGAGGCGGGCTAGACCTTTCACACCGAATATTATCCAATAAAAAAGCCGGACGGCGTATAGACCATCCGGCTTTTGGTATCAACAAGACTAGGCTCTAGAACGAGATCTTTGCTCCGAACTGGAACTGTCTCGGGTCAAAGGCCGATGTTGGCTGGCTGTAGTATTTGCCTCCACGACGCTGACCGAAGGCGTTGACAACCTGATAGAACGGGTTGCCGGCGGCTTCGTTAAAACGGTTGAAGAGGTTAAAGCCCTCAGCGATCAGGTCGAGCTTAATGCGTTCGCCGAATCCGATCCGCTTGGTCACACGAGCATCCAGCGAAATGAAATTATGAGTGATACCCATATTTCGTCCGAGGTTGCCGCTGAGCCCAAACTGGCCGGTAAAGCAGTTGGCATCGACGCCGGTTGCACACAGCGAACCATCGGCTCGAACCGAAGGACGCTCGTTGGTGCTCTGGAAATCGCCGTTATTATCACCGACTGCGAGGATATTGAACGGACGGCCCGAACTGATCTCGAGGATCGGTGCGAACGAAAATCCATGCATGAACCGCTTGAATCCACCGGCTGACCGCCATGATTCAGGAGCAGACATGACACCCGAGAAGACAAATCGATGACGCTGGTCGAAGAGCGAATCCGACTTCTCCGCTCGGAAGTTATTGTTATCCTGCGGCTTGAGCAGCGTCTGCAGATCGGACGAATCGTCGATCGAGTGAGCCCATGTGTAGGAGGCGAGGAACTGGATATTCGACGAAAAACGCTTCTTCATTTCGAGATTAAGTGCGTTGTACGAGGAATTTCCATCGGAAAGCTGGGCGTTCACATCCGAATAGGGATTGATCGGTCCAGGAGCTCGCAGCGTACCCGCAAGAAGGGTGTCGAAGGTTGCCTTGTTAAGGCCGGTGAGTGCTCTGACAAAGAAGTAGTTCGGGCCAAGACGGCGGAAGTAGTCTGCGGCGATCGGGCTTACGATCCTCTGACCCGTTGTATTGTTGACGGCGATGAAACCGGGTACGACGACGGTGTAAAGTGCGTTGCTGGTCGTCGGAAGCGAGAAGAACGCCGCTTCGCTCAGGCTCGTCGGTGCACGGCCGGTCGCCGGACAAGGATTTGGTCCGCAGGCTACAGGGTTATTGGCTGTAAACCGACGGAAATTGTCGGTCAATGCCTGCAGATTGACCTGGTTCACATCCTGCGGGTGAGCAAGATGACGGGCAGTTACGTTGATGTAGCTCGCCGAGATCGATGTATCGCGGCCGATCATTCGTTCGATCGAGAGGTTGCCCTGGAAGGCCATCGGGTACTCGAAATCCTTTGCCACGTGAAGTGTGAACGGAAGGATCGGGCCAAATCCGGTGAAACGGCTCGGGTCGAAACGCATCCTGCCGAATTGATAGGTAGCCGAAGATGCAACTGCCTGCGTTACCGCGGAGCCGCAGATCGCCGGGTTGGAACCATTTACGCCACAAACCGTACCGTGCATTACCTGGAACGCATTGAGCAGTCCGGTTGGTGAAGGGCCTCCGATCGGAAGAAGCGTCGCCTGCTGCTGCTGTGAGCCGTCGGCGATGTTCGAGTTGAACGAGACAGCGAGCAGCGGATGATCAAAGAAGATACCGCCGGCGGCTCGAATTACGGTTTTACCATCGCCCGCAACGTCGTAGGCAAGGCCGAGTCTCGGTGCGATGTTGTTCTTATCTCGGGGGAATCCCTGGGTTACGTTTAGGGCATCCTGAGCGGTCTGCACGTCGGCGGCAGAAAGTGTAATTCCGGTAAGCGGATCGGTAAACGGTACAGGAGCATACTCTTCGGTAAATTCATAGTCGTAACGAACCCCGAAATTAAACGTCAGGCGGCGGTTTACTTTCCAAGTGTCCTGAGCAAAGAACGCTATCGGTTTATTCGACAGCGTGCTGTTTGGATCGCCAAAGCCCTGGATAAATACGCTCGGGAATCCGAGGCCGTAGGCTTGTATCGGCGTGAAGGCAGGGCCGGTGCAGCCCGTGATCAATCCGCTGCAAGCCTGCTGGCCGAAGTTGAAGAGGCCGGGGAAGTTGAGCTCGAAGTTCGCCGTGCCGCTGATCCAGTTGAAGTCCGCACCGAACTTCATCTGATGGTTGCCGACAACCCAACCAAGGTTATTGCGAACCTGCGTGCGAGTTTCCGTACGGTTTACCGGTGAGAACGGGTTCGAGCCGATAAAGCCGGTTCCAGCGATCTGGAGAGCTACGCTAGGGATCTGCGAATCAAATTTCGCCTGACGGCTGCCGTAATTGAAGTAGAGTTCATTGACCTTATTTCCGCTGAGGATACTGGTCCAAGAAGCTCCCAGCGAGAGATCTTCGAGGTCCTGAATACCGGTTCGGGAGTAGTCATTCTGGCCCAGCGTCTGGTTCTGCGATTCGTCCTGAATGCCAGAGATGCGGCTTGGGTTGAACCCGACACGCATGCTGAACTGGTTGTTGGCGTTGCCAGTATGGTCGATCCTAAGCGATGAGTACGTCGTAGCATCGGCGATCGGGAATACTTTCTGGAGCTGAGCAAGCGGACGAAAAGCAATGTAGTTGCCGGCGGCATCACGTGTTAACGGCACCGGTGTGCCGGACAGGAAGAATCGTGGGCCAATGACGGTTCCAGCAGTGATCGCTCCGCCCGGGCTGATGAGCGTGCTGGTTCCATTCAGTGCTGTCTGAGTTCCTGCCGATGCCAGCGTTGCATAGCTGATCGCAGCAGAAATACGAGCGGCAACTCCGGATGCGAGTTCGCCCTGTACGAACGAAACCTGCGCAGGCGTTAGGCCGGTGTAGTTGTTCGTAAACGGCAGAAACGGTGCTCCGATCGAGAGGCTCGACGTTGCGCCGCCAACGATATCGCCGGTGAAAAACCCGGATTCCTGACGCCTGCGTTGCTCGAATGAGGCGAAGAAATAGGTCTGGCCTTTGGCGATCGGGCCGCCGAGTGTCAGTCCGTATTGGGCACGGGTATATCCCGGCTTCTTATTCGGATCGTTATCAATAAGAGGAGCAAAAGCGTTGCGCGCCTGGATCGATTTGTGCCGGACAAAACCGAAGATATTGCCGCTGAACTCATCCGTTCCGCGCTTGGTCACAACGTTGACGATACCGCCGGTCGCACGGCCGAATTCGGGCATGTACGAGTTGGTCGTGACCTGATATTCCTGAACCGCTTCCTGCGAGACGGTCGAACGGGCGGCGTTGACCGAGTTATCGGTGAAGTCGGCTCCGTCGACGTTGACCTGGGTCGAACGGCCACGCTGGCCGCCGATGTTCAGGCCCGAAGTCGGTGCCGGTCCGACCGGGCGGCCATTATCGCGCCCAACGGTCGAGATGGTCAGGGCGAACCCGGTTGCGCTTCTTTCATTGATCGGAAGGCTGTTAATGCGGACCTGTTCGATCGTGGTTGAGACGTTGGTCTTCGTAGTTTCGATCAGCTGAACATCATCGCCCGTCACGTTGACAACCGCGCTTGCTTCGCCGACCTCAAGCTTAATGGTCAGATCGGCGGCTTGACCGACGGTGAGCTTAATGCCGGAAACAACACTCTTCTTAAAGTTCGCGGCTTCGGCCGTTATCTCGTAATCGCCTGGCGGCAGGCTTACGAATGTGTACGTGCCCTCGGCATTTGTCGTGGTGGTTCGAGAAATACCCGTTCCAACGCCCTTTGCCGTGACGGTCGCACCGGAAACGACTGCTCCGGTGGGGTCGGTGACGGTTCCGCTCAGGTCGGCCGCGGCCGCCTGTGACTGGGCCATTCCGGCGGCCGCAAAAATTACGATCGCGGCCAAAACACTGGCCAGCTTTGCGGTTTTCGCAAAGAACTCGCTTGAAGTAACTTTCATTTTTATCTCCTTGGACACGTTAAAGAAATCTCGGCATCGGTCAGTTGATCGGCAAGGTCGGATAGCTGATGACGAAGCGACGCTTCAAGGAACCCCGCCTACCGACACGAATATTGTAGAAAAACCTTTAGTCTTTTTCCGACAGATGTTTAAACAGAACCGATGTGCTTTGAATTTTGTAACTCAAAAACACATTTTAGGCAAGCAATAACGTAATAATTTCGTAATTTGTTTGCTTTGCTCCATGTGTTCATGTGCCGTGATTTTAACTATATGATTCTTGCCGAGAATCAATGGATGCCGCGGACGAGATCTGTACTCGCAGTTTAGGCCGGAATCAAATGTTAGTATGCCGGGCTACTGAAATGGTTTTACCAATTTTTTATCGTCGAGCATATGATCACACCCAGCAAACAAGCGCCGGATCAGAAACAGAATGCTGATCGCGATGACAGAGGGCAGAAGGTCGAACGCGACGGTTATACGGCTGACGAGATCGGCACGCAATCGGCATACGACGACGAAACCGATGCCGCACGCCGATTGAGGCGCGGCGATGAATCGCGGGGCGATGCCGACGAACGAGACGTCGCGGGAGGCGTCGGCTCGGACGAGGTCTCGGAACACATCAGCCCCGATACAAAGAGCAGGCAGCCGAAAAACGAATCATAACCAGCCGGACCGAGCGTTCGATCCGAAGCTTTTGGTAGAATGGTGTTTCGAACAGTCGCCACTCACGTATGAACATCATCCAGCTCTCGGTTCCAACGCCGTTTTACGTTGGTGACGTCAACGTCTATCTGATCAAAGAAGATCCGGTCACGCTTATTGATGTCGGGCCGAAGACAAAGGCCGCCTCCGAGGTTCTCCGTGAAAAACTTGGTCATCACGGAATACGATTTTCCGATGTCCGGCGGATCGTGCTCACTCACGCTCACGAAGATCATTGTGGTCTTGCGAAGCAGGTTCGTGATGAAGCGAAAGATGCTGAGATATTGATCCATGACTGGGAAACGGGACATCTGTTCGGCCGGCTCGCTCAGGAGGAACATCGCGCGCTCATTCTGCGCTCCGGCGTTCCTGAGAAAGTTTTCGACGGACTTCGCTCACTTTACGAGGAAGTGAGCCTATTGACCGACGCTCTCGAAGATGGCGATATTATTCCGCTGAAGGACGAGATGGAACTTGAGTTCGAGAGCGGTTCGCTTCGCGTTCTTCATACGCCCGGGCATACTCCGGGTTCATGCTCATTTCATCGGGAAGCCAATCGGACTCTGATCTGCGGCGACTGTGTTCTGAAACGCATCACTCCAAATCCGATGCTTGCCCCCGATCCGGTTGATCCGGCCCGGCGATTTAGATCTTTGGCCGAATATCTCGTCAGCCTCGCCCGGCTGCGCTCGCTCGCTCCGACAATGGCATACGGCGGTCACGGCGAACCGGTTACGGACTTTGAAGAGATATTCCACAGGTATGTTCGGGCGATCGACGAGAGGCAGAGCCGTGTGATCAAAATGGTAAAGCCGGCCGGAACGACTGCTTTTGATATTGCCAAAGAGCTCTTTGCGGCATCGTTCGACCACGACGTCCACCGATTTCTTGCCCTCTCTGAGGCGATCGCACATCTGGACTACGCCGAATCCGAAGGAAAGCTTGGGGTGGAAATGAGCGGCGGCGTCGAATACTACCGGCCGATCTGACTGGAGCGCAGGCATCCTGCCTGCCGCTTTACAGAATCACGTACTTTGACTTGGGTGTAAACGCGGCTTTCGAAGACTCGGCGGGCAGGCAGGATGCCTGCGCTCGCCGTTAAGCCGGTTCGGCTTCCATTTTGGGATGGCCAGCCATGTCGGATATCACCTCGGTTATTTTGGTGATCCCGTCAAAACCGGGAAGCTGGCGAACGCGCTCGGTGACGGTCCGTTCGAGCCCATCTATCGAAGCCTCTTCTGCAAACAAGACCGATATCGCATACTCCGTCCGGCTCTTTGCCAGCGAGCCCTGGCCGACCGGTGCCCAGAAACGCTCGATGAACCAGCGGGCCATCTTTTGCGAATATTCGTTTCTTTCCAACTCGAGCCGGGCGACGCTGCGGTAAAACTGAGCGTGGACCGATTCTTCGCGAATGATCGCATTGATGATATGCGTGAGCACCGGATGATTCGCTAGTTTCATCAATTGGCGATATCCGAGAGCGGCCTCCATTTCGTGGATCGCTCCGAACGTCATGTGCGTGGCCGTGAACTTCTTGCCGATCAGCTTCGTAAGCAAGGTGATCATATAGGCGGTCGCGTTATAGCTGGTCGTGACATCGCGGCGAACCTGGTCCTGCCAGTCGTCATCTGTCTCGTAGCCGGCTTCGTTGAGGAATCGATTTAGCACTTCGCCGTGCGTGATCTCTTCGACGCCCCAGCGTTCCATGAATTTGCTGATGTGCGGATCCTTGCCGGTAGGCGTGCGCAGCAGTTCGCGGTGGTACATGTCGGTCAGCGTTTCTACATCGCGCATGTACAGGAGAACAGGAATGAACTTGTCGTCAAGCGGATGGTCCTTTACCTGGTGCCAGGGAATCGAGCCGATGAATTCATCGGTCAGGGCTCGATTCTGCCGTTCGAACCAGTCCAGGACATCTTTGTTAGTTTCAAAATTCATAGACAAAACGGGTCGGACACGCCGTTCAGACTTGCTTAATCGCTAAATTCGCAAAACTACTTCGTACAGATGCGTCAAAATGACGATCTACATAATATAATCGAAAACATGGCAAAGTTGTATATAGCGACCCTCTTCATTATAACCCTTGTGTCAACCGCATTTCCTCAGGCAAAGCCTTTATGGCTGGAAGGCGAGAAGCACCTGAAGAATATCAAGCAGCTTACATTCGGCGGCGAGAATGCTGAAGCTTACTTTTCATCAGACGGCAAGCAGCTTATTTTTCAGTCGAAACGCGATGGCCGCGGATGCGATCAGATATATCGCATGAACATCGACGGTTCGAACACAAAGATGGTTTCGAACGGCGATGGCCGCACGACCTGCTCGTATTTTTTCAAGGGCAACAAGCGTGTGATATATGCTTCGACCCACG
Organism: uncultured Chloracidobacterium sp.; assembly: GCA_964410495.1. Classification (GTDB taxonomy): domain Bacteria; phylum Acidobacteriota; class Blastocatellia; order Pyrinomonadales; family Pyrinomonadaceae; genus OLB17. The sequence continues at coordinate 63,534 of CAYPGP010000001.1, forward strand.
GGGGTGCCAAGGAATGCCCGCCGAATCCCGACATGTCGCAAGGCTATGTTTGGGCGGTCTATCCTGACTACGATCTTTATACGTCGAAGCCTGACGGTACGGACATCAAGAAGCTGACCGATACCAAGGGCTACGATGCCGAAGCCACCATTTCGCCTGACGGCAAAAAGATAATCTTTACCAGCGAACGCAGCGGCGATCTCGAGCTCTATTCGATGGACATCGACGGCAAGAATATCAAACAACTGACCGATGCCGTGGGCTACGACGGCGGAGCTTTCTATTCGCCGGACAGCAAGATGATCGTCTATCGCCGCTCGACCCCGAAGACCGAAGCGGAAGTTGCCCGCTACAAAGGCCTGCTCGCGCGCCACCTGATCGTACCGACGACGTTCGAGATCTGGGTGATGAATGCCGACGGCACCAACAAACGCCAGATCACGAACCTAGCGAGCGGCAGCTTTGCCCCGTACTTTACGCCCGACGGTAAACGGATCATCTTCTGCACCAACTTCTTCGCGACCGATCCGCGTAAACGCAACTTCGACCTCGCTCTGATCGATCTCGACGGCAAGAACCTCGAACGCGTGACATTCAACGAAACCTTCGACGGCTTCCCGATGTTCTCGCCCGACGGCAAGAAATTGGTTTTTGCATCGAACCGCAACGCCGCGAAAGAGGGCGACACTAATGTATTTATCGCAGATTGGGTGAAGTAGCCCAGCGATCTGCAAGATCAATATTTGCCGCCGTTCTGAGAAATATGAAGAAGTGCATTTTTGCTGCGTTTTTCATGTTGTTCACGACCGGCGGCATATTCGCGCAAGCTCCCGTCGTTGATATCGACAAACGCTACTCGGAGATTTCCGAGAAATCCCGGCTCTGCGAAGCGGATGAGGATCAGGGCCAGTTCGGTGAGCTGTTCATGAACGAGCTGACCATCAACAGCCGTTCGCACCAGTGGCGGGCGGTTGGAATCTATGGCCAGAAGTTTCGGTTCTTTTACAAACAGGCCGAGAATGACGAGCGACGGTTGTATCCGGACCAGCTTGTTTTTGTAAAGGCCGAACGAAAGGTTTCCGCCCGCACCTACAATGAGGAGTTCCTGTTTTCCGAAGCCGGAAGCCTTATTTTCTATTTTCAAAGATCAACCAACGACGAGGATATGCCCGCCGAGCGGCGTGTCTATTTTGCCGGAGCCAAGGCACTGCGCGTGGTCGAGGATTCGAAAACACGTACACGCCTAACTGCAAAAGACGCCGGAACCGTTAAAGATATCCTGGCAGCAAGCCGCCGGATCACCGACGTGTTTGCCCGCAGCCTCAAAATGTGATCCTTCGCCTTCGCAAATGCATGTCGGGCCGTAACTGTAATAGAATTGCGTTCATGAGAACTGCACTGATCCTCCTGCTTTTATGCATGGCATTCGGAGCCTGTGCGAGCAAGCCCGCAAATTCGCCCGTGCCCGGTGCACCGGGTGCCGCGATCAAAGACGGCGATTACAAAGGCTCGGGCAAGGTTACGAAGATCAATAACGAACTCGGTTCCGTTGAGATGGATCATGGCGACATTCCGGGGCTGATGCCGGCGATGCGGATGGAGTTTTACGTGTCGGACAAGGCGATCCTCCAGGGCATCGCGGTCGGCGACAGCGTCGATTTTACGATCCTGCACAAAGGCGGCACAGAGACGATAACCAAACTCACTAAGAAATAAATGCCCATCGAATTTACCAAGTTTCACGGCTTCGGGAACGACTATATCGTTATCGAAAGGTCGAAGATCGCTCCGGATGCCGACCTGAGCGAACTCGCGATCAAGATCTGCAACCGGCACACCGGCGTTGGCGGTGATGGGATCGCGGTCCTTGTCGAGGCGTGGCACGAGGGCGAGCCCGGTTCGGCGGACGCGGCGGACTACTTTTGCGAGATCGTCAATCCCGACGGCAGCATCGCCGGGTTTTCGGGTAACGGAACTCGTTGCGCGGTGGCGTATCTGCATTATCACGGGCTCTGGAAAAAGCGTTCGCTCCGGCTCGAAACCCGCAGCGGGATCAAGAATTACCATCTGCTCGAACGCAAGGGCAACGGTGAATTCTGGTTCGAGGCCGAGATCGGAAAGCCGAAATTTGCGAGTGACGAAGTACCGGTCGCGGGCGGTGAACGTCGGGATTCCGTGGTTGACGAGCCGATAACGATCGACAGCCAAACCCTTGCGTTTGCTGGCGTTAACGTCGGCAATCCGGTTGCCTGCGTGTTTGTCGACGACTTCGATTTCGACTGGCGTGAGATCGGGCGGAAGATGGAAGTTCATAGCGTTTTCCCCGAAAAGGCGAACATCGTTTTTGTCAAAATTCTCGACGCGGAGAACATCGAGATCCGCATCTGGGAGCGTGCCGCGGGCGAAACCTCATCGTCAGGAACCTGCTCGAGCGGTGCCGCGGTCCTTTCGGCATTTACCTCACGAACCGGCCGCAATGTGAACGTCCACGCCGAAGGCGGCACTACCCGCGTCTGGTGGCGAGAGGACGGCGAGATCATCATCAACGGTCGGGCCGATCTGGCATTCAGCGGCCAGTGGTTACCGCAATAAATTGCGGCTTAGCCGCAGTGCTGTGCGGAAAGGCTTCGCCTTTCTGGTGAACAGCTTATTCTTTGCGGCGGCGCCGCCAGTTTCGAGGCTGAGCCTCGGAAGTTTTAGAAGACTGTCGGAAGGGCCAAGCCCTTCCGCACAGCACTGCGGCAAAGCCGCTCACCGGGCGTTCTTGTTCAAAATCTCCGCCACCGTTTTCTGCCGGTAATCAAAAATATAAGCCAGCTCCCTTGCCACTATAAAATGTGCCACATCGCCGAGTGGTTCGAATGGTAGACGATATTTTACTTCGTCTTCGATCAGTGTTTTGCCGGGTTCGACCTCGGTGAATGTGTGAGTGTGGATCCATTGCGAGTAGGGCCCTCGGAGCTGTTGATCGACGAAGCGAAAGGGCGGTTCCCAGACTGAGATCTCGGTCCGCCACTTCATCGGGATGCCGCGGAGTTTTAGCTGGTAATCGATCAGCGTGCCTTTGGTTATCTCGAACGGCTGCGGCGTTGTGATCCGGAAATTGAGTTCCGGCGGCGTTATCCGTTCGAGATTTCCCGCGTCAGCAAAAAACTCAAATACCTCTTCGCGAGGCAGGTCGAGGGTCAACGAACGAGTAAGGATATGTTCTGCCATAACCGATTCGATTCGCGTCCCCGGCCGATTCAGTTTCGGTCTTTTAGATATTTTTCCGGGATCTTGTTGTCCGGCGTCTCGGCCTGCCAGTAAATGCTGATCACCCACCAGCGTTTGCCGTCGTTCATCAGCTGGAAGCTGTTGATGCCGCGGAGGAAAGGTTCCTTGTCATCCTTCTTACGAAATGCGTGATAGGTCGAGAAAACCTGGGCGATGTTGCCGTATTGATCGACGTGGCGGGCGAGTTCGCGTTCGTGAAAACCGTCGCGCTCCAGCACCGGGCCGCTGCGCGTCACGTAATCCTCGGGCGTCATGAATCTCGCGGCCACGACGCCTGTTTGCGGATTCTTGCCCGTCGGGATGAGCTTTGCGTCCTTATGAAACAGCGAGCGAAAGCGGTCCCAGTTGCGCTTCTGGTTCGCGTCGCCCGAGATCACGTCGTAGACGGCCTTCATTATGCTGTCGAGCGATTCGACGTCTTTCGGGTCGGCCGCAGGTGCGGTAATGGGTGACGACGCGGCCGGCGACGGAGCGGGCGTCGGGGTTTGAGCAATAAAAGGCAGCGACAAAAGTAAGATCGCGATAAGCGGTAGAATGTTTTTCATAGCTTCTAGTTACGTCCGAAAAATGCTTTGGTTTCAGGTTTGATCCAATAAATGAGCAGCGGCACGCAGATCGGCAGAAAACAGCAGCTCGTCATCCCCAAACAAATAAGGACAATTCCGACGATCCAGTTATATGGCTTCGGAGGAAGAAACAACGCCGCCGCGAAGATGAGAAAAAAGATCGCCCCAAGCACCGCGTACAATCCGCCCAGCAAGAGGACCTCAGACTGTTCGTACAGACGGCTTTCAGGCTTGGCCACGACCAGAATCACGCCCATGACCGAGACCGCTGCGTAGAGCACCGTCAATATTGCCAGGTATATCCGATACCAGAGAAATGTTTTGCGTCCGATCTCGTTCATAATCTACGCTTTGCGTTATCTTTGCGACCTTAGAGGGCTTTGCGGTTAAGCCGGCTTTTTAACGCAAAGACCGCTAAGAACGCAAAGAAAACACCAAAAAAAAACATTCATCGATTCTCAATCTTATCCTGCAACTCCCTCGGCAGGGAAGAGAACAGGTCGAGGCCGGTTTTTTGTTCGATCGAGCGCACCGTGGTCTTGTACCGTTCCCATTTTTCGTTAGCGATACCGTCAACGTTGGGCATATCTACGGCGACGACGCGGGTCTGCTCGGTTATCGTTTGCGTCCCAGCTTCTATCATGGCGATGACTTTCCAGCAATTCGTGGGCACCGTGACCTTTCCGCGAAGCCTGCCTTTGTCGCCATAAACTCCAGCGATCTGATAAACATCAAAGCGTTGACGCGCCTGTCCGCGGGCGTAGCCTTCGAAGTCGTTCCACGGGTACTGGTTCAGGTCGCCGGTTTGCGGAACGATGTTGGTCATCAGAAACGTTTCGTTCATCAGCCGTTCGTCGGCAAACCGATCGGCCGCCGGAACCATGTGCCCGCGATCGTAGCCGCTGCCGGAATAGTCGTAGTACTGGATTCGTGTAAATCCATTAGGCAGCGACCTGTCCGGTTCGAACAGCGGCCGTTCGCGTCTTTCACCAAGGTTCGAAGCTTTTGTCCACCAAGCGACCCAATTCGGCGTCCCACGATCGTTGTTGTACGACAGCGTGTGGCTTTGATGGACGACGAGCAGATCGTCCTCACCGCTCAACGGCGACGGCGTCCCAAAGGGCAGGGCGGTCGATGTCGCCGGTGCTGACGCGGGTTCGCTTTGTGGCGGCCGTTCGGGATATTGGCACGCCGCCAGAAGAGCAAGTGCCGCGAGGATCGTGAGCGTTCTCAACATTCGAAGAAAGTGTAGCAAAGGACTTGTCGGTACCGGGAACGGTAGTGACCGGGGTTTTGCGCGTCCCAGGAAAACAAGCCCCGGGGAGAACTCTCGATCGCTTGGGTCGAATGCGTCCCAAGAAGTTCGTGTTCCCTGCCGTTGGACGATCCCCGGTCACTACCGTTCCCGGTACTGACCCGTCGTCCTTGTGCGTCCCAGACTCGACGCTTGCGTCCCAAAACCAAGGTTGTCAAATATCCAGTCAAAAGTTAACGGTGAAAGGTGAACAGGGCGGCGTCGGATCGTCAGGGTGAGCCTCGGGCGGGTTGGGTTGGCGAGAGTGTCGCGGCGTACGGGAAAAGATCCGATATTGATCGTGCGATAAAACCGGGAATGCCATTCTCGGAAAAATTGGTGGCCGGCGGGCTGCATCTTTTGGCTGGGGCAGCGGGTCTGGCGAATCGCGGTTTTTCGCGGATCGATTCGTCGAGATCGTTTTCGGATGATGAACACCAATGTTCCCACGCTTCGGCATGGCCATTGTCGAAGCGGCTTTCGATCAGCAGGGCGCAGACCCGCTCGATGAATGCTAGCTTTTCATGACGGGCGAACTGCGGGAGCTTGATGGAAAGTTTCGAGTGGTTATCACAGACGGCACGAGTGTTCATGGATACAAACCTACTCGAAACCGCGAAAAAAATAAATGCATTTATGCCGACATTGCATGATTATGCTCAAATCGACACAAAATGCTTAAAATGCCGAGAATGTGTCCGGAAGTGAGCATGGTGCGTGAATACGCTAGAATATTAACGTGACCGAGAAGTTTCATATTACCGGCATGAATCGTCGCGAGCTGGAGGAGTTTTTCCTCTCGATCGGCGAGCCGAAGTATCGTTCGATGCAGGTGTTTAAGGCCGTGCACGAGCGGCGTCTGCTGACGTTTGACGAGATAACGGATCTCCCGAAGAAGCTGCGGGCAAAGCTCGAAGAAACGGCGGAGATATCGCGTCTGACGGTTGAATCGCGTTATGTTTCGGTGGACGGGACGCGGCGGTATTTGATGAAAACCGCCGACGGAAAGCCCGTCGAGACGGTCTTCATCCCGACCGAAAACCGCGACACGATCTGTTTTTCTTCGCAATCGGGCTGTCCGCTCAAATGCGATTTTTGCCTAACGGCGAAGCTTGGCCTGTTAAAAAATCTGACCGTCGGCGAGATCGTCGAGCAGATAATCATTGTGCTAAATGACGTTTACGGCGTGGCAGGCGAGACTCCGCATGGGACGAACCTCGTCGGAATGGGGGCAGGTGAGCCGTTCCTGAATTTTGAGAACCTGATCGGCGCTCTGGAGATAATGGCGGATGAAGACGGCCTTTTCATCGTGCCGAACCGTGTGACGATCTCGACCGCCGGCATAGTGCCGCGGATCTACGATTTTGCGAAGCTCGAAAATCGCCCGCATCTCGCGATATCCCTTTCATCGCCACGGAACGAACAGCGAAACGTCTTGATGCCGATCAACAAAAAATGGGATATCGGCGAGCTGATGACGGCGGCGAAGGAGTTTGAGGGCAGTTTGCGGCGTGGCGAACGGTTTACCTTCGAGTACGTAATGCTCGGCGGTGTCAACGACCGCGACGAGGATGCCCGCGAGCTGGTACGAGTTCTGGAAAGATATCAGTTAAATCGCGTAAAAATAAACCTCATCCCGCACAATGGTGCCGAACAGCTCGATTACAACGCATCGACGCCGGAACGGGTCGCGAGGTTCAAGAGCTTGCTGGAATCGAACGGTGTTGACGCCTACGTCAGGCAACCGCGTGGCCGGGATATCTACGCCGCTTGTGGGCAGCTTGCTGGTATGAGTAACGCGTTTACGCGTGACCGTGTCGCGGATTGATGGCCTATGTACGACTGGAGAACGATGAGCGACAAGGAACGCGCTCGAACCGTTTCGGGGCGTAAGGTGGATAGACAGCCCTGGCACGCACCACCTAAATTCGATCATGGCGGAAAAACAGAATTTCTGGTCACAGCTGCCTGCTACGAGCATAGGCATATTATCGGATTCTCAAATGAACGGCTACGGGAACTGGAGAAGGCGTTGATCGAGATCTGCGGTTCGCTTGAGGCGGTTCTCTTTGCGTGGTGTGTATTGCATAACCATTACCACATTTTGATCAAGACAGAGGATATTCGCGAATTTCAGATCGAGCTTGGTAAGATCCACGGAAAGACGTCTTATCGATGGAATCGTGAAGAAGGGGCTGAGGGGCGAAAGGTTTGGTATAGAAGTTTCGAGCGAGCGATCAAAAGTCGGGGACATTTTTTTGCAACGGTGAATTACATTCACAATAATCCCGTGAAGCACGGGTACGTGAAGAGATGGCAGGACTGGCCTTTTTCGAGCGCTGCTGAATATTTAGATCTAGTGGGACGCGAGAAAGCACTGGAAGTGTGGGAAAAATATCCGGTTCGCGACTACGGTGCTGAGTGGGATGTCTTCTAAGCAGATCGATCACGCCTAAAGGCGTAACCCATACATTATGGAGCTTTTGATTCCTGGATTAATACTGGTCGCGTTAATGGTCTACGCCTCGACGCGGATCAAGAAGACGGCGGCGGCTGCTTTCGATGCGGAGAGTGTTGATAACGAACATTTCTCACTCGAGAAACCTGATGGGTTTTTGACCGTATTGAACGGTAACCCGGAGCTTCTTTTCGAGTCTTATTCGAAAGATTTTGGCGATGAGCCAGCGGAGAATGTGAGACAGGCGAGGATAGAGGTCCGCCGGATCGCAGCCGCTACACTTGAACAGGCGGCAAAACGGATCGCGGCGGAGACGAAGATCACGTCGAAAACGGCCGAGATGATCAACGAGCGAAAATATTTGCTCATCGAGGCCAAGCGGGTTGAAAAAGGCGTGGGTTACGTCGATCTTTACAAGCTCGGGGCAAGCGGGCGGGACGTTTTGGAGCTCAAGGTCGCGGCACTTGAGCAGGTCTCGGAGGACGTTTCGCGGAGAATACAATCGCTGGCTTCGAGTTTTTTGGTGAAATAATTACAACGGCGGTGCAGATCTTTTACATCAAGAAGTGAGTATGAAAACGATTCGGAACTTTGTTTTTGCGGTATTGGTAGCGGCAGCGAGCGTTTCGGCGGCGTCGGCCCAGGAAGTGAGCGGAAATCTCGGCGACGGAACGATCGAACGCGGCAAAAAAACGCGGGCGGTAGTTGTGCTCGATATACCTTCCGAACTCCACGCGAACTCGAACAAGCCGAAGAGCGAATACCTGATACCGACGACGGTCAAGGTCACGCCCGTTGCGGGACTTAGGATCGGGCCGGTGGTTTATCCGGCCGGGATAGACAAGAAATTTGGATTTTCCGAGAACGAACTGAACGTTTACGAAGGCAAGGTCGAATTCGGATTTGATATTACGCCGCTAAAGAATTTTCGAGGCGACAAGGTTTCGGTCGAGGTCGCGGTCAGATATCAGGCTTGTAACGACGAGGTTTGTTTTCCGCCGAAAACGAAGCGGGTGACACTTACCGCCGCGATCAAATAATCTTTCAAAAAATATCGTATGAAATTCGGACAGGTTCCAAATCCTGAAGAGATCGACTTTACCATTCCGCCGGACCACGCCGACACGAAGAAGGTGCTTTCAAAGTCGAAGGCTAAGGAAATGGCGATCCGCGTCGGGTGCGCGAAGTGGAACAAGACCGATCTTAAAGGCTTTTATCCCAAGGGCGTTAAGGACGAGCTGGCTTACTACGCCACGCAGTTCAACTGCATCGAACTTAACGCGACGTTTTACCGCTTATTCAAGGCCGATGTTTATGTGAACTGGTACGAGACCGTGCCCGATGGTTTCACGTTCTTTCCGAAGTTTACGCAATCGATCTCGCATTTTCGGCGGCTGAAGGATGTCGAGGAACTCGTCGATATTTCGGTTACAAATATGTCGCATTTGAAAGAGAAACTGGGCATGCCATTTCTGCAGATGCATAATAATTTCGGGCCGAAGGATGTCGATCGCGTGGTCGCATTCGTTGAGAACTGGAAGCAGTACAAAATGCCGCTGGCGATGGAGTTTCGCAAGACGGAATGGTGCTGCGATGAAAGCGTTGCGAAAGACCTCTGCGACCTGCTGCGAGAGAACAAGATCACACAGGTGTTAGTCGATACAGCCGGGCGACGTGACCTGATGCACATGCGGCTGACGACGCCGACGGCTTTCATTCGATGGGTCGGGGCGAACGTTCCCGAGCAAGACCGCATGCGGCTCGACGAATGGGTCGAACGGATCGCGGCATGGAAAGACGCGGGTTTGAAGGAACTGAATTTCTTCGTGCATCAGAACATCGAAAAGGAATCGCCGCTGCTGTCAGCGTACTTTATCGAGAAACTTAATAACAGGATCGGGTCAAACCTGACACCGCCGAAAACACTAAACCAACAATGATCCGACTTGTTCGAACCGATGTAGAGAACGCCGACCTTCATTCCCTTGTCGCTCTGCTCGATGCGGAGTTGCGTCAGCGTGACGGCGAAGATCATTACTTCTTTGCACAGTTCAATAAGCTGGCGGGGCTTCTTGGTGTAGTACTCGCTTATGACGGCGAAACTGCCGTCGGCTGCGGCGGATTTAAAAAACACGGCGAAAATGAGGCAGAGATCAAGCGGATGTTCGTACTGCCCGAGCATCGTGGGAAGCGGATCGCCGCACAGGTTCTCGTCGAACTCGAGGCGTGGGCGATGGAATCCGGATTCGATTCCTGCGTCCTCGAAACCGGCTTCAAACAGCCCGAGGCGATCGCGCTTTACAAGCGTTCCGGATACTTCGAAATACCAAACTACGGCCAGTATGCCGACGTGGACCTCAGCGTTTGCATGCGGAAGGAATTAAGGGCGAGCGAGAAAAACGGCACCGCCGAAAGTCAACAGTAAGATGACACTCACGAAAGCGTTTGTTGTGAAGAACGCGGCGTTCATTTTTGAGAGATCGTTTGGTTTGACCAAGGTGTGCTGATAAATGAGGAGGCATCCCACGGCGATCACGCCAGCGAGGGCGAGATAGCCTAGTTCGCTGACGAGATAGACCAGGATAAGCACGACGAACGATTGCGCATGGAACAGGCGTGCTATCCAAAGTGAGTTCTTTATCCCAAACCTAGCGGGGATCGACCGAAGGCCGCTTTTGCGGTCGAATTCGTAATCCTGGCAGGCGTAAAGCACGTCGAAACCCGCCGTCCACATCAAGACCATCACTGACAAAAGGATCGGAAGCTCGCTGTCCAACGCTCCACGGACGGCGATCCACGCCGCCGATGGCGAGATCGCGAGGGCGATGCCGAGAATGAGATGGGCGAATGCGGTGAATCTCTTGGCGTACGAATAGCCAAGGACGAACAGCAAAGCGACGGGCGAGAGTGCGAACGTGAGCCAGTTCAGCGAGTACGAGGCGAGCAGGAAAATGCCGATGGAGACGTACAAGAATACCCAAGCAAAACCGACGGAGAGTTTGCCGCTCGGCAGTTCGCGGTTGGCTGTACGGGGGTTTTTAGCGTCGATGTCGCGATCGACTATGCGATTGAACGTCATCGCGGCCGAGCGGGCACCGAACATCGCGACCGTTATCCAAAGTATCTGCCACCACGAAGGAAGCCCGTTGGACGCGAGGATCGCCCCTAGAAAGGCGAAGGGAAGAGCGAAAAGTGTATGCTCGAACTTGATCATTTCGAGCGTGGTTTTTAGCTTATCGGTAAAGGTAGCCATCTACAGATTCGGCGCGGCAAACTCTTAACTATAAACTATCTGCCAGCGACTGGTTAAATATGCCCAGCGGACGAACCCACGACGCAATAACCTTAATGCTCGCGGTTCCGGCATTCGCCGTGACCTACGCGGTGACAAAAAGTACGGCTCCGGCTGCGACCGTGGCCATTGCGTTCATTTTCGGCGGACTGATGTTCGGGCCTGATCTGGACACGGTCTCACGTCAATATTCACGGTGGTGGGCATTTCGATTTCTATGGCTTCCGTACAGGCATTTCTTTAAGCATCGTTCGCGGTTCTCGCACGGCTTGATATTTGGGGCGTTGATCCGCGTCGTTTATTTTCTGGGTATCGTCACGCTGGCCGGGTTCTGCGCGGTTTATCTCACGGCTGCGTATTCGGGAGGCGGTTTGCCCGGGTTAGAGCAGATAGCGAGCTTCTGGCGGCCTGTGGGCGAAAGCGTTCGGGCGTGGCTCGGGCGGGATTTTCCGATCTTGATATTTGTCGGGCTGTGGCTCGGGGCGGCGAGCCATACCTTTACTGATATGACCGGTTCGTTCATAAAGACCGGCCGTGTAGCGAAGTTTCTCTAGCCTCTGCCGCCGCCGGTGCGTGCGGTGTGCAGGCGAAGTGCCTGTCGGCGAACGGCATCGGAGACGTTGCGGTTCTTGGAAAGGGCGATCAGGTCGCGGAGCTGCAGGCGATTCATGATCGTAATGACGTTCGCGAGCGGCGTTCGCGGGTTGCGAGCGAGGTTGTGCATGATCGGATAGCTGCGGCCCCACTGGCGATTCGAGGCGAGCTGCCTGAGTATTTCCTCTGACATCGATCGCATCGCCGCGATGTTCTCGACTTCTTTTTCGGTGATCCTCGGGTTGTTAACGACGGCGGTTGAAACGAGCTTGTTCGGGTCGCGAATGAGGATGTTACGTGCCTCCCTATCTCCTTTCATTGCAAGCTTTACGCGATCCTTAACGCCCATTCGCATGATGCGGTTGAGCATTGAGATGCGGTCGGCGGTCGCCTCGTCGTCAGCCTGCAGATCGCCCAGCATTACCTTGAGAGCGGCGAGACGCTGTTCTTCGGTCTCTTCGTAGATCTCCTCGATATATTCGAGCGCGAGCCATGAGTCGTCGGTTTCCTGGTCCGGAACCTCGATGTGTTCGGCAAGGAAAAGGGCGTCTTCGAGACTCATTCCCGATTCCGAACCGATCGCTTCGGAAAACTCGGCCTGTTCTATAAATTCGGCCGCGGCGTCCTGGCCTTTTGCCCGTAACTCGTTCGCGATCTGCTGAGCGCCGCGTTCTTTCTCGAAGAATTCTTTCTTTAACTCTAGAACCCGTCGTTCCGCGTCGGGCGTCCGATTTGGATTTGCGACGATGGCGTCTATGATCGCGGGGTTTTGAATCAGTAGCTGCTGATTAAAAGAGATCAGGTCGATCAGCGGTGCGTTCTGGGTCCGGCGGGCAAAATGGGCGATCGCATCGGGCGGCGTTGCCGCATTGGTGACGATCGCTTCCTGAATCGACGGTGAAAGGTCGCTCCGTGTCGAAAAATGAGCGAGAACACGCGGAGCGACCGCGGAACTTCTGATCGTAGATTCAAGCGAGTCGTGCGACTGTGCAGCGAGCGTTTCGCCGGCCGCCGATCGCAGCTCCTCATCAGGCCCCTCAAAAAAACTTACAAGAATTTCGAGCAGGTCATTCTGCGGAAGCGGTAGAGCTCCTCGAGCCGCGGCTAACTGGGCCGGCCGTGGAGCCGTGCCCTCGACCACAGCTTTGACCACAGGATTGCTTGAAACTATCTCGCTGCTCATTTTATTGCGGGAGAATCCGCGTATTAAAAATATTCTAAGCCGAGGGGCACGATTTTCTTGGTGAACCGCGTAATTCTAGCATATATCGCTATTATCTTGACTAACGCTACCGCATAACATAGCTTAAATATGGACGACAAACTTTCCTGTACCACCTTCATACCGCAGACTGAAACACGACCTAATGCAATGGTAAAAGACGAATTAAAGAGACTCATCGAATCGAAGAGCGCGCGCATCGGCGTTATCGGCCTCGGCTATGTAGGCCTGCCGTTGATCGTTGAGTTTTGCCTGAAAGGCTTCGAGGCGATCGGCTTCGAGGTGGACGAAAAGAAAACTACCGCGATCAGTTCCGGCGAATCTTACATCGTGGACGTTCCGGCGGAAGATGTAAAAAAATGCCTCGCTGACGGAAAACTCACCGCGACGACGGATTTCAGCAAGCTGAATGATTGCGATGTCATCGTGATCTGCGTGCCGACGCCGCTTCGCAAGACGAAGGATCCGGACATGTCGTACATCCTGACCGCCGGCGGCGAGATCCAGAAGTATATGCGTCGCGGGCAGCTAATTATACTGGAATCAACGACTTATCCGGGAACTACGGACGAAGTGCTGCAGCCGATGTTCGAGGAAATGGGCTTCAAACTCGACGAAGATTTCCTGCTTGCTTTCTCGCCCGAACGCGTCGATCCGGGCAATCCGCAGTTTCAGACGCACAATATCACCAAGGTCGTCGGCGGTGTCGGCGAGGATTCGACGGAGGTTGCCACGCTGCTTTATTCGCAGATCGTCGGCCAGGTGCATCCGGTTTCCTCCGCCCGCGTGGCCGAGGCCGCGAAGCTTTGGGAAAACACGTTCCGTGCCATCAATATCGGCATGGCGAACGAGATGGCGAAGGTTTGCAATGCACTCGGCATCGATACGTGGGAAGTTGTTCGGGCCGCGGCGACGAAGCCATTCGGCTTTATGCCGTTCTATCCCGGTCCCGGAATTGGCGGGCATTGCATCCCGCTCGACCCACATTATCTTTCGTGGAAGGCCCGTCAACACGGCTTCGATTCGAAGTTCATCTCGCTCGCCGAGCAGATAAATTCAACGATGCCGAACTATGTCGTCGAACTCGTTACCGACGCTTTGAATGCCGAGAAAAAGGCCGTCAACGGCTCAAAGATTCTCATCCTCGGCGTCGCTTACAAGAAAGACATCGACGACATGCGCGAATCGCCCGCACTATCGATAATCGACCTTCTGCGTGCCGACGGAGCCGACGTTTACTACCACGACCCGTTCGTAGCCGAAGTAACCTTCGACCACGCCTACACGATCGGCGACGGCGAACCGCTTTATAATCAAGAGCTTACAGACGAGCTGATTGCCGGATCCGACTGTGTGATCATCTGCACCGAACACACCACTGTCGATTACAGCCGTATCTGTTCGCTCGCAAAACTCGTCGTCGATACGCGGAATGCTCTTACGCCTGAACTCCGCGGCGCATGTAACGCACGGGTCGTGAGGCTCTAAGCCGGGAACGCAGGAGCCCTCGCCTGCAAGCGTACCGCTTCGGGACGCTGATGAACGCGTGATCTTGCCTCTGAATAATACTAACGATCATAACGCCGGAGGAACCGGCGTTGCAGGCGAGGGCGCCTGCGTTCCAGTCAAAAGTGCTTAAAGTTCTACTCATTGCCGGTGCGCGGCCGAATTTTATGAAGGTGGCGCCGATCTACGCTGAGATGAAGCGGCGTTCGTCTCATTTCACGCCGTTGATCGTGCATACTGGCCAGCATTATGATGCGGCGATGTCGGATTCATTTTTCGAGGACCTTCGGATGCCGAAGCCGGATGTGCATCTGGGAGTAGGTTCGGGTTCGCACGCGGTGCAGACGGCGAAGATCATGACGGAGTTCGAGCCGGTCGTGCTGGAACATAAACCGGACTGGGTCTTGGTCGTGGGCGATGTGAATTCGACGATCGCTTGCGCCCTGGTTTGCGCAAAGCTCGGCGTAAAAGTTGCGCATGTCGAGGCGGGCCTGCGATCGCGTGACCGTGCGATGCCGGAGGAGATAAATCGCATCCTTACCGATTCGATCTCCGACCTGCTGCTGACGACATCTGAGGATGCCGACGAGAACCTGGCGGCGGAAGGAATTCCGGCAAATCGGGTGAAATTTGTCGGGAATGTGATGATCGATTCGCTGCTCGAGCATCTGAAGATCGCTGAAGGCTCGACGGTTCGCGACGATCTTGGGATCGAGGCAGGGAAGTACGGTGTTGTAACGCTTCATCGCCCGTCGAATGTGGACGACAGGGATGTTTTTGAAGGGATCGTGGACGCGCTTGTCACCGTTTCAGAAAAGCTTCCGATCATTTTTCCGGTTCACCCGCGAACGCGTGGAAAGATCGCGGAGTTCGGGTTCGACGCGAAGATCGCGGCCTCGAACATTCGCTTGATCGAGCCGCTCGGATATCTGGATTTCATGCGGTTGTATAGCGGTGCTCGGTTGGTGTTGACGGATTCCGGCGGATTGCAGGAAGAAACGACTGTGCTGCACATTCCTTGCCTCACGCTGCGTCACAACACGGAACGGCCGGTGACGATCGAAATGGGGACGAATGTTCTCGTCGGTACGGACCCGGAAAAGATCAAGGTTGCCGCTGAAAATGCATTAGAGACTACACTCGACCGAACAGAAGCAAAGATCCCGCCGCTCTGGGATGGAAAAGCGGCGGGACGAATTTGTGACGAGTTGCTGAGATATTCCGTCGCGTGATCGCTATTTGCCGGCCTCGACCGGAAAACCGGCCGCTTTCCAGCCCTGGATGCCGCCTTTGAGGGCGAATACGTTAGCGATGCCTTTTTGATTCATCTGGAATGCCAAACTGGCACTCGAATTCTCCGACGGTCAGGCACAATAGACGATTATCTTCTTCCCCTTGGGGAGCGAGTCGAAGCGGTTTTCCGCTGATCCCTCTACTAAAACTGCCCCTTTGATGCGCTCTTGCCTAAAGGCTTCCGCCGACCGCGAATCGACAAAGACCGCGCTTCCGTCATCAAAGCTCTTTTTGGCTTCCTCGACCGTTACACGCGGCACTTCGGAAGCGTTAGCGAATTTCTTTAGGTCGTCGTTATGGGCCAGGGCGCCGATCGCCGTAAAGGCCAAAACGTATAGGCAAAGTATAAATTTCATACTATCTCCTTTTTGTTATTGTTGCGGCGTGGAACTTAGAACGGGATAGCCCTGAGCCTTCCAGGCGTTCGGCCCGCCGACAAGTGCGTAAGTTCCGGGGATGCCTTTCTGATTCATTTTGAGTGCCAAACTGGCACTCGTGTGTTCGCCTCCTCAGGAACAGTAGAGGACTATCTTTTTCCCCTTGGGCAGCTTTTCGAACTCGGTTTCCGGGGCATTGTATTCGATCACGACGGCCCCGGGAAGATGTTCCACGTCATACGCGCCCTTACCGCGCGTATCAACGAAAACTACGCGGCCCGCATCGTATTCCTTCTTGGCGTCTTCGGCTGAAATACGCGGAACAGCCTGTTCATTGTCGTACTTTACGTACTCGATCACCGGAGCGTTCTGGCAGGCAAAAGCGAATGCCAGCAGCACCGATGAGAGGATAAAAAGAACCGCTTTCTTCATCACTTTTCTCCAAATGCCGCGAGCACTTCGTCAGCGTGTTTTGAAACATCGACCTTGTCGAAGATCTTGACGATCTTGCCGTCGTCGATCAGGAACGTCTTTCGGAACGTGCCCATGTACTTCTTGCCGTACATGCTCTTTTCGCCCCAGACGCCGTAGTCTTCGACCACCTTTTTATCGACGTCGGCGAGCAGGTCGAACGGGAGCTGATACTTTGAGATGAATTTCTGATGGGCTTTTTCGCTGTCGGTGGATACGCCGAGGACGGTGATTCCCTTGGCGCGGTAAATTTCATCTGCATCGCGGAACGAGCAGGCTTCCTTCGTACAGCCGGGCGTGTCGTCTTTCGGATAAAAATACAGAGCCAGCCGCTTGCCTTTGAAATCGGAAAGCTTAACGGTGTTTCCGTTCTGGTCGGTTGAAGAAAAATCGGGTGCTTTGTCGCCTTCTTTTAGCATTTATCTCCTCGATCGTTTTGATACCTGATTTTCCAATATTTCACTAAGGGCGCGCAATAGTTGAGCGTCATTTCTTCTTGCCGAAATTCCATTTCATGCCGGTCGTAAGAAGAAAATCGTTCTTCTTCGACGTACCGTTCGGGTCGTTATTATAACGGTCGCCCACGGCGATGAAGAAGCCAATCTTCTTTGTGACATCAATGCTGATGGTCGAGTCCATGATGAAGCGAAATTCGACGCGGTCTGTCACATTCTGAAAATACGTGACCGCATTCTGGATGCGCAGTTTGTCGTTGATGCGATGCTTGAAATTAAAGCCCGCGAGGCCTTCGGGCGTGTTTGCGTCCGAATTGGCCTGCCATGTGCGGTTCCAAGCTCCGCCCATGAAGAGTTCGAGTTCGGTCCTGTCATTCTTGATAGTACGATGCCCGAGTCCGCCGCCGGCAACCGAACGGAAGTCGAGACGACGAGGTTTGTCCCGTTCGAAATCGTATGAGACAAAGCCGAAGACTTTCTTGTTTAGAGTTCTATCGTATCTCGCACCGCCCCAGAATGCGTTTTGTGTCGTGACGTTCAGATTTGAACCGTGATTGCTGTTCCAAAGGCTGCGGGCGTAGATGGTGATGCCATCCTGCGGACGCGATTTGGATGCTCGCAGGCCTGTGGTCATCGTAATGTTGTTGGAGTTTCCCGATGTATAGCTGAATCCGATATTTGCGTTGCCATCCCAGCCCGTGGCGACCGACTTCATCCGGCCGACAAAACCATTGCGCGAACTCTTTTTGATGACTGAGCCTACAGGCGGAGCAGCAGCGGCCGGCTTCGGAGCGGCCAGATTTGCAGCGGCGGCAGATCGAGCCAGCGATGCGGGGCCGACCTTGGCGATATGTTTTCGGTCGATCTTGAGCTTGCCGGCGTACTCGGTCTCAATCACCACCGCGTCCTCGCTTTCCTCGACGATCTTTCCGGAGAGCCGGTCGCCGTTTTTCAGCGTTAATTCCCCGGCAAACGCCGACGAAAAAATAGCCGCGATCAGGATGAAGGCCAGCAAGCGCGAAACGTGTCTCATAAACTTAATAAAATAACATTATGAAAAATGGATGTGAATTAGGGTTGATAATGGCCTAGGTTGACGCGGGTTCCCCGGTTTCCGAGAATGTTCACGGGAAATGAAGCGATTGCCGGAAAAAAAAGCGTTCGATCAACTGCGGATGATGCAGCGGCGATACGCGGAACAGATCAGGGGCGAGTACGAACACCGTGCCTTACCATGTTCGACATGTGCCACGCCCGGAGCATGCTGTCTCGACGCGCACTTCGTTAACGTACATGTCTCGAAACTCGAAGCTCGAATGATCAGATCGGCGATCGATGGGTTCGATGAAAAGCTTCGCCAGAAAGTCGTAGAACGCACAACCGAGGCGATCTTAAAATATAAGCTGTCTTCCGATGGCGACACCTACGCTCGCAAATTCGCGTGCCCGCTGTTCGAGAAAGGCGTCGGCTGCCTCATCCATGAGACCGGAAAACCGGTGGCGTGCATGACCCACGCGTGCTACGAGAACGAGCAGGATCTTCCGCCGGATGAACTGCAGACCGCACAGGAACAAAAGATCGACAACCTCAGCGCCCGCGTTTATGGGCAACGCGATCCTTGGCTTCCACTGCCGCTCGCGATTCTCGGGTGAGTTCCAAATCAGCCAAACGAAACCTCAGTTTGAGCGATACGCCCTTGCTTACGCGCGGGCTTTTGCATCTTACTCAATGGTCACTTCTACAAACTTATCGCTGACGTTGCCGGCGAAATCGGTGATGAGAAATCCGATCGAGTAGTCGCCCGGTGCGACGTCCATGTTGCCGACGTACAGGTCTTCTTTATCGGTAATGTTCAGGATGTCGGCTGCATCGGTCGACGCGACCTCCTCTGCATCGCCGTTCTCGTCTATCGAGAGGTAAACGGGCCGGATAGAATCGCCTTTATCGAGCTTTACTTCTCGCTGTCCCGACTTGGTTTCGATGATCGCGTAGACAAATTCACCGCTCGCCTCTTCGTCGTTGAAATCGATCACGAAATACAGCGTGATCCGGTTCCATTCCTTGCGGCCTTTATAGCGGACTTCGGCAGGAACTTCGACGTAATATATATCCTTCCCTTCGTCGATCTCAGCGAAATCCGTAATAGGGCAGATAACTTCTTTCGTTCCGTCCCCGATCGAGAACCAGGAGCCGTCCCATTCTTCGATCAAGTTTCCTTTTTCGTCGGGTTCGGTCGGCACGGAACCAATGATGATCGATTGGTCGTCATGTTCCTCGGCGATTATGAACGTCGCTTCCTCGATGTCGTCGGCGTTGACCTTTGCGCTTACCGTGACGACTCCGTCTTTGGCGAGGTTAGGTTTGCTTGATTGAACCGGCGTGATGACGGGCTTTGCTGTGTCACCGGCGAGGATGGTCGCGATGTCGGTAAGCATACCGTTCCACTTCATGCCCTGCTGGAACGGATGTTTGCTGTATCCGCTTTGAGAGAGTTGCTGCGGGTCATTCGGGAAATAGAGGCTCAAACCGGTCGCACGAGGATGCGCGGCACCGAATACATTACTAACGACCGCGGCGGAGAGAGCGGCCATTACATCATCCGCCGCTTTTTTCGTCTCCGGGTCGGGGGCGAGTGTTTTGAGGTTTTGGACATAATGGCCCATATCGAAAAACTCAGCCGCCGCCGGGCCCTGTCCACGCGAACCGAAATTCGCGGTCACAGAGCGGGCCCTTGCCGTTCTTATCAGTCCATCGCGTCCCGAGCGTACGATCGATTGATTCCGTACGGTCAGAGCAGCAAAGGCGGTATTCAGTGCGTCGATCTTCGATAGGTCAAGCAGGCTCAGCGTGATCGAAGCCTTTCGATTGGCCTCAGCTCCGGCGGTGTAAAAATTCTTGTAGCTTCGGGTAATGCCTTCGCCGAGAGCTTTTCCGTCCATCGTCGGATTCGCTGTCAGCCCGTTCATAATGGCGACGTAGTTCCAGCCGTCTCCGGGCTCAAGTTCCTCGGACGCGACCATGTATTTGGCGTACGGGCTCACGGTTCGAGCGACCTCGAAATTGGCCATGAGACACGCGTCGAAACCGATGAGTTCCAGCTTTCCGGTCGCCTTCGTTGCCCGTGCGAGAGCGGCGTTGAGCTCGGTCATGTTCAGGCTGTCGTCACCGTTTCCCTCGTCGTGAAGAATGCCCGGCCAGCCGCTGCCGTGATTGCCGAAAACGAGGGCGTATTTCTTGGCCGGAAAATCCTTAGCTGCGTTTTCGATAAAAGCCACGAGATTATTCGGGTCGCCCATGTTCAACTCGCCGAGGTCCGCCCCCTCTCTGAGTTTGCCCTTTTCGACGCGGAGGTATTTTGCCGTCGTCCAGTTCTTGATTCCGCCAATGTCGGCGTTCGTGTAGTTGTTGTCTTCATCGCCGCTGGCGTGTCGGTCGGCGAGAACGATGATATTTACCGCGGCCGAGCTTCCTACCTCCGCCATCTCGAGAAGGTCGATCATCTGCGGAAGCTCAAGATCGTTATCCGCGTCCATGTAGAACATCAGAGTCCACTCGGCTTGAACGGGTGATTGGCTATATAGATTGCCAGGAAAAAGGAGAAACAGGACAAGGAGAATCGAAAAGAGTGATGGAAATCTCATAAAAAGTCCTCAATTGTTTAAGCGGTTTCGGATAGAACAGAAGCAGTCTACGCGAATTCGGCGGAATTCAAGAAATTGCTAATGTCTAACTCCTAACCATTGAGCGACATTTCTATCGAGTTAGGGTCATTGTGTTGAAATTTCTTAATTTGGTCGATGGACGTCCAGCAAAAAATATGTCCGAAACACCTCTAGGAAGCGTTTCGGACAAGTTTGTTTGGAGGTGTTTTAGCCTACTTTATCTCAAGCTCAAACGGCATCATCATCATTGCCTCGCCTCGCTGCATTTTGTCGAAGAGCGATGTGTAGCGGAATGCACGGCGGACGTCTTTTGGCATCGATTCGAGAATGGCTGCCTGGGCTTTCTGATCGGCGGTCATCTGGGTCTCTTCGCTGCCGAAATACTCTTCCAGGAACGGCCGCGGGGCCGGGAACACGACGCGGCGGACGTCTTTGTCGGCGGGAAGGTTTGCGAGTTCCTTTGCGATATCGATCGCTTTTTCGAGGCCGCCGAATTCGTCGATCAGGCCGTTCGCTTTTGCCTGAGTGCCGGTCCAGACGCGACCCTGACCGAGGGCATTCGCTTCTTCATTTGTTTTGTTGCGGCCTTTGGCGACTTTTGGGATAAAGCTGTCGTAATAAACGCTGCTGATCTGGCTTTCCATCCGCGCACGTTCCTCGGGCGACCATTTTTCAGTCGCGCGGAAAATCCCGGCGTTCTTTCCCCGCATTGTGTATTCGTTGGAGACGCCGATCCAGTCAAAGAAACCCTTGATATTCGGCTTCATGACAAAAATCCCGATCGAGCCGGTGATAGTCGCTGGTTCGGCGACGATTTTGTTGGCGTTGCATGCAATGTAATAACCGCCGGAAGCCGCAACGTCTCCCATCGAAACGACGACAGGTTTCTTAGCCTTTGCATTCTCGATGGCGTACCACATAAGGTCGGAAGCCAGGGCGGAGCCGCCGCCGGAATCAACGCGGAGGATGATCGCTTTTACTGAATCATCCCTCGCTGCATCATTAACAGCCCCAACAATGGTATCCGAACCAACCGTTTCGCCGCTGAGCGGACCACTCGCCGACCGTCCGCCGGTGATCGCTCCGGATGCGTAGATAACGGCGACCTTTTGACCGTTATTAAGGCCCAGCGAGTCAGATGGAATGTCGCGATAGCTGCTGCCGCTGACAGTGCGAAGCTTGTCGTTTTCCTTGTAACCGAGCTTTGTCTTCAGTTCGTTTTCCACCTGTTCGCGATAAAAAGCATCGTCGATCAGGCCAAGCTCTTTTGCTTGCTTCGCATTGTACGGAGCACCGTCGACCAGAGCTTTGACGTCGTTAACATCTTTCTTACGCGATTCGGCAATGCCGCTCGTGAAGCGGCCGAAAAACTCGTCGAGAAGAGCATTGACAACCTCACGCTGGCCTTCGCCCATCGTTGTTTTTGTGTACTGATCGGGAGCGTTCTTGTATTTCGGGCCGATCTGGATGGTGTCCATTTCAACGCCAAGTTTGTCGAGCGAACCTTTGAAGAACATCGCTTCCGCGGCGAGGCCGTTGATGTAAATATCGCCTGAGGGCGGGAGAAAGATCTTATCGGCGGCTGTCGCGATGTGATATTCCTTGTTGGTGCCGATCTCCATGTAGGCATAAACCGGTTTCCCGGAAGCACGAAAATCCTTGATCGCGTCGCGAAGTTCATCGGCCTTGCCCCAGCCTATTCCGGGAAAATCGATATCGAGGAGGATCGCACCGATGCGGTTGTCGACCTTTGCCTTGCGTAGCTGAGTAAGCAGGCTCGTGAACGATTGCGGCTGACTTACGCCAAAGGCCTTTGCAAGCGGCTCCTCAGCTACGTAGTCCGGCAGAGCACCGGAAACGCTCAATGTCAGTACACTGTTGTTAGCGACGCTGGGCTGGTTCATTGTCCGCGTGGCGACGATCAGGCCGATCACGCCGAGGACGAGCAGCAAAACCAGGATGCCGCCGAGAAGGAGAAGGACCTTTGATGTTTTTGACATTGCCATAACAATTCATGAGCCCGCTGGCTAGCTAAATATTACGACATCGGGCGGGCGAAAGTTTAACGCAAATCATGTATACGCCCGCGGGTAAGCAAGGGCGATACGCCGCGATTGCTTACCCGCGTGGGTTCGCATCGCTGTGCGGCCTTTCGGCCGTGATTATGTTTAGTATTCCGGCGAGCCTTTTTTCAACGACTATGTGCTCGAATCCGGCTTGTGCGACCGACTTCGCCGTCTGCCGGTTGAAATGATCATCTATCAAGGCGACGGTAAGGGCATTCAGAACGTCGAAGATATATCCAAGCGGTCCGTCGGGGCGAACGTGCTCGATCAATACCAATCTCCCGCCCGGCTTAAGCACGCGATGGATCTCTGAAAAGCCTCTCGCCGGATCGGGCACCGAACAGAAAACCAACGTCGCAAATGCGGCATCGAAATGATTTGCTGGAAAGGGGAGCGTTTGAGCGTCGGCTTGGAGAATGTCGATAGAGTCGGTTTTAGTGCGGGCGATATCGATCATTTTTAGCGATATCTCGCTTGCAACAGCGTGTTTGCACGAAGGATAGTATTTGAAATTCACACCGGTGCCGGCGCCGATCTCAAGCAATCGGCCTTCGGCAGGAAGTTTAGCAAGAACTCGCCTACGCAAGCCGTTCAGATAAAGGCTCTCGAGCGGCGAAAACGCTGCGTCGTAGAATTGGGCGAGCCGGTCGTAGGTTTGCGGCATATGCGTGTTTTGCTTTTGCAACTCGCTATTCTACCGCATCGTTGTCCGATCTTTGCGGGTTTTGCGTTGAGCACACTGGCTGCATCATGAATGGGACATACGCGGCAATTTCGCTTTCAAACGTGTGAGTGTCTATAATCAAGTGCTTTCGAGAGTATGCCAAAAAAAGGCCAAATCCTGATCTGTGACGACGAAGAGATAATGCGAGACGTGCTCGAGACTATCCTCTCGGGCGCGGGTCACCGGGTCGATCTCGCCAAGACGGGCGAAGAAGCGATCGAGGCTTACTCGCAGAAAACTTACGACGTCGTCCTGATGGATGTTTCGATGCCGGGCATCGGCGGATTGACGGCGCTCGAAAAACTGATGGCCCTCGATCCGGAAGCGGTCGTGCTGATGGTCACGGCCTATGCGACGTTCGACACCGCCATTTCGGCGTGGGAAAAAGGTGCGGCGGGCGTTATACGCAAGCCATTCCAGAATGAACAGATCATCGCCCTCGTCGCCAAAGGGATAAAGAAGCGCCGCAAGGAAGAAGAGCGTCAGATACTTCGCCAGGCGATGGTGCGTTCGGTCAACCGCGAGGGGTTTATCGGCCGATCGGACGTCATGGAGAACGTTTTCCGTCTCGTCGAGCGTGTCGCTCAGGCACGTTCGACCGTGCTGATCACGGGCGAGAGCGGGACCGGAAAGGAACTCGTCGCGAAGGCGATCCACGAGTCGAGCCCGCGTTCCGACGCCCCATTCGTCGCCGTCAATTGCTCGAACATCCCTTCAGAACTGCTCGAATCCGAGCTTTTCGGGCACACCAAGGGAGCATTCACCGGAGCTGTCTCGGCTAAGAAAGGTTTGTTCGAGGTCGCGGACACTGGCTCGATCTTTCTTGATGAGATCGGCGATCTGCGGCCGGAAACTCAGGTTCGGCTGCTGCGAGTGCTGCAAGAGAGGGAATTCACGCCGGTCGGTGACACGGCCCCGGTCAAGGTGGACGTCCGAATCATCGCCGCGACGAATGTCGATCTGAAAGAAGCGGTGCGAAACGGGCAGTTTCGCGAAGATCTTTACTATCGGCTTTCCGTCGTTCCGATCGAGCTGCCGCCGCTTCGCGAACGCCGCGAAGACATACTGCCGCTCGCTCAGTTCTTTATCCGCAAGTACGCAGCCGAGAATGGCCGCGACATCGTCGAAAACGTTCGTCCGGACGTGCTTGCTCTTCTCGAAAGCTACAATTATCCAGGCAATGTTCGCGAGCTCGAGAACATCATCGAGCGGGCGATCGTCATCGCTCCCGGTGATGAGATAACGGTCGAGTGCCTGCGTCCGGAAGTTCGCGATCCGGAACTTGCCTTCAAAATGATCGCTGACACGGAAGGGGTGTCGAACGATATCGACCTCGCACGTGGCGTGAACTTCTACGACGAAGTTAAACGCTTCGAGATCGACCTCATCCGCCGGGCCCTGGACCAGACCGGCGGCCACCAATCCCGAGCCGCCCGCCTCCTGGGGCTAAACGCGACAACTCTCAATTCAAAGATCAAGAATTACAATCTTCGGACTGCCCCCGCTAACGGTACAAAATTCTAGAAAAAATCCGAACTTTCATATAACAACGCTGGGCTGAACCGCTTAAACGCTGTGAAACGCTACATTTATTGTCGCGCCCTCTTTGGCATGGATTTTGACTCCAAAACCATTACTATCGAATGCATAGTAAGGGTAGTTAAGTTTTACTTACAACACAGGAGGAACAAGATGAAGAGGTTTTTAAGCACCTTTTTGCTTATAATGCTTGGCTCAGTCGCCCTGCTTGCGCAGGGAACTACGGGTGGGCTGACCGGAACCGTATCGGGTCCGGACGGGCTACTGCCGGGTGCGACCGTTGTCGTACGCGATACCGTCACAAGCAAAGAGGTAACAGTTACCACGAACTCCGAGGGCGTTTACCAGATAAACCAGCTCGAGTTTGGTACATACACGATCAGGATCACAGCCGCCGGCTTCAAGACCCTGGTCGCCAACGAACAGAAGATCGACGTCGGACGAACGGCAACCTTTAATGCCACGCTCGAGGTCGGTGCTGTTTCCGCTGAGGTCGTCGTCACCGCCGGTGCTGACGTCATCACAGGCAATACGGCGCAGGTCAGCAGCACGATCAGTCCGCAGCAGATCATGTCGCTGCCGTTGATCACTCGAAGTCCTTTGGCTCTAACCCTGCTTCAGGCAGGTACTTCGTCGAACGGCGCTACCACTATCAATGGTATGCGTACGTCGATGACCAATATAACCAGAGACGGCATCAATATTCAGGATACTTTCATCCGATCCAATGCGACCGATTTCGTGCCGGGTCGCCCGTCGGTTGACGATACCGCGGAATTCACGATCACCACCACGAACCAGGAAGCTGATCAGGGTTACGGCACCGCCCAGATCCGACTCGTGACGCCACGCGGCACGAAGGACTTTCATGGGGCTCTTTTTGCCTACAACCGAAACAGTGGCTTTGCGGCTAACAACTTTTTCAATAACCGCACGCCAAACAATGCTGACGGCTCGCAGGCAGCGGCGGCGATCAAGCCTTCGTACCGCAATCGATGGCAGTACGGCGGCAAGGTTAGCGGTCCTATCTGGCTTCCGTATTTCGGTGAAGGTCCGCCTAAGATCTGGAAAGACAAGGCTGTCTTCTTCTTCTCATATGAAAAGATCGAAGACCCGGTCAGCGGCGCGGCAACGCGTACCATCCTGACCCCGACGGCTCGTAACGGAGCCTTCCGTTATCAGCGTACTAACTCCACAGACGTTACCCCGTTCTGCCCATCGCAGACCATCGGCAGCGTTTGTGAGGTCCCGAATATTCTGCAGTTTGCGGTTGGTCGCGGTCTCGCGGTCCCGTCGGCTGTGGATGCTGCGATCCAGGCCCGCATCTTGTCCCGTCTCCCGGCGCAGAGCAACTTCACCGGTGGAGATGGCGTTCTTATCAATGGTGTTTCGACACCGCTGAACACTGCAGGCTATCGTGTCCTGCGTCGCTCGGATCAAACGCGTGACCAGTATGCTTCGCGTTTCGACTTTGATTTCAACGACGCGAATTCGCTGCAGTTCATCTACAACTACAACAAAGAGGTCAACCTTCGTCCCGACATCGATACGAGCGGTTTCGATCCAATTCCCGACGGCGAGCAGTCGTCTGAGAATACACAGTACACGGCGGCCTACCGTCGCGTATTCAGCCCGAACTTTGTTAATGAGGTTCGCGGTGGACTTTTCAAATCAGAAGTTCCGTTCTATCGGTTAACGCCGAATCAGGACTTCGGCTTGACGGTCCCGCTGGTTTCGAATCCGGAGAACAATTTCCGCGATCAGGGTCGTTCGACGAAATCGTGGAACCTCCAATCGAACGGTGACTGGATCCTCGGCAAGCACAGCTTCAAGTTCGGCGGCCAGCTTCAGTTCTTTGAAGTAACGCCATACAATGACGCCGGAATCATCCCGACCGTTACGGTCGGAACGGCTTCCGCATCGACGCCGGTGTTCACCCAGGCTCTTTTCAATGGCTTCGGTGGTATCAGCACCGCGCAGCTTGGAACGGCAAACGGAATGCTCGGATTGTTCGGCGGCATCGTCAACGCTGCCCAGCGAACCTTCACCGTTCCGGATATCGCGAGCGGATTTCAGCCCGTGCGCATCAATGAGCCATACAAACACGCTTCGCACTCGTTGTACGTTGCCGATCGATGGCAGGTCAGCAACAGCTTGACCCTTTCGCTTGGCGTTCGCTGGGAGTACTATCCGCCCCTCGTTATCGATTCGGGCGTTGCCCTCGAACCAGTCATCGAAGATCCGGATAACCCGCTGCCGTCGCTGCTTCGCACCAACGGACAGTACGTTCCGGTTGGAGCTAATGCCGGCCGCAAGAATGCTTACTACAAACCGCAGTACAACAACTTCGCGCCGAACCTCGGTTTTGCGTGGACACCGTCGTTCAGCGGCGGCCTCGGTAAGTGGCTGTTTGGCGACCGTTCGGTCATCCGCGCCGGTTACAGCCATGCATTCGGTAATGACTCGATCATCACGTCGATCCGCAATGCCGCTGCCAATAACGTCGGCCTTGCGGCGACCGCGTTCGGAATCTCGAACCAGAACGGACGGCTTTCGAATACTGCCAGCTTTGCGATCCCGGCGAATCCGACGTTCATTCCTCCGCCGCGTACTTACCTGCAGAACAACACCGCTCAGTTCGGCCCGTTCTTCGGTACGGTATTCGGCATTGATCCGAACATCGAAGTTACCCGTGTGAAGCAGTACAGTCTAGGAATTCAGCGCGAATTCTGGGGCAACACGGCGGTCGAGGTTCGTTACGTCGGAACCTCGAGCAACAACCTTGTCCGCACTATCGATTACAACCAGATCGACATTCGCGACAACGGATTTGCAGCCGACTTCCTTCGTGCACAGGCAAACTTCGCTCTGACGGGAAATGCTTTCTGTGCGACGGCTGGCTGTCAGGCCCTTCAGATATTCCAGAGCGGAGGTACACCAGGTGCCGGACGTCTTGTTGTTGGTACGGGCGGTCTCGCTCTCGCCTCGTTCAACAATTCTCTGACGGCCGGAACTCCGGCTGACCTTGCTCTTACGTTTATCACGAGCAATCTGAACAACCATCCGACAGTTGCAAATCCCAGCCTCGTGCCTTTCGTCCGTCTGTTGCCGAACCCGGCATCGGGCGTGGTTAACCTGCTGCAGAACGGTGGTTTTTACGACTACAACTCGCTGCAGACCGAAGTCCGCCGCCGCTTCTCGAACGGCCTGTATTTCCAGGCGAATTACACGTTCTCGAAGAACATCGGTGACGCTACGGCTTCGAACGGTTCACAGACGCTTGTCGAGCCCTACCTCGACAATCGCCAGCCTGAACTCGACCGTACGCGTGTCGACTTTGACCAGACGCATGCGTTCAAGTTCAACGGTATCTATCAGCTTCCGTTCGGAAAGGGACGTACGTTCCTTAACCGCGGCGGCGTTGTAGATGCGATCCTTGGCGGATGGGAACTTTCGGGTACCGTTCAGTGGGATTCGGGCCAGCCGATCACGTTCCTTGATCCTCGCGGAACACTGAACCGTGCCGCCCGTGCGGGACGACAGACAGCCAACACCAACCTGAGCTACGATGATATCCGCGCTCTCCAGGGGATATTTGAGCAGAACGGTAATATCTACTGGATCAATCCGTCGATCATCTGCAGCAACGGTGCTGCTACGGCGGGTGTCGGTCAGCCGGCATGCCCGGGACAGGTTTTCTTCAATGTTCCGGCAGGCCAGACGGGTACGATGGGACGTGCGATCGCAAACGCTCCGTCGTTCTTCAATGCTGATGCCTCGATGATGAAGAATTTCCGCTTTACGGAAGATATGCGGTTGCAGTTCCGCGTTGAAGCTTTCAACGTGCTGAACAAGACCAACTTCTTCCAGGGAGCTGTTCTTCAGAACATCAACAGCACCTCGTTCGGTCAGATCACAAGTGCCGGTGCGGCTCGCCAGCTGCAGTTGGCTCTTCGGTTTGAGTTCTAGGCTGAATGATCAGCATTACCAACCACTTATCCCGCCGGTCTAAAGATCGGCGGGATTTTTTCCCTCTTTGCAATCGCGACTTGAGACACGTATGGGAGCAGTCTGTCGTCTACATGGTATAGTTTCCGCAGGAATATGAGTTTCGGGTTTCTTCCCCTTATTGAGCCCGACTCAAAGACACGCAATTCTCGTTTCGTATCAGTAGTAAAAAATGGAGTTCAAAATGAAAAGAGTCTTGATATTGGTCACCGCATTGGTGATCGGTGCCGCCGCCGTTAACGGTCAGAAACTAAAAGCAGAAGAAATTGTTGAGAAGCATCTTGCATCAGTGGCCGCGCCCGAAAAACGGGCTTCGATCAAGACGATGATAGCCTCGGGCGAAGTGCGAGTTGAATTTGTAACACAAAAGACACAACCGGCCGTTGGTCGCTTCGTTCTCGCCTCAGAAGGAGCCAAACGCTTCTTCGGGATGGATTTGATTTCGGTGGACTATCCTCGAGAAGTGTTCACATTTGACGGTGCGAAAACGGACGTCGCGCTCATCAGGGCCGGAAACCGATCAATACTAGGAAATTTTATCCAGTCAAACAGCTCGCTGATATCCCAGGGATTTCTGACCGGGACTCTGATGACAGGTTGGGTGCTTTCGAATGCTGTTGAGCGTGGTATAAAAGTATCGGCTTCGGGCACCAAGAAGATAGATGGTAAAGAGACATATGTGCTGTCCGTTACGCCTAAAGGCGGAAGCGACCTGGACGTCACGATGTATTTTGATCAGGCAACGTTCCGACATTTACGCACCGAGTATAAACGCACGGCTTCGGCCGCGATGGGAAGAACAATCGATGAATCCGCACGAAATCTCGAAACGCGGATAAAATTGACCGAAGATTTTTCGGATCATCAGGAGTTTGAAGGTGTCATGCTTCCCCGGAAATATAGGCTCCATTATTCGATATCGGGCCAGAACGGAACCACGGAGATATCGTGGGCCGGCGTTTTCACGGAATTTGCGTTTAACCAGAAGCTCGATCCCAGCAGCTTTGCTACCGGAAAGTAACTGCATTCGTTACCGACTTAACTTGAAAGACCAGGATCCTACCGCGTTTCGCTGCTGAAATGGGGTAGGATCTTTTTTAATTTTGCGTAACAAAAATCCAAAGAATTGGATTAAGTTCCAAAAAATACTAAATACTAGGCCGCCTGTTCGAGCATTACGCTGTCGGCGAAACAGCGATTATTGCGTAATCACTTTGTAATGTAAGCGGTTAAGCCTCGACCCGATTTTTGCCGGTAAATTGGAACGCGAATTGCCTTTGTCTTCATTTCGTAAAGAACCCGATTAATAATTTAATTTTTCTGAGTTGAGTAGCGTACTCCCGCGTTTTGAGGATACGGCTGTATACAACTTTCAGGTAAACGGCAATTTTCCTGAAAGCTCTAGCCGAAAAAAGTCTTTCATTCCGGATGATCTACTCGACGATTTATTGATTGCACTTATTCTTGAGTGAATCTGATTTTAAATTTTCTGAGGAGGAAAAATGAGAAAGTTTACCAGCTTTACCATCGCGGTAATGGCCCTTATGTTGGCGGTTACCGCGGTCATGGCTCAGACGACCGGCTCCCTTTCGGGAACGATCGTTGATCCAAATAAAGAACTCGTGGCGGGAGCCACGGTAGTCGTACAAAACGACAGTACAAAGGCTGAATTTACCGCAGTATCGAGCGGTGAAGGTTCTTTCCGCGTGCCTAACCTGGCTTCGGGAACCTACACCGCGACGATCACGGCAGGCGGTTTTAAGAAGACCATCGTTAAGGGCATCAAGGTTGACGTCGGTCTTTCGTCGTCGATCAATGTCCAGATGGAGATCGGCGCGGCAGCCGAAGAGGTCACGGTCACGGGAACCGGCGAATTGCTTCGCACGGAAAGCGCGACGGTCGGCACGACGCTCACGGGCCGCCAGATCACTGACATCCCGACTGCATCCCGCGATGCTCTCGACCTCGTCCTTGCGCTTCCCGGAACGGCAACGCCGGGACGCCCGCGAACCTCGACGGTCAATGGACTGCCGAAAGGTGCTTTGAATATCACCATCGACGGCATCAACGTCCAGGACAACCTGCTCCGCTCGAGCGACGGTTTCTTCACTTATATTCGTCCACGCACGGACGCCATCGGCGAAGTGTCGACGTCGATCTCGTCGCCCGGAGCTGAAAGCTCGGGTGAAGGCGCCGTCCAGATCAAGTTCGTAACGCAGAATGGCGGTAATCAGTACCGCGGCGGTGCTTATTGGTACCATCGCGATCCTTCGCTCAACGCGAACTACTGGTTCTCAAACCGCGATCTGAACCCGCTTCCGGGACAGACCAAGGCACCGCAGACGGTGATGATCCTTAACCAGTTCGGAGCCAAATTGGGCGGCCCGATCTCGTTCCCGGGACTCTTCAGCGGAAAGGACAAGGCGTTCTTCTTCTTCAACTATGAAGAGTTCCGTCTTCCGGAGCGTTCACCGCTTCGTACGCGTACCATCTTGAGCCCTGAGGCGCAGAGCGGTATCTATCGCTTCAATGCAGCGGCAACCTACGTTCCTGCGGCGGGGTCGAATATCACCTGTGTACCTTCCGGCTCGGCTCAGGTTTGTTCATTTAACGTTCTGACTCGTGCCGCTTCGCTTGCTAACACAACGATGCCAGGTACCGTCGACCCAACCATCGGAGCACTGCTGACCTCGATCCGCGGTTCTCTGACCGGGTTGAACATTGTAAATACCGGCGACCCGAACCTTCAGCAGGTTTCCTTCCTCAATCTGGGATCGCAGGTACGCAAGTTTCCAACCATCCGTTTCGACTTCAATATCGGAAAGAACCACCACGTCGAGAACATCTGGAACTATCAGCAGTTCCGATCGAGTGTTGACTTCCTCAACGGCGTCGATCCGGTTTTCCCCGGCTTTCCGAATTTCGGCAGCCAGGATTCGAACCGCTTTTCAAACGCAACCGCGTGGCGCTGGAATATCAAGAACAACATCGTAAACGAAGCTCGCTACGGGATACTCGGTGGAACGTCGCTGTTCTTCCCACAGGTCAATGCCGGGCAGTTTGCCAATAATGGCGGACTCTACGCTCTGAACATCAGCGCAGCGGGTATCAGCAACGGATACATCACGACCAGCAGCTCACGCCGCAATTCGCCTGTGAAGCAGTTCAGCGACACCGTCAACTGGGTTTCCGGAAATCACGCTCTGTCGTTTGGTTTCAACTTTACCCAGATCAACCTTTGGAGCCGGGCAGGAAATGCTGTTCCAACGGTGAGCTTTGGACTGAGCTCGACGCTCGAAGCTACCAACTATCAGGCCCTCGTCGGAGCACTTCCGGCGGCCAATCAGGGTGGAGCCGCAGCTCTTTGGGCGACACTTGCGGGCCGCGTCAGTTCGTTGAATGCCAACGGTATTCTTGAAGAAGAGACTGGCAGGATCAGGTTTAACGGAATCAGCACCCAGCGTGCTATGCAGCGAGAGTATGGCTTCTTCGGCCAAGACACTTGGAAGGTTCGTCCGAATCTTACGCTCACACTTGGCCTTCGTTATGAGGTCCAGGGGCCGATCAATCCGGCAAACAACGTGTTCACGCTTGCCACCTATGAGTCGGTGTTTGGCGAATCGGGCGTCGGCAATCTCTTTAAGCCAGGAACCCTGGCCGGTGCTCCTACCGTTTACAACCCGATCACATCGGGAACTAGGATCTGGGATACGGATATGGACAATATCGCTCCCAGCCTGGGTGTTGCGTGGACACCGAACTTTAAGAATTCGGTGCTGCGATTCCTCGGTGGCGAATCGGGCCAAAGCGTTTTCCGCGGTGGTTTCTCGCGTTCGTTTGTTCGTGAAGGAACAAACACGTTCCTGAGCATCATCGGTTCAAATCCTGGTGCAACCATCGGTGCTACCCGAAATATTACGGGTACGCCGTTCTCGCTTCCGCTGGGAACGCTTCTACGTTCGGGACCGATCGCTCCGCCGACGCTGCCCGCAACATTGACCTTCCCATACAACGGACCCGCAACCGAATCGGTCAACGCTTTCGATCCGAATTTGAAAACGGGGTATGTCGATTCGTGGTCGTTCGGCTACCAGCGTGAGCTGTCCTCGAACATGGCGATCGAGTTCCGTTATGTCGGTAACCGTGGTAAGGACCTTTGGCGTCAGTACAACATCAATGCTGAGCTCTCGATCCTCGAGAACGGCTTCTATGATGAGTTCAAGCTCGCACAGGCCAATCTGGCTGCCAACGTAGCTGCCGGCCGCGGTGCTAACTTCCGTTACTTTGGTGCGGGAACCGGTACGGCACCGCTTCCGATCATCATGGCCTACTTCAGCGGCTTAGCTCCAACGGCTGCTAACGCTTCGAACACAGCCAATTATTCGAACGCGTTCTTTGCGAATGCAACGTTCGTTAATACGCTTAATCCTTTCAGCCCTGCTCCGGTGACTTTTGCTGCCACGCTTGGCGGTACCGCGAACGCTTCGCTCTTTGAGCCGACGCGTATCTCGGCAGGCATTCCAGTGAACTTCTTCTACAACAACCCGAGCAAGAGGGGCGGCGGCGCATGGCTCATCGACAACTCGTCGAGGACCTGGTACGACGCATTCACCTTCGAGTTCCGTCGTCGTATGTCGAGAGGTTTACTGCTCCAGGCGAACTATACGTTCGGCAAGTCGATCGCTAACACCTATGCCAGCAGCTCGGTCGCGGCTGACCAGCCTGGATCGCTTCGCGATGGCAAGGATGTTCGACGCGGACTCTCGCCGTTCGATATCAAGCACGCTGCTAAGATGAACTTCATCTATGAGCTGCCGTTCGGACGCGGACAGTCGTTCCTTAGCGACTCTCCGGGCTGGGTCAACCAGATCGTAGGCGGATGGGGCTTTAACGGCAACATTCGTATGCAGAGCGGTTCGAACTTCAACCTCGGTAATGTCCAGCTCGTCGGCATCACTGCCAAAGAGCTTCAGGACCTCGTCGGTATCTACCGCGGTGAAGCTGATGCCGCCGGCAACACAAGCCGCGACGTCTACATCTTCCCGCTTGAGATCCGCCAGAATACCTATCGTGCGTTCAACATCGCCCTTTCGGGAGGTTTGCCGGTGTATACACAGGGAACCCCGAGCGGTCGTTATATCGCACCGGCAGGTACCGGAAACTGTGCCCAGGCCTATTCGGGTCAGTGCGGTTTTCAGAATCTGGTACTCAAAGGCCCGGCGTTCTTCCGTTCCGACATATCGGTCGTGAAGAAATTCCGATTTACCGAGCGGGTTAACATGGAACTTCGCGGTGAATTGCTTAATGCATTCAACAACATCAACTTCCTGGTTGGTGCTGCCGCTAATGATGTTAACGGACTCGGCGGAACGGGTGCGACGACCTTTGGCCGCTACACCGCAGCCTATCAGGACACGTCGACCACCAACGATCCCGGTGGACGTCTTGTTCAGTGGGTCCTCAGGCTCAACTTCTAATCGAAGTTAGCTGAAAATAGAAGGAGAGCTTCCACGATCGAGGCTCTCCTCTTTTCTTTATCATCGTGCAAAATATTTGATATTATCTGTACAAATACTTCCGACTAAAATTATTTTGAGGTGAACATGAGTAAGTTTCTTTTTGCTTTTGTTTTGTTGGCGTTTTCCATCTCTGCTTTCGGCCAAAACTCCGGCAAACCCTGGGGCGAATGGTCAAAGAAGGATGCCGAGAAGATATTAAACGACTCCGCCTGGGGCCAGACTTATACGCAGGAGATGCCGGTGCCCACCGGTACATCGGCTACGACCCGAACAAGCGGCGGATTCGCGGGCACAAATAATGGTGAATCCGGCGAGAATAAAGCACCTGCCCCGACCAAATATCGGGCCCGGCTCCTGACCGCGAAGCCGGTCAGGGAAGCCTTTGCGAGAATGATCGTGCTCCAGCAGGACAAACCGACGGACGAGTTGAAGACTTCGCTTCAGGGCTTTATCGATCGTGATTTTGGTGATTATCTCGTGGTCTCGTTCTCGATCGAAGGGGGAAATCCGCAGATATCGGCGGCGGCCGAAGGAATGCTTTCCCGCCTTACCGGGGCAATGATAAAGGACAAGGTCTATCTTGAACGCAAGGACGGAAAACGTGCCGCGTTCATCGATTACAAACCGCCGGTCGGTGATGGAATGGGAGCCAAGATCGTCTTTTCTCGCACCTTGGACGGACAGCCATTTCTGGCGGAAGGCGAAGAAATGGTCAAATTCGGCTTCGATATGAGCGAGAAGCAAAAGATAGCAATGAAATTCAAGGTTTCAGGAATGATGTACGGCGGTAAGCTCGAGTACTAAGGCAGATTGGCGGAGAAAACAATGATGAAGATCGTACTTTTAATATTTGCGGCATTGGCTCTATCGGTCTCTGCCGTCGCCCAGCAGAAGCCCTGGAGTCAGTGGGACAAAAAGGAGCTCGATAAGATGTTGAACTCCTCGCCCTGGGGACAAACTCAGACCGAAACTGATACGTCGCAGATGACCTACACGCCGACAACCGACCGTTCCGCAATGTCGACCGACGGGGCACGTAATCAGTCCGTAGATCTTAAGTATCGTATTCGTTTGTTCTCAGCCAAGCCCATTCGTGAAGCGTTTGGTCGGATGGTCCTGATGTCGAACCCGAACCTGAAACCGGAACAGTTAAATGGTTTTATCAATGGCGATTACTCGGAATCCATAGTCGTATCGGTAGCCGTCGAATCGTCAGACCGCCGTTACAGCGGGCCTGTCATGCAGAAATTTGACTCGGCAACGACCGAGACCCTGAAGAATCTCGTATATCTTGAAAACTCATCGGGTAAGAAGGTGTTTATTGATGAGTATGCACGGCCTTCGACCGATGGCACCGGAGCTAAGTTCGTATTTCCTAAACTAATAGACGGAAAGCCATGGCTAAAGGATGATGACATCCTCAGGTTCAGTGCCGACCTGCAAGGCGGTACTAAATTCGGCTGGCGGTTCAAGCTCGCTGAGATGAAATACAACGGTGTCCTGGAATACTAGTATGAAAGTTTGTACGGTCCTTTTAGTTATTTTGGCTACTGTGCCGTTCGCGATGGCTCAGCGGTCGAAGGACTGGAAAGACATGACAGTTCAAGCGGCGATGAAGCTCCTGAACGATTCGCCGTGGGCCCACACGCAGACCGATACGGACACCTCCGAGATGTTCTTCTCGCCGACCCGGCCGGGCGTTGGTTCGATAAACCAGGACACTATGATTCCGGGCCGCCCGGTTCGAGAGCAGTCGGAGAGGAACAATGCCCGGGCCGACCGCGGAGCGCTCAATCAGGCGGTGTCGGTTGACTATTACATTCGGTTCTTTTCCGCCCGTCCCGTCCGTGAGGCCATTGCCCGCATTGTACTGCTCAGCAGCCCCGAACCGGGCCCGAAAATGATCAAGGAATGGCAGGATTTCGTCGACCGGGATTTCGGGCCATATATTGTCGTTACGGTTACTTGCGCCGCAGCCGACGGCCGGTTGCTTGGACCGAATCTGCAGGCTTTCAACGGAGCTACGGCTGGCACTCTCAAAAATACGACTTACCTCGAGCGAAAAGACGGCAAGCGCGTTTATCTTATGGCTTACCGCCCGCCGGAGGATGACGGAATTGGGGCAAAGTTCATTTTCCCGCGTTACGTTGAGGGCGAACGTTTTCTCTCCGCGGCCGAAGGTTCGGTCAGATTCGTCACCGAGATCGGCAGCACGGTGAAGATAAACTCCCGTTTTGACCTCACCCAGATGATCCTTGCTGATCGGCTGGAGTATTGAACACGGTTCTCCCTAATCCGCTATAATTACAAGCAGGTATGGACCCATCTGCAAACCCACACGCGGGCCTGTCTGTCTCCGCACTCGGGGCCGGCGACTTGATCGATCGCGCGGTGCGGTTTTATCGGAAATATTTCTGGACATTCATTTTGATAGCGGCCCCGCCGGTTGTTGTGGGTACGGTCATCTCCGTTCTATGGACTTTCACGGGAAGGCAGCTCTTTTCGGTTGGGGACGCTTACTCGGCTGAGACCGCTTTTTATTATCTGTTCGTTTCGCTGGGAACGGTCGTGATATGGCTGACCGAGACTATCGCGACCCTGGTCGTAATGGGCGGGGCGTCGCGCAATTTTGTGCGGCATCTGCTCTTTGGCGAGGCGATCACTTTCATCGAAACGTACCGCAATGTGAAAAGCAGGCTCGGCGGGTTGGTGGTCGCATCGTCGTTGATCGCTGCATTTTTAGGCACGATCGGTATCGCTATATTCTACTTTGCTTTTTTGCTGATAGTGCTCGCGATCTACGCTGTGTACTCGGCGATCGGTGAATTGGTGCCGGTCGTTACGTTCATCATCGGATTATTGCTTACGATCGCCGTCAGTTACGGGGCGATTTGGCTATTTTTTCTCGCAGCGTCGCGGCTAGCTTATGTGCCGCAAGCTATGCTCGTCGAGGGGCAGGGAACTTTTTCGGCTATCGGGCGAAGCGCGAGTCTGGCGGGAAATAGCGTAAGGCGGCTGGCTGCTCTATTTATCTTTTCCACAGTTGCGACCTATTCGGCCCTCGCGATCCTTTACGTTCCGCTAGCATGGTATGCGTCGTCGCAGGGGATCTCGCCGATGAACTGGGACGCCGACATAATCCCGGCTTGGTACGAGATCAGCTATAACCTGATCTGGCAGGTCAGTTTTATCCTGCTATCGCCGGTTTGGATGATCGGACTTTGTCTTTTGTACGTCGATGAACGTGTACGTGCCGAGGGTTACGACATAGAATTGATGGCCGCGGCCCGACTCGGCGATATCCCGAACGTCCCGTCAACCTATATCAACCCGCTGCAGCCCGCCCTTGCGGGTACACAAGCTGCGCAGCCGCCGCAGGGTTCGTCGATAACGACGCTGGGCCTCAGATAGAATTTCCCGATGATCTTACCGCGTTTCAAACAGCTCGTTATTATCCTTGCGGCCGCTGCGTGCATGGTGATATCGACGTTTGCGGCGAGTCCGGAGGATTATGTCGAACGAGTCGAATCGGCACGGATCTCAGTAGAGATCCTTCTTGACGACATGCGTAACAAGACGCAGACCGAGGACATTCCGGAAACGATCGCGTCGATAAAGGAGGAAATTCCGGCCACGGAATCCATAGAGTGGAACGGAGGCGGCGTTCAGACGAATAACGAATGGCTGCATCAGGACCTAAAGCGATTTTCGGAAGCTGCCAGCGAGAAAGAACGCTCCGCAGTTCTGATCGCGATCAGTGAGCGCCTTCTCGCGGTCGCCGAAACCGCAAAAGACCTCAAAAAACAGGCCCAGGGCGAACGGAGCAAAGACGAAGATAAACAAAAGCTCGGCGAGATCCTCGGGCGGCCGGAGTATCAGAAGCCTGAGGAGAAAGGCGAGAGTCTTTTCCAGAAATGGTGGCGCGAATTTCTCGAGTGGCTAGAAAAGATGTTCCCGGGCCGGCCCGATATCGAGCCTTCGTCCTCGAGCGGGTTGAGTACGGCCCAGTTCGTTCTGCAGATCGTCGTGTTTGCGGCGGTCGCTGCACTTGTTATTTTTGCGATATTCAAGTTTCTGCCGCTCATTCGCCGCCGAATCTCATCGAGCAAGGACGAGAAGGACGGCGACCGAGTGATACTCGGCGAGCGGATCGATGACAATATGTCGTCGTTCGACCTCTTTGGTGAAGCGGAGCGTCTTGCTCGCGAAGGCGATCTTCGCTCGGCGATCCGCAAGGGGTATATCGCGATGCTGTGCGATCTCGCCGACCGGAAGATCGTCCGACTTGACCGCTCGAAGACCAATCGCGATTACCTCCGCGATGTGCGGCGGATCGAGCCGCTGTTTGAGAATGTTCGCGGCCTGACGTCAAGCTTTGAGGTCAACTGGTATGGACTTCGGCCTGCGGAAGCGGGCGACTGGGAGGAATTTCGCTCCGGATACCAGCGGACAGTGGCCGAGGCACGTCGAGTTCAGAAATGAAGCAAAAGCTTTTCATCGTTATTTTGCTTTTATTTACGGCCGTCGTTCTGATCGGGCTGAATGCCGCGTCGTATCAGCAAAAGGAAGAGACGCCCGACACGGAGCTCGCTCCGAACCGTTCGAGCTTCAATGCGGGATCAACCGGGACTCAGGCATTTTTCACGCTGCTCAGCGAAACCGGCCGCGGGCCGACGCGTTGGCAGGAACCTCCGGCGGCTCTTATAACAGCCAGGAAGAACACCCCAGCCGTTTTCGTGGTCATCGGCGAACTGCGTCGTCCCTACACAGAACAGGAAACGACAGATCTTTTCCGCTGGGTCTCGTCAGGCGGGCGGCTAGTTTTGATCGACCGCGAAGTTCCGGAAGCTCTCGCGATGACTACCGCAAACTGGAGGGTTTCAGTTAAGGGAAAGGATGTGCCTGACCTTTTAACGGTCGATTCGAGCGACCGCGTGCAGATGACCAAAGGCGTCGCTGGTGTTCGGCCAGCACAGCCGAGCGTTTTTACGCAAAGCGTCAACGCAATTCAGCCATCCCGATTCGCCGGAGCGGTCAGCTTTGAACGGTTCATTGATCCCGATATACCCAGAGTTGACGATGATGATCCGCCGCCACCGCCAAGGGCCGCACCGCCCACATCCAATGTTCCGACGAAGCCCGTTCGTGTGGAGCGCAATACTGGCCAGGTTTATCAAATGCCGAGTCCAACGCCGTTTGAGATAACGACCGTTGGCGGGACCAGCGTTGAGTCGCCGAGCCAGATGGCTCCGGTCGTGCATTTTGCCGACGGAGCGAACAATCTGCTCGTCGAAGTACCCTACGGAGAAGGGAAGATCGTTTTTCTTACCGATCCTTTCATTGTCTCGAACGCCGGTATTTCGATGGTTGATAACGCGCAATTGGCGATCAATCTCGTCGCCGCGGGCCAGGGGGCGATAGCGTTTGACGAATATCATCAAGGTTACGGTGTGGACAATAATCGATTCCTGCAGTTTTTCGCGGGCACGCCGGTGGTAGCGATATTTTTGCAGCTCGCGGTGATCGTCGCTCTTGTTTTCTTTTCGCAAAGCCGACGGTTCGCTCGTGCGGTCCCCGAAAGGGAAGAGGATCGGCTTTCGAAGCTGGAATATATCGCTGCGATGGCCGAACTCCAGTCGAGAACCAAGGCATTCGACCTTGCGGTCGAGAATATTTACACCGACTTTCGTCGGCGCGTCGCGCGGTCGCTGGGGCTCGATCATCACAGCATGACGAGCGTGGAGCTTGCCGGTGTAGTTGCGGAGCGGACCGGGCGAGACCGAAGGGAGATCGCGGAGGTATTCTCGAAATGTGAGCACATCGTGCATGGCCAGCCGACGAATAAGCGCGAGGTTCTAAAGCTCGTCGAGGAACTTCGCGGATTGGAGGCCGCATTAAATCTGTCGCGACAGCCGAAGGGAGCGCGGATCTGACTTGCCGATGACAACCGGATCACTCATCCTCCTGGCCGTGATCGTTTTCGTGACGTGCACCATTGGCGTGGTCACGGGCAGTAATTCCCTGATCAACGTACCGGCGATGTTTCAGCTCGGGGTCGAACCGCGGGTGGCGGTCGCGACAAACATGTTCGGCCTTGTCTTCATGGCGGTCGGCGGGACGATACCTTTCATTCGCCAAAAGCGGATCGAGTACGGCCGGGTTTGGCCTCTGGTCGCGATCACGCTCGTTAGTTCCGCTCTCGGAGCATTGCTGGTCGGTTTTATGACCGGCGACGGGATGAAGCTGGCGGTCACGATATCAATGATCGCCGTGATCGTATTCACATTAGTGCGCCGCGATGCTGGAGTTGAAGCGAAAAAACCAGGCCGTTACGCTATACCCATCGCGTATCTGCTAGTATTCCTTCTCGGAATTTACGGCGGGTTTTACAGCGGCGGTTACGTGACAATGCTTACCGCCGTCTGCGTTGGTATTTATGGTATGACGTATGGGTCGGCTGTTGCGTCGACGAAGCTGATCAACATTTTCTCATGCGGCATCGCAACGGCGATCTTTATGTGGCAGGGGCTTGTCGATTATAGGCTCGGGGCAATCCTTGCGGTAGTAATGTTCGTGGGCGGTTACGTTGGCGCCCACTTTGCGACAAAGATGGATGACAAACTTCTTCGCCGCATCTTTTTGACGGCGGTTCTGCTGCTGGCCGCAAAAACCCTGTACGATTTTATTTGATGATCTTAGAGCCTCTGCGTCTCAGCGACTCTGCGGTAAAATTCCATTAATGCTGACTTACACACCAAATACTGTCGCCCACATCGTAAACGAACTTCGCAAAACCATCGTCGGCCAGGATGATGTCATCGAACAAGTGCTGGTCGCGATCCTAGCCGAAGGCCATGCTTTGATCGAGGGCGTGCCCGGCACTGCGAAGACCTTGATGATCAAAACACTCGCCCACATCGTCGGTGCAAAGTACTCTCGCATCCAGTTCACGCCCGATCTGATGCCGTCGGACATTACCGGGACGAACGTGTTCAACGTTCAGACATCGCAGTTTGCTCTGCGGCACGGGCCGATATTTACTGACGTTCTGCTCGCGGACGAGATCAACCGAACTCCGCCAAAAACTCAGGCCGCATTGCTCGAAGCGATGGAGGAACGCCAGACGACCATCGACGGAGACCGCTATCTGCTGTCGCCGCTTTTCACGGTGCTCGCGACCGAAAACCCGATCGAATACGAGGGTACGTATCCTCTTCCTGAAGCTCAGCTTGACCGGTTTTTAATGAAGATCATCATCGATTATCCGGAACGGGCCGACGAAGAAGAGATCGTTTCGCGGTGGGATGCGGGCTTTAGTTCGCGGCATCTTCAGAATGTACAGATCGCCCGGTTGCAGGACCCGTCCGCGATCCAGCGATGCCGGGCCGAGGTGCGGGCGATGCGAATGGAACCGGGCGTGCAGAAGTACGTCGTCGAGATCGTTCGCCGAACGCGAACTCATCCGACGATCCTTTACGGGGCAAGCCCGCGTGCATCTGTCGCGTTATTGTTGTGTTCAAAGGCTCTTGCCGCTCTTCGGGGGCGTGATTTTCCGACTCCGGACGATGTCCGCGATGTCGCTCTTCCGGTCTTGCGTCATCGCCTGGCACTAAGAGCAGAAGCTGAGCTTGACGGCGCAACTACCGACGCCGTGATTTCCGACATTATTAAAACAATAGAAGTTCCCAGATGATTCGAGCGATCTTAGCATTAGGTATTGTCATTTCTTTTGCCCTAGTCGCTTTCGGACAAAGCCGCGGCTCGGCGGCGTGGATCCTGAAGGAAAAGTTGGTTCGAGCCTGTATGCTCGGCGATGTTGAGGCGGTGAAGGAAACGCTTCGTCGCGGGGCTTCGCCAAATTCGAAGGACGAGTTTGGCAACCCTGTACTTCTGCTCGCCGTGCGGCCTTCGGTCTATGCTGGTTCGGCTGAGCCGGCGGCGATAGTGAATTTGCTGCTCGACGCCGGTGCGGATATCAATGCCCCAAACGATTTCGGCTCGACCGCACTTTTTTTGACCAATAAGCCGAATCCGAATATTCCGATACCAAACGATCCGCTCGAAGTGCTCCTCCGCCGCGGTGCTGATCGCAAGAAGAAGGATAAGTTCGGATTAACCTTCGAGGAATATCGCGAGGGCGAGGCCGAAAAGAAAATGAGCGAAGACGATATCGTCTGGCGGTACTTGTTTGAGGGGAACATAAAGATCGACGACTTTTTTCCGAACATAAAGCCCTATTCTAATGGAGCGACTTTCTTGATGGGCGCGGCGTATTACGCCGAATATTATCAACAGCCAACTCGCTTTCGGCCGACCGCAGCTACGGATAAATTCGGTGAAACTTACCTGTTCTATCTGGCTGGACGAGAAAAATATTTCGCGGGCGAGTTGGGTGAGATCGATCCCAAGATCGCAAATATTCAAACGCCGGACGGCGAGACCGCGATGATCCGCGGGGCGAAATTCGGTGCCGATATGTTTGTTTTCAGATTGCTTAAGAACAACGCCGATCCTGAGCTGCGTGATCGCTCAGGGCTTTCTGCCCTCGATCATGCGGTGATGACGGATAGCTATATGACGGTTCTCAATCTGCTGATGAAGGCCGATGCATCGCGAACCGCCGCGGACGGAAAGACTGCATTGATGCGGGCGATACAAAAGAATGCGTTACGTTCTGTCAATGCGTTCATAGTAGCCCGGCGGATGGCCGATGAGATCGAAGCGAACCGAAAGAAAGGCGAAACGCAGGAAGTCGATCTGAAACTCGCCGAATCGTTTCGGCGGATAAACATCGATCAGGCCGACAGAAACGGCCGAACTGCGTTGATGTACGCGGTAGAAGCTGGCAATGTCGCGATAGCCAAAGAGCTTCTTGCACTCAAGCCAAAACTAAATTTGCGAGACCGAAGCGGAAAGACCGCTGCTGATCTCGCAAAATCGAATCCCGAAATTCTTGCCCTATTGAGCGGCAGGTAACTCTTCCGAATCTTTCTGAGTGCCGCTTTTCGCGGGCTTCGATGCCGGCTTGGCAGGCTGATCAGCCGGTTTGTTCTTCGGCGGCGGCGTTGCCATCGGTTTTGGCGTCGGTGCGCCTTCCGGCGTCGGCTGCGTCACGGCCGTGTTTGCCGCTGAGTTCTTCGGCGTTGGTGAAGGTTTCGCACCGGGCTGCGGAGCGTTGCTCGGGCAGGGAATATCCTGGCCCGTCTGTACGTCGCGACAGCGAAGCTCGACACTACCGCTTGGGTTAAAGTCGGGCATGAATTGGCTCTGGCCTTCGCCCACCGTATACATCTGGCCGCCGGGAGGTACGTAACCCGCCGGAGGTGCCGTCGGGATTCCGGAAGGAACGCCGGGCATCGATCCCGCGAGGGGACCCGTCAGCGGAGCCCCAGCGGGTGGAATGCCGCCATTTGCCCATGGATTGTATCCGTCGCCGCCCGGCAGGTCGCTCATCATCTGATTTTGAGTCGACATGATCTCGGCTTCGGTCAGGGCGGGAAGCTTTGCCAGGCTTTCCTCCTGAGCACCCGTCGCGGGGCCGATCGGCTGGACTGGAAGGCTTCCGGCGTCTGCCTGCACTGTCTCGGTCGGGTCGGTTTGTCGGACCGATGTCGCGTAGATCAACGCCGAGGCGAAGATCGCAATGCCGAGGAGTGAGAAAATCGCGGTCTGCCAAACGTTACGTTTCGGAGCAGCTCCCGCCGCGGCGGCCATCGCCTTTTCCTGAGTAACGGGCGAGCCGATCCGGCCGGCAAGGATCTCAAGATCCTCTGCAAACGCGGCCATCGTTTGGTATCGGCGTTCCGGATCGACGGCCATCGCACTTAAAACTATCGGCTCGATCTCGGGATTCAGATCGCGGCGAAAGGCTGAGATCGGCGGCGGTGGTTCGCTGTTTTG
This sequence comes from uncultured Chloracidobacterium sp., assembly GCA_964410495.1. Lineage (GTDB taxonomy): Bacteria > Acidobacteriota > Blastocatellia > Pyrinomonadales > Pyrinomonadaceae > OLB17. The sequence continues at coordinate 107,756 of CAYPGP010000001.1, forward strand.
TTTCTTGAGGATGTCGGCGGCCGTCGGTCCTTCGTACGGCACGCTTCCCGCAAGTAGCTCATATAAGATCACGCCGAGCGAATAAACATCCGAACGTTCGTCCGAAGCCGGATATGCATTACATTGCTCGGGTGCGAGATACCGCGGATCGGCATTTCGGCTGACGTTAAGCGGATCGCCGCCGAAGTCGTAAACTTTGCACCTATTCTCTTCCTCGACGAAGATATTTTGCGGACTCAGACTTCCGTGAACTGTCTTTTTCTCGTGAGCCGCGGAAACGGCCGATGATATCTGCCGAGCGATATCGATCGCCGCATTTTCGTCGAGCGGTTCGCCCGTTCCGATCTGATCAAGCGTTTTTCCGTCGGTCGGTTCGTAAACGGCGTATGAAATGCCTTTCGAATCCGTACCGAAATCGGTGATGTTCAAAATGCCGGGATGCGAAAGTAGTGACGCCGAACGGGCTTCGCGCACAAAGCGTTTTACCCAGCGTTCGTCGACAGCCAAAGCGGTTGGCAGGATCTTCAGCGTTACCGGCCGCTCCTGAATTTCGGAGCTGCCTGTGTAAAGGTCGCCTGAGTCGCCCTCGCGAAGCAGTTCGCCGACACGATATTTATCCGCAATTAGTTTTCCAGCAAAATCACCTAACATCAGTATTTAGAACGAAAAACCTGGCCTGAAGTTGCAAAAGAAAGTGGCCGGTGCAGCGGTCGGCGATACCGACTTAACTGACCACCGGCCACTGATCACTGACGGCTGCTCTTTAGAGCTTAACGAATACGATAAGCAGAGCGAAAAGCACGAGCGATTCGATAAGTGCCAGCGCGATGATCATCATCGTCTGAACCGTACCGGCAGCACCCGGATTGCGGGCTGCACCTTCGGCTGCACGCGAACCAACGAGTCCCTGTCCGATACCGGCAAGACCTGCTGCGAGACCGAAACCGATACCGCCACCGATCGCCTTAGCGGCGCTCACGGTCGATTCGTTGTCAGCTGCTCCGGCCTGTGCCATTGCTGCTACCGACATCATCGCGATCGCAAGCGTCGCGAAAACCAAATATTTCATTTTCTTCATTGTCATTTTCTCCTTTATTTTTGGTTCAAAGGAAGATCGTCGCTTGTATGATTTCGCCTCGCTTCCGGTATTGCGTGGATTTTATACTCCCAAAGAGTCCACGCCGCCTGTAGCGTGCGGGCATATGCTATTTAACGAACCTTCCGGTTTTCGTCGCACGACGGCGACAAATTCTTAAATACTACGCATGAGCTACGGCCGTCTCGGCGTGATGCTCGTCCGCGTGCTCATCATCGTGATGATCATGTGGTGCATGCGACACTTCGCCGATGTAGATCATCGAAAGCAGCGTGAAAACAAAAGCCTGTACGAACGCCACAAAAACGCCCAGCAGTGTAAGTACGAGCGGCACGATAAAGTGCGTGAACGGCGGTGCGAGATTCGTGATCTGCAAGAACACCTGCTCGTCCGAGAACATGTTGGCAAACAGTCGCACACCAAGCGTGAACGGGCGTATCGAACTCGAAATGATCTCGATAAAGAAGATCAGGATCGTGATCGGGATCATCAATGCCGGCAGTTTCGGCCCCGCAAAATGTTTTATGTGGCCGAAGAGTCCGTTTTCAGCGATGCCAACGTAGTTGTAGTAAACAAAAGACGAAATGCCGAGAGCGAAAGTCACGTTAACCGATGCCGTCGGCGACATGAACATCGGGAACTGGCCCATCAGATTGGAAACAAGGATCAGCACGCCGAACGTGGCGACAACCGGGAAGTGCCGTGCGCCGTGGTCGCCGATGATCGAGCCGATCATGTCTTTGACCGCGAGATAGCCAGCTTCGAGCGTCAGCTGTCCGGGCTTTGGATCATCTGAAGAAAGTTTGCCTTTCAGCAGACTGACAATGATGACCGTCAGGATACACGCGATCACGAACATGATCGTGTACCACGGGATCGCATTCTCGACCGTGTAGGGGCCAAAGGCTTTTTCCGCTGTGGTTCCGAAGTTGGAAAAGACGTACTTGTTCCAAAGCGGCTCGGTGTAAGCTTTCTGAAAATTATGGACCGGCGTGCCGAGATAGTGGTTGATGAACTCAACGATCAATGGCACATGATGGCCGCCTTCTGCAAATAAAAGCATCTTAAAATTCCCTTCAAAAAGAAGTCGTAAAAATATTTTTTAATCCCTCGAAAACGACCGCAAAAGCGAATACCGCTAGACCAAGTATCACGGCCGCAACCGGAAAAGCTCCGGTAAGATATATCAAGAAAACTATCCCGCCGATCACCGCGTACCGGAGTATGTACTTCAGCGCGAGTATCGCAGTCGACGCCGTCGCATTCTCGGCAAAGATCGCCCGAGTCGAACGGTCCAGCCAGAAGTAATTGGCAAACGCAAGAATTCCGCCAAAGATAACTCCGAGGCCGAATCGCGAGCCGCCGAAGGCAAAACCCAGGGCGGACGCAAGAACCGCGATCGCCAACATGGCGATCAGGATCCCGCGATGCCTGATAGGCTTCGGCTGGTCGGATGTTGTCAAAGGATCAAGTTCTTCGCCCATTGCGAAACTTACATGTTACCGATATTTGCGGGATTTTTCAAAGTGCAGCCGAGCTCGTCGCGTTTACTTTTCATCGTCGTGGTGTGATGAAAGCGGGTTTTGTTTCGGAGTATCGCCGGAGTTATTGAAAATCTGAGATGTGATGCGGAAAAACTGCAGAAATCCGATGATCGCACCGAGTATGATGCCCGCGACGATTCCCCACGGAGAACTGCCGAGCAACAGATCGGCGAGCCAGCCGAGGAACAGCATAAAAGCGACCGACCCGAAAAACACGACTCCGACCGAGAACGCGAGGCCGCGTTGACGAACGGCTTCGTCGGACGTCTCCGGCGTGTAGGCAACCGGAACGAACGGAGCGTCGAAAGGCGTTTCGACCTTGTTTTCGTAAAGGAATGGTGTCTCGACGGGGGATTGAATATGCGTTGACGGCAAATCAGCAAACGCATCAGCGTTTTCCTGGGCATAAACCGGCTGCGCGCTCGCGGCTGCCTCCGCCCTTTCCTCTTCGGTGGGCCAAAGGTCGTACGGCGTCATCGGCTGTTCGTTTACGGGTTTTTCCTCGGTCATGTCAATCCGCAATAATGACAGTTTCGGTCGGTGATTTCAATTCGTAGGTGATCCCCCGCCAGGTCAGCCGCCGCGAGAGCGCGGCCGCAACGCAGTTGTAGAAGAAGACGGCAGGCGTGACCAGCCAGAGGGCCAACTGCCATTTTCTTTGAGCTTTCATCTCGTCCGGGCGATCGACCAGCACCAATTCAGCGGCTTTGAACCTAAGATGAGCCTTTCCGATGCTGCATGTCGAGACGGCGAGAATAGTTAGTGCCGCGATTACGAAGGCAAGGCTGGACGGCGGCCAAGCAGCGATGATCACTGCAGAAGTGATCATCACCGAGCAAAAAAGTGCCGATCCGAACCACGACAACAGCCACAAATGCGACGAATAAACACGGGTGATCTTCATCTGCCGTGTCGTAAACTCCAGCATCTCGCGAAATGTGCAGTTTTCAACTGACGGAGTCAGGGCAGCGGGCACAAATTCGATCCTTAATCCAGCTTTCTTTACGGCGTGCGTGACCGCAAAATCGTCTGACAATGCACCAGCCCAAGCTTCGGCGATCTGAAGTTTTTCAAAAGTTTCCCGTCGTATCGCCATCGAGCCGCCCCAACAGAAATTGGACTTAGTGTTTGGGCCCAGGGCCGAGGCGATCGAGGCGTTCCAAGACGCACGTATTTCGGTCGCAAGGCTTGGCCCTTCGGCGATGAACCATCGGTATCCGGTCGCGGCTCCAACGTGAGGATCTGCCAGCGGCGCAACAAGTGAACGCAGCCAGTCTTTTCGAGGTCGAGCGTCAGAGTCGACGAAGACAAACGTCTGCGATGCGGGCGAAGCGTGATTTATTGCGGCGAGAAGGTTTTCGATCTTCTGGCTTGCACGCGACGCTCTAGGTGCGATGACGAGCTTCGCCGATACTCGGCTCTTTTTCCCTATCAATGACCGGATCACCTTAACTGCCGGATCGTTCTCATTATCGACCGCAAAAATGATCTCGTATGCCGGGTGATCCTGAAGGAAGAGTGCCTGTAAATTTTGTTTGAGCCCTTGATCGTGACCTTTGCACGGGGCGAAAACAGTGGCGAAGGGGGCGAACTCGGGGCGTTCCTCGGTGAGCTTCGCGCGAAAAAAGCGCAGATATTCAAACCCGCCCCGGAGCGAGTGGAGGCTGAGCAGGATCAAAACGGCGGCAAAAAAATAGAAGATGAAGAGCAACCCCAGCTATTTTATCATCGAAGCGAGATACTCCAGTGTTCGCTCTACCGCGCCTCGGTTTTGGTCCATAACGGTGAGTGCGTTATAGCCTAGCTTTTCGGCCCGTTTGTGGTCGGTAAGTAGAGCTTCGAACGATTCAGCAAGTGCCGGGACAATTTTCGCCTCTTTTACCGCCGGAAGCTGGATCAGGGCTTCTTTCGACAAAAATTCCGTAACTGCGGCGTCGAAGTTCTTTGTGTGCGGGCCGGTTACGATGGCGTTGCCGGCGGCGGCGGGTTCAAAGATGCTTTGGCCACCATGTTTTATCAGGCTTCCGCCAACGAAGACGATCTCGGCGAGCGGATATGCGGCTCGGAGTTCGCCGATGCTGTCGAGCAGAATGACCTCGGCCGTTTCGTCGTTTTCGGTCGGAGATGAGGAACGGCGCGTCCACGAAAAGCCCGACGCTTCGATCAGGGCCGCGACCTCTTGAAAACGTTCGGGATGACGTGGCGCAATCATTAGTCGAGGAAGGCGAGCGGTCGAGTTTTTCCAGACCTCTTTGAACGCCTCGAGAACGTACTTTTCTTCCGGCGCATGCGTGCTCGCGGCGATTATAAGCGGGACTTCGTCGGTAATGCCGAAGCGCAGTTGGAATAGGTCGGTCAGGTCGTTTTCCTGCTGATTAATATCGTGATCGAACTTCAGGTTTCCCGTGACCTTGACCTTGCTCGCCCTCATTCCCAGGCCCATTATGCGCTTCGCGTCAGCGTTTTCCTGCATCAGGGCCAGGTCGACATGGCCGAGCACTCGACGCATGAACTGACCGAGGTAGCTGTATCGTTTGTGCGAACGTTCGGAAATACGACCGTTTATTATGGCGATCTTTGTCTTATTGCGGCTATTCTCGCGGATGAAATTGAACCAGAGTTCCGTTTCCATCAGCAGAACAACCGAGGGGGAAATACGTTTGAGCGAGCGGCGAACGGTCGAGGCCCAATCGAACGGGAAATAGATGACGAGTTCGGCGATGTCGGCAAATAGCGTTTTGGCGAGTTCCTGGCCTGTTCTGGTGGTCGTCGAAACAACGAGGCGAATATCGGGATTTTCTTCCTTCAGCCGGATCGCGAGTGGTCGAGCGGCGTTCGTTTCGCCGACCGATACACAATGGAGCCAGACGACTTTTCGATCGTCGGGTTTTAGGACGGGCACGAAACCGAGGCGCTGCTTGAAACCGGCGGCATACTTTCCCTTGAAGATCGCATCGAATACGAACCTCGGGAGCAGCACAACAAATGCTAGCGTCAAAATGATGCTGTAGAAAAAGTACATCGCCTTTGGTGACTAAAAAGTCGCGAAACGTGCAAAAGTCCAGAAAGTCATCTGTAAGGATAACTTTCCGGACCTCAGATTATCAGCTAAACCGAGCGACTACTTCACTCGTTCGATATATTTTGCCTCCGCAGGGTTAACGCGGATCTTCTCGCCTTCGAGGATAAAGGGCGGGACCGACACCGTCACACCATTCTCGAGCGTCGCGGGTTTGTTCGAATTCGATGCGGTCGCGCCTTTAAGAGGCGGATCCGTTCGCGTGATGGTAAGGTCCATCGACATCGGAAGCGTAACGCCGATCGGTGTGCCGTTGTAGAACTCAACTTCGATCGTCAGATTCGGCATCAGCCACTGGGCTGCATCGCCGAGCTCGTCATCAGTCAACTGCACCTGCTCGTAGTTCTCATTATTCATGAAATGGTGGTGCGAGCCGTCCGAATAAAGATACTCCATTTTTTGCTGCTCAAGCGTTACCTTATCTAGCGTGTCGTTCGAGCGAAAGCGGTACTCGAACGAGTTGCCCGTGAGCAGATTGCGAAGCCGGGCCTGAACCATCGCCCTGAGGTTGCCGGGCGTGTGGTGATGAAAATCCATCACTCGAACCGGTGATCCTTCGTGAACGATCACCATTCCTTTTCTTATATCATTTGCGGAAATTGCCATAAATCTAGTCCTGAAGGCGCGAGGCCAAAAATACAAAACCCTAATTCTAGTTTTCGGGCGCGGCCTTTGTCTAGTCCGCCTGACGGTTGACCCGCTCCCGCATAGGCATTTTAGGCTTTCTTGAACGGCAGCGGCGGTGGTTCCTCACCTTCTTTAGGGGCTGACCGCTTCAGGCTGTCGTAGATCATTGTGATCTTATCAACCCATTCTTTGGCATCCGCGTTCGACGGGTCGTGTTTGAGCGTACGACGATAGTCGCCGATCGCCGATGCATACTGCCGGGCTTCGGTCAGAGCGACCGCGCGCTTGTAGAATGCGTCTGCGAGGGCCTTTTTCAGAGCCGCGTCATTCGGTTTTCCGGTAAGGGCCTTTTCCGCCGACATTACTGCCGCGTCAAGTTTTGTAGTGTCGATCGGGTCGCCGCTTGCCGTCCATTTGCCAGTTTCGCCTGCAGGTTTTGCGTAAGGAGCGTCGGCCTTATTTTCGGACGAATGGGCGATCGCGGTCTGCGACTTGTCGGGCGTGGCGCTGGCGGCATTATTACTTTGCGCGACGGGCTTCGCGGCATCTGTGCAGCCGACTGAGATAATTGCGAGAGCGGTAACGAGCAAAAGATTTTGTTTGATCATTTGTTTTCAATGTATGGACGCGATTGTACTACATAGATCTTACCGCCGAGAATACCCCATTCTATATCCTGCTCTTTTTTGCCGCCAAAGACCGTGCGAATGCCGATCGCTGCTTTCGCAAGATTCCTGGCTTGAAGATCGGTAAGAACGCGTTTCTGCGGCCCGGCGCATTTATCGACGGTTTCCTTTAGGTCGCCGTCCGCGTCAAATGCGAGAGCATTTTCCTGCTGCGAGAGCGTCATTACCACGACCGAATTCGATCTCGGGTTAAAGAGAATCTGTTCGGGTACACCGCTGTTATCGACGACCTTCGAATTGTGACCGCAGACGGCGCTGATGTAAACGGCGTTGCGATTTCGGTCGTCGAACGGATCTTTGGTTATCATCACGCCGCCCTTTTCCATATCCACGCCAATCTGGATCAAGGCCGACATGTAAACGTCCTGCTGGCTGACGTAATTGCGTACGCGGGCTTCGTAAGCCTCGAATTTCCACAGCGAAGCCCAGACTTTTTTCACCGCATCGATCAATTTATCCTCATTGATCACATTGGGAACGCTCGAATAAAGCCCGGCGCCGCTGAAGTTCGGCAGGTCTTCAGAATTCGACGAGCTGCGCACAAATACAGGCTTGCTTCCAAGCTGCGTCTTCCATTTATCGATGATCGCTGCCCTTAGCTGCGGATCAAAACTGCCTTTTTCGATCGCCTTGCGATAATCCTCAAGTTTCTGCCGTCGATAACGCGGATTGTGTATAAAATCCAGGTCCTCGCTCAGGTCGTCCATTATCTTGACGAGGTCGTTATCGCGCATGAACTTTTCATACCAATGAAAAGGCACCGAGAAGCCGTCGGGTATCGAAATACCGGGAATTCGTTTATTGATCATCTCGCCCAAGTTGGCGGCCTTTGCGCCGAAAGCGATGCTGTCTTTCTTCCGCATTTCCCCAAGCTCAGCAAGTTTTGTCACCTTCAGGTCAACCGGCGGGATCTGCTGATCGGGCGAGATAAAGTCTTTCCTGATCTCATCGCCCGACGCTCGCTGCAGAGAATAGTCCGTCAGATTAGCCTCGAGTTTGAAAACAAACGAATTGTACTCACGAAAGAGGCGATCGGCGTCCTTAATGTAAACATTCGGAATGTTCCAGCCCTTCGCCAGGATGTTGATATGCGAGAGCGGCGACGAGGGTTTCGCCAGGATAATGCCTTTGACGGGCGGAAGCGTAAGTGGCAATTCCTTAAGAACGATGATCTCGTTACTGCCGATCTCGACCGTGTCATCGAGTTTATCGATTATGTGTATACGGCCAACTGCGGTTCCGGTGTTCAGCGCCAGATAGGCTTGATTCTTATTGAGTTCGTCCTGCAATACGCGCTCGATCCCAAGAGATGCCGAGGCGTCTTCCTGACGGATCGAATTTGGTTTGTAGAATACCTTCTCAAAGAAAGCTCGGTTGATGGCGTCATTTGCGGCCTTGATGATCTCACCCGAAGCGAGGTCGCCTTCCCAGAGTTCCCACGTGAATTTCTCGACCGTTTTTTGCCAGGCGATCGTACCGACGATGAAGCGACGGTCCTGGTCGACATAGATCGGTTTGAAAACGTCCGCCCCTCGCGGGACGAGATAGGTGGCGAGTAAAAAATCCTTATGAAAACGATATTTCTGCGAATTTACGAAATAGATCTTGTTCTTCGCCCGCCGGTCGATAACGAACATCGCGTGCGGCATCGCGTACGGCGTATTCGGATGATAAACGCGGCGGATGAGGTCGAAATCCTTCTGCGAAGCGACACGCGGCAAGCTGTTCCTCGGCGAATCGGGCCGATGAGCCATCGCGCCTTTGGGCTCACGCGTCGGTGAAGGCTTTCGCGACAACTGAGCGTCAGCAACGACGCTAGTGCAAAGCGCGAAGAAAAGAGCGGCTATGATTCCCCTTGTCCAGGTCCAAAACATACTTATCTCAAAGAAACTTAAAATTTGATGTGCCGAACCACGTAAAAGTAAACCGGCATTCCAATAGTAATATTAAAAGGAAAGGTTACACCCAACGCCATTGGGATGTATAAACCGGGATCCGCATTCGGGGCTGCGATCCTCATGGCAGCTGGGACGGCGATGTATGAGGCACTAGCGGCAAGAACACCAAATAGAAACCTGTTCCCCTCACTTTCGGTAAAGAGTCCGCTTAGGGCCGCGGCGGCAACGCCGTTTACGAGTGGTGCGACGATGCCGAATAACGTTACAAATCGCCCATACTTCAGGAAGACGGAGAAACGCTTCGCCGTAACCATTCCCATTTCGAGAAGAAAGATGGCGAGAAATCCTTTGAAGATGTCCGTCGTAAACGGTTTGATGCCTTCGGCTTGTCGCGTATCTGCCACGAAACCTATCAGCAGACTTCCTATCAGCATCAGCACGCTGCCGTTAGTGAAGGAATGGCGAAGGATGCTTCCGATGCCGATCTTCTCATCATCCGGCCCGCCGATGTCTTCCGGTTCGGCATAGCGCATCAGCAGGATCACGCCGACTATGATCGCGGGCGATTCCATCAACGCCATCACGGCGACCATATGACCGCCGAAGGGAATTTGTTGAGCTTCGAGAAATGACGACGCAGCAACAAACGTGACCGCGCTGACCGAGCCATACGCGGCCGCCGAAGCTGCCGCATCGCTGACGCTCAGCTTACGCTTCAGGACAAAGAACGAATAAAGCGGGATCAATGCCGCGATCGCTGCACCGAAAAGCAGAGACCAAACGACCTCCATTCCGATCGGCTGGTGAGCAAGCTCCTGCCCGCCTTTGAAACCGATGGCGAAGAGCAAATAAAGAGCGATGAAGCGGACACTGTTCTGCGGTATCTCGAGATCGCTTTTGACGAGAGCCGCGACCACTCCCAAAAGAAAAAAGAGGAGCGTCGGGTTGGTCAGATTCGAGATCACCAGTTGAAGGTCCATGCAGATCGTTCAGCGCGGCAATCTAATATTCTACATCTTTTCGTGCAAAACTCTCTCGATCGCATCGCAGGCCGTGGTGGTTCCTGTTTCTGTATCGACGAGCTTTTGCAGCTTTTGTGCGGCATCGCGGTAGCTTTTATCGGACAAAACCTTGCGGATCGTGGTCACCGCGGATTCGGCATTATAGGAGCCGCGTGAAATTACTTCAGCGACGCCGGCACGCCGACATCGCGCCGCGTTGTCCGGCTGATCATGGCTGAACGGCATGATCACCGCCGGAACGCCCGCACGTAGAACCTGTGCCGTCGTGCCGACGCCGGCCTGATGCACGACACAAGCTGCACTGGGAAAGACGAGGGAATATGGCGCGTATTCGAATCCGACGATCTCATCACTTAAACCTTTTGGAACCGGACAATCGCGGCCGAATAGCAGTATCGCCCGTTTGTTCAGCATCTTGGCAGCTTTTGCGCTTTCGTCGAAGAAATCGCCCGCGTCCATCACCGCTGCAGAACCAAGCGTGAATACTATCGGCGGTTCGCCGCTGTTCAAAAAAACTTCGAGACGCGGATCAAGCGACGAATTTTCGCTCTCGTCGTAAAAACAAAAGCCGGTTTGCACGGTCGGCTGGAACCAATCTGGCTGCGGCTCGGCAAGTGCCCGCGAGAACATGGCCAGATGAAGCAGCGACGAGTATTTTTGCGTAAAAACCGGATCGTGTTCCGGATCGAGGCCGAGTTTGCGTCGAAATTCGCGATAAGGAGCGAACCAGTCTTTGATCGTCCAACGCATAAATCCGAACAAAGCATCGTGAAAGGCCACCGGCAGCGGCCGCAAAAAATCGAAGACCCAGCTTGCCTGCGGATACACGTTCGGGTCGTACGACGAGAACATCGCGAGCGGCTGGAGACTGGTCGATATCCATTTAACGTTGCTTGTTTCAGCCGCCGAATAGGCGGCGTAAACAATTTCGCCGCTAAGGAACACGTCGGCGCCTTGGATAGCCGTCATCAGATCGTCATACATCGCCTCGATGTTGGGAAGAATAAGTTCTTTTATGACGAATTCCGGCCCCTTTACCGGATGCATCGCCTTCGCATGTAGTTCCTGGTCGTCTGGGTCTACATTCGGCCGAAGATTGGCGAACTCAAGCCCGAGAGCGTCGATCTTCTCCTGATAACCGGCCCACGTGTTGATCACGACCGAATGCCCCCGGCGACGCAGCTCAAGGCCGAGCGCGATCATCGGATGAAGGTCGCCGAGCGAACCCATTGTTGAAAGAACAATTCTTGCCATAAAGTCAGAACCGCCTCGCATAAGCGGGCGGCAATCGAGGTCGAATCTTTGGGACGATCGGTGAAACTGCTGAACGTCCGCCGCCCGATCACACAGGCGGATCAGATTCGCGTTCGGCCATTCGCTTCTTGATCTGAAAACGCATCCCAAGAAAATAGCTGCAAACACCGACGGCGAACGCGGCGAGCGCCCAGTCAAAATTGTCCTGCCACAAAAAATAAGCGGCAGATCCGACAAGGATCGCCGCTATGATCTGAAAAACTAAAGTCATCGGTCTCAACCCGCCTTACGAGCAACGCTCTCAAAACTTTCGCCGCGGAAAAATGCTCCGACGGCTTTGAATAACCTGATTATCGCACGCAGGACCTTCGGGAAAAACCAGAAAAAGGCGATCAAAAAGATGCCAAGCACCGCCGCGATGATAAACGGGGCAAAGACCGCGAGAAAAGTGCCGAGGAAAGCGATCGCGTCCTCAACCAAGGATAGAACCCAGTTCGAGACTGGTTCCGGCGAAAAATTCGCCCCTATCCGAGCCGCCGCCTTTGTTCCGTGCGAAGCAAAAGCCAACCCGCCGCCGATGAGTGTCGCCGGAATCGTGATCGTCGGATCAAGATCGGTCGTGGCCGCATAAGCCACGATCGCGCCCGCCGGAACGCGGATAAACGTATGAACGACATCCCAAACGCTGTCGACATACGGGATCTTATCCGCAAAAAACTCGATCAAATACAACCCGCCCGCGACGCCGATGATCACCCAGTTGTCGAGCACATCGAGCCCGCCCGGCAGTTTTGTCGCTCCGAACTTTTGGAGCAACCCGAGCACCGAAACGGTCGCGTAAAGATTGATGCCGGACGTCCACGCCGTACCAAGGGCCAAGCTAATTGTCGAGAACCATTCCATCTGCGTTTCTCCAGTTGCGTGCCAAATTGCATCGCGATTCTACCATACAAATTACGCTTCCTGGTCCTCATCGGTTCCGCCTGTTTCGTCCTTCTTGTAACCAAATTTTTCCAGCCTATACTGCAAAGTCCTGAATGTAAGGCCGAGCAATTTTGCGGATTTTGTGATGTTGTTGTCGGTTCTCGCCATCGCCTGCATGATCAGGCTGCGTTCGACGTCTTCGAAATTCACGCCGTCGGGTGGGAGTTTGAAGAGCTCGTCGGAATTTGAAGGAGCTGAACCGCGGCCGTTTACCATTTCGGGCGGCAGGTCATCGATGGTTACAGTGTCGTCTTCGCAAAGCAGGATCGCCCGCTCTAGTGCGGATTCGAGTTGTCGAACGTTGCCGGGGTAGCTGTAATCGTCGAGCAGGCGTTTGGCGTCGGTGGAAAAAGATATCTTACGATTCGTTCCGCGGGTGTGTTTCTTGACGAAGTAATCGATGAGAACGGGGATGTCCGTTCGACGTTCACGAAGGGCTGGAAGTTCAATCGAGAGCACGTTTAGCCGATAATAAAGATCCTGTCGAAACCGGCCTTCTTCGACCATGTGGAGCAGGTCGCGGTTGGTTGCCGTGACGACGCGGACATCGACATTTAGTTCGCGAACGCCACCTACGCGCCGGATCTGTTTTTCCTGCAATGCTCTTAATATTTTAGCCTGCAGTGAGATGTCGAGCTCACCGATCTCGTCGAGGAACAGGGTGCCGCCGTCGGCGATCTCGAACAAGCCTTTCTTATCAGACACCGCACCCGTGAACGAACCCTTTTCGTGTCCGAAAAGTTCACTTTCAAGCAGGTTCTCGTTGATCGCCGCACAGTTGACGGCCTGGAAAACCTCGTTCGAACGCAGGCTGTTTTTGTGGATCGATCTGGCTATCAGTTCCTTGCCGGTACCGCTTTCGCCGCGAATGAGGACGGTCGAATTCGACTTTGCGATCTTCAGGATCAGCTTCTTGACCTTGTCCATCTCGGGCGAGACGGAAACGATCTCGGCATCGAGCGTCGTCAGCTTCTTGAGTGCCCGCGAAACGGTTTCGAGCAGTTTTTCGCTGTCGTACGGTTTTTGCAGATACTCGAAAGCCCCAAGCCGCAACGCATCCACGGCCGAATCGATCGTCCCGTGTGCCGTCAGCAGAATGACTATGATCGATTTGTCGAAATCGGTCAGAGCCTTCAGCAGATCAAGCCCGCTCATGCCCGTCATCTTCAGATCGGTCAAAACCAGATCAAAATGCCGGTCCGCAACAAACTTCATCGCCGCTTCGCCCGAGGACGCGGTGGTTACGTCGTATCCTTCACCGGATAGGATCGTCTCTAGTATTTCTCGCTGATTTTTCTCGTCGTCGACGACGAGTATCGATTTTCTTGCCATAAGGTTTTTCTTCCACCGCAGAGACGCGGAGACGCAGAGAAGAGTAGAGTTAGAACTTATTTACTATTCGCTTTATTCCGTCCTTTAATACTGGAGAATGAAAATTGAGGAGCAAGCCAACCCGTAAATTGAGTATTCGCAAATACGAAAGTAGCTGAGCCTCGTGAATCGAGATCAACCGCTCAACGGCATTGATCTCGAGAATGCTCGCTTCCTCGAGATAATATCCAGTTTGTATCCGCAATCGAGCTTTACCTCTTTGTACACGACCGGAAGTGGAACTTGACGCCTAAACCCTAACCCACACTCTGAAAATTCGTAGCATAAGCACTCCTCGTACGCCGATTCCAAAAGTCCGGGACCAACTGATCGGTGAACCTCAATTGCGCAGCCAATTATCTTCTCGGTCAAAAAATTGATCTGCTCAGGACTGAAGTCTGCTCGCTCTATCACTCTCTTTCTCTGTCCTCTCTGCGTCTCCGCGTCTCCGCGGTTTAAACATTCTTAGGTAACTTTACCGTAAACTTCGTTCCTTCGCCCTCGACAGAGTCAACCTCGATCTTTCCGTTATGAGTCTCAACTATCTTCTGAACGATCGCCAGCCCTAGACCTGTTCCTGTCTCTTTCGTCGAAAAATACGGCTCGAAGATCTTTGAGAGGTTTTCCGCGGGGATGCCGTTGCCCGTGTCGGTGATCTCAAAACTTACAAATTCGCCCGATTCGTCTGGCAGGATCTTGATCGTTAGGTGGCCGCCGTCTTTTTCCATCGATTGGATCGCGTTTATGAACAGATTATTGAAAACGGAACGCAGAAACTCAGGATCGCCCAATATTTGCGGGACGTTCTCGTGCTCAATTACGCCGATCTTGACGTTCTTGTCTTCGGCCTCGATCTCGGCTATTCGGAGCGAATCAGCGATAGCTTCACGAGCGTCGATCGGATGAAGATTTGCCTTCGCCGGACGCGAATAATTAAGGAAGTCCGTTATTTGTTGATTGATACGTGCGACCTCGCCCTTCAATTGAGAGGTGAGCTTTTCAAACGTCGCCCGCTTTTCCGGATCATCAGGCGAGTACTTAGACCGTAGATGATCGAGGGTCAAGTTTATGTAATTTAAAGGGTTGCGGATCTCGTGTGCGATCGCCGAACCCAGTCGACCAACAACCGCGCTCTTCTCGGCTTGCCGCAGCTGCTCTTCGAGTTCACGTGATTTTTCGAGCTCCGCTGCCATGTCGTTGAAATTAACAGACAGCTGGCCTATTTCGTCAGAACGGTTGGTGTCGGGGACACGGACGCTGAGATTGCCTTCGGCGACCTGACGGGCGGCATCCGAAAGGTTGGCGATAGGGCGGGTGAATCTCCAAACCAGCAGCAGCGTTATCAGCGAGGAAACGAGCAAGATGCCGAGCGTGAAAACAAGTGGCTGTGCCGCACGCCACGCAGCATTATTCTTGTCATTTTTCAGCAAGACCATGACGTAATACCGACCGAGACTTGTATCGATCGGGATCGCGTACGCTTCATCGGGCTCAAATTTGTTTGTCTCGCTTTTGCGATTCGGGAAGTTCTTGAGATCGTCGCCTAAACGAGCCCCTTCCATTAGCGGCGGCAGATCGGTCAGATCGCCAAGCTTTTTATAAACTACGGCTCCTTTCTCGTCATACGTTGGCTGGTAGTTCGGGCTTAAGCTGTCTGTTACCTGCCACGTACTGTCTATAACAAGAATGTCGCGAATGCCGTCTTTGGTCTCCTGGTCGAAATAGCCTTGATCGGTCTCGTTGAAGAGATCTTCAACATAGATGTCACGGAGCGTAAGGCTTCGAAAACCGAGGTTCATTCCGGCGATAAGCGAGCGAAATTGGGCTTCGCGGCGTGCGTTGTTATCGGCTTGTGTCTGGAGGTTCAGATAGTATTGAAACCCGATGGTCGCGACCAGCAGGACCGCCAGTATCAGCAACAATCTTCCTCGGAATGTATTAAAGAAATTCATCGGGGCTATAAAATAAATAGAAGGAAACCGCTTGCCCAGCCGCGAGTTGAATGTTATAGTCTTCGCTAGACATTGCGCAAACAGCCTTAAAAAGCTGCTATCCAACAAACCCATTACAAGTAGAGGCCCCGTAGGTAAAGCATGAAGTTAATGTTCCCGAAACACTCTTTTGTTGGCTCGTTGCTGACAGTTATCGTTATAACACTGGCATTCGCCGTTGCGTCTTCGGCCCAATCGAAGAAGAGCGCGAAAAAGCCGGAACCCAAGAAAGCGGCGGCCGCTAAGACCGCAACTAAGAAGAACGATAAACAGGCAAAAGATGCCAAAAAAGATCGCGGGAAGGCGAAAACTACGGCCAAAGACACCAAAAAAGACAGCCGGAAGGACAAGGCTTCTGCTAAAAAAGAAAGCGCAAAAGACAAGAAAGAGAAGGCAAAAGCCGACTCCAGATCAAAAAACGACCCAAAGAAAAACAAGGCTGAAACCAGAAAAGCCGAGCAGGAACGCCGCCGTATAGAAGCTGAACGCCGTGCGGCCGCTCTTGCCGAAGCTCGTCGCCGCGAACAGGCCCGCCGCGAAGCGATTGCCCGCCGGATCGCGTTCGAACGCGGCCTCAGAACAGAAACGATCAACAATATCGCCGCGGACCAAACGGAAGGCGAAGACCTCGCAATTCGTCAGGTTGCGATCAACGCGCTCGGTAACCGTGCCGGTTCCGTGGTCGTGATGGAAGCTCAGACTGGCAAGGTCCTGACCATCGTCAACCAGAATTGGGCGGTCCGCAGCAGCATTCGGCCATGTTCTACCATCAAGCTTGTGACCGGTGCCGCCGGCTTGAACGAAGGCGTGATCGACAAGGAGACCGGAGCGGTCAGGAACGCTTCGACCCGCCGGAAACTCGACGATGCTCTCGCCTATTCTGACAATCCATACTTTCAACGTGCCGGAGTACTGATGGGCAATCAGAAGCTGGTTGAATACGGTAAAAAGTTCGGTCTGGGTGAGCCGACGGGCGTCAATCTTGAAGGTGAGACGGCCGGAAAACTTCCGGTTTCAAACAGCAGCCCGCTTATCTACTCACACGGCGACGACACCGAAGTTTCAACGATCCAGCTCGCGGTTATGGCCGCGGCGATGACTAATGGCGGAAAGCGGGTCCTGCCGCGAATTCCTCGAAACGAGGTCGAAAAAGCGAAGTTCCAGACATTTTATAAAGCGACCGTCGATCTTCCGCAGCAGAATGTTCGCCGCGTGATCCCCGGCATGATGGGAGCCGCCGAATACGGGACGGCCCGCCGCAACATGAACCAGAATATCGGCGTCGCGGGCAAAACCGGCACTTGTTCTGACAAGGGCACGAAAACAGGCCTATTCACCTCGGTCGCTCCGATCGAACAGCCCAAGTACGCCGTCGCCGTCATAACTCGCGGCCCGGGCGAACGTGGACGAACTGCAGTCGAGGTCGCCGCAAAGATCTACGACGCTCTCGCTCCGCAAATAACGCGGACCGATCGAAATCTGGCGCAAACGGAATTTAAGATCACTCCGCGAAATGGGGTTATCAATACTGCTGTTGCCGATGCTGACGAAGAGGACGACGATGCGGAATCAGGTGAAACAAATGCGGTCGACATGACCGGGATCGATACCGCCGGCCGAAACGTCATCATCGTGCCGAATGCTCCCAAATCGCAGAAGCTCGTAACCAAAACGGTTAATTCGAAGCCCGTTTTGCCACCGGTCGTGATCACTTACGATAAGAATCCTAAAGAGGCAAAACCCACTAAGGCAGACAAGCCCTAATTATCGACGCGATAAGATCATAAAGCATCCCTCAGACATTTCTGTTTTAAGGGATGCTTTTTTGTGCGGCAGCTAACAGTTTTCGGCTTGACAGCGCCGCGAATACTAAAGGATTATTTAGGTTCTCGAAAGATTTCTGTTGATTCGTCATTTCAATCAAATTGTCGGCAAGTAGACGGAAATCCTTGCAACTTTTTTGCATACTGCATACATCTGATTGGACGCTGAGACGATGACGCCTGCGGTCGTCGATCCTGAGCGATCATGAGGCGAAAAACTCGAGAGAGGTAGGATTAAGATGAACAAGATTTTTAGATACACAAACATGGCGCTCCTCGCTGCCGCGATGTTCGCGGTTGGAGCGATTGGTACATTTGCTCAGGATAACTGTGGCGATGCTGCGGGACAGACAACGCTCGGCGATCAGGTTCGTGAGGAATTTAAGGACAAGTCGCTTGACGGCAAAAAGAAGTTTGTAAACACGGGTAAATCATTCCTTGAAAAGTACGGTAGCTGCGAACCGTCAAAAGACCTTTCAGACTGGCTAAAAGGACGTATTCCAGTAGTCGAAAAGCAGATCGCGGATCAGATCGAATTGGATAAGAAGAATGCGCTTCTTAAACGGTTTGACGATTCGCTCAAGGCAAAGAACTGGGATGAGACCTACGTCTCGGGCAAGGAAATTCTCCAAAAATACGGCGATGAATTCAGGGCCGTTGAACTGGTCCTCGGTTCGATCGGTTACGATGAGAATTTTAAGACGCCACCTGTAACGAAGTTTAACGATGAAACACTTCGGTTTGCAAAGCAGTCCTTAGTGGCTCTCGAGGCTGGCAAAGAATTCAAGCCGGGCTTCGGTGTAGCTCCTTTCGTCTACAAAAACAAAGAAGACGCAATGGCTTGGATGAACCTGACCGTCGGCTATATAACGCAGGTCGACAAGAAAAATAAAGTTGCCGCGGCGCCATATTTGTTCAAGGCGACTCAAGCGCCGGCCTCGGATACTGCGAAGAATCCGATCCCTTATGAATTGATAGGAAGCTACTACTTTGACGAGCTCAACAAGCTCGTAGACCAGATAAAGGCCAAAGAAGCCGATCAGAAGGATACCGATACGCCGGAAGTGATCCAGCAGAAGGTAGATGAGCTCAAGAAACTCGTTGCGATGTCGAACGGCACCGCAGAGCGAGCGATGGACGCGTTCTCGCGGGCCTACACGCTCGGTACGAATCCGCCATACAAGGCGAAGATGAAGAAGAACGTCGAGGATGCTTACATGCTTCGCTTTGCAAAGAAGGAAGGTGTGGACGCATGGATCACTTCTGCGGTAGCGAAGCCTTTTGTGAATCCGACGACGCCGATCGCTCCGATCGCCGATCCTGAGCCGACCAAGACCGCAACCACTACCAATCCGGGATCGGGCGTTGGTGCGGCGACTGGCACGGGCGTAGGAACTGCGAACGGAACCGGTATCGGTAACGCAAACGGCACCGGCGTCGGAGCCGGCAATGGTACTGGCGTAGGCCCGGCGGCAAAGCCAGCGGCCACGCCTGCCAGAACGACGACCGCTGCTCCTAAATCGGGGAAGCCGGGCGCAAATAGGTAAGCGCACCATCTGTATCTAAAAATCGGGCCGGATGCGAGTTCAACTCGCATCCGGCTTTTCTTTTCCCATTGTTCCTTTTAAACTGACGTATTACGATGACGCCGAAACTCGCAAAGCTCGAAAACCTGATAGGCTATACATTTCAGGACCCAAAACTGCTTGAGCGAGCGGTGACCCATCGATCCTGGGCATACGAAAATCTGTCCGGCGCTTCAGAGGAGCAGGTTAGGGAAACTGAGAATGAGCTGCTCGAGTTTGTCGGCGATTCGGTACTCGGCCTTGTCGTTGCTGAGGCCCTGTACAACGCCCATCGTGGGGCCAGCGAAGGCGGGCTGACGCTGATGAAGCATCATCTCGTCAGCACCCAGACACTGTCGAGACTGGCCGACAAGTTTAAGCTTGGCGATTACCTTCGGGTCGGCAAGGGCGAAGAAAAGACGGGAGGCCGCCGCAAGTTCGCGTTGCTGGCGAACACGCTCGAGGCAGTGATCGGCGCCGTATTTGTTGACGGCGGCTACATCCCTGCCCGGGCCGCGATCATTCGGTTTTACGGTGACGAGATCCGGAAGGCTTCTCCACAGACCTCGATCGACTATAAGACCATGCTTCAGGAGAGGCTGCAGGCGGAAAAGCTCGCCGCTCCGCAGTACAACGTCGTTCGCACTGAAGGCCCGCCTCACAACCGCGTCTTTTCAGTAGAAGCGACGTGGGCGACCGGAAAGGCAAACGGAACAGGCAGTTCGATCAAAGCGGCCGAAATGATGGCCGCAGCCGAGGCTCTGGGCCAACTCCAGGGTTCGGGCCACGCGGTGAAACGCGTTTAGTATTCACGGCGTATAAATGTGATATTTATGAGTAACGAAGAAACTGATCAAGAAAAGCCCGAGGTGAAACCTGTGGGGCCGCCGAAATCGACGATCCGGGAATATTTCGAATCTTTTGTTGTCACGCTCGTGATGGCGATCTTCGGCATGACGTTCATCCTCCAGGCCGTAACGGTCCCGACGGGGTCGATGCAGAACACGATCCTCGTCGGCGATTACCTGCTTGTGAACAAATTCATCTTCACGCCCGGCGGTTACGAGCTGCCTTTCCTGCCGCAGCGTGAGATCGATCGGGGCGACATTATCGTTTTCAAATATCCCGGCAATAAGGTAAACCCGCAGGCAGACCGTTCGCGAAATCTTATTCCCTACCAGATAAATTACGTAAAGCGGGTCATCGGCCTTCCGGGCGAGACGGTCGAGTTTAAGGATAATTCCGTCTTCATCAATGGCAAGCTTCTGCCCGAAAATCGCCTGATTGGCGATGCGGATGACGATCAGTCGGCGCTGACCGTTACCGAGTTTGAAGAGCCGCGTGCTGAGGCGAAATATAACGTTTATTACCGCCCCGAGACGATGGAAGCTGTACGTTCCGGGAAAAAAATGATGCGCAGCGGCCAACAGATGGAATTCGGCGTCGCTGGAAAGCCGATGGTCGTGCCGCCGAACAGCTTTTTTGTAATGGGCGACAGCCGCGACAACAGCGAGGACAGCCGCTACTGGGGTTTTGTTCCGCGCGAACTGATCATTGGCCGGGCGATGTTCGTTTATTGGTCGTGCGACCGCGGAGCATCGAACGGAAGCGCGATAGGATGTTTGACCCATCCACGGCTGAATCGGATCGGGAAGTTTGTTAAGTAGAGCTGGAATGTGTGCCACCGCGGGCAAGCCCGCTGCTTAACCCTAGTTATTTTTTTCAGTGGCGGGCTTGCCCGCCTTTTTTTGCATTGAATAATCTAATGTCTATTGTTTTCTCATCCGAGATATCTTCGGCACTCAACGAAGGCAAACCCGTTGTGGCTCTCGAGTCGACCGTCATCGCTCACGGCCTGCCGTATCCGCAAAATATCGAAACTGCTTTGAGATGCGAGGCCGTTGTCCGCGATAACGGAGCAATTCCTGCCACGATCGCGGTTTTCAGTGGCGAATTTCACGTCGGCCTCGACCGCGGTCAGATCGAGCGTCTTGCGACCGATAAGAATATTAGAAAGATCTCGCGGCGCGACCTGCCGATCGCTGTGGCCAACAATCTAGACTGTGCAACGACGGTCGCGACCACTGCCTACATAGCTCATAAAGCCCGCATAAAGGTTTTCGCGACCGGCGGCATCGGCGGTGTGCATCGAGGTTTCGAGGCCGATGTCTCGGCTGATCTGCCAGAACTCGCACAAACGCCAATTACGGTCGTTTGTTCGGGTGCGAAGATCGTTCTCGACCTGCCGCGGACCCGCGAATGGCTCGAAACACACGGCGTAACCGTCGTTGGATGGCAATGCGATACGATGCCCGCGTTTTACAGCCGTTCGAGCGGGCTGGATGTTGACGAGCGTGTAGAAAGTGCCGCTGACGTCGCACGAATTGCCAATGCCCGCGATTCGCTGGGTCTCGCATCATCGATCCTGGTCACGGCGCCCGTGTCGGAAGAGTTTGAGATACCCCTCGTGGAATCGGAATCGATCCTCGCCGAGGCTCTCGCCGAGGCCGAAAAGTTCGGCATAAAAGGGAGGGAAATAACCCCATTTCTTCTCTCGCAAATGTCCGAACGCAGCGGCGGCAGAACGCTCGCGACGAATATTGCCCTTCTCGAAAATAACGCTCGCATCGCCGCCAAGATCGCGGTCGCTCTGTCAGAACCGCCTGCGTAAGCGGGCGGCAAGCTGCCTGAGTAATGGCCTGCTACTTCTTCTCCATCTTTAACTTCAACGAATCGAGCCGCTTCTGAGCCTCGGCGGCCTCGGGCGAGTTCGGATATTTAGATATTATTTCCTTCCAACTCGCCCCCTCGTAGTGATATGTCTTGGTGTTGGGATTAACGAGAAAGATCACGCCGAGCTTTCGATAGCGGTCGAGCATATTGAAATTTAGAAAAAAGCTATGCACCGGAGCTCCGCTCGCGGCCATTTCCTTTCGCGTGATGCGGGCAGCAGATCGCGACAGTGTTAAGCCCAATTCCTCGAGAGTGTCTCCAAAAAGCAGCAGAAGCGGCGGTTTGAGGGCCGAGTTCGGATAGAGTTCAAAGAAATAAGTCGCAGTCTCGATTCGTTCAAATCCTTCGTAGGCCTGCACGAGGCTTGCCAGCCGAGCTTCGTCATCCTTTCGAAATTTGCCCACGACCGCATCTGACTGTACCCACCCAAAATTGTTCGGGGGAACCACTACTTTATAAAACTTAACGCCGTCGGCTTCCTGAACGCCCTGGATGGTAACGCGGCGGCCGCGGGACATTCGATGGACCGATTCGGCAAAAAGGCTTGGGCTTTTGCGAAGGACGTTGAGATTCTCGTCGACAACGATCGCTGTTTGGCCGATCTCGGGCGATCTGACGACGGCGGATTTCGGTTTAGCGTTCGTCGTGGGCCGTTTTTGCGCGGCAAGGGGCGTAAGGACCGCTAAGGAAAGAAATATTGCCGTGAGAAGGGCGATGTTCATTCGATAATATCTGTTTACTTTATCGTGCTCCGGCTTTTTTCAACCGGTCGCTAAGGCCGGCGTGGTGAAAATGACAGATGGCGATCGCCAGTGCGTCGGCTGCGTCATGCGGCGTCGGAGCGGTCTTCATGCGAAGCAGCAGCCTGACCATTTCCTGCACCTGATGTTTTTCCGCGTTACCATAACCGACAACGGTTTGTTTAACGAGTCGCGGAGCGTATTCGGCGATCTCGATGCCGTACTGCTCGGCAAGCAGCAACATCGTCCCCCGAACCTGTCCGAGCTTTAGGGCAACGCCTACATTGACGGCGTAGAAGGTATCCTCGACCGACAATACATCCGGTGAATGCTTCGCAACCACATCGGCGATACCGTTGTAGATGTTGAGCAAACGTTTCGAAAATGCGTGCTTCGTATTAGATCGAACCGTGCCGAAATCGACGAGTTCGTACTTCGAACCGACCCCGTCAACAACACCCCAACCGAGCGTTTCGCTTCCCGGGTCGATTCCTAAAACACGCATGAAAGATCCCTGTTCTGTCTGTAACGAAAACTACGATAAGCCAGCCCCATGCAAAAGGCAAGCGCTCCAAAACTACAAACTAAAGACTATCAACTATCAACTAAATTGAAAGAAACCAATGTGTTGGCTGATCGCTTCGACCGTAGTTGGTAGTTTTTAGTTGTTAGTTGATAGTTGGCCGGAATATTCTTATCATCGAACATTGTTGTTCGCGCTTCTTTCTTCGAATGGATAGTCAATTAGCTGCCATAGGCGTTCGCGATTCGGTACGCTCGCTGCTCGCGGGCGCGATCGATTACGCGGGGCTGTTTCCGCCTTCGGGGCTGCCGATGTCGGAGGCTGTGATCAACTACGCGATGTACCGCACCAGCAACTACAGCTGGATGCTCGGGGCGTTTGTCGTGCCGTCGGTACAGCTTGAGGAGTTTATCGAGAATGCCGGTGAATTCGTCTCGCGTGACGCAAAAACGGCTTGGCGATTGAGCGTACTTGCGGGCGAAGACCTGAGTGCCAGCATTCGCGAGATAAAAGAATTTGCCGCAAAACACAGCCCGGGCGTGATCATCGACGCGATCGAGGTAAAGGCGAACACGGTCTCGAAGGTCGAGAATACGGTCCTGCTGCTGCCTGCGGGAGTGAAGGCGTATTTTGAGATAAACACGGGAAAGAATTTTCCCGACCTGCTCGCCAAGGTCGCCGCCACCGGGCAGTACGCCAAGATCCGCACCGGCGGGGTTACGCCGGGGGCATTTCCCGCTTCGAAGGATGTGATCAAATTCGTAAGGTCGTGTCTCGCGGCAAATGTGCCGTTCAAAGCGACCGCCGGGCTCCATCACCCGATCCGCTGTTTCCGGCCTCTGACCTACGAGAACAACTCGCCAAAGGGCACGATGCACGGTTTTTTGAATCTATTCTTAATGACCGGCTTCGCCCGCGAAGGCTACCGGGCCTCGTTACTCGAGGACGTGATGGAAGAGGAATTCGACGAGGTCTTTCGCGTCTCCGACCAGTCGATCAGCTGGCGAAACGAATACCGGCTGAACCTTTGGCAGATCGAAGCCCTCCGCAAAAAAGGCATCCACTCATTCGGATCGTGCTCGTTCGACGAGCCGATCGCGGACCTGCAGAAGTTGGGGATACTCTAAACCTGTCAGTACCACCTGCGGTAGCGGATGGGGAAGTAACGCACCATGATATACGAGATCAACGAAACCCACGACCCGAACCTCAAAAGCTGGATCGAATCAGCGAACGATCCGAATACGGATTTTCCGATACAGAATTTGCCGTTTTGTGTTTTTGCGCGAGCGGAATCGCAGGAAGATGCTCGGGTTGGGGTGGCTATCGGAAACTACATTCTCGATATTTACCCATGCTACGAAGCTTTGCTTTTCGATGATGACGAGGAATATAGTGTTGCCGCTCGATCCGACGACGAATCCCTGGATTGGGCGATAATGCACAAGAACGGGTTAGATCGAGCCCAGTTTAGAGCTAAACTGACACATCTGCTTTCAGAGGCGGTCGATGATAGAGGTAGGACAATCTTAGCCAGAAATCTGGTTCCGATGGAGGAAGCGACCTACTTTTTGCCTTCCTCGATCGGTGACTACACCGACTTCTACTGCTCCATCTACCACGCAACGAACGTGGGCTCGATGTTTCGCCCGGACAATCCGCTGATGCCGAACTATAAGTATGTGCCGATCGGGTATCACGGGCGGGCTTCGTCGATCGTGGTTAGCGGAACGGATATCAAGCGGCCGCATGGGCAGAACCGGAGCGACCAGGACGCTCCGCCGGTGTTTATTCCTTGCAAGAATCTCGATTACGAGATGGAGCTTGGGTTTTTTGTCGGGAAGGGGAATGAACTCGGCAAGAGCATACCGATCAGCGAGGCTGAGGAGCATATTTTCGGCGTTTGTCTGGTGAACGACTGGTCGGCTCGTGATATTCAGGCGTGGGAATACCAGCCGCTTGGGCCGTTTCTCGCAAAGAATTTTGCAACGACGATCTCGCCGTATGTTGTTACGATGGAAGCTCTCGCACCGTTTCGTACCCAAGCGTTCGAACGTGCCGAGGGCGATCCGCAGCCGCTCGATTATTTGAACGACGAGCAGAACCAGAAATTCGGCGGGCTCGATATCAATCTTGAGGTTTACATCCAGACCGAGCGAATGCGAAACGAAAAGATCGACCCGCACCTGCTTTCGCGGTCGAACACCAAAGACCTCTACTGGACCATCGGCCAGATGCTGACGCACCACGCCTCGAACGGCTGTGACCTGCAAACCGGCGACCTGATCGCATCGGGAACGGTCAGCGGAAAAGAGAAAAACGAACGCGGCTGTCTGCTAGAACTAACCTGGCGAGGCACCGAACCGCTCACGCTGCCGTCCGGCGAAACGCGGCGTTTCCTCGAAGACGGCGACGAGGTGATTATGAAAGGATTCTGCGAACGCGAAGGCTTCCGTCGCATCGGCCTCGGCGAATGCCGCGGGCGAATACTCCCGGCAGATTGACGTGAAACAAAGAACGGAAGGCGAACCACTAAACACACGAAATCACACGAATCGATGGTTCTTTGTCGTGTTTCGTGTGGTTTCGTGTGATTCGTGGTTTGTGCTCTAAACGTCCTAAGATTATGCTCTCTGCGAGTCTCAAATCTCTTCATGACAAGGTTTACGTCATCACTATCGGATCGGCGGCGGACAGGCATCTGAATGTCGTTGAGCAGCTCGGCGAGGGCAATTTTGAGTTCATTTACAGCCTCGACAAACGCGATACGTCGCTCGAACAGCTCTCCGCGGATGGAACTTACGACGAAGCGATCGCACGCCGGACTGACCGTCGCAACAAGGCAATGACGCTGGGGCATATTTGCTGTTCCATCGGCCATCGACGGGTTTACGAGAAGTTTCTGGAAAGCGGTGCGGAACGAGCTCTTGTTTTCGAAGACGATATGGTCGCGTTCGATGTTCCCGAGCCGGAGATCGCCGCGATGATCGCTGACGTTCCGACTGACGCCGACCTGATATATTGGGGCTGGGAAGGCGGCGGTTACGCGCCTTGGTACGGCGGTTTGAAGCAGGCCTTGTATCACGTTCAGCATACTTTCGGGCTCGAGCGGTACGATCATACGATGATCCGGAACTTGTACTCGCAGCCGGCTAACGAGCATTTCGATCGTGCCGGAAAGCACTTCCTCGCGCACGCATATTCAATAAACCGCCGTGCCGCCGAGGCCCTGATCAAATGGAACACGCCGATCAAGCTAAACGGCGACAACGCACTTTTATACGCGGTTCTCAATGGTGACGTAAACGCGTACATCGCGAAAAAGCAGCTTTACGGCCAGCGGAGTGCGGACAAAAGCGACCCGATGGCGACGTTGACCGCAAACTAGCGGCTATCCAGCTAACCGCTAATAGCTACAATTCTTCTGAGAAATTTAGTCGGTAGCTGTTAGCCTATTAGCCTTTAGGGAATGAACGATATTATCGACAAGATATACGCCACGAAGCAGGTCGTCGGCCGGAGCGGCAAGGTGCACGAACTGCATTCGGCGATCGACCGCGAAAAGGGCGAGTTTCTTCGCTCGATCGTCGCGAATGATGCGGATATCGTGAAAACGCTCGAGGTCGGGTGTGCGTACGGGCTTTCGTCGCTATTCATCTGTTCGGAACTCGCGAATCGTGCGGATGCGTCGCATACGATCATCGATCCGTTTCAGAATACCGATTGGGACGGTGCTGGTTTGCGAAATTTGGATGACGCTAGGGTGGATTTTTACACTTTTGTCGAAGATCGCTCAGAATTTGCTTTGCCGGAAATACTGAGACAGGGCGAAGGGGGGTTCGACATGATATTTGTCGATGGATTTCACACGTTCGATCAGACTTTGCTCGATTGTTACTATGCGACGCGGCTGCTGCGGATCGGCGGTGTGTTGGTGATCGACGATGTGGCATTGCTGCCGGTTGGGCGGGCGGCTAGGTATTTCGCGGCGTATCCTTGCTATGAAACTCACGGTGTCGTGACCGAAAATCGCACAAAACCGGCAAAGGCCGTCGTTTCGAAAACGATGAAAACTGTCGCGAGAGGCGATCGCTGGGCGAAGGTCATTTCGGCCAGCCTGAGCAAAAAGCTGCTCGATTATCCGCGGACCGAGATGATCGCCCTCAAAAAGATCGCGGACGACACACGGCCCTGGAATTGGTACACCGATAATTTCTGATGATCCCAAAGCCGTTGCTCAAATTTCACGATAAAGCCTACGTCGTAACCTACGCCGCGGCCGAGGAGCGTCAACGCGGTGTCATCGAACAGCTCGGTGAAGGGAATTTCGAGTTCGTCTACGGCGTCGACAAGCGAGACGTGACGAAGGAAGGCCTGATCGCCGACGGCACATATGACGAGGAGTTAGCGATCCGCGTCGATCCGAAAGGCCGGGCGATGACGCTGGGGCATATCTGCTGCTCGATCGGCCATCGGCTGGCGTACGAAAAGATGCTCGCGGACGGCTGTGAGCGGGCGTTGATATTTGAAGATGACGTCACGGTCTTACCTGTCGAAGATCCGGCGATCGAAACGATGCTAGCCAATCTTCCGCCGGATGCCGAATGCATCCAATGGGGCTGGAACGGCGGGCGTTTCAAACCCTTTCTCGGCGGCATTCAGCAGGCGATCTTTCACGCCAAATATGCCCTAGGCCAATACAAACTCGATCACCGCATGATCCGCAACCTCTACATGCGGCCCTGCAATGAGCATTTTCACGTCGCCTCGGTCAATTTTCTCGCGCATGCGTATACGGTTACGCGGCGAGCGGCACAGGAGTTTATCCGCTGGAACACGCCAATAAATCTCAACGCCGATCACGTTCTGATCCACGCCATCCTCGCCGGCGACGTCCGCGGCTATGTGCCCGTAACGCAGCTCTTTGGCCAGCGAAGCATCGACGCCAGCGATCCTTTGGAATCTCTTACTCAGAAGTACTATTGAATCAACGCGTGATCGACCCGTGCTACGCTCATTATTTGTATTTGATAAACTCATCACTATGCAGCCCGTTTCAGCCACGGCCTCGATCAAACGCGTATCGATCATTTCGAATGAACGTGACACTACCGACCTTCTCGCCGTCGAGGAGCCGCTTGAGATCCGCCTTGGCTTTTCGGATGGCACGCATACCGCCGTTTCGATCACGATGCGGACGCCTGGAAATGACGCCGAACTTGCGGCCGGATTCTTGTTCACGGAAGGTATTCTCACCTCTGCCGAGCAGATAAAGCAGATCAGGCACTGCGGGCTGAAGATCGGCAAGGCCCGTGACACGCTTGACCGTGCCGCGGCACTCAATTCCAATACGATCCGCGTCGATCTGGCCGTGGGCGTGGAGATCGATCTCGATCGCCTGAAGCGCAATTTCTACACGACCTCGAGTTGCGGTGTCTGCGGCAAGAGTTCGATCGATGCGTTAAGAACCGGCATCTCGCATCCGCTCGATCCGGATATCCCGCGCGTTGATGCGTCGTTGCTGCACGGACTGCCCAAGCGGCTGCGGGAGGCTCAGGAGGCGTTTGACAAAACCGGCGGCCTGCATGCATCGGCGTTGTTCGACCCTGACGGGAATCTCGACATCGTCCGCGAAGACGTCGGCCGGCACAACGCCCTCGACAAGGTGATCGGAGCCAAATTCCTCGAGGGTGGAATGCCGCTGAGCGATCGGATACTGCTTGTAAGCGGCCGCGCAAGTTTTGAGCTGGTCCAGAAAGCCCTAATGGCTGGAATTCCGTTCCTCGCGGCGGTTGGAGCTCCGTCGAGTCTTGCGGTAGAGCTTGCAAACGAATACGGGATGACGCTGGTCGGATTCTTGCGGGATGAAAAGTACAACATCTATTCGGGATCGCAACGGTGCGCATAGTACGTCCACAGAAAATTCTGGAATAGACGGCCCGCGAAAAAATGCTTGATTTAGTATGCAACAATGTGCTATGCTTGGGACAGCATGTTTGCGAGTGTATGTGATCCAGTGTGGGAAGTTCAGTGTTTATCGAGGTTTGCTGCCTCGATCGTCCGGCAATCGCCCGATAAGACGCACTTGGCAGAACTTGTCCCGAGCCCCGGCATTTTATTTGTGCGGGACAACGGGACAAGCCGCCTAGGTCGCCGTAAACTGTTGTTAGCGAATGAGTTATTCGATTAGAATCTTGTCCCCCGTTTGTCCCGCGTGGGACAAGCTGGGACAGATAGAAGGTTTCGTGGATGTTGGGAAAAGATGGCTGATTCGACCGAAGATCTGAATGACCGTTCACCCGAGACCGCGGAGAACTTGACGGTGACCCAGCCGCTTACGTCGGCTGCTGGGCTGAAGGCCCTGAAGGAAACGATCACCAACGCCTATGTCAAGATGGGCCCGATCCATGCTACCCGTGCGCTGCTTGTCCTGAATCAGCAGGGCGGGATCGATTGCCAGTCGTGCGCATGGCCTGATCCGGACGAAAAGCGGACGATAGCCGAATTTTGCGAAAGCGGCGCGAAGGCCCTGGCGGACGAAGGCACGAAAAAGGGGATCGACAGCGATTTTTGGCGGGCGAACAGCATCGATCACATCGCCGTGCATGACGATCGCTGGATCAACGATCAAGGACGTTTGACCGAGCCGGTGGTGCGGCTAAAAGGTTCACGTCATTTTGAACCGATCTCGTGGGATGCGGCATTTAGGCTGATCGCCGGTGAACTTAACGCCTTGAATTCGCCCGACGAAGCGATCTTCTACACTTCGGGCCGAACGTCGAATGAGGCGGCGTTCCTGTATCAGCTTTTTGTGCGGCAATTCGGCACGAACAATCTGCCGGATTGCTCGAACATGTGCCACGAGTCATCCGGCGTTGCGCTGAGCGAATCGATCGGACTCGGCAAGGCGAGCGTGCGGCTTTCAGACTTTAACGAAACGGACCTCGTCATTGTTATAGGACAAAATCCGGGGACGAACGCTCCGCGGATGATGACCTCGCTTGAGGATGCTAAGCGCGCGGGGGCGAAGATGATTGCGATCAATCCGCTGCCTGAAGCGGGATTGTTGAACTTTGTAAACCCAAATCCGCAGCATCATCCTAATCCGCTGACTCTGCCGTTCGATCTGTTGAAAGATCGCGGGACAAAGCTCGCCGATCTGCATCTGCCCGTCAGGATCGGCGGGGATATGGCCGTGCTGAAAGGCGTGATGAAGGTAATGCTCGCACGAGAGGTGGCGGCACCGGGCGAGATCTTTGATCACAAGTTTATCGAGCAATATTGCGACGGGTACGATGAATTGATCTCCGGGATCGAAGCAACGCCGTGGGATGACATTCTCGAAGCGAGTGGGCTGACTCGCGAGCAGATAATCGAAGCGGCGGAAATGTTCATTAACGCGGACCGCGTGATCACGTGCTGGGCGATGGGCATCACGCAGCATACTGAGGCTGTCGCGACGATACAGGACGTCGTGAATTTGCATCTTCTGCGGGGCCAGATCGGGAAGCCCGGAGCTGGAGTTTGCCCTGTTCGCGGCCATTCGAACGTGCAGGGCGACCGGACGATGGGTATTTGGGAAAAGGTGAACGAGAAGTTTTTCGCCGCTCTGGGAAAGGAATTCAACTTCGTGCCGCCGCAGAAAGATGGTTTTGACACGATCGAAAGCATCGCCGCGATGGCTGACGGTCGCGCCAAAGTGTTTTTTGCGATGGGCGGAAATTTCGCCGTGGCGGCTCCGGATACAGAGGCCGTTTTCGACGCTCTCGGTAAATGTCGGCTGACCGTTCAGGTGCTGACAAAACTCAATCGCACCGCGTTAGTCGAAAGCGAGCAGACACTGATACTTCCATGCCTAGGCCGCAGCGAGATCGACGAGCAACGCGGACGTCAGCAATTTGTAACGACCGAAAGTACAATGCTAAACGTGCAGATGTCGAAGGGCATCTTCGAACCCGCATCGAAACATCTTCGGAGCGAGCCATGGATAGTCGCTCGACTCGCAAAGGCGACCTTGGGCGAGCGAACGACGGTCGATTGGGATCGGATGATCGAAAATTATGACAACATCCGCGATTCGATCTCACGCGTTGTCGATGGCTGCGAAAATTACAACGAACGCGTTCGAAGACCCGGCGGTTTCTACCTAAAGAATCCGCCCCGCGAACGCATCTTTAATACAAAAACCGGAAAAGCGAGGTTTGTCACAAGCAAACTTGAGACGGTCAAACTCGCACCCGATCAGCTTCTGCTGACGACGATCCGCTCGCACAACCAGTTCAACACGACGATATACGACGACAGCGACCGATACCGCGGCATCGAAGGCGGCCGCCGCGTGATCTTCATGAACACCGAAGACATCGCTCGGCTCGGTTTTGAAAAGGGCCAGACGGTCGATATAACCAGCCATTTCGACGACGGCGAGCGACACGCGTACCGTTTCGTGATAGTCGATTATCCGATCCCAAAAGGCTGTGCCGCCGCCTATTTCCCCGAAACCAACCCGCTCGTCCCGCTCGGAAGCCACGCCAAACGGAGCCGAACGCCGACGTCGAAGGCTCTATTGATCTCGTTAGGAGCGTCGAAATGAATGTCGAAGCTTTCATTCTGATCGGCGGCAGATCGAGCCGGATGGGCCGGGATAAGGCATTGGTCGAGTTGGATGGATCGTCGCTTGCCGCGAGAACGCTGGCGACGATGCAAACGGCGAAATTGTTTACGCAGATCACCTTTATTGCTGGTCACGAGGCACAATTTGCGATCCCGGCGGTGGTACTTGGGGCACCGTTCATTTTTGACATTTACCCTGGCCGCGGGCCGCTCAGCGGCATTCATACGGCCCTGGCCGAGGCTAAGACTGATTGGATATTTGTGACGGCGTGCGACTATCCATTTGCGACCCGGGAAATGATCTCTCTGCTGGCATCGCGGGTTTCGACCGATCACGGTGCGGTGGTTCCCGAGCAGCCCGACGGCCGGCTTCAGCCGCTTTTTGCGTTTTATCGCACGCAAGCAGCACGGATGATAGTTAACCGCTATGTGGAAGAAGATAAACACGCTCCGCCGATGCGGGAGATGGTGGAGCTGCTTGACCCCGCAGTCGTCCGTCCTGAGGAATATTCGCATCTCCCTGGTTATGAGCACATTTTTTACAATGTAAATACGCCGGGCGATCTATCAAACACAGTTACGCGGCCTTAGCGCGTACGCTACCATTGGAATATCAAGGAGGAATCCCATGCACGAATTTTCACGCCCCCAATCCCGAACTAGCGACCTAGTTATCCAATCGCTGCCGAATGAGACTCTGGTCTACGACCTATCGACACACAAAGCACACTGCCTGAACGAGACCGCTTCGTTTGTCTGGGATCGCTGCGACGGTAAGTTGACTGTGGAAGAGATAAGAAGTTTAGCCGAGCGCCAGTTTGGACAGGCGGTGGATATAGAATTCGTCGAACTCGCGCTTTGCCAGCTACACGAGCGAGATCTGTTGGTCGTTAGTGATGCTGATGCGTTTCCTCGGCTCGGTCGCAGGGAAGCGGTGAAGAAGATCGGAGCTGCGGCAGCCGTGACCCTGCCTGTCATCGCCTCGCTCGCCGCCCCGCCGAACGCTTTTTCGGTAGCAGCAAATTGTACCTGTACTTCTCCCGCGTCATGCCTTGGACGAGCGTGTCCTAGTACGACAAACTGCAATAATTTTGGTTTGTGTGCTGCGGGCTGAAATCGGCAACTTTGGCTTCATAAGCCTCAGAATGGCACAATGGAAGAAATGGACCTGATTCTCGACAAACTTCACGAAGAATGCGGCGTGTTTGGTATTTTTGGCCACGCTGAGGCTTCGACTTTGACCCAACTGGGGCTTTTTGCATTGCAGCACCGCGGGCAGGAGGCTTGTGGCATCGTGTCTTCGGATGGCGAGGAGCTTTATCAGCACCGCGAGATCGGGTTGGTCGCGGATGTTCTGAATCCGGATGTTTTGCCAAAACTGATGGGTTCGAGTGCGATCGGGCATACGCGTTATTCGACGACCGGGCGGAATACGATAAAGGAAGTTCAGCCGTTTTCTGTGACCTGTCAGCACGGGAAGATCGCGGTCTGCCACAACGGAAATCTGCCGTTCGCGGCTCGCGAACGTGAAAAACTAGAAAAAGCTGGGGCAATATTTTCTTCGACCTCGGACACCGAAACCATCCTTCATGCGATCGCCCGCACCCCCGCAAAAGATGCGGTCGAAGCCATTCGGAAGGTGCTTTCCGACACTGAGGGTGCGTTTTCGCTGCTCTTTCTGACGCCTCAATGTCTGATAGCGATCCGCGATCCGCGGGGTTTCAGGCCGCTTGTGCTGGGCAAATATCAGGACGCCTGGTGCGTGGCTTCGGAAACGTGTGCGTTCGATCTTATGGATGCGACCTACGAACGCGAGATCGAGCCGGGTGAGATGCTCATCATCAATGCGGAAGGGCTGCATTCGTCGAAGCCGTTCGAGGTGAAGCCGGTCTCGGTCTGCACTTTTGAGCACGTTTACTTTTCGCGGCCCGATTCGACGATCTTCGGCCGCTCGGTCAACGAATCGCGGCACAAAATGGGCAAACGCCTCGCTGTCGAACACCCCGTCGAGGCCGACCTTATCGTCCCCGTGCCAGATTCCGGCGTTGCGGCAGCGATCGGGTATGCACGCGAATCCGGCATCAATTTTCGCCAGGCGATCATTCGAAATCACTACGTAGGCCGAACGTTTATTGAGCCGACTCAGCAGATCCGCTCATTCGGTGTGCGGCTTAAGCTTAATCCTATCAAGGACTTGATCAAAGGAAGACGGATCGTACTCGTTGACGATTCTATCGTCCGCGGCACAACCTCAAAGAAGATAGTAGAAATGGTCCGCGAAGCCGGTGCGACCGAGGTCCACATGCGTATCTCATGCCCACCCACGGCCCATTCCTGCTACTATGGCGTCGATACTCCGAACCGCAAAGACCTGATCGCCTCGCAACTCTCGGTCGAGGAAATTTGCGAAGCGATCGGAGCGGACAGCTTGGGTTACCTATCTTTGGAGGGAATGCTCGAAGCGATCGGTATCGACTCGTCACGTGCATGTTCCGCGTGCTGGACCGGGAATTACCCGACCCTTATCGCAAACGGAAAGGCAGCGTAGACGATCGCTGCCAGTATAGTTCTTTGAAAATC
Source organism: uncultured Chloracidobacterium sp. (assembly GCA_964410495.1). Lineage (GTDB taxonomy): Bacteria > Acidobacteriota > Blastocatellia > Pyrinomonadales > Pyrinomonadaceae > OLB17. Next base: position 141,885 of record CAYPGP010000001.1, read on the forward strand.
AATGTTACCGGACTACGTTCAAGCTAATACTCTGAGCTCCGGACACGATGTACTCGCTCGCGGGGATTTCAATCTCAGCGAGAACAGTGTTTACGGTCGCCTTCGAACCTCCTGCCGAGCGGTCGCTGTTCATGGTCGCAAGCATGGACGGAGGCAGATTAGGCAGCTCATTGGCACCAATAATCGTGCCGGCCGTCGCTCTCGAGACCACCACGTAAAGTCGGTCGGGGCGTTTGAGGCGGTTGAGTGTTGATATTAGTTCCGCGGCAGTTCGCGGCGTGAATTGCGTTACCGCCGAGTTCTCCTGAACCGCGTTGCCATCGCCCACCTTGATCGTGACCGCGCCGGGGGCGGTGTTTTCCGGGATCTTTACGGGAATGCTTCGAGTGTTGAACGTTCCCGATTCCGTCCGTTCAACTACCGTGACCGCTATTGTATCTCCTGCGGTAACTTCGGTTTTGTCGACTGAAATACGTTCGATCGTTCCCGTTCGACCGCCATCGCGAGATGCGAGGCTTAGATCGACGCCTGTAATCTCGAGGCCGGGAAAGTTCGCCCGCAGCAGAGCGGCGATAGGAACTGCCGCCGCTGAGGACGCGAGAGCGAGAGCCTGCTGGCCGCCGAATCGGCGGTCTAGGCGGATCGATTCTTCGCCCTTGATCTTGATCTCGCCTCGCATTTCTATCGTTGTTTCTCCAAGGCTCCGCTCCTGTGCCGTAAGGGCGTTCGCGACTCCGGCGTTAATGATCAAGGGCGTTAGCAGCTCGTCGAAGGCGGATTCGAAATTGATCTCGCCCGTCTTTCCGCGGCTGTTCATGAGCTTCACCTTGACCGGAAGCATCTTGGCCGGCTCACCGAGTTTACCGTAGATCGCCGTCGCCCGGTCTTGTGTCATCGCTCCGACGGTGCCATCGGGAACCGCGAGTTTGAAGGAGTTGTTTGTGTTCGGAATGACGGTGATGACGTGCGATTCCGTCATCGGCAAGCTGACGCCGCCGAGGCCGAAGAATGGGTGGCCGAATGCATATATTTTATCGTTATCACGGTGGGTAACGGTGCCCGCCGCACCGATCTGGACGTCGCCGCGAGCAAGGAACACCATTACCGAATCGCCGCCGAGCAGAGTTTTCTCATTGATCGGCGAGAGCTTTTCCGGTTTCGATCCGCCCGCGGCCGCCGCGATAGGCATGATTCCAGCGTTTACTAAACCGGGAGCGACGCTGTCCAAAACCTCCCGCGAAAGGCCCGAAAAATAAAGCGGCGTCGAGATCGGGACCATGCTCTGACCGGCAATTTCCATCAGCTTTGAGTTGCTATTGAAGCCCGATGCGAGCGGCGTCGTTGCGGCTGTCCGTAGGGTTGGACGCCAAATGTCCTGGCGGAGTTCGGCGTAGGAAAACGTCCGCGGCGTTTGATCATTTGGCCGCTCGGCGATCGCCTGATCCATGATCGTCGTCATTTGCTCATACGGCGTTATTCCGCAGATGGGCTCCTTGGCGAAAGGAAAGCTGTAAGAGATAGCGCCGATCAGTTTTCCGTTAACGTAAACGGGCGAACCCGACATTCCTGCGAAAACGAAGGTGCGTTCGGCATTGGCACCGCTGAGTTTTCCGATGATCACGTCCTGCCGCGGGCCGATCCAGTTCGGGATAACGCCGAGGACTTCGACGCCGAACTCTTCGGACTTCGAACCCGCAAAAACGGTGCGGGCGATGCCGCGCATTCCCTCGCGAACCTCGGTGACCGGCATCACGTCGACCTTTCCGGGCTTTGGCTGAGCGCTCGAGGCAGAAGCCGCAAAAATAGCCAGAAAAAGGGAAAAACTTACCGCAAAAAATTTGTTCAACATCGTAAAAACTTCTTCCTTCAGTAGCGTTCGATATGGTAACATTTCAATAGCCGGTCTGAAAGGCCCGCTTCCACCGCTTTTCCTACGTTGATTTTCGATGCCGTAAACCGGCTTAATCTCTGCACTAAAAATCTTCTGCTATGGCAAAAACTACACGTCTTTTTAAAAGTTTTTCCCGCCTGCTGCTTCCGGTCGTGCTGCTTGTCGTTGTCGCTCTGATAGCCGGGGCGGTTTCCCTTGTTTACGTATCGGCGCGTCCGGCGAAGGCTAGATATCTAGTAACGCCCGAGAAATACGGCCAGCTCAGCACACGGGCGGCTCAGGTGACCGAGGAATCATGGGCTACGAGTGAAGGAGCGACAACGCGAGGATGGCTTCTTCGCGGAGCGGAAGGTGCGCCGGCAGTCATCCTTCTGCACAAGTTCGGAGCCGACCGGTCGTATGTCCTGAATCTCGGCGTCAAACTGAACGAATCGACAAACTTTACCGTTTTGATGCCCGATCAGCGCGGCCACGGCGAGAATCCCCCGGTCAAACAGGCTTCGTTCGGTGGCTGCGAGACCGAAGACAGTTTGGCGGCAGTGCAGTTCCTAAAGAACCTGAAAACTGCGAACGGAATTTCCCTTGTCGATCAAAACAAAATGGGCATCTTCGGCGTCGAGATGGGAGCGATCGTTGCGGTCGCGACGGCGGCCAAAGATAAGACGATCAAGGCTGTCGCGATCGATTCCGTTCCGTCGGATTCTGATGGCGTTCTCGTCGAAGCTGTCGACAAACGATTTCCGTTTGCCAGTTTCGCAACAGCAAAGCTGGCTCAGATCGGAACACGCGTTTACTACTTCGACGGCTGCTATCGACGCGAGTCTGTATGCGATACCGCGAAAAGGCTCGACAATCGCAACGTAATGCTTCTGGCTGGGGTCGACGCTCCGGAATTTCAGGATTCGACCTCAAAGGTCAGCAAGTGCTTTGCTCCCGGCAACAAGGTGGACGCCAAGACCGACCTAAGCCCGTCGGGCTTCAGCATCATCAATGCTTCGATGGAACAGTCGGAGACTTACGATCAGCGCTTGATCGATTTCTTCCGTACCTCGCTGAGCAACTAAAGGTTGATTTTCTTTTTGCTGTGCCCATTCGTCTTTGCGACGGTTTGTATCTCGGCACTCGACTCTATCTGAACCACGGCCTGATCGAGCACTTCGCGAAGCTCGATCAGGCGTTTTTTTGTCGAGGTCATTTCGAGCAGACGATACTTCCTTTCGTTGTCGAAGCTGAAGGCGGTAGTAATTAAGAACGAGAGCGATTCGGGGTCGGTCCGTTGGATCTGCGGAAGCTGGCCGCGCCCGCTGCTCATTTTGAACGCGGCCTTCGCCATTCTTTCGAAGAGCTCAAAGACCTCATCCGCGAGAGCTTCGGTCGCATCGTCGGTCTCGACTTCGTCTTCGAAAAACTCGACATCGCCCACGAAATAGGGGCTTTCCGTTTCAACATATTCTAAAAGTCGAAAGCGCACTACGCCGATCGAGAGAATATTCGAACGCCCGTCCTCAAGCTGCTCCGACTCGCGAATTTCGGCCACACACCCGACCGTCCCCGGCGCCGGACGGTCTTCGAATGAATCTGCAGGTTCAAAAAGCAGAACGCCGAAAAACCTTCCGCGAGTTTCGATGTCCGCAAGCATTTGCCGATAACGCGGTTCAAAGATGTGCAGCGGCAGCAGTTCGTTCGGAACCATTACCAGCGGTAGCGGAAAGATCGGCAGTTCCCGGATGCCTCGAAGTTTTTCTATCGCGTCGGACATTACTTTTCTCCGCCTCCCGCTACTGCAAGCCTTGCTTTTACCGCAATAAATTCGGCGATCTTCGCGGGCTCGTCATCGCTTAGTGCCATTCTTTTCGCTCCGATCACCGCTTCGGAAACATCGAGACCGATCGATCTGTAGCGGTTATCGCGCGAGACCAGGTCGGCGATCACGCGTTTTTCCAAATGTTCGCGGCCCTCGTCCGGAGCATCGTCGATTCCGTCGAGGAAATCGGCGGGAACTGTCTGATTCTTAACGCGGACATGCAGGGCGCCGGTAATTTGCTTTACCTCATCGCGGATCTTTTGCATTTCGAGGAGAGAATTTGGGAACCCGAGCTGGCCTCGAAAGGCGATCTCGATGATGGGTTCCGGTTTTCCAGGTTCGGCAACGCGAGCCTCTATCTTTACTTTTTCAATTACGCCTTCCGTTATCTTTGCTCCGGAATCGATATTGTCGACGTCGAACTTAAGCTGCTGAAACGGCCTGTGCGTGTAATCTTCAACGTGGGTCGCGCGCACGGAATTATCATCGCCGATCTCGACGATAAATGCGCCGCGGGTTTCGCGAAACTCGCTTATATTCGTTATCTCGATCGAGCCGGGATTGAACGCCCAGTTATCGATCTCGTACCGTTTATGCGTGTGGCCGAGGCCGACATAATCGACGACCGAACGGAGTTCTTTGAGTGCCGCTACCGAAAGTGCCGGGATCGGGTGCATCTGATGACCTTCGACGTCGGTATGCAGCAGAAGCATGTGAAACGCACCATCGCGGCGATTTTCCTTTATTGCCTCGGTCAAAAGCGGGATCGCCCAGTTTCCCGATGCGCCGTACCAGTCCGACCCAAAGATACGCGCTCGCCCGATGTCCACATAGCCGCCTTTTCGCGTGGACTCATTCCACGGTTCGTATATCGCCGTCCCCTCGATATTTATCGGCTCGAGCAAGGTCAGCAGGCCCCAGCTAGCAAGCGAACGGAGCCACGAAAATTGGCTGTCAGAATATTTCTGATCGTGGTTCCCTTCGATCGATACGACCGGAATTCCCGCGTCGCGCATCATCGTCAGGCCTTCGACCGCGTAGTTCATGGTTTCCGGCGGGACTGAGCGTCTGTGAAAGAAATCACCGCACATGACCACGAAATCCACCTTTTCCCCGATCGCATACCGCTTCAGCACATCTATCCACGCATCAAAAAAATCGCGCGGACTTTCAGGCAACTGATAGCGCGTGCATCCGAGATGGACATCGGCTATGTGGAGAAACCTCATATTCGGATTCTATCATCGCGAAGACACAATGCGCAGGGAGTTAGGAGAAATTGATTTTGGATTGGTAATCTCTGATCTCGGCGTTGATTCTATATCAGATCGAGTTTTCAACGCATTTTTGCCGATGGGCCGTATCGTGTGTCTGACCGATAGAAGTTTGAAGCGAGCATGCGTCGAGTTATCCCGATCGCATCCGGAAATGGCGCTCGTTTACGAAAGATACGGTCCGCCGCCGATGTGGGACCGGCCTTTGGGATTTGCCACTCTGCTGAACATAATCCTTGAACAGCAGGTCTCGCTCGCCTCCGCGAAGGCGTGCTTTGACAAACTGGAGGCATCTCTTGGTGAAGTAACGCCGGAAAAGGTGTTGTTCTTGAACGATGTCGAGCTAAAGACCATCGGTTTCAGCCGCCAGAAAGCTACTTACGCCCGACATTTGTCCGAAGCCTTGATCAGCGGCCGGTTCGATCTCGATATGATCCACGCTCTTCCGGACGATGAAGCGAAGGCTGAAATGGTAAAGCTGAAGGGCGTCGGCGAGTGGACGAGCGACGTTTATCTGCTGATGGCGATGCTGCGCCCTGATGTTATGCCGCGTGGCGACATCGCCTTGCACGCGGCTTACCAGCGTCTTGTCGGGCTTGAGAAGCGGCCCGGTTCGGATGAATTTCTGCATATTTCAGAGAAATACCGGCCTTTTCGCTCAGTGGCGGCGCGGCTGCTCTGGCATTTCTATCTAAGCGAACGGGCCGCCGCGAAAGCCAATGCACGAAAGTAATTAAAGCTTCCGTGTCTTCCCGTTAACAAAATCCACCGTGCATTCGTCATTTATCTCGGTTATTATCGGCAACACTAGCGAACTCCGACGCATCTTTTACGTACAGGAATTCGGGTTAAGTTTTATCGAGGTTTTCATGAGAATTAAATTATTTTCGACCGCCATTTTGGCAGTACTTTTGTTCAATGTTGCGGCTTTTTCGGTTGGCGATGCACGTTCGGCACGGCTGAAAAAGGCCGAGGTTTCGCGACTGGTCGCGATGCTGCCGGCATCAGACGGCGTTGTGGTGTTTGACTCCAAGCGGTTTGTTAACAACGCTTTGCCCCAGATACTTTCGTCAAATCAGACGATGCTTACCGAAGTTATGGCGAAGATCGCTGAGATGGAAGCGACGACTGGGATCGACCTGAAGAAATTTGACCAGCTCGCCGTTAGTGTCGCTATCAAGAAGGTCTCTGCCAAGGAATTCGATTACGAACCCGTTGCCCTCGCGAATGGCGATATCAATTCGGGAGCGCTTCTTTCGGTTGCGAAGCTCGCCTCGAAGGGCACGTATCGCGAAGAAAAGATCGGTGATAAGACAGTTTATATATTCGCCGCGAAAGACCTGATCCAAAAGAACGCAAAACCGGCGAATTCGAAGATCGCGGACATGCTCGATAAAGGACTGAAGGGCATGACGAAGGACGTTGCGGTCGCCGCGCTCGATAGGAATACACTTGCCATCGGCTCGGTCCCACGGATCCGTCAGACGATCGCGGGCGGAACGAAGATCGGTGCCGATGTCACATCGCTTCTGTCTTCAAAGGAAACTTCGGTGATGAGCTTTGCGATGAAGTCGCCGGGCGGCATGTCCGTGCTGCTTCCGCTCGACAATGACGAGCTTGGAGCGAATATCGACGCGATCGATTTTCTTGCCGGTTCAATGGACGTCGCCGCAACGGGAACGACTGTGGCTGTGACGGCTCGAACAAAGAAGGCCGAACAGGCACAGGGCCTGAAAGACACGCTCGACGGGCTGAAGATGGTCGGCGGCGCGGTGTTCGGAGGTTCAAAGCGTCCTGATCAGCAGATCTACGGCCGTTTGATCAAAAACGCCAAGGTCGATCTTCGCGGGAACGACGTGTCGCTTGACCTGACCATTACGCAGGCGGATATCGATGGATTGATCGGCGGAATAAAATAATCGCGTGACAAGCAGTATGTTTGGGAAGAGCCGTGCAAGCGGCTCTTTTTTCGGCCCTAACGCCGTCGATAGCCACCGCTCGATCTTTGTTTCGCGAACTGATCGAGATCGCGATTGAAAGTGCCGTCGGGACCCAAAAGCGGGAAGAGCTGCAGGTCGCTCGAAAGATATGCCGCACGCAGTTCGACGGGGCGTGGACCGGCTTTGATAACACGAACGGTCGTGCCGCGAATGTCCTCGATCCATGCGGCGAATTCTTTTGCTTTGCCGACGGTCGCCGACAGCATCAACAGCCTGATCCGTCGCGGCGAGAGAATGATGGCTTCCTCCCATACGTGGCCGCGTTCTTCGTCCGAAAGGTAATGAGCTTCGTCGAGAATGACGAGGTCGGCCTCAACCTGGCCGCCTTCGCGCAAGGCGTCGAAGAGCTGATTGCGGTAAATTTCGGTGGTCCCGACGATGATCGGTGCGCCGCTGTTTTCCTTTCGGTCACCGGTCAGGATCCCGACGTTTTCTTCGCCGAATGCGGCTTGAAATTCGGCGTATTTAGAGTTTGTGAGGGCTTTGAGAGGCGTGGTATACCACGACCGCTTCCCTTGTTCGAGAAGCCGGCGGATCTCTTCGCGCGCTATCCACGTTTTGCCGCTTCCGGTGGGCGCGGTGACGAGGACGTCTTCGGTTTCGATGGCCGCTAAAGCTTCGACCTGGAATGCGTCGGGCTGGAAAGGCTTCGGTTCCGGAACGCCGATGCCACTGAGCAACCGTTCTACCGCCTTTAGCTGGGCCAACGTTTGGGGTTGCGGGGCGGAGCGAAGCGTCGAACTTTTGCCGTGTGGATCTCGTTTATCACGATGGTCGCCGTGAGAGCGGGATCTTCCGGATGGTGGTCTTCGGCGACGATTGCGGTCGGGTCTTCGCGGCATGGTGGAGATAGTAGCATGCCTAGGTCAGAACCGGGAACGGTAGTGACCGGGCGCTGATATCGCAAAGGCCGCATTAGTGTGCCGGAAGAACCCGGTCACTACCGTTCCCGGTTCTGACAGTTTTGGCTTCCAAACGCCTTAATTAGGTGTTAAAATGTCAGATTCGCCGCAACGTTTGCGGCGGGACATGCGTCTAAAGTTGAGTTAAGGGTTTTCAGTTTAGGTCGCAGGATTTATACAGTTATGTTTGAGCAGTCATTATACGAACAGCCTTTTCAGACGCCGCCTTCGGACGACGAGAAACTGTTTGAGAATTACGAGATCCGCTCCTGGGATATCGGTTCACGCATTTATAAGATCATTGGAATTTCGGCGGTTGCGAATTTGCTTGCACTGCTTGTTGTCGCGCAGGGGTCGCTGCTGACGATGAAGGGATGTGACAGCCCGCTGGTCGGCCGCGTTTGTTCGGTTTTGGATACGGTTTATGTTGGCAGCATGCTTTTCGGTACTGATCGCGAGTACATCGATGCCGCCTACGATAAGACGAAGATAGAAGATCTGGAAGTTACGTTCATCGATGTTAGTAACATCGATCCCCGGCTGAGTTATCCTGAAAGCTTCGTCGACGCGACCACCGGTCAACCGGTACCGATGCTTCCACGCTTCGCAGTGCAGGACCCAATGCTGGCGATGAACAGCGGCATGTCTGACATTGATGTGAACAGCCTGCCGAATCAGTTTCCGATGCCGCCTTCGACCGGTGGAAGCCTGCTCGACACGCCGCAGGTCCTGCCGCCAAGCAATCCCAACGTGATCAGTGGTAATCTGCCGGATTTTAACAGCGGTTCGTCGCCCAGCTACACGCCGCCGAAACCTCGACGAACTCCGAGGCCGAAGAATCCTGGAAATCTGCCGGACCTAGACGACAATGATGTTGCCGAGGCAAAACCGTCGCCAAGCCCGACACCGGTAGTTGCTCCGACGCAGATGTCGGACGAAGACATCAAAAATGTGCCGATCAATAAGCGGCCGCTTGTAGAATTTGCCGATGTCGTTGCTGAGAAGTGGGAGAGCAAGGAAGTCGATCTGAATCAACCGTTCACTGTTGTTCTCAATGGTGTTTTAGCGGCTGATGGCTCGCTCGACCCAAAAGCGTCAAAGTTCGATGTTGCTAAACAGAAAGGCGACGAAAAGATGATCAATGTTGGGAAAGCCGCTCTCGAAGCATTAGGAAAGAGCGGTTATTTGACCTACCTGAAGAATCTTAACGTCGATAAGTTCAATGCGACTCTTGTTCAGGATGATAACCAGATAACGGTGGTTATCACGTCCGCACAGAAGACACCCGAGGCGGCGAAGACGGTGGCAAGCGGGCTGGGCGTCGCCATCTCGGTCGGGAAAACGATAACCGAAGATCCGAGCGACGAGCGAACGCTCCTTAATGGTGCTAAAGTTACTGCGGACGGCAAAACGTTTACCCTGAACTTTGCGATCCCGAAACCGATCGCCCAGGAGATGATCAATCGAAAGCTGAAAGAGGCGGCAACCAAGCGGGCGTCTCAGCCGAAGCCGAGCGGAACGAATCCGGCTCGAACCGCTGATACGTCGGCGTCATTGAAATAAGTTTGACTAGACAGAAAGCACAAAATCCGATCCTCGTCCTTGCGACACTCGGCGTTTACTTCGGGCTGATAATGTCCGGGGCGGCGCCGTCGGTGCTTGCTAATGCCGCGTTGACGCGGCCGTTTGACGTAAAGGACGAGATCGAACTTGTTGACGATCTGGATACGAAGCCGGATGACGAACGCTCGCCGGTCACAACGTCGGTTCAAATTTATCTAGAGGACGTCGAGTATTTTCTCGCCAGTCTCGCAAAGCTCAACAAGAACGGACGTTTTGATTCTAGATCCGACACGTTTAGCGTTGCCCAGAACACCTCGCTGCCGTGCGTAGATGGCAACCCGGCCGGCCGGTTTACTCCTATACGCTTTGAGCTTTCGAACGAAGGTTCAAAGTCCGCGCTCGAATACTTTAGCCGCGGGATGGTCTACGGATATTCGCTGGGCGACTGCGTCGTAACCGGTGAATTTGACGTCTCAGCTGCTGAATCAAAATACGACTACGCACTCGACGGCAAAGCCTTTACGGTAAACATAACCGTTCGGAAGGAGTCGAATGTTCGAGCGATCGATCTCGCGCGTCAGTTAGAAAGCACATTCAAATTATATGCCGGACAGACGAGCAGCAAGCTGCGTCAGTCGGTAATTCGCAACACCCGCTTTACCGCCAAAAACGATCAGGTCCTGGTCGTCACCCGCCTTCCGCGTGCCGGCCTCGTTTCGCTGCTTAGCGTCTAGCTGAAGCGGCGAGATCTCTTATTTCCTCGCCTTTTTTATAACCGTTTATCAGGCGTATTTACGCCGTGAGTTTTAACGCGTAAACGCGTTACTCATGCGAAAGAGGAAATCATGGCAACGAACAAGTTTGCGGACAAATTAGTAAAGAAAATTTTTGGATCGTCGAGCAGTATTTTTCTAAAGAAAGTTAAGACGACGATCGACGAGATCAATCAGTGGGAGCCAAAGCTCCAGGCGATGTCGGACGATGAACTGAAGGCACAAACGCCGAAGTTCAAGGAAATGATCTCACGTCATCTCGACGGCATAACCGATAAAACCGAGCGGCGAAAGGCGGAGCAGGACATCCTGAATCAGATCCTGCCTGAGGCTTTTGCGACGGTTCGTGAGGGTTCGCGGCGCGTCACCGGTATGCGGCACTTCGACGTGCAGATGATCGGCGGCGTGGCCCTTCATCAGGGCCGCATCGCGGAGATGAGAACGGGCGAGGGCAAGACGCTTGTGGCGACCTTGCCGTCATATCTGAATGGCTTGACGGGCCGTGGGGTTCATGTTGTTACCGTTAACGATTATCTCGCCTCGCGCGACGCGGAATGGATGGGCAAGATCCACACATTCCTCGGCCTGACCGTTGGCTGCATCCAAAACGACATGGACGATGTCGAGCGGAAAGATGCTTACGCATGCGACATCACTTACGGGACAAACAACGAATTCGGCTTCGATTATCTTCGCGACAACATGAAGTTTGATGTCGAATCGCTCGTCCAGCCGGATCATTATTTCGCGATCATCGACGAAGTCGACTCGATCCTCATCGACGAAGCCCGAACGCCGCTTATTATTTCGGGAGCAAGTGACGAAGCGACCGATAAATACTTCACGGCAAACGAGATCATTCCAAAGCTCGAACGCGGCCACAAGGACGAAGAGACGAAAGTCACAACGGGCGATTACCTGCTCGACGAGAAGAATCATTCATCGGTTTTGACGGAACACGGAGTTTCGAAAGCGGAGAAATTGCTTGGCGTTTCGAACCTCTACGATCCGGCAAACATGGACCTGCTGCATTGTGTTGAGCAGGCGTTGAAGGCGCACACGCTTTACAAACGCGATCATCATTACGTCGTGCAGGACGGCGAAGTTATCATTGTCGACGATTTCACGGGCCGTTTGATGCAGGGCCGCCGCTGGTCTGACGGCCTGCACCAGGCAGTTGAGGCGAAAGAAGGCGTCAAGATCGAGCGCGAGAATCAAACGCTTGCGACCATCACGCTTCAGAACTATTTCCGCATGTACGAAAAACTCGGCGGCATGACCGGTACGGCAGAGACGGAAGCCGAGGAGTTCAATACGGTTTACTCGCTCGACGTCGTTCAGATCCCGACCAATATGCCGATGGTTCGCAAGGATGGATCGGATGTGATCTATCGAACGCTGCCCGAAAAATGGGATGCCGTCGTCGAAGAGATCAAGGAACTGCACGAAAAAGGGCAGCCCGTTTTGGTCGGAACGGTTTCGGTTGAAAACTCAGAACTTGTCGCCGGAAAGCTCAAAGCATTAGGCGTTCCGCACAAGGTCCTGAACGCAAAGTATCACGAACAGGAAGCCGAGATCATCGCACAGGCCGGGCGGAAAGGTGCCGTCACCATTGCGACCAACATGGCCGGCCGCGGTACGGATATTCTGCTTGGCGGAAACCCGGATTTCCTCGCTCGCGAATATCTGAAACGCCAGGAAATTAATCCGGACGAGGCGAGCGAAGAGCAGTTTGAGACTGAGCTGCGCAAAGCAAAGGCGGTTGTCGCAGCGGAGGCCAAAGAGGTGCAGGCTGTGGGTGGTTTGCACATTCTAGGTACGGAACGCCACGAATCGAGGCGAATTGATAATCAGCTTCGCGGACGTGCAGGCCGTCAGGGCGATCCCGGGTCATCGCACTTTGTGCTCTCGCTCGAAGATGACCTGATGCGCATCTTCGCGGGCGACAAGGTTCGCTCGATGATGGAATGGCTCGGCATGGAAAAGGGCGTCGCCATCGAGTCGAAGACCGTTTCGCGTCAGATCGAGCGTGCCCAGAAAGCGGTCGAAGGCCGTAACTTCGAAACGCGAAAACACGTCCTGAAATATGACGACGTGATGAACAAGCAGCGCGAAACGATCTACGGATTGCGTCGACAGCTGATGTTCGAGCCCGAGCATCGCGAGTATCTGCTTGGTGACAACGGCGTCGCTCGCGACCTGCTCCACGACCTGACCGGCAGCATGCTCAGCCTCGAGGCCGGGCCTGACACGTGGGATGTGAACACCTACGCGGCTGAGATCGAGAGCATTTACGCCATTGATCCCGCGCGTGATGCAGGTGTCGATTTCAAGGTCGATAATCCTGACACGATCGAAGAAAAGATCTGGAAAAAGGCCTCGGCAAACTATGCAGAGAAAGAACAGAAAGCTGGTGCCGAAGCTTTACGTGCGTATGAGCGTTACATCATGCTTAATATCATCGACAGCCAGTGGAAAGACCATCTGCTTTCGATCGACCACGTAAAACAGGGAATTGGGCTTGTCGGCTACGGCCAGAAGGATCCGCTTGTCGAATATAAGAAACAGTCTTTCGATATGTTCCAGGACATGCTTGACCGCATCGATACGAACACGACGAAAGCTCTGTTCAATCTCGAGATCGTCGACCGCAGTGAACAGGAAGAGATCGAACGGCTAGAACGCCTCGAAATGCAGCGGGCCCGCCGCCAGGCAGCGGGTATGGCGTTTACGGGAGCCATGTCAACAGCCGACGCCGCCGGGGCCGAAGCCGCGAGGCACACGCCGTTCGTTCGCGACCAACCCAAGGTCAAACCGAACGATCCTTGCTATTGCGGTTCTGGGAAGAAGTTCAAGAAATGCCATGGTGCGGGGGCGTAGCTTTAGTATCTTGTTTGGGGCTATGTAAAGATCGAGGGGCGACAAAGCCCCTCGATCTTTTTTGGTTCTACTTCTCTGAAGACAGCACGGGAGCTGTTATCTTGATCCCCGGATCGAGTTCATACTCCATGACTACACCGGTCTGGCTGGTTACATCGCCTCGCTTCGAATCAGACTTGAAGACAGACTTTAGGAGGGTACCGTCGGCATCGAACCAGTACTTCGTTTTCGAGGTCGACGCGCCTTCAGCTCCGGTTTTTGTATCGACTACCTTTCGCTTCTCTATTTTTAGATAGACTTTTGCGGGCTTGCCGCGGAAGTTTTCCGTTCCGAGATACCTGTACTCCGCCTCACCGCCGATATCGTGCGACGCCGGCCGTGGGCTCTCGTCGGCGGAATTCGCGGAACCGGAATTTGACTTACGAACCCACGCACCGCTGCCGCTGCGAACATACGTAACCTCATTGACCTTTATCGTTTCGCTCTGTTTAGCCTCTCCTGCCCCCATTTTTGACTCGTGCAGTGAGCGTACCGCACCATTGGGTCCGTATTCCGTAGTGAATTTCGAACTGTAATCGAACTGCTTTCCGAAACTGGAACTGGTTTCCGTCGTTATCATGGCCCGGAAACTTTGGCCGTTCCACCGCATCTGCGGATAGGTTGAGTTGTTGTGGATGGTATCAAACTCGGCCTTGGTGATTGCCTCGCCCTGGGCAAAGGTAGTTGCACCGGCAACAAGCACAAAGGCGGTTAGTAGAACGAATTGCTTCATATTTTTCGATGTCTTTCCTTTCCAGAGTTTTTTGTCCGGACGTATCTCGTTACAAGGTCGAGGTCGGAAAAAGTTGCAATTTCATTTCCACGATCGCCATCACAACCAGAGTCCTCTGATCTGAGCACGCTGGCTGAAGAGTATTATAGAAGGCAAGATCGGGTTCGTCCGATCTTGCCTTTTCACCTTGTTACCGGCCTATTTATTCGCCGCGGGGGCCGCATTGGCGGGCTTAGTATCGCCAGCTTTGGCGGCATCGCCCGTCAGCGGGGTCACCTGTCCGCTTACGGCTCGCCAGCCGTCCTTGGACTTGGCCCAGACCTGCGAGAATCGCATTTTGCCCTCCACCGCTTTACCCAGGTTGGTGCCCTTTACCGTTAGGCGGCCGATCAGGATAGCACCTGTGCCTTCAGGATTTGATCGAACGTTCATCTCGTCATAGGACAGGGCGTCGATCTTTGACGTCCCGGACTTCATCGACTCCAGGCGCTGGGCCTTTGTGCTGACCGAGCCGTCCTGAGCGATGAACATGTAGTTATCTGCCCAGAGTTTGTCGAGAGCCGCCGTATCGTTCTTCAGGATCGCCGCTACACCGTCATTGGCCAGTTTCTTTATTTCCGCTTCGACAGCGGCAGCATCTGCCACCGGTGCCGCGGCAGTGTTTGCCGTATTGGCCGCATTAGCGGGCTTATTACCTGCGGCATTATTTGCCGCGGGTGCGGGGCAGCCCGTCAATATAGCCACTATCGCCGCGAGAACTGTCAACGGTATCAGTTTCTTCATATCGTTCCTCCGATCACACTATGAAATTCGGTCACAAGAGGTCTAACGCGCATGCGAAATTGCAAAGCGCGGACCCCTCGAAAACAAACCTGACCTTGTTAGGTGACGACTTATATATACTCCCCACTGTACCGAGAGTCAATCAGTCTTTCCAGCGAAACTTTTCTGCAAGGTTTTTTTCTGTGTTCGTTCAACCCTTGACAGACAAATTTTCTACGCGAACTGGCGTATCGGAGGTTGATGATGAAACGATTTGTGGCGATTGGGTTAGTTTTGCTCGTTTGTGGAGCCTTGGTTTATTCGTTTACGGCTTATGTTCGGCGCGATAACGTCAACGGTCCGGTAACCGGTACAACGGTCGCGGCGGCTGGGAAGCCCGAGAAGACGATGAAGGCCTTTTCTTCGGAGGACGCACTAAAAGAGCATTTTAAGAAGATCGCTGAAAAACAGGAGCGTGCCCGCCGCGAGATGCAGAAATCTGCCGGGAACACGACCGCGTCGAGCGCCCCATCGCCGGCCTCGCCGATGGCCGACAGCATGGCAAAATCGGAAGAATCTAAAGCCGGCAAGGACGATGAGAGCATAACGAACAATCAGCATGCGGGTGTCGATGAGGGCGGCATTGTTAAGGTGCATGGCGATCATCTCGTTATTCTTCGCCGAGGCCGGCTGTTTACCGTAAAGGTCGGCTCGAACTCACTGGCCCCGGTTTCGTCCGTTAACGCCTACGCTCCGGGCGTGAATCCGTCGGGCGATTGGTACGATGAAATGCTCGTTTCAAAAGACACTGTCGTCGTCATCGGCTATTCCTACGGCCGCGGCGGCACTGAGATCAACCTTTTCGACATCAACGGCGGCAATCTGAAATTTCGATCGAGCTATCACCTGCGTTCCAACGATTACTACTCCTCACGAAACTACGCGAGCCGGCTGATCGGCAACAAACTTGTTTTCTACACGCCGCAATATATGAATTACTACGGCGGCGATCCGATGCAGAGATTCCCCGCAGTCCGCAGATGGCACAAGGGCGTGACAAACGATGAATTCAAGACCATCGTTTCGGCGACCCGGGTCTATCGAACGCCGCGGAGCGAGGAATCTGCCACTTCATCGTCTGCCCTTCATACGGTGACCGTCTGCGACCTGGCTTCGCGGGAAATGCAGTGCGAAGGAACCGCCGTTCTTGGTGCACCGGGCCGAATCTTCTACGTTTCGCCAAAATCGGTCTACGTCTGGACCGCCGAGTGGAACCGTCGAGGCAATGAAACATCAACCGGTTCAATGGTTTACAGCATGCCGCTTGACGGCTCCGCACCTAGCGCCTTGGGCGTTTCGGGCGTGCCCGTCGATCAGTTCTCATTCCTCGAAAGCGATGACAACCACCTGAATGTGCTCGTTCGCAGCGAAGGTTACGGCGAGCAGATGTGGGGTTCGGAAAGGACTGCCGGTGATGTGGCTCTGTTCCGAACGCCGATAGATGCCTTTAACGACGGCAGCCAGTCGGCTTCGCGTGATAGCTATCGTAATCTGCCGAATGTCGAAGGCTACACGATGCAGAACCGGTTCGTAGGCGATCACATCCTGTACGGAGCCGGCAACGGTTGGGGCCGTCAGAAGAACACCGACGGTGCGAACCTCTACGCAGTCAACTGGAAGACCGGCGGGACGAGCAGCCTTTATCTCGATCACTCGGTGGACCGCATCGAACAGCTCGGAAATGACGCTGTTGTTGTCGGCACAAATGGCCAGGACCTGTATTTTTCGCCCGTAAGCCTCGACCGGATGCCGGCCGTCAAAAAGAGCTTCGTTCGCAAAAATGCATCGCAAGGCGAACTCCGCAGCCACGGATTCTTCTACAAACCCGACAGCGAAGACAGCGGCCTACTCGGCTTGCCCATAGCCAGGGAAGGACGTCCTGGATATCGTCACTTGACCGAAGATTCCGCCGCGATCCTGTTTTTGAAGAACGAGGAGCTCAGTTTCGACACGATCGGCGAGCTCGAAGCGAAGAACACCTCGACCAATGACGGCTGCAAGGCCTCATGCGTTGACTGGTATGGCAACGCCCGCCCGATATTCCTCCGCGGCCGCGTATTCGCACTGCTCGGCTACGAACTCGTCGAGGGCCGCATAGAAGGACGAAGCCTGCGCGAAACGCGTCGCATCAATTACTCGCCACGATCTATTTCAGGGTTCAGTTCGGGTGAAGAAGAATAATGAGTCTACATCCCGCCCGGTTTAAACCGGCCGTATAGAAAACAACTGATCATCAACAGGACGAGAGCGACAAAAAAGGTCGCTCTCGTCATTTTTTGTGCCAGTTTTTCTGAAAGATCAACAACGTTAAATCTTTTTATTCAAAGTAGAGTGCCAAACCCCACCGCGTTACGCAGGTAATGCGCCACGATCGCCGTCCGCGCGATTATTCGACCCGATCTTTCCGTCCCCTCGAATAAACGAATAACGACCATGCCAAAAAAACTTACCAAGCTAGCAATTGCCGTCACACTCGCCATCACCGCACTCTCTATCAGCCGCACATCCTCAGCCCGCACCGACGATCATAAAGATCTGGTCGACACGATCACGGGAAAGCTGGAAGTCGTGCTCGAATGTGAGGGTGAACGCTCGCAGCTGCTGTACTATCTCGACACTGACCTCGAGAGAATAAAGCTCGAGAACGTAGACGATCCGGGCGGGAAATTTCAGACCGGCATGCAGATCTCGGCCAAAGGTGAGAAGCGGGCAGACTCGTTACGGCTTATCGAATCCAACAAGATCGCGGAGCAGATGAATGCCCCGGCGATCGCCACGAATACGTTCGGGGAGCAGAATGTCCTGGTCCTTCTGGTCAATTTCCAAAACGATACCCGACAGCCGTTTACGATACAGCAGGCAAACGACCTCGTCTTTAACACCAGCAATGCAACCTCCGTCGCCAACTACTATCGCGAAGCCTCGTACCAGCAGACATGGATCACGGGCAGTACATTTGGATATTTCACTCTGCCGATAAACAGCGGCGACTGCGATGGGTCGACAACCGCGTCCGCTGCTCGTCAAGCGGCGACCAACGCCGGCATCAATCTGGCCGCCTATAACAAATTCGTTTATGTATATCCGAATATGTCCGGCTGCTCGTACACTGGCCGCGGTGAGATCGGTGGTGACGAGCTATGGATAAACGGCTCGATGTACCTGCGAACGCTGACACACGAACTCGGCCATACTTTTGGACTCTATCATGCGCGGTCTATGGACTGCGGAGCTCAGGTGATCGGTGGAACGTGTACGACCAATGAATACGGGAACGTAGCCGACGCAATGGGCTACACCGGTGTAACCGCCCAATTTGATGCGTTCCAAAAGGAGCGCCTTGGGTGGATGAACTACGGAAGTTCGCCACCAATAGCAACCGTGCAAGCCAGCGGCGATTACTTTATCACTCCAAACTCAGCTCAGGACTCTGGAACAAAGGCTTTGAAGATCCTAAGGTCTAACGGAACCTACTATTATGTGGAGTTGCGCCGTCTGATGGGGTTTGATTCGACTCTATCGTCTCTGCTGGTAAACGGCGTTGTGGTAACGCTTAACCAGCCCGCTGCCCCAAGGGAGAATTATCAGCTCGACATGACCCCTGAGACGACCTTTTGGAGCGATTCGTCGTTAGCGGTCGGCAAGAGTTATACGGATTCGACCGGCGGTTTTACGATAACCACTGTTTCGGTGGATAACAGCGGGGCGGTTGTCAACGTAGCCTTCGGTTCGGCTCCGCCGGCGAGCTGTACCCTCGCAAATCCTTCGATTTCTGTCACACCGGCCACTTCGCAATGGATCAGCCCCGGTGCGTCTGTTTCGTATAGCGTTTCAGTAACTAACAACAACAGCAGCGGATGTACGTCGAATACGTTCAATTTGCAGGCCGCCCTCCCGAGCGGCTGGACGTGGACGAGCGGAACACCTAGTTTATCCGTCGCATCTGGTGCGAGCGTGAGCGCAACTATTCAGGTCACGTCTTCTGCTGCTGCCCCAAATGGAGTTCACACAGCAACATTTGGAGTAATAAATGCGGCGAACGCTGCGTATTCGACGCAGGATTCGTCGTCGATAAATGTATTCAACAATCTCGCGGTTGGTGTTGCCACCGATCGCTCCAGCTACGGTTTGACGCAAACTGTGACTGCGACGGCTAACGTCGCCGCGAATGGTACGCCGATGCCAGGAGCGAATGTCGTATTTACAGTAACCCGTCCCAACGGAACTACCGCGGCCACCGGTTCGGTGGTTTCGTCCACGAACGGAACGGCCGTTTTTACCTATAAATTCAACCGCAAAAAGGATCCCATCGGAGTTTATCGGATCACATCCGCAGCGACTGTCGGAGGTGTGTCCGGAAGCGGGACAGTAAGCTTCAACCTAACGAAATAGATCAAAAGAATAAGGCCGTCATTTCTGACGGCCTTGTACCTAGGGAAATATAAAGTTAAGGTGCCGGGTCCGGCGGTGGCGGTGCATAAAACACCGAGCACGGCGACCCTTGTGCAAACGGCAGGCGATTGTTGTTAACTCCATCGAGGAAGTTCTTCATCAATTCCTGGCTGCTTCGAAACGGATCGCCAGAGATCGTGTGATTATTCGTAGCTAGGGATGTATTTGCTCCTCTACGAATATTGCCGATCTGTTCGAAACCAAGGCATGAACCTACACCATTGCAAACTAATCGAGCGTCAACTATCTGAAGATCCGTCAAGAACTTATGCCTGACGTTCAGCGATGTAGCTGATAGCTGGACCGACAACATATTTGCCATGTTGACCGCGTTTCCGTTTAGAAGCCACGTACGGAATGCAGTGTAGTTAGCCGGATCAAAATCGGTTCCGTTTGAATTTCTCAAATTAAGGCGTTTCAGGAAGTTGAGGTCGCCTCCGATTCCAGGACCCAGTTCCGGGAATAATGGGTTATCACCGGCAGTTGGAAACACTCCTGTATTGACACCGCTCGCCGCGGTCGACTCCATTATTTTTTGCCCATTCTTGTTTGACCAAAAACCGAGCGTATACCCACCGCTGGCGGGGCCAAAGCACACGTCGCCAAAGTTTAGGCCGTCGACGTTGTTGTTAGCTGTTCCGCTATAGCCCTGGAAGTCCTGGCTGTCGGCAGCCGGTGCGGTTTGGACCCAATAGCGGTTAGTGTCGCAGATCTGATCGGCATTTGAGTCGACGCAGGGTAGCTCTTCGGACACCGTGTAGGTTGCACCGACAGGGATAGGTCCAAACGTCCAATCACCGTTAGCGTCGGTCGTCGTTTCACCCGAGCAATCCACATTGCCGTCACTACATGCGATTATGATCCGTATACCAGCTACCGGCGGCTCGCCAAGGTCTTGGGTGCCATCGGCATCGGCATCGTAGAATTTCTCGCCGCTGAGCGTAACGCCATCGTCACAGTCTTCACAAACGGGACGGTCGACCTTGAAATTGTCAGTTTTCGAATTGCCGCCTCTAAACTCGATCACCCTGGGATCGGTCTGGCTTATCGTTGTGCCGGTGCCATTACCTTGACGGATCAACCATACTTTATACTCGCCGCCATTATTCGTGGTGTCATCGAAGGGAATCAGCTGAACGGGGATAGTACCATTTACCGGATTGTACGCTCCATTCGCGTGTGCGCATGCACCCGAGGCCGGACTGGCTCCAGAAACCTTGCCGCCAACAACCTGTAGTTGGCGACAAACGGCCGGGTCGCTAGAAAGCAAAGCGCCACTTGGCGTCGTTACCTGAAAGAAGTAAGTGCCATCCGGTAGGCCGGACGCGTTTTGATTCTGAGGACCGCCATTGAGATAAACGTCTGCTTTGGAAGGATAGAGATTTTGATTAACAGTTGTCCCATTGCCGAGACTAGTATAGATCGCTCCAGAAAATGAAGCCTCCGCGCCGCCGCCGGTCCAAAGTCCCACGACAACCGCCGCGACGGCCATACTCGCCAAAGCTGCGATCTTTAGTAATTTAGAAATTTTGTGATGATTCATGATAGGTAAAAACCTCCGAAAAATGTGGGTGGCTACCCACTAAGTGTCCGGTGCAGGCAGGTTTGGGCGAGGGGTCCTCGCTGGGGCCTTCGGGGTTTGCAAGAGAGGTGGTCGCGGCCCGGGGGGCAAACGGGACTGCTCAGTCTCCCTTATTCTTTCGTTGTTTGACCAAAGTCGCCTGGCTGCACTCCAGCACGAAATGGCGAGTCTTTCGACTCAGCCGGTCAAGATAAATTGCGTCTAGTTCGTCGGATACGCGTTGTTTGATATAAGACGCTCGAACCGTGCCGCTCGTTTCACAATAATTACTAGAAATTACC
The DNA here is from genome assembly GCA_964410495.1 of uncultured Chloracidobacterium sp. GTDB lineage: Bacteria > Acidobacteriota > Blastocatellia > Pyrinomonadales > Pyrinomonadaceae > OLB17. Next base: position 162,881 of record CAYPGP010000001.1, read on the forward strand.
GCGAACTCATCGTCTACTTATATAGGCTGATGTTATGCCTGTATTACCTACACGGTAAGTGGCAAATGTCCTGCTAAATCTAGGATAAATGTCCTATTTACGTCCGAGATGGGATCCTTCGGTGAGAAGCGTAGACCGCCAGTTCCAGACGGCTCGATAAATGGAGCTTCGAATAGATTACGGTGAGGTGGTTTCGCACCGTTTTTTCGGCAATTCCCAGCTTTTCAGCGATGTCACGATTTCCGTTGCCGTCGGTGATAAGCTTTATGATCCTCAGTTCGGCGGCGGTGAGAGTCAGTATCCGCATCTCGTGCGAATCGGTCTCATTCGGATCTACCTGTTTAAGTATCTTTCCGGCGACGCGACGGTTTATCCACGCCTCACCCTCGAAAACCTTGCGGATAGCCTTCAGCAGCGTCTCCTCCGTCTCGAAGGTCATTACAACGCCACGCGCACCCTGCCGAATCGCCAGTTCGTACACCTCCGGATCTATTTCACCCGCCAAACCGAGTACTACGCTTTCCGGACTTATCGTGCCGAGAGTGTCAAGAACGCTATCGGCGTTTTCGTCTATCTCACTGAGGTCAAGGAGTATGACGTTCGGGCGAACGTTTCCGATGTCGTCGAGAGCGGTGCGGATCGATTCCGCCTCGCCGACCACACTCATGTCTTCTGTCGAACCGATTATGTAACGAATGCCAGCTCGAACCAGAGAATGCTTGTCAATCAAAAAAATGCTGATCATGAAAATTACCGTATACTTAGTCCGCAAACACGCGTCACCAAATACAATCCAGGCATCGAAGCTAACTTCAATTTTCGTCTTGTACGGGAGACATACCCAATCCTTGAATCCGGAGCCAGATCTCGATGTCGGATTCGAGGAGTAGTCTCTCAGTTACAAATGATCTTTCGAGGCAAAAGCTTTCATTAGAAAACACGGTTGTCGAGACGATGTCAAGAAGGGAACCAATAACATCTGCAAAAGATCGTTAATGATTCGGTGCTCCGGCCCGCGGGTATTTTATCGTGCGATCTCCGCTAATCTTCTTTCGACAAATCGCTTAACCGCCTCATTTGTTGAGCATTTCCGGGCTTGCTCAAGCGAAGCGACAGCGACTTTCGTATGGCCGAGCAGCCTTTCGTAATGGGCCTTTGTAATGAAAAACAAGCTGTAATTCGAAAGCTCGTCATGCAGGTTTGTCAGTAGGGTGTAGGCCGCTTCGGCGCCTTCGATCTCGCCAATTACGATCACTCGATTCAGCTCTCGAACGGGCGAAAAATTGCGGTGTTGCAGCGTGTCGTAGCATTGCAGGATACGCTGCCAGTCGGTAGAAAAATAATCGCGGGCAAGCGTGTAAGTCGCCGCGATCTCTGCTTCGAGGTGGTAATCGGACATGTGATCGCCGCTGGCCGACAACCGAAAATGGTGAAGCCCGCTGGCGATCAGCCGCTGGTCCCACGCTTCGCGATCCTGTTCGGCAAGGATCAGAAGTTCACCATTATGGTCGGCCCGCTGCGGCATTCGGGCCGCCTGAAAATAGAACAGAGCTGCGAGAGCGTCGACTGTCGGCGATGTCGTCACCGGGTGTGCCGCTAGCAGCGAGACAAGTCGAATCGCTTCGAAAACGAGGTCTTTTCTGATCAACGCTTCGCCCGTCGACGCGGCGTAACCTTCGTTGAACATTAGATACAGCGTCTTCAAAACGCTGTCGATCCGTTCCGGAAGTTTGTCCGGCGGCGGTATCTCCATCCGAACCCCGCCGTCGCGGAGCCGGGTTTTTGCGCGGGATATCAATTTGTTTACTGCCTCATCCTTTGCAAGGAACGCATTGGCGATCTCGCGCACGCTGAAACCGCCTACCGTTTTCAGGGTGAGAGCGACGCGGCTGTCAGGCGACATCGCCGGATGGCAGCAGGTGAAGATCATCTGGAGCTGATCTTCTGAGATCTCGTTCGCGAAGGCAGCGTTTGCGGAGCTGTCCGGTTCCGATACGAACTCAAAATTCTCGTCGGCGTCGATCGAGACCGACCGGTTGCTCCGTCTAAGGATGTCTATGCATCGATTTTTCGCCGCTCGCGTAAGCCAGGCGAGTTGATTTGCCGGCACTCCCGAATATGGCCATGTCTTGAGGGCCGCGACCAAGGAGTCCTGCACGGCGTCCTCTACGACATCGATCTTGTCAAAGCCGAACACGCGGCATAACAAAGCGACCATCTGTCCGGAATGACGCCGAAAAAGATGGTCGATGGTTTCGTCGAACTGCGAGTTCATTTGCTTTTGGATCGCTACTCGCCGGTCGGCTGGATCTCGCGAAGTTCGATGCGGCCGCCGTACTTCAGATGCGGGCAATCGCTCGAGAGGCGAACGGCTTCGTCGTAGTCGGCCGCTTCGATCGCAAAATATCCGCCGATGACCTCCTTAGCCTCGATGAACGGCCCGTCCGTCACGCGGAATTCGTCGCCGAAACCTGTCAGGTGCTTTCCGCCTTCGTCCCGGAGTTTTTCACCTCCCCGGATCTTGCCTTCGGCAGCAAGTTTATTCGACCACGCGACATATTCTGCAATTACGGCCTCGATATCTTCGGGCGACATTTGAGAAACATCTGAAGGGTGTTCGTGAAGCAATAGCATGTAATTTGGCATAAAGTATCTCCTTAATTTCGTTTCATGGTAAAAAGCTCTTCACGAACCGAACCGTCTTTTTGCTTCAGAGCGAGATAGATCTTCAGATTTTTATCATCGACCCGCTCGAACGTTAAGCCTGAAAAGTTGATCCGATTGCCGCTTCTGCCGACAAACTTGAAATCGACGGTCTTATCCTTTTCTTCCCAGCCGACGAAATTCGGATGGAAATGTTTGATCTTCAGCATCAACGTTCCGTCCGTTTCGGTCAGCCACATCATCTCGTAAAAAATGGGCTTCCCATCGATGATCAGTCGATACGCCCCCATCATTACGCCGCCCTGCGGTTTGCTCCAGATCTCCTCAGAAACGCCGCCGAGTCCCGTGCCGAGCCAACTGCCGGCGAGCCATTCGACATCGGCGATCGATGCCTTTGGCGACGCCTGACCTTCGGCGAGCTTGACGGTGTTCTCTGTATTTTTGACCTGAGCGGCCGCAGAGATCGAAAAGATCGTGGTGAGAACGATAACGAAAAAGATGCTCTGGATTCGATTCTTCATAGTTTTGTTCAGCTTCAGATGAGCTTCATATGATAGACGAACGAGGCGCGGAGATCCGGACATCGACCTACGAAAAAAATGCATTTTTTTGCTCTCCGAACCCGGCGATTATGCAGTCGGGATCGCAAAGTTCACGGATAGAGAGCTGCCGATCTATTGAGCAGGCGTCGGGCTTGCAGCGGGTCGCGGAGCCTGCATCGGGCGTGGATAAACGACCGGGCTTTTGTTTCCTGACTTATCTACGGATCGGACGCCGAAGAAGTAGTTATCCTTAGACATGGCCTTGGCTGTGTAGGTAAGTACGTTGCCAACCGGGATCGAGCCGGTCCATTCGGCGGCTGTGGTGTCGCGATAAACGACCTCATAGCCGGCCAGGTCTTGATCGTTGTTCGCGTCCCATCTAAGCACAGTGTCGTTAGTCAGTCCGCCTGTTATGATACCGACGTTCTTGGGTTTTGCAGGGGCGAGGGCAAGGCTCGCAAGAGCTGTAAGGTTAACGCGTGCAACATTTGCGGTATATTCGAAATCGACGTATTCGATGGTGTCACCGTAGAATTTGCCTTCGACGGTACGAACGTTCTGATGCTGATGAGTGTAGTCTTCGTCGGGTTCGGTAAATCGCACGGCTGCGAATCCGCGTTCAAGAAACGGAATGTGGTCGCCGCCGCGGCCGTAGCGGTCACGACGATAGATCATCCATGCTCCGAAGCCTTTCAAATAGCGGTCGGACTGCTCTTTGATATAGCGGGCAAGCTGCCGTGAACTGGAATCGTTCTCGCCGCCGACGCTTCGGCGAGTGTTCGCTTCGGCCGGAGTTTCGTTCGACGGCACGCCTTCGCTGAATACGCGGACGCGTTTGCGAAACTGAGAATTCTTCATCGTCGTCACGCCGCCGACGATGTCATTGGTGAACATCGCCTCGATATTCATTTTTGCCTTCACGGCCTCTTCGGCATAATGCGCGGCACCGAGCAGGCCCTGCTCTTCGCCCGGAACGGCCATAAATACGATGGTAGCGTCGAATTTGTATTTCGACATTACGCGAGCTAGTTCGATCGAAACCGCCGTTCCGCTGGCGTCGTCGTTGGCACCCGGAGCATCGCAAGTGGCATTTGTCGGCGAAGTGCACATTGAATCGTAGTGGCCCGAGACGACGTAGATGCGGTCAGGGTCCGTCGTGCCTTTTTGCACGGCGAAAACATTGGTCAGCGTAACCGGCTCAGGAATACGATTGGCCCTAGGCTGAACAAAAGCCTGCTTCTGCACATCCAGACAACCGCCGCAGTCGGCGCTGATCCGCTGAAACTCGGCAAACAGCCAATCGCGGGCCGCTCCGATGCCGCGCGTCGGGCTGGTTTGATCCGACAGCGTATTCCGCGTGCCGAATGACACCAGCTTTCTGATACTCGCCTCAATATTCTTTGCCGAAACCTCTTTCAGCATCTTCTGGATCTGCGGATCGAGTTTCGGCTTCTGTGCAAAAAGCGGCGCGGAGACAAAAAGACAGACGGACAACAGCAGGGTGATCTTAATTCTCATCGATGGTCAATTGTTAGCAAGATTTGACCACAGATTAACACGGACAGACGGAGATATGAATTGAGCGAGGTCGAGATCCGAAGAATTAAACCGCGAAGACGCGGAGACGCGGAGCAGAGATCAAAACCAGTTAAGCTATTGCCTTTCTCCGCGTCTCTGCGCCTCCGCGGTAAAAAACTCCCAGGATCTCTATCGCCCGATGAAGCTGAAAGCTTCGATCCTGCTGCCGTTTGCCGAGAACAGCAAACCGGTCGTCTCGTCGGTAACGAAGCGTGGATCGGGTTCGGAGATGAGTGCAAATCTCGCGTCACGGCCGGTATGAACGTTGACGCCGACGAGGCCTTTCCGGTCGTAGGGTTTTGGCAGGTCGGTGTAAAAATACATGTGGTTTGCCCGCATCGCGGCCAGGCGTTTGCGGCGGAGGAAATAGTCGGAGAGCCGGTCGGCATAACGAGCCGGATCGAGCCGTTCGAAAATACTTTCCTGTAAATCACCGCGCGAAGGACTGATAGTTCTTGCGATCCGGCCCGGGTCGATATCCAAAGCGTGAAAGCCGTTGAAAATATTGACGTTCAGGTTTTCCGCCCTGGATGCCGCATTTCCGTAGACGTAGATGCGGCGATTTACATAACTGCGTACGCCGTGGCTTGCGAGTGACGACAGGGTTACGGAACCAAATCTGGTTTGTAAACCCGACCATCGAAACGAGTTTGCGGCATTCATCAGGCTCATGCCGGTCCGAGCGAAGCGAATCGCTGATGTGGCGACGCCGCCGTACCGAAAATAAAGGGCGGCCGCCCGAGCAGCAATGCCCGCTACCACGCGAAAAACGCCGCGAGCCGGGGCTGTGTGGCGCGCCCGCCATACCTCGCTTAAATATTTGCTGTTTCCATCGAACGCCGCGATCTCATTGCGACCACCAACGACAGCCTCGCCTTTTGAATTTATAAGCACGAATTGAGCCTTATCCACCTTATGATCGCGTTTTGCGATGCGTTTTCCTGTGTGAGCGTCGAGCGTGATCAGGTCGTCCTTGTCCGCGATTACGATCGTTTTTTCGTCAGGAAACTCGAAATTCGTGAGGCCCTTATCGGCACCTTTATAGCGCCAAAGCGTCTTGCCGTTTGTCGTGTCGATCGCCGAAACGCCGAACGGGCCTTTTTCTTTGAGTTCGCCGTCCTTTAGCCGCGTGAACTGGCCGCCGGTTCGAACGTACAGCACCTTGCCGATCATCGCCATCTCGGCACATATGCCGAGGTCGTCAGCCTCCCAATCCTGTTTCCCGGTCCGTCGATCGACGGCGCGTATTTTTCCTTTGCCCGAGATAAAGATGTAGCGATCGTCAAAAACCGGGTCGGCCTCGGTCAGGGCGAGACCGTCTTCGTTGATCTTGAATTTCTCGCGTTCTTTCTCTTTGCCCGTGCGAGCGTCAAACGAGGTCGAGCCTTCGTAGAAAAGGAAAAGCCGCCCATCGAGCAGCAGCGGCGCTCGATAATTGTCGAGCGTGTAGTCGATATCGCCGAGGTTTTCGCCAAAACGCGTCGGCATCATCTCGATGCTCGTATCGAGCTCGCGTTTCCACAATTCGTCTCCCGTCGAAAGCTTTAGAACATGGACCGTAGGTTTTTTTTTGAAATTATCGTCCGCTTTGCCGCGAGGATCGCGAACAAGCACTATTGCCAGGAGGTCGCTCGCGGGATCGGCCGCGAGCTGCATTACATCACCCTTTACCTTATCGCTCTGCCAGATCCGTGAGCCGGTGAATAGATCGACGGCCTCGAGCCGTGAGTTCTTGCCCTCATCACGTGAAAAGAGGACCAGATCCGTATCCGGCACCGGAGTGACCGAAGTTTCGCTGATATTTCCGGTAGATTGCCGCCAGATACGTTCGCCAGTTTGACTGTCGATCGCGTAAAGGCTCCGCTCGGTTCCGGCGAGGATAATGCCGAAATCGGTGGTTTGATAGAAGCGTACCTTTGAATCGAGATTGGCTTGCCAGGCAGATTGAGAAAACGACGTGGCCGCGAAAATGGATAAAAGACACAAAAGTAACGCACGTGCTTTCATAACCCTATTCAAGCCCGACAATGAAGGTGAGATACAGGGTAGAGGCATCTTAGGCGGCTAGATTTTCCAAGACCCTTTCGTGAACCTGATTTGGCAGATCGACCATCTGAAACATACTTCGCGGATAAATATAATCGTCTTCAGATTCATCGATCACGCGGATATAACTCTCTGGATCATTGCTGTCTGGTTCAACTACCGGATAGATCTTGTTTAGCTCAAGATCGCCACAGTCAGAATTCTCTAAACATACTGCAAATCCAATAACGTTCATACTAATCCAGTAGCCGTTTGATCTTAACCTTGCGCTTGCCAATGCCATGGCATTCATACCAGTGCAGCTCGGCGTATCGGATCTGGCCGTCGTTCAGCTCGACGAAGGCGTTACCCTTCATCTTACGCCATTTTTCACCACCATAGGCTGTCCTCAGGCGATGGAGTTCGCGAATACCGAATCGCTTGGCGATGACTTCAACATTTTCAATCGGTTTTACGTATCTTCTGAAACTGGTCACCCGCAAAACCTCTAGCTCAAATTTATCAGATAATCGCTATGCGATTAGGTAAAAAGTTACTATTGGATCCTATACGCCTTACCTTTCCAAATCAAAACAACCGTCCCGCCGACGCCATCGGCGATGTTTCGCAATCCGGAATCGAGCTTTTTGTATTCCTCCGATCCGCGGCGGAAGTTCATGGTGGCCTGGTTCCGGTAGGCTGAGTCGTACCAGGCTCCGTTTCGATTGTTGAAAGTCTTTCCGCCAACAACTCGTGTGACCGGCATTTCGATCATGTTCTGCGTGTTGATCTGGTTTTGCTGCGTGTTCATCGGGCCGGATCGGGCCGGGCCGCTCTTTGAGGCTCCCGCGGGCAAGTCGCGCGACCTCGCTTCAACCTGTTTTCTTTTTGCAGCAAACCGGGCTTCGTCATCATCCTTCGCTGGTTCGGTCTTCTTCTCAGCGCGCGCAACGTCCATCTCGTCCGTCGTTGCAGGCTTCGGCGGCGGTGGCGGTGCGGCTCCCTTGGCCAACGGCTGCCGTTCTTCCTCCTTCAGCATGACTTCGCCGCCGGTCGCGGGTGCATCGGCTGGGACTCCGCCTGAAATGGAAAGATCAGGGCGGCTTGCGGGAGCGGCCGGTTTGTTGGCCGAAGGTTCTCCCGGTGTCGCGGAAACGATTCCCGGAACCGGGGCACTCAACGTTGTGTTTGTGTTTGCGTTCGCCGCGTAGGGAACCGCGTTAGCCGCCGAAGCCGCGGTATTCGCAGTGGCGCTGTCGCCCACATACGGTCCGCCCTGAGGCCGCTCGTTTTCAGTGACCCGGGCAACGCTGGCGTTCTGCTCGGCTTGGCGATTTTGCAGGACAATAAAGCCAAGGATGCCGCCAAAGGTTAGCACCAAAGCACCCATCGCGATCGCCAGATTCGGCGTGCGGAACAGTTTTCGATACCAAGGAATGGCAGCGACGGCCAAGTCTTTATCCTCGGCCTCAACTGGAGCTAAGGCCGGAACCGCAGCGTCCCCGGCCATGAGCATCGTACTTGCAAGAATTTTCCGGCACCGGTCGCAGTCCGCAAAGTGCTCCATGTATAGAGCACGGGTTTTGGCCGGTAAAACGTTTTCGACAAATGCAGCTATCTCGTCGGCGTCGATGTGTTTTGGCTTATCGGGCGGAGAATCGCCCACCAAAACACCCCGGCCGGTTCGCCGCAGGATCGCATCCATTTCTTTGTCGAATTTAAGTTCCATTTCCAAATTAGCCACAGAGTGCACAGAGACCACTGAGATGCGATCTTCCTCGTTTAACCATGACTTACAACCAAAATCACAACTCCGTGGCCTCCGTGTCCTCTGTGGCTACGGTTTTCGTAACCGTCTATAGAACGCTTCTAAAGACGATATCTTGCACGACGGCCGCCAACAGTAATGCGGCGAACATCGTTTCGAGATTTAACCCAAGGCTCGCGGCGGTTTCCGATAAATGCCGCTTAACTTCTCCGTCAGTCCAACCGTGCTGATTTTTCAGGCTTTTTTCGACGCCTTTTCGAATATCCGCCTGAATTCGAGTCAGCTTCCGGCTCGCGGTCGCTTCGTGATAACCGAAAGTCGCCGCAATATCTTTCAGCTTTAGATCGTCATGATAATACAGCTTCAGGATCAGACGATCTTCGGCGTCGAGAGCGGCCATTGCCGAGGTTAGCGCCGCCGAAACATCCGCGAGTGCACGCCCCTGAGTGTAAAGCTCCTCCGGATTCTCGGTGTGCGAACCCATCAGCGGCCCGTCACCGTTCGACGCCTCGTTTGCCAGGTTCTCGAACTCACGATCTTCTTCGATCTGGACAAATTTCGAGACCTTCCGAAATTGATCCACCGCAAGCTGCGAAACGACCGCGCGCAGCCAACCGGCCAGCGATCCTCTCCCCGAATAATACGCGAGCTTGCTCTTTTTGTTACCGTCCGCATCGGTCCGAAGCCCATACAACTCGGCCCAGATCGAAGATGCGAGGTCCTCGGCATCCTCGGTATTCGACGAGATCTTCCGGGCCGCCGACTTTACCGTCGAGTCAAAATTGGCCACCAGATCTTCCCAAGCCGCTTCATCCCCGCGTTCGCAGGCGATGATCAAACACAGGTCATCCGCCCTTATTTCGCCAACAAACTCTTTGATCTCAACATGTTCCGCCGATGAGCCATCCGCAAATAGATACTTCTGAACACACGCCGAGATCCTCGGCCTGATATCTTCAACGCCGAGTCCGCGAGCGTTTTCGGCACGCGAGATCACCGACGCGACCGCCTCGTCGATAGTAGCCGTGAATTTTTCAGGAAGCGGACTCATCCGATACAAACTGCACAAGATTTTAGCACCGATTGGATGTAGGCGGGAACGATTGGCGTTGGATATCGAGCTGAAGCGAACTTTATTCGTCCGATCCGAGACTCGCGATATAGTCTGCGACCGACCGCTCGGTCGCGAGCCAGTTTCGCGATCGTTTATGAGCGTCGATCAATCCGCGACGAGCCAACAGGCTCAAGTATTCCTGTGAGTACGAAAACTTGGTCGCGAGATCGGAAAGCGGCACATAGTCATCTTCGCCGTTAACTCCCGCGGCTTCGAGATAGATATCCAGCGAACGCTCGACTGCCTGGGCGACGATCAACTGAAAACGTTCGTAATTACCGTCGTTCGCAGCATCGAGCGCGCGGTAATATTTCTTCCGGTCGTTTACCAGAATGATGGCCGGCGGGAAACCATCCCGCATCAAAAGAAGGTTCATTAAGAGTCGCGCGGTGCGTCCGTTGCCGTCGTAAAAAGGATGGATCCAGACAAATCGATGGTGAAAACGTGCGGCGAGATCGATGACGTCGAGACCGTTGGCGTTTCGCGATGTTTCATCCAATAATTCACCAATTAGTTCGCGAACCTTTAAATGATTCGGCGGAATGAAATTCGCCCCAAGAATTCTGACCCTGCCCGCTCGATATCGGCCGGCAAACTCAGTTTCGATGTTGTCGAGAACCAGCCGATGGATCTCAAGCACCTCGGCCTCAGTGATCGCCGAACTTTTTTTCGCCAACGACTCGACAAACGCGATCGCTTTTTGATGATTATTTATCTCAAAATGCTCTTTCAGAGTCTTCCCGCTGATCGTCAGCCCGTGCTCGATCACAAGCCGCGTTTCCCTCAACGAGACGGTATTCCCCTCGATCGCGTTTGAGTTGTAGGTCCATTCAACCAAGAAATCAGCACGCAGCCGTTCGAGCGCCGACATGGGCAACGACCGCAGCTTGGCTAGAGTCGCTTTTTTTTCGAGGATGCGTTGTCGGATCCCATTCTGCATATCGGATAGCTATAATATTATACTTATCCGATATATACAAATATTTCCGTGCGAAGGAGGTGCGAAGTCATAAGTTCAAGTTCTGACTTCGAACCTTACATTTCTAAATGATCTCGAAAAGTTACTTTAAGTGCTTCCGCAAAAACGACATGATCTTAAAACCGTCGTAATAGACCCATGGTTTCTCGCCCAGAGTATAATGACCGCAGGGGATCGTGACTTCGCTGTGTGCAATGTTATGCGAGCGGAGCGCGGCGATGGTGTCGCGTGAGAGGTCGACGGGGAAGCTGAGGTCGTAGAGCGTGTAGATGTAACGCTGCGGACGCGGCGGGAGTTTGGCGAGGCGTTCGATGTAGGCCATGGGCGAGATGGGCAGCCAATATTCGCGGAGTTCGTCGAGCGTGACGTTGTCAGCTAGGCCCTTGCGGACGTGGTGCGTCGTTATCCCGTGCCAAACGACATCGGCCGGATAGCCCGAAACGTGGTTAAAAACCGCCGCATCGATCCGCATGTCGTGCGTGAATGCAAAAAACCCGACGCATGAACCGATGCTCGTCCCGACGATGCCGATCTTTTCGTAGCCCTGCTGCTTCAGCCAACTGACAGCTGAACGCGTATCGACGACCGCCTGTCGCAGCGACTGGAGCGTCAGGCCGACATTCGGTGCAACGAGATAATCAGCCCGGTCAAATTCCGGCGGGTTACGCTCTTCGTGATACGGCAGCGTCAATCTGAGAGCCGAGATGCCGATGCGGTTAAACAGCTTGCAGAGGTCGAAATAAGTTCCGGCCTTTGCGTTCCAGTGCGGCAATACCAGCACCGCCGCTTTCTTATTAGACTCATGCGGGAAAAATCTTGCGTAGGCGGTGTTGTTTTCCTTCGTTTTGGTTTCGATGCCGCTGGTCCACGTCAGACGGCTCTCGTTATCTGAAATTTCAAATTTGAAATCTGAGATTTTCGGATCGACAAAGAATTCGTCGCTGTGCTCGACCGTATATTTCGAAAACTCACTAAATATCCTCCGCGGGTCACTGCCGTTTGCGTTTTCGCTAACGTATTCCGTTCCCCACTCAAACGGGCGCACAATGCGATTGTCCTCGAGGAACGCATAATACCTTTCGCGGTTGTGCATGTAGCGCTTGAGCATTTAGCCGGGAACGCAGGCGCCCTCGCCTGCAACGCCGGTTCGTCCGGCGTGTTGTCCTTTCGCATTCGTTAAGTTGAATTTCATTGGGGTTCGTCAGCGTTTCGTAGCGTAGCGTTTGCAGGCGAGGGCGCCTGCGTTCCAGTCACGCGGCAGCTGAATGTGCTTTATTTACTATCTTCTCGTAGAAAGCGATGTACTGCGGAATGATCTTCGAGGTCGAATATCGCTGGACCGCCATCTCACGGCCTTTTTCGCCGAATGCGCGGCGGAGATCGTCGTCTTTCAGGAGCGTCAGCGTGTCGCGGCTCATTTTCTCCACATCTGCAACATCGCTTAGATAGCCGGTTTCGCCGTCAGTGACTACTTCCGGGATGCCGCCGATGCGGGTCGCGATAACAGGAAGCTCGCACGCCTGGGCTTCGAGGGCGGCGAGGCCGAAGGATTCGAGTTCAGAGGGCAGCAGGAATACGTCCGAAACGCCCATGTAATCGGCGATGTTAGCCTGTTTCCCAACGTAAATGACATTCCCATTCATGCCGAGCTGCTCACCGCGATAACGGACCGCAGACAGCTCGGGCCCGTCGCCGACCATGACGAGTCTAGCGTTTTGCCCTTCGGCACGGACCTTTGCGAGGATCTCGACGCAATCCACCGGCCGCTTTACATGACGGAAATTCGATACGTGCACCAGCAGCCGCTCGCCGTTTGGCGCTAGTTCCGCTTTCAGAGGCGAATCGTCGAGCCTTTTGTAGTGCTTTTCGCAGATAAAATTCGGGATGACCTCGATCTCGTCAAAATCGAAGGTTTCGATCGTTGCCTGCTTCAAAAACTTTGAGACCGCGGTCACGCCGTCCGATTGCTGGAGCCCGTAACGAGTGATCGGCAGATAGCTGCGATCCGCTCCGACTAGCGTGATATCGGTGCCGTGAAGAGTCGTGATCACCGGAACATATCGTTTTTGCTTGATGGATTCGCGGGCGAGGATCGCCGAGATCGAATGGGGAATTGCGTAATGAACGTGGAGGAGATCGAGCTTTTCGGCTCGGGCGACCGTTGCCATTTTTGTCGCCAGAGCGAGATCGTACGGCTGATGTTCGAACAGAGCGTATGACATCATCTCCACCTCGTGAAAATGGATCCTGTCGTTAAGCTCAGTCAGGCGCGTCGGCAGCACAGACGAAATAAAGTGCACGTTGTGCCCGCGTTCAGCAAGATCACGGCCCAACTCCGAGCCGACAATTCCGCTCCCGCCGTAGGTTGGATAAACTGTGATCCCAATATTCATACCGCAAACCACCGGATTTCTAACCGTAACAGATTCTGTTACAAAATGCATCTTTGCGTTTCTCTGCGTGAGAAAGGATTTTTAACGCAAAGCCGCAAAGATCGCAAAGGAAGACGCAAAGTTTACGGAGCCTTGGTTCGCGGTTAAATCAGAGATCGAAAGGCTCCGGCCGCGATAATTAACATCATGGAAAAACAGAATGGTTTTGACTGCTCCGCTTCCGAATCTGCCGTCGTTTCGTCAATCGGTTTTGAGAACAGCTCGTCGATCTTGATCTCAGCGACCGTGCCTTTTTTGCGGATCAAATACACGACACCGCCGTGATCGTCTGTCATCAGGAACGAATTTGCGTCGAGCTTCATGATGTCGCACGGCCGGCCGTTGACGGTGCCGCGTTGGAGAAATCCGGTTAGAAAATCCTCAAGCGGCTCGCCCTTTCGCATGATCGTGACCTTGTAACCGTGGCCGATCGCCTTGTTGGTCGAGCCGTGAAGGGCAACGAGAAAAGCGTTTTTTATCGCCGGATCGGCATTTTCATCGTCGAAATAATCAAAGCCGAGTGCGGACGATCGGGCAGGGAAGTGAGCATACGGCGCCACGACATTTGTACACTGGCCGGCACGTTTGAACTTCGGATCGGCGAATATCTTTCCGTTCGATGAGTGACAATAAGGCCAGCCGTAATCCGAGCCTTCCTTCAAGGCATAAAAAGTCTCATCCGGCTTCTGCAAGCCGAGATGATCGCTGCCTTGATTTGTAGCAAAAACGAACTTGCCGATCGCCCGAAGGCCTACCGCGTTTCTTAAGCCCTTAGCGAACTCCTTTTGATCAGTGCCGTCCGGGTTCATCGAGATGATCGAGGCGCGTACCTTTTCCTTTTCTACACACGCATTGCAGCTCGAACCGACTGAAACATAAAGCCTGCGATCGGGTGAAAAAGATATCGTCCGCGTCAGGTGCCAGCCGCCGTATTTGTAGCTCAGGCCGTAGTCTGGAAAGGTCGCAAGTACCTGTGGTTTTGTGTCGGTCGGCTTTATCTCGCCTCTTGTATATTTTCGCCTCGTCAACTGATGTGTTTCGGCGAGATAAAACCACTCCTGTCCGGATTCGTCGGTGTAGAACTGGACGCTGTTCGGATTTCGAAGGTTGGTTAGGTACGGGATGGCCTTGGCAAATTTGCCCGTTTGAGCGTTCCAACCGTCCAGGATGTAAACCGTTCCTTTCGAATTATCGGCCAGATTAAGCATGTCCGTCACGAATATGCGGCCATCAGGGGCCTTAGCAAAAAATCGCACTCGCTTCAGGCCTTCGAGAGCCGGAATGATCTCGAAATCCGACGCAAGATTGAGCGTAAACGATTTTCCCGATTTGAGATTGATCTTGACCGGCGAGAGCGTAGGCTGAGCAAACGCCGCTGTAGACCAAACGAGAAAAATGATGACAAGAAGTGCTTTCATATCGGCGTAAAAAAATAAGCGTACTAACCGCGTTGACAAAAAAGGAAGCTCACTATCAACTAACCACTAGTAACTATCCACTGAATTAAGCTAACTTCAGTGAATAGTTATTAGTTCTTAGTGGATAGTTAGATCGAACCGTCAAAAAATGAAAATCGAAAAATTCCGCATCGCCGAAGGCTCGAAAGTTAACCTGAAAAACCATCCGACGGACTTCACCGCCGATTATAGCGACAAAAAACAAGCGGTGGAAGACCTGAAGAAGAATGTCGAACGGCTGCGTGAACTTCAGGACGTTTTGTACGCACAGGACAAGTATTCGCTGCTCGTTGTCTTTCAGGCGATGGATGCGGCGGGTAAGGACGGCGCCATTGAGCACGTGATGTCGGGAGTCAATCCGCAGGGGTGTCACGTGGTTTCATTCAAACAGCCGTCGAGCGAGGAACTCGACCACGATTATCTGTGGCGATGTCAGAAAAACCTGCCCGGTCGCGGGATGATAGGGATATTCAACCGGTCGCATTACGAGGAGGTTCTCGTAGTTCGCGTTCATCCGGAATATCTAAACTATCAGCAGCTTCCGAATGAGACTCTTAATGATAAGGACATCTGGAATAAGCGTTTCAAACACATCCGCGATTGGGAGCAGCATATGGTCGAGAACGGTACGCACGTGATCAAGTTCTTCCTCAACGTTTCGAGAGACGAGCAAAAAGCGAGATTTCTGTCGCGTATCGAGGAAGAGGACAAGAATTGGAAATTCTCAATGGGCGACGTCAAGGAACGCGGCCATTGGGACGATTACATGAAGTGCTACAAGGAAGCGATCGAATCCACTTCGACCGACCTTGCCCCGTGGTACATCATCCCGGCGGACAAGAAATGGTTCACGCGGCTCGCTGTCTCGGAAGTGATCGTTAAAAAACTGGAATCACTCGACCTGCATTATCCGGTGCTGACCGAGGAGCATAAAGCGGAACTTCTTGAGGCGAAGAAAATGCTCGAGTCAGAACCGCCTGCGTGAGCGGGCGGCAACCACTTTGGGAATAACGAACATCGATCAAAGCGTCCATGCCGCCCACTTACGCAGGCGGTTCCGACCTTAGGGAACGATCCGCATTATCCTATCGTCATCCGCCGCGGGCGAGCCGCGGCCGTCGCGGTTTGAGGTTGAGAAATAGATGTATCCGTCGGGCCCTTCGGCCATCTCGCGGATGCGGCCGAAAGTCTTTGTTACCAGATCTTCCTGGGAAACGACCCGACTTCCATCGAGTACGACCCGAACTATTCGGGCACTTCTTAAACAGCCGAAGAAGAAATTTCCTTTAAAAGCCGGAAGCTGCGAGCCGTTATAGAACATTCCGCTTCCGGGAGCGCATGCGGGCGAGTATTCGAGCAGCGGCGACACCATTCCCTCGCGTTTTGCCGTGTGGTGGATCTCAGGCCAGCCGAGATTTTTTCCGCGTTCGACGAGATTAAATTCGTCACCACCCGAACCCTTTCCCTCAAAAGTGCTTGGGCCGTGTTCCGTTTGGAACATCGCCCCTGTTCCAGGCTGCCAGGCTAATCCTTGAGCGTTTCGGTGGCCGTAAGACCAGATCTCAGGCCGCGCGCCTTTTTCCGCGATAAATGGATTGTCCTGCGGCACCGTTCCGTCGTCATTAAGCCGCAGCGTTTTCCCCGCGAGCGAATCTAGCTTTTGAGCGAGATTCCAATCGGTCGCATCGCCGGTGGTTATATAGAGCTTGCCGTCCGGGCCGAAACGAGCACGCATCCCGGCGTGGTTCGCGGCCCCGGGAATATTTTCGATGATGACTTTAGGTTCAGTGAGTTTCTTATCGGCGAATTTGTATCTGACGACCTTTACGCGCTTTCCGTCGCTGTTGTAGGAATATGCGAGGTAAACGAAACTGTTCTCGCCGAATTTCGGGTGGAGCGAAATATCCATCAAACCGCTCTCGCCGGAAGGCTCGACGTCTGGAACCACATAAACTGGCTCGGGCCGAAGTTTTCCGCCTTCGACGATCCGAACACGGCCTTTACGCTCGGTAAAGAGCATGTCCTTATTCGGCAGCCAGGCGAAGCCCCACGGGACCTCGACACCGGAAACGAACGTCTCGACCTTGAATTTCGACTTATCCTGAGTCTCAAAGGTTTGTCCTTCGAAACCGCCGGTCGGTGCCGAATTAGAGCAAGCCGAAAAGAATACGGTTGAAAGAAAGAGTGCCAGGCTATAGATCGTCATCGCGAATTTACTCACAGTTACAGATTGTAGTCTGTGAATTAGACGCTTTCCAGCCTGGTTTTATTGCAAACTATTTCTAGCGGCTTTTTGAGAATAGGCGAAGATTGCCGCGTGAATTGGATACCACGCGATTGCGTCCCTGGTCTTTTGCCTTGTAAAGGTTCGTATCCGCGCGCTCCATCAGCGATTCGAGCGTGTCTTCTGCAAGCAGTTCAGCGACGCCGAAACTTGACGTTATCTTGATCTGCGACCGGCCGTGTTCGACCATTATGCTCTGGATCTCGCGGCGGAACGCCTCTGCCACGGCATGCGCCGTTTCCAGATCGGTATGCGTGAGCAGTACGCCAAATTCTTCTCCGCCCAGCCGGGCAACGTGGTCGTGCTGGCGCGTCAACCGCTTCAGAAGCAGCCCGACTTCGGCCAAAACCCGGTCTCCGACGGCGTGGCCGTGTGTATCATTGATAGATTTGAAATGATCGAGGTCGATGATCACGAGCGAAACCGGAATGTTGTATCGACGCCCGCGTTTGATCTCGGAGTTCGCAAATTCGTCGAAGGCCCGTTTGTTACCGAGGCCGGTCAGGAAATCCGTTGCGGCGCGTTCGAGGAGTTCCGCCTCTTTTTCGCGAAGTTCTTCCTGCAGCCGCTCGCCGTTGAGCACGACGTAATTAAAGCTCCACACTGTTGCAAAGACCAAAAATGTCATGAACGACACGGACTGTATCCAATCCGGCGTATACAACTCAGAAATGCTCGAGAAGGCCATCGTGGCGATCATTCTGACGAACATCAGGATCGCAAAAAGCAGGAATGTGTAGGCGACCGTCCGATAAACCATGTTCGACATCAGGTCGGAACGTTCGGCGAAGGCCCTGTAGCATAGAAAAGCCAGAAGCGACGATACTATCGAGGCGGTGATTATCCGCGCGATAACATCCGGTTGAATGTAAGTATAGAACGCTAGAGTGATGGCGTAGGCGGAAACGACAGTGATCGGTATCATGCTGTCGCGTCGCAGGCCAAGAAATCTTCGGTTTCCTTCCAGCGCCAGCGCGGTAGTCGCGACCGCAAATAAATTTCCGAGGACAACGGTAAACAGATCTGGAGCAAAGCCGCGCAATCCGATCAAGAAGAAGCCGAGGGCACCTGAAATGTTTGAAAGTACCCAGAATTTTGTTCCCGGATAATTTTTTTGCGAACGCCAGACGAAAAACATCACCGCGGCCATCAAACCGGTGACCAGCATTAATGCAAACGAAAGCGTGCGCAGATCGAGGAAAAAATTATTCATCTGACAGGAAGGCGGCCGGTTGCGTGGGAATAGCCAAGTATTAAAATAACACGAAACGCTCGAAATGTGAACAAAAACTTTTAACACCATTTCTCGTAAATGTTATGAACAAAATACGTTGGGGATTGATAGGGGCAGGCGACATTGTTCGCAAGCGGATCGTACCGGCTCTCACGGAATCGAGTTTGTGCGAACTTGTGGCTGTTTGCCGTAGAGATGCCGCGAAGGCGGAAGATTTTGCACGCGAATTCGACATTCCCGAGTGGTATTCCGATCATCGCGAAATGCTCTCGTCGAGCGATATCGACGCGGTTTACATCGCGTCACCGGTCTATCTCCATTCCAAGCACACACGAGACGCGGCCCAGGCGGGGAAGCACGTCCTATGCGAAAAACCAATGGCGCTCGATGTCGCCGAGTGCGATGAAATGATGGCGGCGTGTGAAGAAAACGGCGTTAAGCTTGGTATTGCTTACTATCGTCGTTTTTATCCGGTCGTCGAACGTATGAGAAAAGCCCTTCGCGACGGCGAGATCGGGAAGCCGGTATTTGTCCAGGTCAACACCTTCGAAGCATTCAATCCGGGCCCGGAGCATCCGCGGCGATGGTTTATCGAGAAAGCAAAGAGCGGCGGCGGGCCGATGATGGACTTCGGTTGCCACCGGATCGAGATCCTGCTTGATCTTTTTGGCAGCGTGAACAGCGTCGAAAGTATCAACTCGAACGTTATTTTCGACCGCGAGGTTGAAGATACATCGTCTGCACTATTTCGATTCGACTCCGGCCCGTGCGCTTCGCTGACGGTAACTCATGCGGCAAATTCCTCTGTCGATTCTTTCGATATTTTTGGCACCGAGGGCACCATCCGTATAGCGTCGCTGAACAGCGGTGTTATCACGGTCGCGAACGCTGCCGGAGAAAAAACTGAAGCCCATCCGCCGTCCGAAAACTTTCATCTGCCCTTGATCGAAGATTTTGCTGACTCCGTGATGAATGGTCGCGAACCACGCGTCTCGGGTGAAACCGGCAGGGAAGTCGCCCGGATCCTCGACGCAATATACGGAAGATAAAACGAAAAAAGGTGCAGCACTCGGCAAAGTGCTGCACCAAGAGGAGGATCAATGAAGATCCAGAGGAACTTTTTTATAAGCCGGCCGCGTTAGTGATCGTCAGATACATACGCTTCGAAACCGAGTCGGCCATAAGCTTTGCCTGCGTGTTTGTCTTGACGATCTCGCTCTTGGACTCGCCGCCCTTGACGATAATGCCGGTCAGATAAGTGGTGCTGCCGACGGTGTCAAAAACGAGCTGCGTCGATTTCGCCGCATTGTTCAAGCCCGAGGTGATCGTGTCGAAGATCATCGACGACCCATTTTCGCCGCGAACGATCAAGAGCGACGGCGAATCAGCCGTGTTCGGCGTACGCTCGAAGGTGTAAACACCTGCTTCGAACGTTTTGTCGCGAAGAACGAATGCGTTAGGAACGCTTACCTTGATCGCCGTACCATCGACGATCTGAGCATTTGCGGCAGAAAAACCGCCGAGAACAAGAAACGAAGCAGCAAGGAATAATTTCGTGGTGAATTTGAACATGATATTTATTAAGTCTCCTAAGATTTATGTTTTTCTCAACGTCCGCGGTTTAACCCTTGTTCGCGGTCTATATAAAAAATGATTTTCGACCGTCTTAATATTCCACTTCCGGCTGATAGTGCTTGCCCGAATTCCGCGTACATCTAACAGTACGAAGATTTTTGCTGTTTGGATGTCAGTTTTTCACACCTTTTTGTAAAGTTATGTAAATAAAACTGTTTACGAATGTAATGCTGTGCAAATTCGGCGTCGGTTCGGGGCGTATGGTAATCTGGCAATTCGTTTTCTATGAAGCTCAAATGGCGTTATGGAGTGATCGCCGGTTTGTTCCTGGCCGTATTCTCGCTGTATCCACAGATGAAGATGCACTATTTGCGTGGCGGCGAATGGAACGGGCATTACGCTTATAACGACATAGACGAGGTCGCGTACGCGGGCTATCTCAAGGCGTTGATCGACGGGCGGCCGCGCAAGAACGATCCTTATACTGGGCGTGACGATTCGCCGGAAAACCCGCAGCCCGAATCTCTATTTTCCATACAATTCGCGGGACCAATGACGATCGCGGTCCCGGCTCGTATTCTCGGCATCGGCGCTCCATGGGCGATGACGATCAGCGGCGCTCTCGCCGCGTTTCTGACGGCGCTTGCGATATTTTGGCTGCTTGGGATGCTCACCGGCGATTCGCTGTTCGCGATGGCCGGGTCGCTCGTCGTGCTGGCCGGAGGTGCGCTTTTTGCGGGCGAAGGGGCTATCGGCGAGATAGTCGGCGACGGTTTTTCTTATCCCTATTTTCCGGGATTTCGCCGCTACATTCCGGCGATGGCTTTCCCGGCGTTCTTTGTTCTGCTCGGGCTCGTGTGGAAGATGATAGGCAACGATTCCGATGAGAGCGCGGCAGAGTCGACAAGATTCAAAGAACATCGATCCTACCTAAACATTGTTCTTCCGCTTTCCGTCGCAGCGTTTGCTTACACTGTATTCGCATATTTTTACGTTTGGACTGCCGCGGCGGCGTGGCTTGGATGCCTCGGGCTGGTTTGGATCATCTTTCGTCCTCAGGGCTTCGGCGGCGACGTTAAACGGCTGCTATTACTTGCCGCCGGATGCGTAGCGGCACTCGTGCCCTACGCTTGGCTGCTGTCGAAACGCTCGCATACGATGGACCATGTCCAGCTGCTTGTTCGGACACGCGAGCTCGATCTTTTTCGCGTTCCCGAATTGATAGGCTTTTTCGTGCTCGTAATAATTGCGGCGGGAATAGTGCTGGGAATGTTCCGCCTGCGTGACCGCGGAACGCTATTCGCGATCTCGCTCGCTCTGACGCCCGCGATAGTCTTTAACCAGCAGTTGATCACGGGCCAATCGCTGCAGCCGATCCATTATCAGGTCTTCATCGGCAATTATGTCGCGGGCCTCGCAGTTGTCGTAGCGTTTGCGTTGATCTGGCGGAGCGGCGATGGGCGTGAAAAGCCCGTGGCCCGGTTCGCGATGGTGTTTATCGCTCTGATCGCTGCCGGCTGGGGCTTTGTCGAATGCCATTACACCGTCCGCGTGCTCGACGATGTGAACGTGCTTCGTGATCAGGCGATGCCCGTCGGGAAGCGTTTGACCGAATTAGCGGTGAACGACGCCAACAAGCATCAACAAGTCGTGCTGCATCTCGGCATCGCCGAAGGCGACGATCTGCCGACGATCGCCCCGCAGTCGGTTCTATGGGCTCGGCACCAGCATGTGTTTCCCGGGCTCGGCTGGGAAGAGAGCAAAGAGCGATACTACCAGCAGCTTCTTTATCAGGGCGTCAGCGAACGGCAGCTCGCCGAAGGGATGAAGAAGGGCGAGGATTTCGTGTCGATGATCGCCCTTTTCGGATGGGGCCGTCATACCGACCGGCTCAACTCCGAATACAAACCGCTGACTTACGGCGAGATCGACGAGGAAGCTCGCCGCTATGCAGATTACGCCGCAGCCTTCGACGCACGATCGCCGAACGTC
The DNA here is from genome assembly GCA_964410495.1 of uncultured Chloracidobacterium sp. Taxonomy (GTDB): domain Bacteria; phylum Acidobacteriota; class Blastocatellia; order Pyrinomonadales; family Pyrinomonadaceae; genus OLB17. The sequence goes on from CAYPGP010000001.1 coordinate 184,525, forward strand.
CCGAAGCTCGACTACCTAGTCACGCCCGCCGAACTCGAACCGTATCAAAACGACCTGGACCGATGGTACGAAAGGTACGACCGTGAGGAGTTCGGTAAATACGTGCTCTTCAAGCTACGCCTCAAATAACGCAAAATACGTCAAAGTCGGCATTCTGTGTCGTTTTAAGCATTTTGCGTCATTTTACGCATTCTGCGTCGATCCCGGCATTTTATCATTCCTTTTTCGACGGCCTCGTGGTAGCTTCATCCCTGTGATGAAAAAGCCAACTGTTGCTGAAACGCTAAACCATATCCAGAAACACCTGATCCCGTACGGCCCCGACAAACGAGCGCGGTATGTCGAGACCGTTTGCGAGATCCTTGAGGAAAGCCGGATGGGGTACAGTTCCGGACCGGACGCGGCCCGGCTGGCGGAGCATGACGGCGACGGGGAAGCCTTTTCGTTCCTCGATCTGATCGAGTACATCGCAGAAAGGCCCGTCGCCGTCTTCGATGGCGAAAAACTGGTTGAGCTCTCCACAGACGAGGTGATCCGCATGATCATGACCAAACCCGAATGCTCGATCACCGTAGTCAAGCCGCCCAAGCTCGAACCTGAACCCGCAGCCCCGACGTAGCACGGTGTAAGGATTGATCTTTATTTCTTGGCCACATTCGTATTTTCGACACCGGATATTTGAAAATTATGGGACGCATAAGAACGAGTCAGTACCGGGAACGGTAGTGACCGGGGCTGCTGTAACAGAAAGCATCCCAAATTTTTGGGACGCAAACAGGGATCTAACTGCGGAACCTACGATCATCTTACCGGTCCGTCGAAAAGCCCCGGTCACTACCGTTCCCGGTACTGACAAGTGCCGATCCGAATGTTAGCAGAAGATCTTTGGGACGCAATCCGAATACAAAAGCCCGCGCGTAAGCAAGGGCGATTCGCGGATCGTCACCGCAAGATATCTTTCCGAAACTTGGTACGCATTCGCGTAACCCCTCGGCTTAAGCGATACGCCCTTGCTAACGCGCGGGCTTTTTCAACGAACGCCGCCATTAGGACGCTGTTAAACCGGCCAAATTTGAATGGTGAAGAACTTGGGACGCAAAATGTTGGGACGCAAAATGGCGCAAAAAAAGACCGCCATGAAGGCGGTCCAAATTCATTATTGCTATTTTTATAAAACTAAGCGGCCAAAAGGTCATTTGACGTTTCGGCAAAAACGCGTCTGCCGTTAAGAGCATCGTCGATGATCTCGCGGACGGCCGAAGCGTCGGGGTTGACATCCATACGGGCACAGGCCCTTAGGTGACGGATGATACCTTCTGCCGCGATTTCCACCGCATCACCGGTCAGCTTGGAAAAGCGGCGTGCTTGAATATGATCAATTTGCAAAACCCTGTCCTGCAGGGTCATCGGTCTAGCTGCTGCCACGTTTATTCTCCTTGTTTCCTATTTTATCCCTTTCGGGTTAGAGTCGCAGTGCTTCTTCGGCACGACCCTGACGAAAAAGCGTGAAACAACGTGCTTTCTCGGCATAAATTAGATGATTGCTCCAGCCCAAATAGATGCTGAAAACATACTAACCACGGCCTTCGAATCAACTGTAACTAGACTGTAACAGATAAATTTTGGCATGTCACTACTTTTTTTCGCCGAAACCGCAAAAAAATGACAAAAATGTGGCCGGTAAACCACAAGATTTACCGGCCACAGATCTTATATGCACATTATAATGTGGCTATTAGGCAACAGCGTCTTTCATCGCCTTGCCGATCGTGAATTTGACGGTCGTTTTGGCAGGGATCTTGATCACCGCTCCGGTCGCAGGGTTGCGGCCTTCACGTGCCTTACGGGCGGTCTTTTTCAGCTTGCCGAAGCCGGGAAGCGTGAATTCGCCATTCTTTTTGACTTCGCTGGTAGCGAGAGCCGCAAGAGCGTCGAACATTGCTTTGACGTCCGATTTCTTTGCACCGGTCGAATCAGCCAAGCTGCTGATGATCTCAGTTTGTGTCATACGAGCCATAATAGTTAAGTAACCTCCAGTTGGTTGTTTTCAAAGTAATATTAAAGTAAATCTTTCACGCTTAAGTGGAACTGGCGTAAAAAGTCGGGGGAAACCAATCGAGACGAAAAAAATGGTCGGGGCAGCAGGATTCGAACTTGCGACCTCTCGCTCCCAAAGCGAGCGCACTACCAGGCTGTGCTATGCCCCGTTTACCCTCGATTGAGAAACGATTCCAAGAAACGGATTTTAAGCATCCAGACGGGCTTGGTCAAGTCGAGACCCCGTTAAAATGCCGTAAAAACGGGATTATTTCGCGAAAGGCCGCCGCTCGATGGCTTATCTCGCGCTTTATCGTCGAATCGAGTTGCCCGAAAGTCATTTCAAAACCATCAGGTATGAACAGCGGATCGTAGCCAAAACCGCCCGTACCGCGCGGCTCAAAGTCGATATGGCCAATACAATACCCTTCAGTTTCGAAGATCAAACCGCCGTCCGGCCCTGCGATAGCCACCGAGCTTACGAACCTTGCGGAGCGGTCCGGATCGCCGGTTTTGGCGATCTCATCCAGCAGCAGCCGCATCTTTGCGTCAAAGCCGAGATCGTCGCCGCCGTATCGAGCCGAATAAACGCCGGGCCGCCCATCCAGAGCGTTTACCTCGAGTCCGGAATCGTCGGCAATGGCAGTCATGCCTGCTTGTTGTGCGTATCCTACGGCCTTCAGCCTGGCGTTTTCGCGGAATGTATCGCCGGTTTCAGGCACCTCGGTAAAATGCGGCAGGTCGCCGAGTCCGATCACGTCGATTCCGATGCCGGCAAGCAGATCGCGCATTTCGGCAACTTTGCCCGGATTGTTCGTTGCGATTAGAAGTTCTTTTATGGCCATTGCTGTTACTTTTTTATTGCCAAGCCCATCAAATAAAGGTTATAACTAGATTAGCGGTTTCCCCGCCGTATCCCAATCGTCGCTAGCTTCACAGAGGAAATCCCCATTTTGTCAGCCGTGTTTGTAGAAGAACAAGTGGAAGTTCATTCCGACAATGATATCGCCGAGAGCACTTACTCTCGAGGCGCCTCGGTGTCTGATGAAGTTCGCGCAATCAAGATCGAACTGGGTATCTGGCTCTCGGGCGTCGAGAGTTTTCTAGCCGCGGGGCATCAGTCATTCATTGGTCAAAAAGACATTCGGCAGACAAACGATTCTTCAAAGGAATTTCGGCTCCTCAATTCCGTACTGCAGCGCTGCACGATGCTGAATGCCCGCATCCTGTCGCTCACGCTGAACGATAAGAATGCGCTCGACCGAGGTGAGATCAGCGAACTTGCCGCCGCTCTGCGTGAGACTTTGGTTTTATCCGAAGGGCTTATCGCCTCGAACTCACTCGGGGCTGGCGAATGGAGGGCGTGGAGCAACATGCTGTCGGCCAGATTTCATTCGACGCCGGCATTCGGTGCGATGATCGCGATCGCCGAAGAGGCGGGCCGAACTAATCTGCCGGGAATCCTCAAAGAGATCACGGCCAATCGTGGATTTCTAAGTCCGGAGCAAAGCGAACTCGCTCTCGTACTTCCGAGATTTGGCATCATTCTGCAATGGCTCAGCGTGGTCGGCCGCATGCTTGATGCCGATGAGCCTCTGAAGCCCTCGCTGGTGATCTTCTCGCGGGTCAATGAGCAGATATACGACCTGACGCAATACATCAACAACCGGCTCGAACGCTTCCCGAACGAAGAGGCCGAGCTTTTTGGTACGCTCGATGCGGCGTCGTACACGGCTTCGATCGAACTCAAGAAGGTCTATTCGCAGGAACTCGCCGGTGTCGCCCAGATGCGGCCCACGCCATCGATCTATGCCCGCATCGAGACCGCGCATTCGCTGCTCAAAGAGGGCTTCCAACAGATCCTCGCCGGCTTTGCCCGCACGATAGACCCGGAAGCCGATATCTTCGAGCTGTTCCCGACGTTCCACATCAAGCTCGAGCAGTCCATCTCTCTTCGTCGTGAACTCTGGGATGCGACCAAGGTCGTCCAGGCCGCCGAAGCAAAACCCGAAAAGGCCGAGATCGAAAAGATGCTCGCAGAACTGCGGCGGTTCCTTAGCGGCACCGTGAAATTTCTGTTCTACAAAGACACCGAAACGGTCGAGCGGTTCGCCGAAGAGATCTTCGTTACAAAACAAAATAAGGACCTGGTTCCGCTGCTGCATCGCTTCGGGGCCTATCTCGAAACGCTTTTCGGGCAGGTAAATCTACGAGCCGTTCTGGAAAAATATCCGTTTGATCCGAATGGGGATAGTTAAGCCCTGTCACTGTCCACGCAACGTTGTCAGCGGTTTTCGAAATAGAACATCAAAACTTGCCGCTACGCCGACTATCATTACGAGCAGTGCGGTGATGACGACACCGAGCCCGGCAATTAGCGGATCGAATTCCCAGTCGATGCGCATAAGAAATGTTGCGACCACGTACGAGAGTATAACCCCGAAGGTGCTGGCGATGATCCCGGCGAGGAGGCCGAGGAGGCCGTATTCGGCGAAGAGGATAGTTGCGAGCGTACGCCGTTTCGCCCCAAGCGTTTTCAGGATCGCGTTTTCGTAGATGCGCTGCGATTTTGTAAGGGCGACGGAGCCGATCAGGATCAGGATGCCGCTAAGCAGTACGAAACTGCCGACGAACGAGATCGCGATCACGAAGTTGTTAACGAGCTTATTTACCGCCGCGATGATGTCGGCTACGTCGAAGATCTGGACATTCGGAAACTTGTCGAGCACCTCGCGTTGCAGCCGCTGGCGTTCGGTCGCGGGCACGTGGTTAAGCGTGGTCACGGCAAAGCTCTGCGGAGCCTTTTCGAGCGTTCCGGGTTTGAAAACGAAGACGAATGCGGTGCGGGCGTTTCGCACATCGATCTTGCGGATGTTTGAAACGAGAGCGGTTATTTTTCGGCCTGAGATGTCGAACGTTATCGAATCGCCCGGCACAACCTTCAGCGTTGTCGCCATGCGTTCCTCGACCGAGACTTCGGGAGTTTCGCCTGCATCGCCCGGCGGCCACCATGCTCCGTCGATTATCGTTTCGTTCTCCTCGAACTTTTCGCGGTAAGTGATCGCAAATTCGCGGCCGATCTGGCCTTGGTTCTGTCGGACTTCGCGTTGCTGGTAGTCGATCGGTTCACCGTTGACGAATGAGATCCGGGCCCGGACCGTTGCAGTTTGTTCGGGCGTTTCGCCGGTTCGCTCCTGAATAACACGGGCGAGATCGGCGATCTGGCTTTTCTGGATATCGACAAAGATCAGGCTGGGCAGTCGTCGATTTCGCGAGAAATCGAACTCGCGAACGAGGTTCACCTGCATGATCTGCACCGTGATAACAACAAATGCACCGAGGCCGACTGCAAGCAAAATAATGCGTGTTTGATTTCCGGGCCGGTAGAGCGAGTTGATCGCCTGGCGAAACGAGAATGAACTGATTGCTTTCAGCCGTTTTAGGATCAACGTCAGGACGGCGGCTGAAACATAAAGCACCAGCCCGGTCGCGGCTAGTCCACCGAGAAAATAGGCGCCAACACGAACCGAACCCGCTTGCCAGATTGCGAGTGCAAGAAGCCCGGCGAGGCTGACGGCACCGAAAGCCCATTTGGCCCAGTCGAGGCGTTTGATATTGTCATTATTCTCGTCGCGAAGCAGCAGTTTCGGCTTGATCGTGCGTATCTGGAGCAATGGTAAGGCCGAGAACAGCATCGATATCAGAACGCCGAGCACAACGCCTTGGACGGCGGTGGAAAAACTTACCGCGTAGCTCATCTTCTCCGGCAGGGCGTCGACAAACCGCCATTTAGCGATAAGCAATCCGCCCTGAGCAAGCAGAACGCCGAACAGGCTTCCAACGATGCCGAGCGTGAGTATTTGCAGTAGATAAACGGTAATTATGCGCGTTCCACTAGCACCAAGGCATTTAAGAACGGCAACCGATTTACGCTTCTGTTCGACGAACGCTCTGGCGACGTTCCAAACGCCGACACCGCCGAGAACGAGTATGAGCAGGCCCGTGAGCGATAGATAATTCTCGGTGCGTTCGAACTGCTCGCTAAGGTTTTCCTGCTGTTCGCGGTATGAATTCACCTGAACGGTCGTGCCGGTCAACGCGGTCCTTAACTGGCCAACTATCTCGGTCGGGTTGTCGGAGGTTCGATAGAGAATGCGGCGGCGGACGCGGCTCGCGTTTCTGGTTATTCCGGCATCGTCAAATGCTTTTTTCTCGACGAATATCCGCGAACCGAGCCGGAAACCACTCGATCCGCCGGGTTCCTCGTCAAAAGTTGCACGGATCTCGAATTCGGTCTCGCCGATCTTCAGCTTGTCGCCGACATTTACGCCGAGTTCCTCGATGAGGATCTTTGCGATGATCGCTCCGTTGTTTTCGAGCAGTTTGAAGTCGAACGGCCTGCCGTCCGAAAGCATGAACATACCGACAAGCGGAAACGGCGGCTCAATGCCTTTCAGCTCGACGAATTCGAGCGATGTATTGGCCGGGTCCGACGGGCGGGCCATCGACGATGTCGTTATAACCTCATTCCTCGCTTCGACCGATGGAAACCGGGCGATCACTTCCTCGACCTTGACGATGTCGGACGGCGAGAAATCATTGGTCGATGTCACCTCGAGATCGGCGGTCATCAAGGCACGGGCGTCGTTGCCCACAACTTTGGTCAGATTCTGGATCAGCGACCGAAGAGCGACCACCGACCCAACACCGAGCGCGATGCACAGAAAAAAGAACAGCAGCCGCTGCCATGAAGAGCGTATTTCGCGGCGGGTTAGGTTGAAGATGAATCTCATGACCGCGTGATCTCGTCCTTTATGACCTTACCGTCCGCGAGAATGACTTGACGCTGCGCACGTGCCGCGAGAGCCGGATCGTGTGTTACCAGGACGAGCGTGACATGGTTCCGAGCGTGTAGGTTTTTCATCAAGTCGAAAATATGCTGGCCGTTTCTTGAGTCAAGATTCCCGGTGGGTTCGTCGGCGAGCAGGATCTTTGGTGAATTGGCGAAAGCCCGGGCGATGGCGATGCGCTGCTGTTCGCCGCCGGAAAGCTCGGCCGGGTAATGGTGGCCGCGGTTGGTCAGGTCCACCTGTTCCAATAGTTCGTTTGCCCGTTCGCGGACATTCGAAAGGCCGAGGATCTCCATCGGGATCAGGATATTTTCGTAGGCGGTCAGACTCGGTATCAGATGAAACGATTGAAAGATAAAGCCGATCTTCTCGCTGCGGATCCGAGCGAGACCGTCTTCGGTCATCGCGGTCACTTCGTCATCGTCGATAAAGACCTGGCCCGAACTCGGCGCATCGAGCCCGGCGATAAGTCCGAGCAAAGTGGATTTTCCGCTGCCCGACGCACCGGTGACCGCGACAAACTCGCCATCAGGAACGTCAAAACTGACGTCATCGAGAATGGTCAGGTCGTCTGAGCCGGAGCGGACGGTCTTTGTTACGTTTTGGAGTCGGATCATAGTGAAAAGGCGAAAGGCGAAAGGCAAAAGGCAAAAACGGGCGGGTGAGGTGTTTAAGTATTACTGGACGCACCGTCGCCCTTTCGACTTCGCCCCTTTTTGCTACCTTGTCCCCTCCGCTTCTGCGAATATCTTAACTTGCGAAAATTTCACCAACAAGTTCCAATAATTCTGCATCCTATTTCCGCTGTATTTCGTTAAGTATTGCGATGAGGATGCGTTTTGTAATGCGAATTTTGGCGACCATTTGTTTCGTGTTTTTGGTTTCGATGGCGTTTGCTTGTGCGGCAGCGAGGCCCGGCTCGAATTCGGCGCGCTCGAACAAGCCGGTGACAATGCCGAAATCGGATACCTCGAAACCCAAGATAATAGCCTTTGGCGACAGCCTGACTGCCGGATTCGGATTGGCCGAAAAAGAATCCTATCCGTATCTTCTCCAGGAGAAGTTGAAGGCCGACGGTTTCGATTTTGAGGTCGTGAACGCGGGTGTTTCGGGCGATACGACGCTCGGCGGGCTTGAGCGTGCGGATTGGGTTTTGGAACAGGAAAATGCGAAGATCCTGATCCTAGAGCTCGGGGCGAACGACCTGCTTCGCGGTGTTCCGGTCGACAAGATGAAGGCGAATCTCGAAAAGATAATCGTCAAAGCTAAAGCCAAAAACATCCGGGTTTTGCTCTGCGGAATGCTGGCACCGCCAACCATGGGAGCCCAGTATCAACGCGATTACGTCAAGGCGTTTCCCGACCTTGCGACCGAGCATAAAGTCGAGTTTCTCCCATTTCTCCTTGACGGCATCGCTCTAAATAAAGAGCTGAATCAAGCCGATGGTATTCATCCGAACCCTCGCGGTACGCAAATAATGACCGAAAATATTTATGCGGCTTTGAAGCCAATGCTCTCGAAGTGACGAAATAAGAACAAGGTGGGTATGAAAACTATATTTTTTGTGGGTTGCCTGACGGCGATCCTTGCGGGCTTTGCCCTTGGCCAGACTCCTCAATCGACGCCGTACGTACGGCCTGACGCTGAAAAGAGATTCAAACGCTATGTGAATGACACCGTTGGTCCGTTCGCGTGGGTCGGCATCACTGCTGGAGCCGCGATCGGCACGGCGACCGATTCGCCCGAAGGCTGGGAATCGAATGGCCGTGGTTTCGGCAAGCGAGTCGCTTCCAACTTCGGTCGGAATCTGATCCGAAACACGGTTTCCTACGGCCTGGACGAGGCGCTCAAACTCGATAGTCATTACTACCGAAGCGATAAGAAAAACGTCGGTTCCCGTGTAGGTAACGCTCTTCTTTCAACAGTCACGGCCCGCAAACCGAACGGAAAACGAACCGTCGGCGTACCGCGTATTGTCGGAACTTACACCTCAAACATCATAGCCGCGGAAACATGGTACCCGCCCGGGAACGACTGGAAAGACGGTGTCCGCAGCGGAACAATATCGTTGGGCGTGAATGCGGTCGTAAATCTGTTCAGGGAATTTGTTTTCAAGTAGCGGCGGAGCCTGAAGGCAGGCTAGAATCTTCGCATGAACGTCACACATCTCGAATGCGCCCTGTGCGGCCTGACGCATGAGGCAAATGTACTGCAGAATCTTTGCAAAGAATGCGGCAAACCGCTGCTTGTTCGCTACGACCTCGAAAAGGCGGCACGCGCTTTTGAGCAGGCTTGGCATCCGCGATGGCACGACGGACTAGTAGAACTTGGTGATAGCTTCCTGAATAGGGAACCATCGCTGTGGCGGTATCGCGACGTACTTCCTGTTAACGATCCCGAAAACATCGTCACATTCGGTGAGGGATGGACCCCGCTCGTCAAGGTGGACAGACTGGCCGCGACACTACCCATTAGACTGAACCTGTTCATAAAGGACGAGGGGCAGAACCCGACACAATCGTTCAAGGCCCGCGGGATGACGGCGGCGATCTCGATGGCGAAGGAATTGGGAGTTAGAAAGGTCGCGATCCCTTCGGCGGGGAACGCCGCGGGTGCGATCGCGGCTTACGCAGCGAAAGCAGGTATGGAGGCCTTCATCTTTATGCCGGCCGATACTCCTAAGGCAAACATCATCGAATGCGAGCAAACGGGAGCTAACGTAACGCTGGTCGATGGCCTGATAACAGATTGCGGCAAGATCGTTGCCGAACGGAAGGAGGCCCAGGGTTGGTTTGATATTTCGACACTGAAGGAACCTTACAGGGTGGAAGGAAAGAAGACGATGGGCTATGAACTTGTCGAGCAGATGGCACGGCGGAGTGTTGCTACTGGCGGGGAAGCGAACCGTGAATGCTGGCTGCCGATTAATATGCCGGACGTTATAATTTATCCGACGGGCGGCGGCACGGGCTTGATCGGAATGTGGAAAGCATTCGATGAGATGGAGCAAATGGGCTGGATCGGTCCGAAGCGGCCGCGAATGGTCAGCGTTCAGTCGGCCACGTGCGCGCCGATCGTAAGGGCGTTTGAAAATGGCGAGCGGTTCGCGGATGAGTTCGAAAACGCCTCAACCGTTGCATCGGGGCTTCGCGTTCCAAAGGCGATCGGCGATTTTCTGATCCTTGACGCCGTTCGAGCGTCGGGCGGCACGGCAATATCCGTTACTGATGAAGAATTGACCGCGGCGGTTCGCGAGATCGGTGCGGCCGAGGGGATCTTTGCTGCTCCGGAAGGCGCAGCATGCCTGCCTGCATTAAGGAAGTTGATCGACCGCGGCGAGGTTAACGAGGGCGAAACAGTTGTGATATTCAATACCGGTGCCGGGGTAAAATACCTGGAAGCGTTTCAATAAAATAGCAGCGACTTTCGACAATTTTAGATTCATCTGACGGCTAATGTTTTGACGCGTCCCGCCGATATGGATGATGCTCGTGTTTCCCGCAAACGCGCCCTTCGTCCATTATGCTCAATACCGTCGACCTGCAATATTTTTCCGTCGAAAACCTTGTAAAAACTGGCCTCCCGCCGCTCCCTTCCAGCATAATTCGAATTCAGACCCTTATCGCAGACCTCAACTCGTCGGCCCAGAAGATAGCTGATGCGATCAGCCTGGATCCGGTTATTTCTTCGCGAATTCTTAGCCTAGCCAATTCGCCGATATATGCCCTTCACGGCACGATTACAAACCTCACCGAGGCGGTCACGGTAGTCGGAAATAATGCTATCGCCGAACAGATGCTTGTTTGCGGCGTAAGTGATGCGTTCGGGCGAAAGATACTAGATTCGCCGACCGGGCGGTCGATCTGGATCCATTCGCTAGCTACCGCTCTCACCGCCAGTGCGATCTGCCGCCAGGCTAAGCTGCGCGGTGCGGAGGAGGCGTTCAGCTGCGGATTACTGCATGATGTCGGTAAATTGATCCTGCTTAGGGCGGACGCTCCTTTCTACTCCGATCTGCTAAAAAGCGGCGAAGAGGTTGGGGATATCTCGGTCATCGAACGCAGAATTCTCGGCTTTGACCATGCAGAGCTCGGTGCTGCGGCGGGCATCGCGTGGAAGCTGCCGGGGCCTGTGTGTCATATGATCCGTTATCATCATCACCCCGAACAGACGACAGCCGGCGTTGCTCTCGCCCACGTTCTGCACACCGCGGATAATTTCGTAAAGGGCCGTATCGCCTTCGACGATCCGGCAGAATTCTTCGCTAACGAGGAAATTCGAAAATTCGATCTTACGGAAGATGATTTCGATGAAATTTGGGATGATGTAACGATCCGAATGAGTGCGATGACCGATCCTGTTTAGTGGTTCCGCCATTGTCATTAATTTAGCCAAGATCATTTCCATTCGACCTGCACGGAGCGGTTCGCTACAATGTTCCGTTGCGGATGAACAGTCTTGTCTTTTCAAACATGCTCCATCGCCCCGCTCGAACGGCGGTGAGCGTTATTGGTATCGGCATTGGCGTCTTGCTGATCGTTTTTACGATAGGGCTTGCGAACGGAAGCATGCGCGAGCGGGCCGATCGCGATAAGAATGTGCGTGCCGAGATCATGTTCATGGCTGAAGGAAGTTTCAGCATGAACGGCATCGAACCGCGCTTGCCGATCACGACCCGTGCCGACGTCGAGCGTGTCGAGGGTGTTGAGTCGGCGATACCTTTCCTTCAGAAAGGCGTACCGGCGACCGATGGTTTGACCGGTTCGCGGCTCCTTGATGGCGTGAATTTCGATGAATACGCGTCGATGGCCGGGCTTCAAATAGTTCAGGGCCGGAGATTTACCGATGGTGCCGATGAGATCATGTCCGACTCAGCGTGGCTCGCCCGGCGGAAGTTGAACATCGGCGACAAGTTCCAACTGTACGAGCGTGATTTTACTATCGTCGGAACGTACGAACCCACAGCCGGAGCCCGGATCAAGATCCCGATGTCGACAATGCAGTCGCAACTCGGGGCTGAAGGCAAAGTTTCAGCATTCCTCATAAAAGTGAAGCCGGGCTACACCGCCGAGACCGTCGGTACCAACCTTTCACAAAAACTCCCGGCCAGTCAGATCATACGTACGAGCGAGCTCGAAGAGCTGTACATGCAGGGAATACCTGCGCTGAACGTATTTCTCGATGTAGTTATCGGCGTTGCCGCAGTGATCAGCGGACTGATCATTTTGCTGACCATGTACACGACCGTCACCGAACGCACCCGGCAGATCGGTGTTTTGAAGTCGCTCGGTATGTCGAACATCGGCATCGGCTGGACGATCGTTCAGGAAGCTATACTGATCAGCCTGGGCGGTGTGATCTTTGGCGTGCTCGCCACCTACATTCTGAAATTCGCGCTGTCGAAATGGACCACGCTGACTGTGTCGATCGATCCGCAGACCGTGATCACGATCGTGGTCATCGGTGTTGCAAGCGGCATCATCGGGGCCCTTTATCCTGGGCTACGAGCGGCGAGACTGGACGCGGTCGAGGCACTAAATTACGACTAACAGACTGGATGTCAGACATTCTTGGCTTCTGGTTGTCTATTTCCGCATCGCAAGTTGGCGTATCCTGTCGGCTTCAACTTCGTTCAGTTGATATATCCTGGCTGCGGTTATGCCGTTAAGCTTTATTTCATTCATCGGCCGAGCATCTGTTTTGAGAAATTCAATGTAGGCAGAGTTGCTGAAGTAACGTCGCCCTTCGGCGAGTACGATCAGATCGCCGGCCGTCAGGATCGAGACTGCCGTTTTGTCCGATAGAGAGATCACCTTCAAGTCACTTCGTCCTTTTTTTGCCGCATAGTATTCAAACAGTCCCGGCGTTTCGCAGGCAATTACGGCATTTGGCCGGGCCGTTCCGGAGATATTCTTTATGATCTCGTCGGTTGCTGCGTCGTAGAATTCGTCATGCGGAAAATACGAGCCCGCCGCTGACATGCCCCCACCGACGGTGTTTGTAAAGAGTCGAAAATGCGGCGTCGCGGAGAGGGAATTCACAAGCTGAGTTGAAACAGCCCCCAACAAAAGTCCGGCTTGCACAACCGGGCCGAGGGAGCCACCGATCTTTTCAGAGATCCATTTTGCCGAAAAATAAAGTCCGGTCGCCGCGATGACGAGTATCAGCGGCTCGACAAATGTGAAATACCGCGTGAACTTGCCACCGAGGAATGTGAAGGGCAGGAACCACATGAACGCCCAGAAGAATATCAAAAACCGCCCGTCACCCATCCGCCTCAGGAACATCAACGGGAGGCCGATGATGAATAAGAACAATATCGGCAGCGACGATTTTACCGCCATAAAGACGTAGAAAAACGTCCACGGTACGCCATTCAACCAGGCGCTCATTTTGTTGGTGTAAAGCTGTCCGAGGAATTCGTAGCTGTCGTGGCCGATACGGTTCTCGCTGGAGAATTTCAGCATTTCCCGCCACGTTTCGGGTAGCAGGATCGTCGGATTAAGTATCAGGAACGTGAAACCCATGACGGCAAAGAACTTGAGCCATCGGACAGATTCCATGCGCCATTTCGTCGCTTTTATATACTGGAAGACGATGTAATAAGCGCCTACGATGGCGAGCAGATGCGGATAGTATTTCGACGCCATCAGACCGGCAAAACCGGCCGCGGTTGCCCACGCATACCATGTCCAATTCTCGTTGCCTAACTCGGCACGTGTTTGTCCGCGGACCCAGAAATACATTGTCACCAGGAAGAAGAAAAGTACGAGGCTGTCTTCTTTGGCGATCCTGTCAAAGCCGATCGCCATCGGTTCCAGGGCCCAGAATATTCCAGAAATAAGGCCGATGCTTCGGCCAAATAGCTCGGAGATAAGCAGAAAGAGCAGTACCGCAGTGAATGTCCCGAATAATGCAACGGGAAAACGAAGTGCGGCTTCTTCGGCTATCTGCGCACCTGAAACAGATGAGAGTTTTTCTGCAGCAACTACACTCGCTGTCTGGAGGCCTTTCATCAGAAAAGGATGTTCGCCGTTCTTTCCGGAAAGCCCGTTTTCCCGATATTCCCGAACCGTTTCGAGTTTGTTCAGTTCGTCCTCTCCCAGACTTTCTGAGCCAAGGCCGTTAACACGCAGCCCGAATCCAACGACTGTAAAGACGACCAGAATGACCCAGCACGCGGTACGTGTACGGGCGAAGAACAGATCGTCTGAAAAGAGTTCAGGAAAGATCCCGGCGGTCGTAATTCGAAGCTGTTCAGGGGGTAAAGCGATAAGACACTCTCCGGGAAAAGACGTTGCAAATACGCGGCTAACGCCGAATTTGCAGGTTATCCGATTGGCGCGATCAGTGTCAAAATGGGTGCGGAGCCGTCCCTAATGTGTTACCATTTTCGGAAGTTTTGCCTCGATGCGAAACTTGAGTTTTGTTCTTTATGGTGCTGAAGGTTATCGCCGGGCTGCTGCTTTTGATCTGGCTTGTACTTGTACTGCTGGGCAAGGGCGGTTTTGTTCATATCCTTCTCCTGAACGGGCTTGGAGTCATGGCGGTGGTAATTATGACCAGTATCCGAACTAACATGACGGCCAAGAACTGAATCAAACTTTTTACCCTGTACAGGCATCAGACCTATTAATTGCCCTAGTTGCGGACGGAAACTCTCCAAGAAACCTTAACGCCATTTCCTGAATGACGCCGATCCTTTGCAAATCAAAATACTACTCGATTCGCACTCTGACCGGGTTTTTTCTGGCGTGGTCTATTGCGATCACCGGACTCGGCATTTCGATAGCCGCACAGGCCCCGATAGATAAGCCTGATCTGCCCCAAACCGAGAAATCTGGGGGATCAGGTTTCCGGGCGGAGACTGTCAAGGTCGCGGGCGGCTCGGAGATCGTCACGATCTTTGCGACGCGCTCATACTTGGATGGACCGATGCAGGGCCCGGTTAGTGATATTCCACTTCTGAGCGTCCTTCGGGATACGCTTGGCGACGACAAGCCTGAGAATGATCGTCTGCGTTACGTGTGGATGCTGACCCACACAAAGGCAACCTTCGGTCAAAAACTCTCAGCACTAGTCCCGTTCCTTTACACGCGAACTGTCAACAAAAACAAGATCGGTACCGATCCGCCGCCCGCGATGCTCGACCTCAATTCGTCGGACAAGAACATGTGGAACCGCGTTTTTTGGAGCGTTTTCAAACGGCTTGTTTTCGATGATGTCGGCGTAGGTATCAAGGCCTCCACCCTGCAATACCGTCAAAACAAGGCTGATTATCGCCGATCAGGTGTTGCCGCTGCAGCAGCCGTGCTTTCGCTCTATCAGGAGATCGAAGGTGAAAAGGTTCTCAGTGATACCGAGATGAGAGACATCCAGGCCAGGCTTTTCCTTTCGGACAAGACGCTGGGCTTTATGATGCAGAGCGAAAATCTCGGGCGGGTTTACGAAAAGGAGACGGCACTGACCCGTGATTATCGCGGCCATAATTGGGAACTGCTGCGGCAGTACACTGAGGCTCAGGGATTGTATTTCGAGCCTTTGGAAATGCCTGATGGAACGGCACGTCACGCTATGGTTTGGGTCGCCGCGTCAGATCTGCAGGCGAATAGAGGCCGGGCGTTCGACAAACGGTTTCTCAACATTAAGAGCCCTTGGGACGATAAAAAACTGACAAACTGGAAAGGTTACTCGGAGGTTCGCTGGTATGATTCCGAAGATCGCGAGGTTGAACCGGAAACCCCGAATGCTCATCCCAAGACGCTGATCCCTTTGGCCCTTTATGGCCTTGATCATCCAAAGGTGCCGGCTATCCTGATAGATTTCCGCGACAATGGAAATCCAAAGACCCGTGAGATGTCTCGGCGCATCCTGAATGACCTGACGGGAAATGTCTTATCCTTTTCACGTTTCGGCGGGCTTCCTTTTTTTGTTGGTCGGTTTGTTTATGATTTCGTTACGGGCCGTCGCGGAGCCGACCTTAACCAGGCTTCGCGGCTACGGTCCTATTCACAGTTAAAACTGCTTATTTCGCTCGACGAATCGCTTGACGCGGAGCTTCGCGAAGACATTACACGGCGCGTCGAATCGGCAACGCTGAACCCGCTGCAAAACGATGCTGACGTCGAGGCCCGGATCGCTAAAGCCCAATACCAGAACCTGATGGCTTATGCCGCCGATCCGAGTGGATTGCCGAAGAAGATCGCAGATGACCGTCGGGAGGAGATGTCTAAGTTGAAGCACTCTGGTAAGGTTCGGGCACTTCACGCGCTGGGGCATTTATTCTCCTTTGGGCTGTATACGCATCGCGAGGCGGCTACACCGGAGTTGCTTGCTCGTATGGACACGCGTCGGCAGCTTCAGTACCACGAGAGATTTTTGCGAGAAATAGCGGCTGGGTCGTCCGATCCGGCAGTAGACAGCCAGCCGGAATTGATAAAGCGTTCACTGACATTCGTATCTCACAATGGGGCGGACGCTGAAGAAAAAACCACCCGCGCATTGGCAAGGATATTCGCGATAAGCAAGGACGACAACATTCAAAACCTATGCCTGATGGGGCTCTACCGCATCAACAGTTCTTCCGCCAAAAAAGAACTATTGGCGATCTATAACAACGCGGTCATCCCCGACAGGTGGCGGAATGTCTCGGCACATTACCTCCGCCTCGCGCTTCAGGAAGGGCAGCGAATTTCGGTTCGAGATGCAAGATCGATCGCAAATATCGAAGCGAACTGACCGCTCACAAGATTTAGATCCACTTAAGAATGCAGGTTTTAGGTTGTAAAAGGTTCTATTGTGTCTCGGTCATGATCCTGGCTTTGGCATGTGCCGTATCCGGACAAGGTGTAAAGCGGGTCGTTATCGTAAAGATCGACGGACTGCCGGCGTACTACGTTGATAAATTCGTCAAGGAAAAAGATCCCGCCACCGGCCGCTCCGTGCTGCCGTGGTTTGAGGAGGTCTTTTATCGAAATGGAACGCGCGTGCCGAACTACTACACCCGCGGAATGAGCCTGTCCGGGCCGTCGTGGGGGCAGGTCGACACGGGACAAAGGCTTCAGCTGAAAGGCAACGTCGAATTCGACCGCTACACCCTGCACGCCTACGATTATCTAAACTTTATTCCTTATTACATCGATTACGGCCTGAAGAAGAAAGCAGATATGCCTGCGGTCGAGGTAATGGACCAGCTCGGAATCCCGATCCTCGCCGATGCTTTTAACTACAACAAGCGGTACACAAGCCAGCAGTTGTATCAACGTGGTAATAACTGGGAAGTCCTCGCAAGCGGCTTTGTAAAGCTGTATCCCGGAAACGCTCGAGACTTTATTGACGAATGGACGCTCGGCCTCGACTTCAGGAACGTAACCATCGGACAGGCTGAGCGTGACATCGTTGGAAAGCTTGTAAAACGCGATCACATCGATTACTTCGACTATTACGACGTTTCTTTCGACCATGCATCGCACCACAACAATGACCGGGCGACAAGATTAGCGGCCTTGAAGGGCTTGGATAAGGTCATCGGCAATATATGGGTAGCGATCCAACAATCGCCGCGAGCAGCAGAGACGGCTTTGATCGTAATTTCTGATCATGGCGTGAATTCTGATGAGAGTGTTTATAGCCAGGGGTTCAATCTGGTAAGGGTGCTCGGCAGCGCTGCTGGCGGCGGTCACCACGTCGTTACCAAGCGGCGGCTGATGCTCGATTATTCGCTAAAGGGCATTTACCCGCTTGTTCCGATCATCAAGACGAATTCTGACGATTCGTTTTATCTCAGGGGACAAAACAGCGATTATCCCACGGCACTTCTCGATTTCGACGGTAACGAGCGGTCGTCCGTTCACTTGCGAAATAGTGACCTGAACGTCCTTCACATTCTTTTGCAGCAGCTAAGAGGCAAACCCTCGGACGAGATGAAGAAGGCGGCGACCGAAGCATTTTTTGCCGTGATCGACAAAAATCGCACCAAATGGACCCAGGACCTTAGCGACATCGGATCTGAGATCGATGCTCTAAAGCGGGAAGCGGATGGTGAAAAGAAGCTGGTAGATCAACTTCCCAAGAAGTTCACGCCCGAGGAACTCGAACTCGGTCTAGACAAAGCCGCAGTCCGAAAGTTTGCGCTTAATCAGCTCGATCACAAAACGGTAGATCAGTTCCAGAGATATTGCGCGACACTGAGGAATTTACTCGATCTAAAAGTTCAGGATTTCGATGCCAGAAAGATCGAAATAAAAGACCTGATCGCTCCCGGGGCCATGGGCGATTCGAACAGCGTTTATCAGCTTCAGAATTATGTCGCTGGTGTCGGCCGCGAAGGGCTTGTACTCAGATCCGATAAAACTCTTGATCTTGAGAGAAGCTTTACTCGTGTGAATTACTTTGACCTTCTTCATGGTCAGCGCGTTAGGAATAATGTTCAGCCGGGTGTTAGTAATCGGCCTATCGATTTTGTCGCGGTCAAGATCCCACTGGAGTCTTTCGCGGCGGAATTTTCACCGGGTGAACGGCCTACGGAAGATCCGATCTGGGTTTATGGCGGCGAGGAGAAGCAGATACTGATCCTTGCAAGGGATGACGGAGGAGAATCCGGACGGCACTATAAATATCTCCCTGTTGCCGGTTTGCGTCAGGATCAAGATGGAAGGACAACGTTCAAAACGCGCGAGATTGGTTCCGGTTTTCCGTTGAAGTATTTTGAGGATGAAGCACTTCTCATTCCGGCTTCAAACCGTGCCGAATGGCTCTCGCGTTGGCACAGCGAGATAGAATGGCTGAATACGGTCCACAAGACCAAGTATTCAAATGCATTGATCGGATTGAACGAGCAGCTAACAAGCCATCCGGTCTTCGTGGATGATGGTAAAGACATCTCTGAAGATGCGAAGCTGATCAGGGCGTTTCGACAGCGGCAGCGGCATTTAACGGAGGCGGATCTGCTTATATTGGCGAGCGATCATTGGAACTTCGATGTTCGCGGATTCAATCCCGGCGGCAATCACGGGTCGTTCTTTCGGGTCTCGACCAACTCCACATTAATGTTTGCGGGCGGCAGGGCCACGGGGATTCCGCGAGGTTTAGCGGTTGAAAAACCTTACGATAGCCTGAGTTTCATTCCAACGGTTTTTAGGCTGATGGGGCGAGTCGATGAGAGGAATGAGCCCGACAAAGACCTAAAAAGCAGAGGTTTCCGCAGATTTCCCGGCCGCGTAATAAAGGAGATTACAGAGGCTGCGCCATAGTCAGTCGTTATCGCTTGCCAGGTGCTTTGCTCCGCGGGCGGCACCGCGCCAGATCAGTACGATAAGGCCGATGGTAGTCGAAAAGAGGATAGCTCCCCGCCGGACGAGAGCGAGTGCGACTCCGCCTGCTACCGTGTAGCCGAGCATCTCAAGGATCACTCCGTTACCGCCCTCGTAAACCCCGATCGTTCCCGGAACAAAGCTGAACGCCACATTTATCACCTTCGTCAAGCTTTCTGTGATATATGCGATCGAAACGGAAACGGTCTCGCCGAGAAAGCGCAGTGCAAGGTATACCTCGGCGACACTGAGTGCGTGGACGGCGAGGCTGATGCCGAAAACCTTGTAGAAATCACTCCTGCGGTCGTGGTAAAAGCGGAATACATTGTTTTCCACCTCGAGAATGCCGCCTTGCTTTTTTAATAGGAATGTCGGAGCTCGATCCTTTTTCTCCAGCGCCTGCACCAGCCATGAGAGCGGGGTCAGCCGATATTTGATCGCTAGGATCAGACCCACGAAACCGAGGACCGAAAAGGTAGCGATTATCGCAAGAGCATTAGCAACGCCGGCACCACCCGTTCCGAAGCCAACAATAAGCGTCGCAACCCCGATCAGAATGACGAGGATAACCGACAAATAGTAAAGGATGTTGTCAATGATCACGGCTGAAGCACCGTTAGCAAGCGGCATGTTCTTCTTTAACAGAACAGCTTTGGTCGCGTCGCCCAGAAATGGCCCGGCGAACGAGAAAAAGTTCACTGCCTCGCCCGCGAATCGGGCTGCTACCACACTCCAATATCCTGTCGAACGATGTTCGGGTTCGATAGCCAGGTAAAGGCTGGCGGCACGCGATAAATGACGCGAAACGTTCAACGCGAGCACGACGAGAAAGCCCCAGCCCACGACCGCGAGTGATTCGAGTATCTTGGCGTAGCCGATCTTGTAGATCAAAACGCCGAGCAATACCAACCCCGCAAGAAAGGTCAGGGCCTGAACACCGATCAGTACTGTTTTTTTCTTAGACTTTGAACTCGCGGCGGGGAGGTCCGTTCGGGCGATCTCGGAGTCCAGGGTATTCTCGCTCTGCATAAAAACACGACATGCCAAAAGACGCAATAAACAGTATAGCGGTTTTGAGCGCCCCGCCCTAGATAACGGAGCAGGAAAAACCTCCGGTTTGAGTGTTTACAAGTTACTTGTGAGGTAAGCTTTCAAGGGATGCACAGACCGTTTCAATACCAGTTATCTATAATTCTTGCCTTAATCTCGCTGCTCCTAACCAGCCAAATGGCTACGGGGCAGAAGCGGTTTTACATCGCGCCTGACGATCACACTGATTATTTTTGGACCGGCACCGACGTTCAATATCGCCAGGCATTCCTCGCGATGACGGACTATTACCTCAACAAAATGGATGCCACGCAGGCCAACCCGCCTGATACTCAGATGCGGTGGAACTGCGACGGGAGCCTCTGGATGTGGGAATACGAGCGAAACCGCACACCCGCTCAGTTTGAGCGTTTTCTCTCCCGCATACGCGACGGCCGAATGAGCGTCGCTCTTAATCCGCTGGTGCTCGTTCAAGGGGGAGCACCGGCCGAAAGCGTCCTTCGCAGCATGTACTATCCCGGCCTCATCGAACGCAGGCATAACGTAAAATTCCCGATCGCGATCGCGATGGAAAACCAGACGCTGCCGCTCGGCCTATCGTCACTTTGGGCCGGTGCCGGTGCGAAATATAGCTGGAAGGGCGTTTGCAACTGCGCCAGCGACATCCCGAACCTGAATAATCGTGACCGCGAGATCTATTACAGCGGCGGCCTCGACGGAAGCCGGGTGCTGATGAAATGGCAGTCGATCCTTACCAATAATCAGATGTTCGGCGGCTACGCTGAGGCCTTCGACCCTATGCAGTCGATCCTGTTTGCCGAGAGCAATGCCAACTTCAGGAATCGCTATCCCTATCCCGTGATCGGTGCTTTCGGCAGCGGCTGGGACGAACTGCAATACCTCAGCGATGAGTTCGTAACGGTCGCCCAGCAAAACTCCAATGCAAATCGCCGCATAATCGTTTCGAACCAGGAAGACTTCTTTCGCGATTTCGAGTCGAATCACGGCTCGAGTCTTGAGACGTTCACCGGAGCCTTCGGAAACGATTGGGACATACTTGTTGCATCGATGCCCGAAGTTTCGGCCCGGATCAAGCGTGCGACGGAGAAGCTGCGTGCAGCGGAAGCCATGGCGACCCTGGTCTCGCTCGACGATCCTTCGTTCATGGCCTCGCGGGTCCCGGATCGCGATCAGGCGATGATGAACCTTGGCCTCTACTTCGAGCACGACTGGACCGCGGATGGCCCTGTCGGCAGAACCACGCGTGCAAACTGGAGCCGCTCGGTCGAAAAGCAGGTGACTGCCTACGTCGATAAACTGCACTACGAGGCAAAAGCCCAGCTGGCCAGGCGAATATCGCGGTCAGGCAATGAACTTCGCTTCTTCGTATTCAACCCGTTGAGCTGGACGCGTACCGATCTCGCCGATGTTCCGCTGCCGTCCTTCATGCGTAAGGCTAGAGCGGTCGATGTATCGACGGGCCAGGAAGTTCCTTCCCAGATCGTCCGTCAAGGCGGCAAAAATGTGCTGCGCGTTCTCGCGGCCGACGTTCCTTCGGTCGGGTACAGGGTATTCGAGGTTCGCAACGGCCTCGATACCGCGAACGGCCTGGCGGCGACGGTCAACGGCGCGACCATAGAGAACCAGTCCTATCGCCTGACCTTAGCGCCCGACGGAGCGATCACGAGCCTGATCGATAAGACTCGCGGAAATCGCCAGGTCGTTCGTGCGATCGACGGCAAGGTGATCAACGACCTCGGCGGCAATCGCAGCGGCACGGTCGTTCTCGAGGAGTCGGGGCCTGTTAGCGTGACTTTGATGGCCTCGTCGAACAGTCCTGTTCGCCACGTAACCCGCGTTACGCTCTATCGCGGCATCGATCGTATCGATATCTCGAACGAGATCACGCAGAATTTCGGCGACGTCAAAACTTGGAACTTTTCGTTCGACATAAACACGCCCGACATGTGGCACGAGGAGGTCGGGGCCGTGATCCGAGCCAAACTCCTCAACGCCGGCGGCCATTACGCCCCACGAAACGCCCGCTACGATTGGCTGACGATGAACCATTTTGCTGATATCGGCGACGGAGCGAATTTTGGCGTAACTATTTCAAACTGGGACAATATGTTCATGCGTTTCGGCGAGAGCACCGTGAACACTATGGATACGACTCTCCCGCAGATCAACGTACTCGCGGGCGGCCAGACCGGCGGCCCATCGCTCGGTATTCCAAATCAGGGCGGCGACACCTACTTCTTGCAGAGATTCGCTCTAGCAACCCATGGCGCCTATAGCCAGGCCGAGGCGATGAAGATGTCCCTCGAACACCAGAACCCGCTCGTTGCCGGCATGATCGAAGGCAGCGGGATCCGAAACCGTAATTTGCCCGCTACCAATTACTCATTTCTTACGATCAGCAACCCGAACGTCCTGCTCTGGGCCCTAAAGCCAGCCGAAGACGGCATCGGCCAGGGCGTGATCGCCCGCGTCTGGAATCAGTCAAATTCGCCAGTAAATTATCAAATATCACTCGACCGCCCGATAACCTTCGCCCAACAGACAACCCATATCGAAACGCCGATCGCCGCGGGAAGCGTTATCGCCGGAAGCCTAAACGCATTCGCAAGCCAACAGCAGATACAGACGCACCTGCTTCGACTTACACCTTGACCGAAGCCTCGACTTGCTGCAGGCCGGATTTGAGATCACCCCTGATGTGTACACGCAAGGCCCGCCGTCCCCGGTCGATCAATACCTGAAAATCCCCGCGGGCCTGGGCGGTTTTTACTACGCCGAAAGTATAGGTTTGACCAGGTACGGGCATATCAACTTCGTCTTCGGACGTGATCTGTAGAAACACACCGTTGTTGGCACCGCCCTTGTATGCTTGGCCCGTCGAGTGTAGAAAACGCGGGCCGAAGCCCAAGCATGTGGCGACATGTTTCTTTTCAAGCACGGCCGTTCGGATCGCCGCGAGGAGCTCTTCGTTTTCTTCGTTCATCTCGATATACCCGAGTACCGCGAAATAATCCCCATCCGTGATCCGATCCATATGGGCCGAGAGATAACCGGCGATGGAGTGTTCCGCTGTGGCGGACTTAAGAACAGCTGTATATTCGCTGCCGGAGAAAAGCGAAATGCCGTTCTCGCTGAAGAACGGCTCCTCGGCCGGGAGCGAGCCGGTCTTTTCGTATTCGTCGGTGATCTTTCGAGCTTCGATCTTGGCGGATTCGACATCGGGCTGGTCGAACGGGTTGATTCCCATCACCGAACCCGCGACGGCGGTCGCGAATTCCCAGCGGAAGAATTCCTGGCCGAGATCTTCGATCGAATTCAGCTCGATCCTTACCGCCGGATGCCCGGCGGTTGTTACCGCCGTATAGGCATTGTCGAGGCTGTCGTTGCCCGTGACGGTCAAAAATGCAAAAACGCGATCACTTCCGTAATCTCCCGCATCGAGCAGCGGTTCGCGATCGACGGGAATGATCGCGACGCCGTTCTTTCCGGTCGATTCGGCGACGAGCTGTTCGAGCCAGGCACCGAGGTCGTGGATCTCGGGAGTCGTAAATATCGTCAGCTTATCACGGTGATGTTTATGGCAAAGGCCGAGGATCAGCCCCAGAAGAGCTCCGGGATTAGATGACGGATCGGTTTCGCGGCAGGCGTCAGCCATTCGCTCTGAGCTCTCTAGGAACGCTTTTGTATCGATTCCCATCGAAGCCGCGGCGGTCATCCCGAATGCCGAGAGGGCCGAGAAACGGCCGCCGATCTCCGGCTTGCCATAGACGATGTGGCGAAAACCGTCCGCTTTTGCGACCTGCTCCATCTTCGAACCGGGATCGGTGATCGCGATGAATTGCTTCCCGGCATTTTCGCGGCCGACCTTTTCGGCGAGGCGTTCGAAGAAATACTGCTTGAAGCAATTTGGCTCGAGCGTAGACCCGGATTTGCTTGCGACGATGAAAAGCGTTTTTTCGAGATCGAGCTTATCTTCGACCGCCTTCACCTGCGACGGTACAGTCGAATCAAGAATATGAAAATTCGTCTTGCCAAAAGTCATCGCCAGTACTTCGGGACACAACGACGAGCCGCCCATGCCCATCAGTAGAACGTCCTTAAAACCGGCGGCGTCAGCGGTAAGCTTCTCGTAGTCGGTTGTCATTTCGAGCTGTTCCTCAATGACATGCAGCCAGCCGAGCCATTTTGCCTCATCGCTTCCGGTCCAAACAGAGGCGTCCTTCGCCCAGAGTCTCGCGATCTTATCGGCGGACTGCCATTCTCCGATAGCTGTTTCGAGTGATTCGCTGATGCCTTCGGGAAGCAGATATTTGAATGTGTTGATGGCCATGGAGCAATTCTCACGCAAAGCCGATAGTAAATCAATGGCGGGACAGCGAAACGGCTAGAACGCCATAAGTCTACTATTATCTATTGTTTACAAGAGGCTTCAAAGCCCTATGTCCCACGCTGTCCCGCGGGCGTTCCACGCATAAGCGGGACAAATAAAAACTTTGGCGGTTATCTGCTAATATTCGAGGAATGAAAAGCATAACTTTGATCGCGGTGATAATTGCCGCGGCGTCGTTTCAGGTGATCGGGCAGACGTGTGTGCAGTCGGCGAAGGAAGTGCCGCCGGCTTTAAGTGATGCGGCCGCGATCGAGCATTCAAAGAATCTCGAGATCGCGGCACGAAACTATGTCGCGGAACCGACGGCCGACAACGCTATCTGGTATGCAAGGCGGAAGGGGTATTTGGGAAAGTACAAGGATGCGATCGAGGCTCTGACGATCGCGATCACAAAGTTTCCAAACGATGCCCGCATGTACCGGCATCGCGGTCACCGGTTTATCACCATCCGATGTTTCGACGACGCTATCAGGGATTTTGAGAAGGCCGCAAAGCTAATAAAAGGTAAGCCGGACGAGGTCGAACCAGACGGGCTGCCGAACGCGAAGAACATCCCGACGAGCACACTGCAATCGAACATCTGGTATCACCTCGGGCTCGCTTATTATCTGAAAGGCGACTTCAAAAAGGCGATCGATGCTTACAAAGAGGGCATGAAAGTGTCCAAAAACAGCGACATGCTCGCCGCCACCTCGCACTGGCTCTACATGACCTATCGCCGTGCTCAGAAACCTGTCGATGCCGGGCGTTTGCTCGAGCCGATAAATGGGGATTTCGAGGTGATCGAAAATGGCGATTATCTGAAGCTGCTGCGGCTCTACCGCACGGAAGTAAAGCCCGAGATGCTCGTCGAAGAGATCGGTGAAAAGGCAGAAACGCTCGGCAATGCCTCGCTCGGCTACGGCCTCGGAGCGTGGTACCTCTACAACGGCGACAGCGTCCGGGCGAAGAACATCTTTCGCAAGATCACGGCAGGGAGTCAATGGGCGAGCTTTGGATATATTGCAGCGGAAGCGGAACTAAACAGATAAATGTCCGATATCTTGAAGATCGCACTCGCCCAGATCGCGCCCGTTTGGTTCGATCGCACAGCTACGCTTGAGAAAGTCCTCGGTCGTATCAACGAAGCCGCACACCATGGCTGCGACGTGATCGGATTTGGCGAAACGCTGGTTCCGGGCTATCCGTTCTGGCTCGAATATTCGAACGTAACTGCCTTCAACTCTTCGTTTCATAAGGCTTTTTATGCTGAGTACGTAAATCAGGCGGTCTGCATCGAACGTGGCGACCTTGATGGAGTTCGCAAGGCGGCGGCTGACGGAGGCGTTGCCGTGTATCTCGGCATTCTCGAACGTCCCTCCGATCGTGGCGAGAGCGTTTACGCTTCGCTTGTTTACATCGATAAAACCGGCGAGATCGGTTCGGTGCATCGCAAGCTGATGCCGACTTACGACGAGCGGATGACGTGGGCGACCGGCGATGGAAATGGCCTTCGAACGCATCGGCTCGGAGAATTTACCGTTGGCGGGCTGAACTGCTGGGAAAACTGGATGCCGCTGGCGCGCACCGCACTCTATGCTCAGGGCGAAGACCTGCACGTTGCAGTTTGGCCGGGGTCGCTCCGCAATACTCGAGATATAACGCGTTTTATTGCATTGGAGTCGCGTTCGTATGTTGTTTCGATATCTTCGTTGATGCGCAAGAGCGATCTTCCGACTGGTTGGCCAGGGATCGAGACGATAATCGAGAACTCGCCGGAATTTTTGGCTGATGGCGGTTCTTGCGTCGCCGGGCCTGACGGCGAATGGGTCGTCGAGCCGGTCTGCGGCGAAGAATCGCTGTTGATCGCCGAGATCGACCACGCCCGCGTTCGCGAGGAACGCCAGAACTTCGACCCCACGGGACACTATTCGCGGCCGGATGTGCTGCAACTGAGAGTCGACCATCGTCGGCAGTCGTCTGCGGTATTTTTCGACCAGGATCCAGCGGACGACAAAACTGTGTAAAAGGTTTTAGCGTAGTAGCGATATAATTTCGGCAGCAAAGTTAGATCGCCCGACCCTTTCGTTTCGAATAATATGAAAACATCCTTGATCGTAGTTTCTGCGCTTCTCTTCTTCGTTTCACTGGCGGCGGCGCAGCATGCCGACCACAAGGCTCCAGAAACGGCAGCTGCTGAGAAGCCTATCAGTCTTGTCGCGACGGATGCGATCTCACATCGGAAGGTTGCGACCTCGAATAAAGAGGCGCAGGCATTCTTCGATCAGGGACTGACGCTGTATTACGCTTTCAACGACGGCGACGCGGTGCGGTCGTTTCGGCGGGCGGCGGAACTTGATCCGAAGCTGGCGATGGCGCATTGGGGCATCGCTCTGGCGGCATATCCGCGTGGAACGGGCGGCGGAAACCCCGGCGATCCGAAGCGTATGAAAGAGGCACGCGATGCGATAAAGACCGCGATGTCGCTTTCGGCTCCGCCGTCGGACCGTGTCTATATCGAAGCGCTTGCAAAATTGCTGCCGGACGAGGCGGGCTATAGCCGAAAGAACGCCGAGGATGCCTATCGCGAGGCGATGAAGCCTATATATCAGGCGAATCCTAAGGACGCGGATGCGGCGGCTCTTTATGCCTTGAGTATTTTTTACTCTGCGGGTTATTCGAATTGGACAAAGGACGGCGAGCCAGTCGGCCGCTGGCCTGAGATGCTGGCGGTTATCGAGGCTGGCTTGAAGCTGCACCCGAAACACGTTGGCCTAACGCACACTTATATTCACGGCGTCGAGGAATCGCTGCAGCCGGAACGGGCGCTGGCCGCTGCCGACACTCTTCGCGGCCAGAAGATATTTATTCCGTCATTTGGCCATCTTGTTCACATGCCCGCACATATATATGTGCGGACAGGGAATTTTCAGAAATCGGTAGAATCCAACGAAGAAACGGCAACAATGCCGACCGACACGCTTTCGGAAGAATTCAAGCTGTGGCACTACAACCATGTATTGAATTTTCTGCTTTTCTCCTATGCGATGCAGGGCAATTGGAAGATGGTTTCGAATTCGCTGGATAGGAAATTTGGCTATTATACGCCGCGTTACTCGGATCAGCGGCCGCGGTATTGGGTGCGATTCAAGCGTTGGGAAGACATCCTTAAGGCTCCCGCTCCACCGGCTGACAGCCGTCCGGAAACCCTCAGAGCGTGGACATGGGCGCGGGCGATGGCACTTGTCGCGACGGGCGGCGTCGCGAAGGCCGAAGCCGAGAGGTCGAAGGACCGAAGCGACCCGAACCCGTTGCGAAAGATCGACGACGCGCGGATCGATGCCGCGATCGCTCGCAGCAAGGGCGAAAAGGCGAAGGAGATCGACCTTCTACGGGATGCGGTCGACGCCGAGGACACTCTTGGGTATTCAGAGCCGCCGCTCTCGATCTCGCCCGTAAGGGAAAATCTTGGTGGAGCTTTGCTGCGGGATGGCCAATTCGTGGAAGCCGAAAAGACCTTTCGTGAAGACCTTCGGCGCAATCCGGGCAGTGGCCGCTCCTTTTTTGGGCTGATGACCGCGCTTGAGAAGCAGGGGAAAACGAACGAGGCGGAGAAGGTGCGAAGGCAATATCTCGAGGCTTGGAAATACGCGGATATTAAACTGACGATCGAGATCTTTGATCTATAACGCGCAGAAATTCATGAGATTGATCGGATCGCTCAACATCTTGTTATTCGGTGTGCTCGTTTTCGCGGCTTTTTCGGCCACGGCTTTCGGGCAGGTAACGCCGATGAACCACGTCGAACTCGCGTCACATGCCCGGGCGGCTGCTCGTACCTTGTCAGACAATGGCGAGTACAATGCAGCGCTAGAGGTTTTAAACTCACTGGCGTCAGGCAAGTATGAGACCGGCGATACGGCTACGCAAGCCCTGGCGGCGAAGATCCAAGGCGTTCTGACCGACAAAGGGCGAATATTGATAAAACTTGGCCGGCCCGATGATGCCGACGCCGAGTATTACAAGGCTTTCGATGCGAACATAGCCCAGGCTGAAAAGGACCTGAAGTACGTTCAGGAGAACGGCACGGGAGGGCGGCCGACGGAAGGCTCGAAGGCTGAGGAAGCGTTCATCTCGGCAACAGGCTCGCTTTCGCGTGCCAAAGCGGTGATCGATCTTCGCGACGCGACATATTTGTTGTCAGGCGTTGCGAATGCTGCAAAACCGTTCGATGCCGCACGTATGGCGAAGTACGATTTTCTGAAAAAGAGCGTGGCGAGGTTCTCGCGTTAAAATGTGAAGGTGAAATTATGAGTCAAGCTGAGCAGAGATCTGAACTTAAGAGTGCGATCGAAAAGCACAAAGAATTTCTTTTTCCGGCGGTCGCAAATTATTACAAGGAACCGATCGCGATCGTCCGCGGCGAGGGCGAGAAGGTTTGGGACGATCAGGGTAATGAATATCTGGACTGTTTCGGCGGTGTGCTGACCGTTTCGCTGGGCCACGCGGAGCCGCGGGTAAACAAGGCATGGATCGATCAGGTAAATACCATCGCCCACACTTCGACGCTTTATGCGAACGGGCCGCAGGGCGATCTTGCGGAGAAACTCGCCGAGATCACACCGGGAAAACTGAAAAAATCATTTTTCACGAGCAGCGGAACGGAGGCGGACGATACCGCCGTTATGGCGGCAAAACTAGCTACCGGTCGAAACGAAATTGTGGTTCTTCGCCACAGCTATTCGGGCCGCTCGGCGACGGCTTTGACGGCGGTCGGGCATTCGACTTGGCGTCCGTTGCCTGCTCAAGTTCCGGGATTTGTGCATGCTCACGCTCCGTATTGTTATCGGTGTCCGTTTAATGCGACTCCAGATAACTGCGGTCTTGCGTGCGCGAATGATGTCGAGGAACTGATCAAAACCACAACGACCGGCGAGATCGCGGCGTTCATGTCCGAGACTATCCTCGGCGTCGGCGGATTTATCGTGCCGCCGAAGGACTATTTCAAACGGGTCCACGAGATAACGAAAAATCACGGCGGGCTGTTCATTTCGGACGAAGTGCAGACGGCGTGGGGCCGCACCGGCGACAAGTGGTTCGGCATCGAGCATTACGGCGTCGAGCCGGACATCATCACCTCAGCCAAAGGTATGGGCAATGGCGTACCGATCGGCTGGACGATAGCGACGCCTGAAGTTGCGGATGCTTTTCCGGGGCTCACATTCGCGACATTTGGCGGAAATCCCGTTTCGTGCGCAGTCGGCCTCGCGGTCGTTAAGGTGATCGAGGAGGACGATCTGCTTACCAACTGCCGCGTTGTCGGAGACTATTTCCACGACAAACTGCTCGAACTCCAGCAAAAATACCCGATCGTCGGCGACGTTCGCGGCATGGGCATAATGCAGGCGATCGAACTCGTCAAGGAACCCAAAACAAAAGAACCGAACCCGGAAGCCGTTTTACGCGTATTTGAAGAAACAAAGCGACGCGGGGTTCTGATCGGCAAAGGCGGATTGTACGGGAATGTCATTCGCACCGGATTGATGCTGAATACAACGAAAGATACCGTCGACAGCCTGATCGAAGCACTCGACGCCGGCCTCGCGGTTGCTTAAATTTTCTGTCTCGAAGATCAGATGAAGAACTTTGCATGGCCAGTTTTGCTGCTGCTTGTGTTTGTGTCTTTTGCACACGCTCAGCCGTCGGTCGACACGGCAGTCGATGCATTCGTTACGGCAGAGATGGAACGGCAGAAGATCCCGGGCGTCTCGATCGCGGTTGTGAAAAGTGGTAAACCTCTGATCGTAAAAGGCTACGGCCTCGCGAATGTGGAGCACAATGTGGCGGTTAAGCCTGAGACGATATTTCAGTCCGGCTCGGTCGGGAAGCAATTTACGGCGTTCGCCGTGATGATGCTAGTCGAGGAAGGAAAGATCGGGCTGGATGACCCGCTGTCGAAATACCTTCCCGAAGTGCCTGAGAGTTGGAAGCCGCTAACGATTCGAAGACTGCTGACCCACACGAGCGGGCTCGGTGATTATCCCAATGATTTCAATCTGCAAAAAGACGCAAGCGAAGCGGAGATATTTAAGGAATTGCAGAGAACCTCGCCTACCTTCAAACCTGGCGAAAAATGGGAGTATTCGAACGTCGCCTTCGTGACGCTTGGTATCTTGATCCGAAAGTTGAGCGGGCAGTTTTACGGTGATTTTCTCGCGGAACGTGTCTTCAAACCGCTCGGAATGTCGACGACGCGGGTCATCAGCGAGGCGGACATCGTTCCAAATCGGGCTGCTGGTTACCGGCTCGTAAAAGGCGAGCTAAAAAATCAGGAATGGGTGGCTCCGTCGTTAAATACAACCGCGGACGGAGCTTTGTACATGACGGCACTCGACCTCGTCAAATGGGACGAGGCTTTACGAAGCGGAAAGCTGCTCAAGAAACAGTCGTATGACGAAATGTGGTCGCCGGTGAAGCTGGCGGATGGCCGCGCACATCCTTACGGATTTGGCTGGGCCGTCAAACAGATCAATGGCAAACGGCTGGTCGAGCACGGCGGTTCGTGGCAGGGCTTTAAGACATTTATTGCCCGATATATCGATCACGATCTTACGGTGATCGCTTTTGCCAACCTTGCACAAGCGAACCCGGAGCGGCTGGCCCGAGGCATCGCGCATATCGTCGATCCGTCCACGAAACCGCTTCCGATCACGGATCCGGATCCGAAATTTACTGCGAATATCAAAGATCTCCTCGCGGCGGTTCTCGAGAAACGAGCCGATATGACGCGGTTTACCCTAGAGGTACAAAAGTCGCTCGAATCATCGGGCGATCGTGTTGCCGCGTTCGTCAAGACGCTCGGGCCGATCGAAAAATTCTCACTTCTCGAACGCAGTGCAACCGCTACGGCCACGCAGTCCCGTTATCGAGTCGAGTACTCGGGCATGTCACTCAATTTAGCGGTCGCCGTTGACAGAAACGGCAAGATCGCGGGGTTTTCTTTACAACCGGAGTAGCTAAAAAGAAATGATCAAAAATTCATTGTGCGCGATCTCGATATTCTGCGTTTTTTCAATCGCTGTTAACGGGCAGGGACTCACAAGAGAGGCGGTCGTTGCTGGTTCGGAACGGGCGTTCGACAAGGTGGCAAAGGCGGTTACGATACCGGCTCCCGGGTGTGCTGTTGGGGTTTCGCTGAATGGCGAGAGCGTTTTTGAGAAGGCTTTCGGGCTGGCGGAGATGGAGCATAACGTTCCGAACACGCCGCAAACGATATTTGAATCGGGCTCCGTCGCAAAGCAGTTTACCGCCTCGGCACTCGTGTTACTGCAGCAGGACGGGAAACTCAGCATCGACGATCCGGTCAAAAAACACATTCCCGAATTGCCGGACTATGGCTCGCCGCTAACGATCCGGCATTTGCTGAATCACACTTCGGGTATTCGAGACTGGTTCGGCGTCATGGCCCTCGCGGGTGAAGGCGCAGGCGAGCATATCGTGACTCAGCAGATGATCTTCGACACAGTGGTGCGGCAAAAAGCCCTCGACTTTAAGCCGGGTGCTGAATATTCTTACTCGAACAGCGGCTATCAACTCGCGGCGATGCTCGTCGAGCGTGTTTCGAAACAGAAGTTTGCCGACTTTGTTGCAGGGCGGATATTGAAACCAGTCGGGATGAAAAACACTGGTTACCGCGACGATTTTCAGCGAATTACTCCGGGGCGAGCTCAGGCTTATTCCAAAAACGGCGACGGCCCGTGGCGCTTGAACATGCCGATGATGACCGCCCACGGCGGCGGCGGAATGCTGACCACGGTCAGCGATTGGCTGAAATGGAACGCCATGCTGGATGCGAAAGCGTGGAACGCGGGCCTTGTGGATGCGCTGGAAACACAGGGCGTTCTCAACAATGGCTTCAAGATCAGTTACGCCCTTGGCCTGACGCATGGCTCGTACAAGGGCCAGCGGAACATTTCACATGGTGGAGCAACGGCCGGATATCGCACAGTGCTTGTCAGATTTCCGGAAAGAAAGGTTTCAATAGCGGTACTCTGCAATGGAACGGCACCCGATGCGAACGCGATCGCCTACAGCATCGCGGACGAGGTTCTCGGATTGCCTGCCCAGCCATCTGCTCCCGCGAGCGCCGAGCGACTGCCTATCCCTCAACCTGAGAAATACGTCGGTTTGTGGAAGAGCGAAAGGACGAAAGCTCCGGTGCGAATCGCCCTTAACAACGGTGAGCTACGATTCGGTAACACGCCGATACGAGCGACGCCGGACGGTTCGATGATGGTCGGTGGAACGAAGTTGATGTTCAGCGCCGACAGTTCCGGGAAATTTACGTCGTTCGACGCCACCGCCAACAACGATACCATCCGCTACACCGCTGAGTCCGAATGGCAGCCGACGGCTGACGAACTTGCAACTATCGCGGGCGAATGGTACAGCGATGATGCTGAGGCAAAGGTAAAGATCGTCGTCGAAGACGCAAACGCATTCCTACACTTTCGAAATTCACCGCTCGTGAAGCTGACACCTGTTTACAAAAATGGCTTCTCCGATGGTTCCGGCCAGATGGTCTGGTTCGATCGGGACTCTGCCGGGAAGGTTACGGGCATGCACATCGGAGCAGGACGTATGCGTGATATGCCTTTCGTTCGTATTAGTAAGTAGCCATTGGTTATTTATGGACATAACTGTCAGGCCAGCCAAAGCCGCCGACATCGAACAACTTCTCGATTTCGAACAAGGCGTTATTGAGGCGGAAAGGCCTTTTGACCCGACCTTAAAGCGTGAGCCGATCCAGTACTACGACATGGCGGCGATGCTTGCGGCTCCGCATATTCGCGTCGTGGTGGCCGAGATAGGTGGCAAACTAGTTGGCTCGGGCTATGCTCGGATCGAGGATTCGAAGCCGTATCTGACTCACGACAAACATTCCTACATGGGCTTTATGTTCACAGCTCCCGAATATCGCGGTAAAGGGGTGAACCAGAAGATAATCGAAGATCTCGAACAATGGTCGCTCTCGCAGGGCGTGACCGAAATGCGGCTCGAGGTGTATGTCGAAAACACTTCGGCGATCCGAGCGTACGAGAAGATCGGATTTTCGGGAAGTATCGTGAAGATGCGAAAAAGCATTGCTGAGGACCAGAGTTCAAAAGAGAAACAGGAGAAGCAATGAAAGGCAGAAATAACTTGTCGATGTTTATTCCAGTCCTACTTTTTGCCGTTGTTTTCTCGGCATGCAGCGGATCTTCTACACCGAAGAAGGAGTTGACAGGAGAAGAGAAGCAAAAGATGGAAGGCTTCGATGCGCTGGACGCGAAACGGGCAGAGTACACGACGATCCCCGCAAAGGAGCAACTTGCTAAGGAACCCTACTTGAAAAAGAAGCTTCTCGTCTTCGGGTATGATCCGGCCGAAAACGACAAGAAGTATTCGTGGCGGAGAAATTATTTCGGGACCGACCAATTCGGAGCCACTCTCTACTCGAAGGACTACGCGGCGCTGGAATCTAAATTGGCGAAGAACCCGCAGGAAGTGGGAATTATTGCACTGATCCCGGAGTGTAAGAGCGTCAACGCCGGCAAGTATTCGGGCGGCGGCTCGTCGGTCTCGGCTTCGAAAGAACAATGTGAGGTGATCCTGATCGACCCCGAACTGTCCGCAGTGGTTTACCGCCGGGTTTTCGAAGCTGAGATGGATTCGTCCAAAACGGTCAGCGGCGGGCAAACAAGCGTGACGAGCCGCGTGGATGGGAAGAAGGTGATCGCATTCCTGGACTCGATAAAGTCGAAAGATTAGTTGTATTGGGCGTCGCCGTCGAGCGGAATGGTTTTTAGGGAGTTACTATGGCAAAAAATATCGTTGTTTTGATCGCAGTTGTTTGTCTGAGCTTTGGCCAGGCGGTGTCGCAGGTTCCTGATAGGGCAAAGGTCATCGCGGGTGCCGAGCGAGCCTTCGAGAAGGCAGCGAAGACTAACCCTATGCCGGCTCCGGGCTGTGCGGTAGGCGTTTCGCTAAATGGCGAAAGCGTTTTCGAAAAGGCGTTTGGGATGGCCGAGTTGGAGCACAATATCGCGAATACGCCGCAGACGATATTTGAGTCGGGATCGGTTGCTAAACAGTTCACGGCGGCCGCGATCATCCTGCTTCAGCAGGACGGAAAGCTCCGCATCGACGATCCGGTCCGTAAATACATTCCTGAGCTGCCGGAATATGATAAACCAGTGACCATTCGCCATATTTTGACGCACACTGCAGGACTTCGGGATTGGGGTTCAGTGATGTCGTTGACGGGTGCGGGCCGCGGCGATCGTGTCGTGACCCAGGCGATCGCTCTTGACGTCATTTATCGGCAAAAGCATCTCGATTTTACGCCCGGGGCCGAATATTCGTACTCGAACAGCGGCTATCAGCTCGCTGCCGAGATCGTCGAGCGGGTTTCCAAGCAGAAGTTCGCGGATTTCGTGAACGAACGGGTTTTCAAACCGTTGGGGATGACAAAAAGCTCGTGGCGAGACGATTATCGAAAGTTGATCCCGGGTCGTGCTCAGGGCTATTCGAAATCCGGCCCTACTGCGCCGTGGATGCTGAATATGCCGATCATGAACGTCGTCGGCAACGGCGGAATGCTCACAACAGTTGGCGACTGGCTGAAATGGAACGCCGCCCTCGACGCAAAAACACTCGGTGCTCCGTTTGTCGAAGCACTGGAAACGCAGGCGATCCTCAACGACAAGCGAAAGATCAGCTACGCCCTCGGCGTAGATGTCGGAACTTACAACGGGATCAAAGAGGTAACGCACAGCGGCGGAACGGCCGGATATCAGACGTATCTCGCCCGTTTCCCCGAGAAAAAACTCTCGGTTGCCGCTCTCTGCAACGGCTTTCCGCCATCCTCAGGCGATGTCGTTTACAGCATAGTCGATGAGATCTTCGGCCCCTGGCCGCAGCCTCAACCGGTCGCCGCCGCATCCGTGCCGGAAGAACAGCTCAAAAAGTACGCCGGTGTTTGGAAGAACGATGTGACGCGAAACGTCAACCGGCTTGCCTTGGACAAGGGAGCCCTGAATATCAACGGCGGTGCATTAAAGCCGATCGGTGACGGATCGTTCATGTTGGGTGACCGAAAGATGACGTTCAAAGACGGCTCGCCGGCCACCGCAACCATCGCAAATGCCGACGGCTCGGTCACACGGCTTACGATGGTAACCGAATGGAAGCCGACCGCAGAAGAAATGAAAGAGATCAGCGGCGATTGGCACAGCGAGGAAGCCCAATCGACGTTCAGCTTTGCCCTCGAAGGCGACAAGGCTTTTATCGACATCCGCCCCGTCGCCAAGCTTCCGCTGACGCCTATCTACAAGGACCATTTTTCGACACAGGGCTACGTCGTCTGGGTCTCGCGTGACGCGGCCGGCAAGATCAAAGACCTGCACGTCGGCGGCTCCAGAATGCGCGATATGAAATTCGAGCGGGTTAAGAGATAGTCACCGTGAACTCTGTGGCTAACATCTTTATGACGGCTTAAACCGCAACAATTTGGGTTAGAATATATACATGAGAACCCCCGAAGAAAAACTGCTAAATCCGCGTCCGGGAAGCAAGATCGCTGAGGCGAGGGATTATGGCATTGACCTCACGTTGTTGGTTTCTAATCTGCGTCTAACCCCGGAAGAACGCTTGCGAATGAACGATGACCTCAATAGCGGCCTTGAGGTACTAGCCGAGGCAATGAGGAAAGCCAAACAAGCTAGGAAAAATCAATGAGTCTGCTGGTCGAAGGCATCATTACACTCGCGCGTTATAGTGTTGATTTCGTCGTCATCGGCGGTATGGCGATACGTACTCACGGTTCTTCCTACCTTACACAAGATCTGGACATCTGTTACTCGCGCGATAGAGAGAATCTAAAGAAAATAGTCGAGGCTCTAGCTCCCGTCAAACCGAGGCCCCGTGGAATTGCTTCGGATCTTCCATTTGTCTGGGATGTAGCGACCCTGTACAACGGCACAAATTTTACTTTTGAAACTACGCTCGGACATATTGATATGCTGAGCGAAGTGAAAGGCGTCGGCACGTATCACGATGCCGTTAACGAAAGCGTAGTGGTAGATGTCGGTGGATACAAAGTGAACGTCCTCTCAATAGACGGTCTGATACGAGCAAAAACTGAAGCTGGTCGTGAGAAAGACGTTCCGGGTTTAAAAGAACTTTACGCTCTGAAACAGGCGTTTTCTGACGAGGATTGACGTTATGCTTAAGCTTCTTTCCGTCGTACTTATTGGGATCGCCCTCGCTTTCATTGTTTGCTGCGGAGAAAATACTGATAATCGGTTGCACGCAGACGAGATCGCTGTTTACTTGGAGATCGCACGTTCCTCCAGTCCGAGCCGTGAAATCTTAATTTCCAGTGATGCAATACATGCAATCGGGATGACTCGTCCCGAGCACGTCCAAGCAGGTATACCGTCGGCCCCTGAAGATGTTAGCGCCGACTTTTTGACAAAAAACCTTAACGAAGTGATACCAGAAAGCGAAGATGTTCCGCTGGGCGATGGGTTCGTCTTACTTGGCTCCAAGGATCTACAGGCGGGCATGCCAATGCTTAAAAGATGGAACTCATATTCCAGAGTCGGGTTTGACGCTGCAAGAAAGACTGCTATTGTCTGGTATTCCAATGGTTGTGGCGGACCACTTTGTGGCGACGCGGGGCTATATATGCTCAAGCACAATGGTGAAAAATGGCTGATTGTCGCTGAGTCGGAAAAGATTAAGGGATAGGGAAAAGCAGATGAAAACACTAATCAGGAATGGCCGGGTTGTTACTGCGGTGGACGACTATCTCGCGGATATTTTTATTGATGGCGATACGGTGACGACTATTGGGAAGTCGCTGGATATCGAGGCGGATGTTGTTTTAGATGCGAGCGGCAAGCTGGTTATTCCCGGCGGGATTGATCCGCATACGCATATGGAGTTGCCGTTTGGCGGGACGTATTCGTCAGATGATTTTTTTACCGGGACGCGGGCGGCGGCCTTTGGGGGGACGACGACGATCATTGATTTTGCGGTGCAGACGAAGGGCGAATCGATGACGGCGGGCGTCGATGCGTGGCACAAAAAGGCCGAGGGCAAGACGGCGATCGACTACGGATTTCATCTGATCACGACCGAGTTTGAGGACGGCGATGAGAAAGAGATGTATTCGTTGATGGACGAGGGCATCACTTCGTTCAAGCTGTTTATGGCCTACCCCGGCGTGTTTTTGGCGGACGATGCGACGATATTTCGGGCGATGTCTGCAGCCGGCAAACGCGGCGGGCTGATCTGCATGCACGCCGAGAACGGCATTGTTATTAACGAGATCATCAAACGCTTCCTGGCCGACGGGCGAACCGCTCCGAAATATCATGCTCTTACGCGACCAACGATCGCCGAGGCCGAAGGCGTTCATCGAGCCATAGCAATTGCTGAGATGGCCGAGTCGCCGGTTTACATCGTTCACCTTTCGTGTACGGACGCTTTGAATCAAGTAAGACAAGCGAGAGATCGCGGCATTCCGGCGTTTGCCGAGACTTGTCCGCAGTATCTTTTCCACTCAATCGACGATTACGGCGACGGCTGGGAAGGTGCGAAATACGTCATGACGCCGCCTTTGCGTGAGAAACACAACTGTGCCGAGCTGTGGAAAGGCCTCAAGATGGACGACCTCCAAGTCATCTCAACCGACCATTGCCCGTTCTGTATGAAAGAGCAAAAAGAACTCGGCGTTGGCGATTTCACCAAGATCCCGAACGGAGCTCCCGGCGTCGAAAACCGCCTCGCTTTGATCTACAACGGCGGAGTTGTCGAGAATAGAATTTCGCTCAATCGCTTTGTTGAGCTGACATCGACGGCAGCCGCCAAGATGTTCGGCATGTTCCCGAAAAAGGGCACGATCGCCGTCGGCTCCGATGCGGACGTTGTCATCT
The DNA here is from genome assembly GCA_964410495.1 of uncultured Chloracidobacterium sp. Lineage (GTDB taxonomy): Bacteria > Acidobacteriota > Blastocatellia > Pyrinomonadales > Pyrinomonadaceae > OLB17. Next base: position 223,145 of record CAYPGP010000001.1, read on the forward strand.
TCGACCCGAATGGCGAGACGACCTTCGGCGTCGAGCACGAGCACATGAACGTCGATTACTCGTCCTACGAAGGCTGGAAGATCAAAGGCAAGGTGGAAACCGTCCTATCTCGCGGCCGCGTCGTGATCGAAAACGGCGAGCACATTGGCAAACAGGGCGACGGGCAGTTCATCAAACGCGGCGAGTGCGTGCGGATATAGGGTGATGAGAATTATCAGAATAACAGTTTGTCTCCTTTTTATGTCGCCAATCATACTTGCGCAGAGCAAGGATGGTGCCGCGAAACTGGAAGCCGAGATAAGACGGCTCGATCTAGCGGCGGCAGAGGCGATACAGAAGAAGGACGAGGCCGCAATTGCCCGGTTTTTTACTTCTGACTCGGTTACGAATAATCCGCGAAACAGCTTGACGAAAGGCAGTGCCGGAGTGATCGAAGCGGCTCGAACCAATATCATCGACTATTTCTCTTTCGAACGAAATATAGAATCGGTGCAGCTGTTTGGCAACACTGCAGTGGTCATGGGCAATGAGGTGGTGGTTTTTCGGGATCCGGATGGGAAAGCCGGCACGACCATTCGCCGAAGGTATTCAAATATCTGGATGAAGCGGAAGAAGCAGTGGGTGATCGTAGCCCGCCATGCCAATGTCATTTGTCCGAATTAGGAGCACAAGGTTCGGCTAAACCGCCGACTAGTTATTTAACATCACATTATTTTGGGAGTTATATGAAAAGTTTCGGTCTTAAGTGTTTTCTTACGTGTTTAATGGTTACATCCGTGATCATGGTCGCTGCTGCAGGGATATCTGCGAAACCGGTCACAAAAGCGGAACGGGAAGCCGGGGTTAAATATTTGAAGCACACTCAGAAGCTGTTCCTCGATTCTGTAAAAGGTCTCAGCGAAGCGCAGTTGAAATGGAAACCTGCACCTGATAAATGGTCTGTGTTTGAGGTTTCGGAGCATATTGCTTTGGCCGAATCGTTTTTGTTCGATCTGATCAGCGGACAGGTGATGAAGGCCCCGGCGAATGCGAGCAAAACTTCCGAGGTGACCATGGAGCAGATCACTAAGATGGTTCCTGATCGCACGAATAAGTTTCAGGCCCCTGAGCCGATACGCCCCGACAAGGCGCCATGGATGTCGATGTCCGACACGATGGCTGCATTCAAGGAAAGGCGTGCAAGGACGATCAGCTTCATTGAAAAAGGGAACGACGCTATGCGAGAGCGGTTTTTCATGAATCCGGCGTTTCAAAAGGAGCTTGACGCCTATCTTTGGATCGCATTTCTTTCCGCCCACACCGAGCGGCACGTGAAGCAGATCCTCGAGGTAAAGGCGAACTCCGGTTTTCCAAAAAAATAGGCTATCTGCGATACGGCAGATAGGTTTTTCCCTGCGTTCAATGCTAAAGTTCTGAAAGTCTAAATCTGATCACTCGGAAAATTCAGGAGGAACTTTTTTCATGCTGCTTGGACGTGGAGGCCGGCTTTTTGTCCGCCACATTAACCGATCGATATTAAGTCTTGTAGTCGTTGCGATCCTTTTACCCTCGATCGTTCCGGCGCAGGATAAAAGTGCGAAGCCGGAAGCCGACAACAGGGTACAAAAGGCGAACTACGAGCTTGCTTCACGCTGGACATCTGCTAAGGTCGGAAAAATGCTCTTCGACACGGCGGTAACGCCGCGTTGGCTCGAGACGGGCGATAAATTCTGGTACAGCTACGAGACCAATGCCGGGAAGCGCTTCGTTTTGGTCGACCCACTGAGGAAGACCAAAACGCCTGTATTTGATACCGCCAAGATGGCGGCGATGCTGACGACGCTGACCCGCATTCCCTACGATTCGCTCCACCTTCCCATCACGACCCTCCATTTTATCAAGAACGATACGGCGATCCGGCTGGATGTTACTGTTCCCCGCGATGCTGTTATTCCGGGGCTAAAAGCCGAAGAACCGCCAGCCAGAGCCGCGACAGGTGCGGGTCAGACCGGACAACAGTCTGCAACGCCGGCCGGCGGGCGGAACCGTACGATCTACTTCGAGTACGACCTGGCGACGGCTCAGCTAAAACTCCTGCCTGATTATACTCCGCTCCGCAAGGCCCGGTGGGCATCGATCTCGCCGGACGAAAAGACGATAGTTTTTGCGCGCGGCGAGAACCTCTTCATGATGGACTCGGAAAATTACGCTAAGGCTCTCAAGAAGGACGACGATCCTTCGATCGTCGAGACGCAGCTAACGACCGATGGCGAAGAGTTTTACGGCTACGCTCGCCGATTGACCGATGAAGAAAAGGTGCCATATCGCTTCAGCGAAAAGAACAAAACGCCGCGCGTGCCGGCGATACTCGTCAGGTGGTCAAAGGATTCGAAGAAGATTTCCGTCGTAAAGGTCGATTCGCGCAAGGTCGCCGATCTGTGGGTGATCAACTCGCTCGCAAATCCGCGTCCGAAGCTCGAAACGTATCGGTACGGCATGCCGGGCGAGGCAAATCAGCCTCAGTCCGAGATCGAGGTCTTCGACCTGCCTTCAAAAACAAGGGTTAAGGTGAAGAGCGACAAATTCAAGGATCAAACCGTCTCGATCTACACCGCTCCGGTCACGAATATCGAACGCGAACGGGCTCGTGCCATTCAGATCGACCGTTCCGGCGATCAGCAAGACCAGCAACAGCAGCAACAGCAGGGCGGTGGCCCGCAGACGGCGGGAATTGAGCCTAAATGGCTGAGCGACACGGGCGATAAACTTTACTTCAACCGCACCAGCCGCGACATGCACCGCGTGGACGTTTGCGTCGCCGACACAACAACAGGCGAGGTCAAGGTGCTGATCGAGGAACGCCTGAACACGTATATCGAGTTCAAACCGCTGTGGCTGATCAACAACGGGCAGGAACTTGTTCACTGGTCGGAGCGCGACGGTTGGGGACATTATTATCTGTTCGACGGCAACGGAAGGCTGAAGAATCAGATCACTTCGGGAGAGTTTTACGCGGATTCGATCGAAAGTATAGATGAAAAGACCCGCACGCTCTACTTGACCGCAAATGGGCGGGAAGCAGGCGAAGATCCGTACTATGAACACGCATACCGAGTGGCGCTCGACGGCAGCGGAATGAAGCTGCTAAACCCGGGCGACGCTTCGCACGCGATCTCAATGTCGGACTCGGGCAAGTATTTTGTCAATAACTCGTCCCGCGTTAACACCGTGCCCGAATCCGTTTTATACGATCAATTGGGCAACAAACTGATGTCGCTCGAAACTCCCGACCTTTCCGCGATGACGGAGTCCGGCTTTAAGTTTCCGGAACCCTTCAAGGTCAAGGCGGACGATGGCATGACCGATCTTTTTGGGGTGATGTACAAGCCGTTCGACTTCGATCCGAACAAAAAATATCCGATCATCGCCTTCGTCTATCCCGGCCCGCAGACCGAAAGCGTGACGAAGACATTCACACCTCGAAACGACCGCATGACGCTCGCTCAACTCGGGTTTATCGTGATCGAGGTCGGTAACCGCGGCGGACATCCCCAGCGGTCAAAGTGGTATCACAATTACGGGTACGGAAATCTACGCGATTATGGCCTTGCAGATAAAAAGGTCGCGATCGAACAGCTTGCCCGGCGGATGCCGTTCATCGATATCGACAAGGTCGGTATCTATGGACATTCGGGCGGCGGATTTATGTCAACGGCGGCGATGCTGGTCTATCCGGACTTTTTCAAGGTTGCGGTCTCATCGGCCGGTAATCATGAAAACAATATCTACAACCGAGCGTGGAGCGAAAAACACGATGGTGTGAAGGAAGTTACCGACAAGGACGGCAATGTTAAGTTCGAGTATGACATCGACAAGAACTCGGAACTCGCGAAAAACCTGAAGGGCCGTCTGCTGCTTGCGACAGGCGACATGGACGACAACGTGCATCCAGCAAACACGCTTCGTATGGCAGACGCTTTGATCAAAGCGAACAAACGTTTTGACACGATCATCTTTCCAGGCAAGCGCCATGGCTTCGGGGATGCTAACAACTATTTCTTCTGGATAAGGGCCGATTATTTTGCAAAACACCTGATCGGCGATTACTCGTCGAGCGTTGATATGGTCGAATTGAACCGCGAAAGAGAGCAATCGGGCGACAAGGGAGCCCGACGGCCTTAAGTTCGATCCGAGGCGCATGACATGACTGAGCACGATGGAAAAAACTCGGTTTGGTTATCGCCGCTTGCTCTTGAGGGCGGAGTGGCGGTCGAGTTTCGGGACGACCACATTCACATCCAACTGGGCAAGGGGCTGAAGGTCAGCGGCGAAAAGCGGAATGCCCTGTGGGAAATGATCGGACGATTGTGCGCGGAGCATAACACTCGTCGGGTAATGGTCGAAGGGCCATTACCCGAAGGCGTCTTTCAAACGTCCGAGGTTATTGACGCCGGGCTCAAGACCGCGACCGTACCGAAGCTTTGGATGGCGATGTGTTTTGACAATTTTCAGCCGAATGAATTGACAGAACTTTTCGAGACCGTCGCCGGCTCACGCGGTGTCCGTGTTAAGCACTTTTCTAATACAGAACGAGCACTTCTGTGGCTCAGAACCAACTGCCCGGACTAGTTACGGCTGCTCGCCGGACTCTCAGCGATGGTCAAAGTCATCTCATTTGTTTTTGTTATCGTGGTCTTTGCTGGCACGGCCGCGGCGCAGGCTCCGGTCAAGTGCACTGCGGGCGAGACGGCGTACTTGTTGCCCTGCATCAAGTACACCTTGTCGCTGGCCGGAGAGCCGGTGGAGGTGAAGGTTTACGAAAAGACGCGGGCAAAAGCTCCGCAGGATCGGACTGCGGTCGTAGTTCATTTTAACGAGCAGAAAGGCCTCGACGCCGCCAAGCAGGCGATCGCTGAAAGCCACGGGCGACTCGTCGAGATCGTTTCCAATTACCGCGAAGGCCATCGATTGACTGCAGGCGAAGTCGCACAGAAGAACTTCCTGCGATATCTCTATTTCGGAGAAGGGAAATACTGCATCGACCCGAACAGGATCTACACAAAGAAAGGCATTCGCGGCAAAATGTCACTCTGCGAAACCATTCCGGAAAGCTATGTTGATGAGATCTATTCCTTCGGCCAAAAACTACTTGCGATAGTTACTAGAAACAAGACCCACCGACTGATCATCGGCGTGCACAACAACACAACTGTCCCGGGGGCATTGAGCGTGGAAACTTGGCAATCCGGAGGCGAGGCGGCGACGGCGGTCGGCATATTCAAAACAAGCGACCGTCTCGGGCGCGAAAAGATCACGATCGACGAATTTGTTCTGGTTACGAACTTGTCTCTCTATAACCAGATTTTCAATTGGACCGTTAGAACCAAAACCGCGTGTAATATCGCCCTTCAGAAGGATCCCCGCGATCTGATGGCCGCAGGTGTCGATGACGGATCGATGTCATACTATTTCGGCACGACAGCGTTTGGTTCGACAGGAAAACCCTTTTCTTACGTCAATATCGAAGCCGGCGGAAAGGAGAATACTCCTGACACTGACGCGGCGAAACGATGGCAAAAGCAGATGTTGAAGTTTGCGCTGAACACCATTAGCCCTTAAAGCTCTCGCGGCTGTAATATTGATCGATCTGTGATATAAGTATCCGAAATCGATCGAGCGGGGAATAAGAATAATGTCAGATGCACCTGAACCCAAACCCGCATTCTGGTCTTCACTGCCCGGAATACTCACCGGCATCGGCGGGATCATTGTCGCCACGACAGGGTTGATCACGGCGCTATATTCGACGGGCGTCATTGGTAAGGATACTACTTCAAACTCGAATGCCGTGCCGCCCGTAAGCCTCGCAGCCGCACCATCGCCAGCGTCTACAGTCAATCCGGATCTTGACCGGTACAAGGCGCTCGCAGGCCGTTGGAAAGTGGTCGAGGAGCCGCCGCAAGATCCCTACTTTAGGGATGAACCGAGGGTCACCTGGACTTATGACGCTGCCGTTCAAGGCTCGACGCTGACGCTTACGGGTAAGATATTATTTATTAATAACCCGTCTGATCCGCCGGTAAAAGACGAGAAAAATTACAAGGCGGGTCTGACCGCGACACTCACGGGAATGAATGGCGACGGCACTTATGAGTATTCGGGGAAGAGCGGCCTCCAGATAACCAATGATGCGACCTTGCGGCTGAAGGACAATCTCAGAGAATTCGATGCAGAGATCCGCGACGACAGCGACGGAAGAACTTATCGGCTCAAGGGGCGCAAGCTGCCCTAACGCCGCCGCCAATTTTTTTCTTGTATAACTGCCAGCTCTCGGTTCTTAATTTGCCGATACTTCGGCATCGTCAGCGGCTTTCTTCGTGAAGCCTGATATATTCCAACGCCCTTCGATATTCTTGAACATCCGCAGACTGTCAAAAAACGCCGATGATCCGCCGCTGCCCGCGAGCTTCGAGCCGCGTTCACCGGCGAGCTTCGAGTCTTTCTCACCCGCGAGTTTCGAATCCTTCTCACCGGCGAGCTTCGAGTCTTTTTCTCCCGCAAGTTTCGAATCCTTTTCGCCGGCCAGCTTCGAGCCTTTTTCGCCCGCGAGTTTGGAATCCTTCTCACCGGCCAGCTTCGAGTCTTTCTCGCCCGCCAGTTTCGAATCCTTCTCACCGGCAAGTTTCGAGTCTTTCTCACCGGCGAGTTTCGAATCCTTCTCACCAGCAAGTTTCGAGTCCTTCTCACCAGAGAGCTTCGAGTCTTTCTCACCGGCAAGTTTCGAGTCCTTCTCGCCAGCAAGCTTACCGTTGAGTCCGGCCGCGGCCGTGTGGAAGGACTGATCGTCGAATTTTACGCCGGAGTAGTAACGGTATTTTTCGCCTACGGCGACGTTCTCGACGGGCTTTTCGAAACGGCGAACGGCCACTTCGGTGAGGTATTTTTTAAGAAAGCCGGTCCACGTTGTTTGCTTGGCACGGCCGGTATCCTTAATGAAGAAAAGACCTTCGTAGTTCTTTTTGGACACCTCGTAGCCTTCCCGCGACCACGGGAAGAAGACCGAGATGCCGTTCGAATACTGATACGCACCGCCGCTGAATCCGCTGAGGATCACCGCTTCGCGTAATGCGTCCAGCACGCGGCGACAAGTTGAACGGAGGTATTCCAGCACTTCCAGGTCCTCGCCGCCGCCGAGTTCTTCCATCACCAATTCACATTCGCGGTCGAGAAGCTCGCAGAAATCTCCAAGATCGACGTTCTGGTCGTACATGTACGATTGGCACTTCCAATGGACCTGGAGGAGAACACGTTCCATCTGCCGGTAAATGCGGCTGGATGGAACGGCAAAACATTGAAGGAGTGCGACCGCGAGATCGTCAAATGCATTGACCACATCCGTTAATTTACTAAGGTCCCACGCCGCCATATCGACGGAGACGCCTCCAACCGTGAACGAATCCTGCGATTTGATAAACTCACGAACAAAACGTTCCGCGAAGGTGCACTTGTCGTAGGTGGTTTCGTCACCCGCAAGGCTTCCGAGTATTTTTGCGTAGGTCCAACCGGCACTCGGAACGCTGCCTTCCGAAGATATCATCGTCTTCGCCACCGTGCTGAACTGGTAGCCGACCTCGAGCATACCCATTACGCACGCATCAAATCCAAGCAGGTCGATCCGCTGACCGACCAAAACGGTCGTGTCACGCTCGCGGATATCATTAGGAAGTTCCAGGCCCTCGATCTTCGCCTTGAGTCGATCTTCATCGCAAACAAGCCGGCCTAGGGTCGTGTACAGATCGCCCATCTTCATCGTTTTCCCCGACGTCTCGTCGCGAAACAGGCCGATGTCCTGAAAGCCAAGCGAATGTCCTGAAAATATCAAAGCGTATTTCTGAGCGCGGCGGCCGTAGGTTATTTCGCCGTCGGGCTGCTCGACTTCGACCTTGTTCACGCACCAGTCAACAAAATTCAGGACGGAGCGAGCGTCTGCCGCATTCTCGTTCTGCCGCTCGGGCACATCGTAGAGCTTGTTTGGAACCCTGAACGAACGAACGTATCTAGGTCGCTTGGGGTCCGAAAAATCGCAGTAAAGAGTGGGAATCGCTGTCGAATTGCCGTCGTAGTAAACAAATAGGTTCGGGCTATTCTCGCTGTCAGCGGCGACGCCCTTTATTTGCTCCATTGCATAGGCCATGTCTACGGCGAGGTTGTTGTCCCCGGCCATATAGATCATTATGGTCCACTCTTTTTGACTCATTTCCTTCTCTCCTCGCGGGAGGTTTTCTCATGTTTCTAATTACAAAAGCGATAACGCCGACAGTTTAGGATCAAGCGAGCTGCTATTCAAGCCTTTTTCTAAGCCATGCCCGGGCGATCTGCCAATCGCGTTTTACTGTTTCGCGGGAGATATCGAGAATTTCTGCTGTTTCGTCCAGCGTCATACCGCCAAAATACTTCAACTCGACGATCTTCGCCTGCCGCGGGTCGAATTCGGCGAGATCAATGAGAGCTTCGTCCAGAGCTACAAGGTCGACGCCCGTTTGCTCGGCTCTGATGTTACGGGCTTCGTCGAGGGGCAGCGTCTCTTGTTCCCCTCCGCGTTTTTCGCGATGCTTTGTGCGGGCGTGATCGACAAGGATCCGCCGCATTGACTGAGCAGCGATGGCAAAAAAATGATTTCGGTCTGCCCAGTTGATGTCTTTTTTACCGATGAGCTTGATGAACGCTTCGTGTGCGAGTCCCGTAGTCTGCAATGTGTGTCCCGGCCGCTCGCCCCGCAGATAGGCCGCCGCACGACGACGCAGATCGGCGTAGATATATTGGGTCAAGCTGTTCAGGGCTTCGGCATCGCCGTCGCGCCAATCGCGCAGCAACTCCGTGATCGGCGGTGACTGAAGCGGTTCGTCAGACATCTATCCGATATCATATTCTGTTTTTTCCTTTCGCAAAGCCAAGAACGTGCCTGAAGGGCGCGTTTTGTCGCTTATGTTGATAAGCGGCGAATTGTGATCGGATGAAATTTCCGCTACGCTCGGTTTGTTTTCTATGACCCCGGAACGCTGGAACAAAATAAAAGACCTTTTCTCATCGGCACAGGAATGTCCCGAGGCAGAACGCGGCGAGTTTCTGCTTCGGGCCTGCGAAGGCGATGAGGAATTGCTAAAAGCAGTCGAAGAACTGCTGACGTCGGCTCGCGAAGATGATTTTCTCGCCCGTTCAGCGGTCGTCGAAGCGGTAAGTTTGTTCGAGGGTGAGAGCACGGCCGCGTTGGGAGCACCGGTATCGCGAGATACGCCGCCGCGTTATTCCGAAGGTGATCTAATTAATGAGCGATATGAAATAGTTGGCCTGCTCGGCCGCGGCGGTATGGGCGAAGTTTACCTCGCGACCGACACTCGCATCAGCCGGAACGTCGCGCTAAAAGTCCTTCACGCAGATCTTATTTCCAGCAAGGAAAGTCTCCGCAGATTTGAAGCAGAAGGCCGGACGGTATCGGGATTGAACCACCCGAACATCATGACGATCTTTGAGTTCGATAAAACGGACGACGGCTCGTCATTCATAGTTTCGGAATTCATCGACGGAAAAAGCCTGAATCGTATCATCGGCGGTGGGATCGAGCCGGCCAAGGCTCTTGAGATAGCGATCCAGGCGGCGTCAGCGTTGGCGGCTGCACACGAGGCCGGCATTACCCACCGCGACATCAAACCCGAGAATATAATGCTTCGGCCGGACGGGTACATAAAGGTACTCGATTTTGGGCTTGCAAAACTGACCGGCAGCGATAAGGGATCAAGCCAGTCGGGCAACTCGGGCTCGGAAGACCCGACGATCGCTCTTCACAAGACGCGGCCGGGAGCCGTGATGGGTACGGCAGCGTACATGTCGCCTGAACAGGCCCGCGGGCTTCCAGTCGATGCCCGAAGCGACATCTGGAGCCTTGGTGTGGTGCTATACGAAATGCTTACCGGGCATCGGCCATTTTTAGGCGACACGTCAGCGGACATCCTGGTCGGCGTCCTTCTCCGCGAACCGGAACCGGTATCGTCGTACGTCGAAGAGCTGCCACCGGAACTTGAGTGGATCGTATCCAAGGCGCTTTCAAAGAACATCGACGCCCGCTATCAAACTGTCAAGGAACTTCGCGCCGACCTCGAAAAGATCAAGCGTCAACTTGAATTCAAGACCAACTCGAATAACTTCAATACTCCAATATCAACGAGCAAAGCCCGGCTAACCGTCGCGACGAAGGGCAGTCCCGTCCGTGAAACCGATGGCGGGTTCGAGGAGGATGGATCGCCCTGGTCGGGCAAGCCTTCTTCCGGCGATTCGGTAGCGACGGGGCCAATTACCCTCCGTTTTGGTCTTCTGGCGGTTCTGGTTCTCGCGATGCTTGGGTCAGCGGCGTACATAGTTCTTCCGCGATTGAGGAACGCCGCTCCGATCGACTCGATCGCTGTTTTGCCGTTCGAAAATCCGAGCGGCGATCCTGCCATTTCCTCGATCGCGAGTGGATTATCCGATGCTCTTATCGATAGGCTCGCACAATTGCCGCAATTGAAGGTGATATCTCGGCGGTCGAGTTCCAAGTTTCGAGGGGCTAACGTCGATCAGCGCGATGCTGCAACACAACTCGGTGTCCGGGCGTTAGTGACCGGCACGATCTCTCGGGTTGGCGATCAGATCTACGTTCGTATCGATGTTATCGATGCTACGGAAGATCGACAGCTCACGGGCGGGCAGTTCCAGCGCCCGGCTTCTGATCTTGTGAGGATCCCGGACGACATCGCAAAAAACATCGTCGAGCAGCTCAAACTCGAAGTCTCGCCCGACCAGACACGGCGGTTAGCGCGGAGAAGTACTGAAAATTCCGAATCGTTCCAGTACTACCTCAACGGTCTCGCCGCGCTGAATGGTGAAGGTGACGGCAGGGAAAAGGCGCGGGAATTTTTTGCAAAAGCTATCGAACTCGACCCCGATTTTGCTCTTGGCTACGCGGAGCTTGCGTGGCTTTATTGGGGTGACGCGAACGCGACCGGCGATCCGTCCCAGATCATGCCAAAGGCACGGGCTGCCGCCGAAAAAGCCCTTGCGATCGATCCGGAACTTGCGAAGGCACACGTCGCAATGGCGGTCGTGCATGAGTACGAGTTCGATTGGGCCAGCGCAGAACGAGAGTATCGGCGAGCGATCGAACTGAGCCCGAATCTGGATTTCGCCCGCAACAATTATGCATTTTATCTTTCCATCCTCGACCGTCAGGACGAGGCACTAGCCCAGCTCGAGGAACAGCGCAAGCGTGACCCGCTGAACCAGCGGCTTTTCCTTCTGCAGAAAGCTATAGTGCAGGTGCAAGCCAAGCAATTTGATGACGCTCTAAAGACGTATCAGGCAGCACAGGCTGTCGATCCGTCGAAGCCGGTTCCGGAGTTCGCTCTGGGATATGCTTACGCGGGCAAGGGATTGGATAATGAGGCCGTTTCTTATTATAAGAAAGCGAGCGACGACCTCGGAGGGCCTGAGAAATACAGTCAGCCGCTGGTATACTTGGCCGCAGTCTATGCCAAACAGCCCGAACGACGTGCGGAAGCGAAAGCTCTCTTAGCAAAGATCGAATCGATGAACTCATATGTTTCTCCGGCACTTCTTGCCGCGGTCTATTCGGCTCTTGACGACAGGGACAAGGCAATGGAATTGCTCGAGCGTGCTTATATGAATCGTGACCTCCTGCTGCGTTATATTCGTACCGGCTATGAATACGACAGCCTTCGCGGCGATCCGAGATTTGTGGATCTTGAGCGGCGCGCAGGTTTAAGGAAATAAAAAGATGATCTATGTAGATATTGAGCTTTCGCGAAAGCTCGAACGAACCGAGGCAAGATCGAACGCCGATTTTGTTGAGACGAGAGATCGTATCGATCCTGCGGCAGGTGCCAAATGGATAGAGGTCGGCGGCGCTTATGCAATGTTCGACGGAGTCGGTTCGCCGCTGACCCAGACGTTTGGCTTGGGCATGTTCGAGGATGCGACGGCTCGGCACCTTGACGAGATCGAGGCGTTTTTTCGCGAACGCGGAGCGGACGTTTTTCACGAGGTCAGCCCGCTTGCCGATCCGTCGATACTCGAATTGCTGGGAACACGAGGCTACAGGCCGATCGAGTTGACTTCAGTAATGTTTCGACCGATCGGTGAAACTCAGAATGCCGGAGGCGAGATCACGACGCGAGTAGTCGGCGAGGATGAAGCAGATCTGTGGGCCGAAACCGCGGCTGCCGGCTGGGCGACGGAGCATGAAAGCCTGGCGGATTTTATGCTCGCGTTCGGTAAGATAGCTGCCCGAACATCTCACGGCTTTCCCTTCCTGGCCGAGATCGACGGAAGTCCGATAGCCGCGGGCGGATTAAATATCTTTGACGACATCTGCCTGCTCGCTGGAGCCTCGACCCGGCCGGAAGCTAGAAATCGCGGGGCGCAGAACGCTTTGTTATCAGCACGGCTGGCATTCGCAGCGACTCGAGGATGCTCCCTCGCTATGATGTGCGCCGCCCCAGGAAGCCAGTCGCAGAAAAACGCGCAGAAAAACGGATTTCAAATAGCTTACACGCGTACAAAATGGCAGTTAATGGGTTAATATTGGAAGCCGATCCAAAAAATGAAACGCTGTCCGGTTTGCTCACGATTCTATGCCGACGAGAAACAGAATTTTTGTCTCGATGACGGCACTTGGCTGACGGACGACAGCATTCGGCAGGACCAAACGACCGCCATTCTCCCCGATCTTGAAGATGCGACGCGACACTTAGGCGCTGAGATCGACGGCATGACGATCTCGATGTCGGGCTATCAGCCGAACTCGATCGCCGTGCTGCCGTTCGCTCACCTAAGCCGCGATGCGGACGACGAATATTTCTGCGACGGATTAGCTGAGGAACTCATCAGTGCCCTTTCGCGGGTGGATGATCTGAAGGTCGTCGCCCGTACGTCGGCGTTTTCCTTTAAGGGAAAAAATGTTGATATCGCAACGGTCGGGGCGACGTTAGGGGTGAACAACGTCCTCGAAGGCTCAGTGCGAAAATCCGGCGACAGAATGCGGATAAGTGTTTCGCTCACGAGCACCATTGACGGGTTTAATATCTGGTCGGATAAATACGATACGGGGCTTCGAGATATTTTTGACGTCCAGGACGAGATCACGCGTTCCGTAGTTACCTCGCTAAAGGAAAAATTGCTCGGCCGCCCAACGAATCCTGACGACCGGATGACAGCGTTGATACAGGACCTGAAGCATCACGCTCATGATGTCGAAGCGTATCAGCTATACCTTCGCGGGCGGTTCTTTTTCAATAAATTCAACGAACAGGACCTTTATCGAGCTCTCGAAAGTTTCGAAGCCGCTATTGCTATCGAACCTGGATTTGCTGCGGCTTACTCGGGGATCGCGGATGTGTACATGTGGCTCACAGAACTCGGCCCGCTCTCGCCGCGTGAGGGAATGCCGAAGGCGAAAGAGGCCGCGCTAAAAGCGATCGCTCTCGATCCGAATTCGTCCGAAGCCCACACGTCACTCGCGATGGAACTCCAGGAGTTCGAGTACAATTTCGCAGGTGCCGAGGCCGAATATAAACGGGCCATTGAACTCAACCCCAACAATTCGATGGCATACCAGATGTACGGCTCGCTGCTCTCGCAGCTGGATCGCTTTCCCGAAGCCGAGCGTAAATTCCAGCGTTCGTTAATGCTCGACCCACTTTCTCCGATGGGAAGCTGGATATACCCTTTCGGGCTTTTTCTGAGTCGACGATATGACCAATCTATCGAACGAGCGCGAAAGATACTCGAGCTTGATGAAAATTTTGGTGCCGCTTATCTCGTCCTGTCCTTCGCCTATCAGATGAAGGGCGATCATGCCGCATGCGTCGAAAATTATTGCCGTTTCCTCGAGATCATAGGCCTTAAACGTCCCGCGGCGGAGGCACTGGCCGGGTTCGACCGTGGTTGCTGGGAAGGTTTTCTGCGGGCTATGACGCATCCAGACGTAAGCCCCGCGGTAACGTCCTACATAAAGGCTGTATATCTCGCGGCCCTTAGTGACAACAGCGCCGCCCTAGATTGCCTCGAAGACTCATACCGCCTGCGCGAGGGGCATGTCGTGATGCTAAAAGTCGATCCGCGTTTTGACTCTATTCGAACCGAACCAAGATTCCAGGCACTTCTGCGTGCCGTGGGATTTCCGAAGTAAGAATTTATGAAACGATGCCCTGAATGCAGGCGGGATTACTACGACGATGCGCTGTTGTATTGTCTCGATGATGGAAACCCACTCCTCGAAGGGCCAGCGAGTGGCGGCCTGTTACCGAGCGAGGGCGAAACGGCAATACTGACGGAGAAAACATTGCTTAAGGCAAATGGCTTGGCTGGTCGCAGTGGTGCTGATTCCGGTGCCGCCAAATCGATCGCGGTATTACCGTTCGTGAACATGAGCGCTGATGCCGAGAACGAGTATTTCTGTGACGGGCTCGCAGAGGAGATATTGAATGCTCTAGCCCGAGTCGAAAGATTAAAGGTCGCGGCCCGAACATCGGCGTTTTCGTTCAAAGGCCGCAGTGCGAATGTCGCCGAGATCGCTGCTGCCTTGAACGTCAGCACGGTCCTTGAGGGCAGCGTCAGAAAATCGAAGGACCGCTTGCGGATCACCGCCCAACTCGTGAATGCCGCCGACGGCTACCAGCTGTGGTCTGAGCGTTATGACCGCGAGCTGACGGATATTTTTGACATTCAGGACGAGATCGCGGTGGCTGTGGTCGAGGCTCTGAAGATCAAACTTCTCGGCGAAGAAAAAGCCGCCCTGCTCAAGCGCTACACGCAAAGCGCCGAAGCTCACGAATTCTATCTCCGGGGATTGTCCCACTTCAACAAATGGACGCCGGCCGATTTTGATAAGGCCATCGAGAATTTCCAGCGAGCCATTGCTATTGATCCAAATTACGTATCTGCACAGGCCGCATTGGCAGACGCTTATACGGAACTCTCGTTTTTCTCCTTTTCCGCGGTCGATGCGAGGCCAAACGCCAAGGCTGCCGCCGAAAAGGCGTTGGCCATTGATGACGGACTGGCCGAGGCGCACAATTCGTTTGCCCTGATCAAGATGTACTTCGACTGGGATTACGCCGGTGCAGAAGCGGAGTTCAGACGGGCGATCGCGATCAATCCGGGCAATGCATCCGTCCATATGTGGTACGGATGGTTCCTCGGCTTGATGGGGCGGTTCGAAGAGAGCCTGCGGGAACTACATCGAGCCCGAGAGCTGGATCCCTTGGCCGCACCCAACACAAATGCGATCGGCGTCGTCCTTTACTGGTCTGGCGAGACCGATAAGGCGATCGCGCAGTTTGAGCATGTACTCGAACTGCATCCGAACTATCCTGTCTCCATCGCTTTTCTTGCCGAGGCGTACGTGCAGAAAGGCGACTTGCTGTCAGCGACGGCGACGATCAAAAGGTTAGCGTCCGACACGATGGACCCTCAGGCGCTTTCAGTTTTAGGATACGTTTATGCTAGGTCCGGCGATCGGGAAAAAGCGATGCAAGTCATAGGAAAATTCAACGAGCTGTCGGGCAAAGGTTACTCTCCGGCCATCAACTTTGCACACATCCGCGCAGGGCTTGGCGACCACGAAGATGCTCTCGACTGCCTCGCCCAAGCATGTGACGAACGAGTGGCCTGGGTGCCATTCATTAAGGTCGATCCGAAATTCGGTTCGTTGCGCTCGGAACCGCACTTTCATGAACTGCTGCGCCGGGCTGGTTTTACCGTTAGTGGCAACAATTAGGGGCCTTTGACAGCTTCTAATTCCAAATTACATTATGAGCGAAAAGAACTCAGACTTTGTTGAACTGACTGAGGATGTTTCGGGTTCGCCGTTATGGAACGAGGACCTTGCTCCGACGACGATCGAGCAGCGAACTTGGTCGACGTGGAATATTGCGGCTTTGTGGATCGGGATGAGCGTGGTCATTACGACCTATACGCTCGCGGGTGGATTTATCGAGGCCGGTATGACGTGGTGGCAAGCGATGATCACGATCCTGCTCGGCAACTGTATCGTTCTGATACCGATGGTTTTAAATGCTCACGCCGGGACGAAATATGGCGTGTCGTTTCCGGTTCTGGCGAGAGCTTCGTTTGGAACGAAGGGAGCGAATATTCCGGCGATTCTAAGGGCGATCGTGGCTTGTGGGTGGTTTGGAATACAGACATGGATCGGCGGGACGGCGATCGATGCGTTGTTTACGGCACTGTGGAGCGGATGGGCCGGGATCGACTCGATGATCGGTGGACATCCGCTGCATACGTGGCTGTCGTTTTTTCTGTTTTGGCTTATTCAGGTCGTCATCATTCTGAAAGGTATCGAGGGCATCAAGTATCTGGAATCGTGGACCGCACCGCTGCTATTGCTCGGCGGCGGCGTTTTGCTAGTTTGGGCGGCCAGTGCGGCGGGCGGGCTCGGCAACGTGCTTTCCGGTGTTTCTGTTTTGCAAAAACAGCAGGCTGATTTCTGGACGATCTTTCCGGGGGCGTTGACCGCTTCGGTGGGTTATTGGGCGACACTGAGCCTGAATATTCCGGATTTTACCCGCTATGCAAAAAGCCAGAAGTCGCAGTTGATGGGACAGGCGTTGGGATTGCCGACGACGATGACGGCGTTTGCGTTTATCGGTGTTGCGGTGACGAGTGCGACTGTGATCATTTATGGCGAGGCGATACCCGACCCCGTGAAGCTGATGCAGAAATTTGATTCGACGGTCGTTATTCTGTTCGCGATGATCGTGATCTTTGCGGCCCAGCTTTCGACCAATATGGCAGCGAATGTCGTGTCGCCATCGAATGATTTTTCGAATCTCAATCCGAAAAAGATTTCGTACGTGGCGGGCGGATTGATAACCGCCGTCATCGGTATCGTAATGATGCCGTGGCAACTGATGTCTTCGATGAGCGCGTATATTTTCACGTGGCTGATCGGTTATTCGGGTCTGATGGGGGCGATCGGCGGTATCCTTATCTGCGACTACTTTCTCATTCGTAACAAACATCTCGAACTCGCCGAGTTATTCAAAACTGACGGCATTTATTCATACGGCAGCGGCTTTAACTTGCGAGCGGTCGTTGCCTTGATTGTTGCGATCGCTCCGGTCGTTCCCGGTTTTCTGCGTGCGGCAACCACGCCAGGTGGGCAGGTTGCTGATCCCGGAATTCTCGATACGCTGTATATTTACGCGTGGTTTGTGACGTTCGGAATTGCGTTTTTGGTGTATCTTATTCTTACCAAAACAAATCCCGACAGAGGTAGTAAGTGAAGTACCAAAAAGTAAAGAATTTTTACGACGGAAAATTCGTCGAAAGCTCCGCCACCCAGACCGACGAGGTCGTTTCGCCGATCGACGGATCGCAGCTTTCGAGCGTTCCGATGTCCAGCGTTGACGAGCTAAATGCGGCCGTCGCATCTGCCAAAGCCGCATTTCCCGCATGGAGCACGATGCCGATAAAGGAGCGGGTTCAGGTCTTTTTCAGATATCGGCAACTGCTGGAGGCAAACTTTGATGAACTGACCTCGCTCGTCTCGGAGGAGAACGGGAAAACATGGGACGAGGCAAAGGCTGAGGTCGACAAGTCGATCGAGCTGACCGAGTTTGCGTGTTCAATGCCGCAGCTCGTTTCGGGCGAGATCCTTGAGGTTTCGAAGGGAGTCGAATGCAGGACGGATCACTTTCCGCTGGGCGTTGTCGCTTCGATCGTCCCGTTCAATTTCCCCTTGATGGTGCCGAACTGGACCATGCCGAACGCGCTTGTGCTCGGCAATACGATGATAATGAAGCCGAGCGAACTAGTGCCGCTCTCTTGTCAGCGGATGGCTGAACTTTTGAAGGAAGCCGGATTGCCGGACGGCGTTTTCAATATAATCAACGGCGGCAAAGATATCGTCGAAGGCATCTGCGATCACAAGGATATCGAGGCGGTCAGCTTTGTCGGCTCTACGCATGTGGCGAAGCTTGTGTATCAGCGTTCGACCAACGCACTGAAACGCTGTGTCGCCCTCGGAGGGGCGAAGAATCATCTTTTCGTTTTGCCCGACGCAAATCCGACGATGACCGCGACAAATGTTACCGCATCGATGTCGGGCTGCGCGGGCCAACGATGTATGGCCGCTTCGGCGATGCTTGCCGTGGGCGAGGTCGATCATATTGTTCGCGGCATCTGCGAGGAAGCGAATAAGGTCGTTCCCGGCAGGAATCTCGGCGCCGTCATCTCGCCGGCTGCAAAGAAACGCATTGAGGATTACATAACCGAGGCTGAACGTGCGGGAGCGAAGGTCTTGGTCGATGGCCGCGGTGCGACGGTCGCAGGCAAGGAAGGCGGCACTTATGTGGGGCCGACGGTGATCGATTACGTAACGCCGGAAATGTCGGTGGCCAAAGAAGAGATATTCGGCCCGGTGATCTCGATCATCCGGACGGACACGGTCGAGGACGCACTAAAGATCGAGAACGCCAATCCGTACGGCAACGCGGCTTCGGTATTTACGCAGAGTGGCGGAATGGCACGTTACATCATGGAACACGCTTCGGCGGGCATGATCGGCGTCAATATAGGCGTTCCTGTGCCGCGTGAGCCGTTCTCTTTCGGCGGCTGGAACGATTCGCGATTTGGGGCAAACGATATCACGGGCAAGAGTTCGATCGAGTTTTGGACTAAGCTTAAGAAAACGACCATCAAATGGAACCCCGAAGCGGGCGTGAACTGGATGAGCTAAATGGAACAGTTGAACGTCAAGACCAGCAAGGTGCAGATCGTCGCTTTGGCGGTCCTTGCGTTGTTCTTTGTGCCAATGGGCCTTGGGATGCTTTACAGCGGCCTCTCGGGTGGCAAGCCGTTTTTCATCATCATGGGGTTTGTGTCGCTGATACTTCTCGGCGTCGTGACTTTCCTGGTTTTGCGGGGCCACAGGAATACGGTGCGTCATTTCTCGGACAGCGGCGTGATGCGGAACGACGGTGTTCAATTTCCATGGGCAGACCTGAAAGCCGTTCATGACCAACTGGTAAACCGTCGTGGCGAGGTTTTCATTTGGCGGCGTGAGATCCAGTTCCAAGACGGACGGTCAGCGTGGCTGATCCCGTCGAAGGTATCGAATTTTATCGAGGTTCGTGAGTTTACAGATAAGCTCGATTGCGAGCACACAAGTGGTCCGGCGTAGGTTATTCAATGATGAAAAGCAAATTTAGCGTAAAGTTATTCGTGATAATAGCAACCATCACGATCGGTCTTGTATGTACTGCCGGACGATGGGGCGCCAGCGCCCAAAAGCCTCAAGTCGAGACCGCCGGGCAGAAATTCAAGAGCATCAAGGTCTTAAACGATATGCCCGCGGACCAGATGGGCAAGGTGATGAACATGTTCTCGGCGAGCCTTGGCGTCGACTGCAAGTTCTGCCATACGTCCAACGACGGCGATTATGAAAAGGAAGGTGTCGAGCATAAAGAAACCGCCAGGAAGATGATCAAAATGGTCTTCGATCTGAACAAGTCACAGTTCAACGGCCGGCCGGAGATCAATTGCAATACCTGCCATCACGGGATTTCGCACCCGCAGCCCAGCTTTCCGCTCGGAGAAGCGAAACCCGCGGCCCCAAGGCCGTCGCAGCCCGAAAAAGGCCCGACGGCAGATACAACGGTCGCGAAATACGAGGCCGCGATCGGCGGTCGCTCGAATATTGATAAGCTGACTTCGCGAAAGATCTCGTCGACCCGAGTTGAACCGGATGGGAAAACGACAGAGCCCGAAACTATTTGGCTGAAGGGCGGAAAATATCGTGCAGATCTCGCATATGGAACCTATATCGTGACCGAGCTTTTTGACGGAACTGCAGGCCAAAAATTCGGTGGCGGAAGCCCGATCGAACTCAAACCGGACGAATCGGAACAGATAAAACGCGAAGCGGAAATTTTGTCTGGTATTTCGCTAAAAATTATCTATCCGCGAATGGATTTTCGTTCCGTTGAGCGAATTGACGGGAAGGAAGTGAACTATTTCATCGGCACCACGGTCGGAAACGTTCGCGAACGGCTCTATTTCGACGTTTCAACTGGCTTGCTCGTGCGGCGATCGGTCTCGACACCGACCGTTTTCGGCGGATTTGTTTATCAGGTCGATTATGCCGACTACAAGGATTTCGGCGGCGTAAAACTGCCGACGACTATGCGTTATGCCGTGCCGCATATGAGTTGGACGAGGAAGATCGGTGACGTGAAGCTGAACGCGTCCATCGAGGACGGAGCGTTCACGCCTCCATTTAAAAAATAGGAGAACTTAGTACATGGCTCGAATCGTAAAAGGCGGCCTGATACAGGCGCATAACCAGAAGGAAGCTGATGCTCCGATCGATGAGATCAAGAAGGCGAACATCGATCATCAGATGAAGTTCGTCGAGGAAGCGGCGCGGCGGAGCGTGCAAGTGTTGTGTTTTCAGGAGATCTTCACTACGCCCTATTTCTGCGCCGAGCAGACCACGCGCTGGTACGAGGCGGTCGAACGCATCCCGGACGGACCGACCGTCAAGCTGATGCAGGATGTCGCCAAACAATTCGGAATGGTGCTCGTCGTGCCGATCTACGAAGAAGAGCAAACCGGAATTTACTATAATTCCGCAGCCGTCATCGACGCCGACGGGAAGTATCTAGGCAAATACCGCAAGACGCATATCCCGCACGTGGCTCCGGGATTTTGGGAGAAATTCTATTTTCGCCCAGGCAATCTCGGCTATCCGTGCTTCGACACCGCTGTCGGACGTATCGGCGTTTACATCTGTTACGACCGACACTTTCCAGAAGGTGCTCGGTGCCTGGGCTTGAATGGAGCCGAGATAATTTTCAATCCGTCGGCGACCGTCGCGGGTCTCAGTGAGTATCTCTGGAAACTCGAACAGCCCGCCCACGCCGTTGCGAATGGCTATTTTGTCGGGGCGATCAACCGCGTCGGTGTCGAAGCGCCGTGGAACATCGGCGAATTCTACGGCCAGAGCTATTTCTGCGATCCGCGCGGTCAGATGCTAGCCGTCGGAACTCGCGACCAGGACGAACTTATTGTCGCTGACCTCGACATGGACAAGATCCGCGAAGTTAGAAACACCTGGCAATTTTTCCGCGATCGCCGGCCCGATGCATATGGAGCGATCTGCGATGACTAATTCCGATTTCGCTGCGAACTTTAGCGATTAATTTTGACTCAGGAACTAGAAATGAACTATGAGAAATTTTGGCATTGCTAAACTTTTGATATTGGTTTCTATTGGCATACTGCTGTCGGGTTGCGGTCGATTGAACAGTCTGGACTCCAAGGACGATGGAACGTTCCCGGCTACTATCGGAAGTTTCCGCCGGGAAACAATATCCGCAGAGAAGGAAAAGAACTACCTCAACGAAAAGAACAAAGATCAAAAATACAAGTCAAAGGAAGCAAAGTATGTTGATGGTGATGACAGTATATATTACGGCATCTCAATGCATCAGAAGTCTGAAGACGAGACCAATGAACTTGAAAAACAGGCCCAATATGGCAGTAATACTGCCTGGAAGACCGTGGATCTGAAAGATAAATCGGGAAAGAATGTTGGTAAGCTAGTGATTTGCCGCAAGTACGAAAAATCGTCGAATTCAATCTCTGGAAATACTGATTACTCGTTGGCTTTTAACATCGACACGCAAGTTCACAGTGCCGCGTTGACAAATTCTTCGCGCAAATGGACTCCGCAGACGACCGATAAGTTTGTGGCGTTCGTTAAAGCGCTTCCTGCTGCCGCACAGCTCGATCTCTCGATCCTTGACGTTATAACTTCGGGCAACTCGGACCAGGTGGTGACTGACGAAAAGATCGCGGCGATCTCGCCGCCTGTCAAACTCGCATCGGCGCCCTATCTAAAAGGGAAGACAGTTGTTTACTCAATTGGGCAGTATTCCAGCGGTATCTCGACCAACGAATTCATAACTGATACTTCAAGGCAGGCAAATCTTATGAGCGAAGTCGGTTCGATCGTCAAGGTCGAGTGCGAAAAAGGCTCGGGAATCGGCGAGTACATCATAAAGGAAACCGGTACAAAGATCCCCGCCTTTAGCTCGGTCTGCAAGGTTTCGATCATCGACAATACTGTTCCGGCTGTCATCGCGCAGAAGACCTTCACTAACTCAAACATTCTTGACTACACGGTGGTTGAGACTGATAAACGCGGAAACGTCAGTAATCGCGATAAAGAGTACACGCCTCCGCGTCCGGTGAGAGAGATCGCAGAGTTCTTAAAAAAGCTGCCGGTTAAGTAGTTGGCGGCGATTTAACACAACTGGAAAAAGTCTTACCGTGAACGACGGTCAAACGAGACTATTGAAGATGATTGGCGCATAGCGCGGGCACACGCTTCTGGAGGTATAAGTCGATGCAGATCTACGTAACAAAAAATGGTCAGCAACTTGGCCCTTTCGAAGAGAACGTCGTGCAGGAGAAACTGCGAAACGGCATGTTTTCCCCAGCCGATCTCGGGATCCGCCAAGGCGAAACCGCCTGGCGCAGCCTGGGCGAGATGTTTCCCGGTTCGATCGGCGGCGGTCAGATACCGCCTTCGGCTCAGTCGGAACCTGTTGCCAAAAAAGGCGGATGCCTAAAAAGCGGTTTGATCGGCGCGGGAATACTGCTTCTCGTGATCGGCGTCGTGATCGCCGCGGGGAGCCGTTTTATTCCGAGCCCGTCCTGCGATATGGCAAAGTCCGACCGGGAAGAGATCGATAAACTTCAACGCGAACTTGAGAAGATGAGGAAGGAATTCAAATCTGACGGGCTCGCGGAAAAAACGTTAAAGCTAAAATCTCTAGAAAGCGGATACGAAACGTCGCGAAAGTATTGTGACAACGACAAATTTCGCGACAACGTGATCGGCGGGGCCGGTGCTCTGGCGGCGTTTGTCGGATTTCTAATGGCAGTTATCGGATTGTTTGTGGGCAGCAAGAAGTAGAAGGGAATTTTTCGGATGAGAATATCGCGCTTACGAATCATGTTAGCCGCGGCGCTTTTGGCATCCGCCATCGCCGCTCCGGCCTCGGCCCAGACCGAAGCGGCGATGGAGAAGTCGCTGCTTCCGCACCTCAGCTTGATCGCCAGAAGTGCAGGGCAGACCGAGCTGCTCGAGCGCGAAAATAGGCTTCTAAAGCAAAAGCTTCTTAGGTTTGCCAAGACTGGAGCCTCTTTGCGCTACGCGTTCCGCGGTCTCGCAGGCAAGATGTACGTCGCGTCATCTAAGGATGGAAAGTTTCGCATCTATTCCTGGGATACGAACAAGGGCGGAACAATGAAGTTTTTCGATGGCGTTTACCAGTACAAGACGAAACGTGGACGTGTTACTGCGATCCCGTTTCAGCAGACGCAGGAATTCTCAGCCAGGGGTTTCTACTCGCAAATATTCCAACTCGACGCTGGCGGAAAAACATACTATCTCGCCAACTCGAACAACATTCTTTCGAACGCGTCGATGCATCAGGATCTCGAAATGTATACGATCGAAGGCGAAAAACTTAACGACGACGTTCGACTGATTCGGACGACGACCGCTTTTCGCAATTCGGTCGGGTTCGACTACGACTTCTTTTCTGTCGTCGACCGCAAAGAGCGGCCGGTAAAGCTTTTCTGGTGGGACGAAGGGAAAAAAGAATTTCGTTTCCCCGTCGTGCTTAAAGACGATAAATTCCCCAACGGCGGTCGGGTCACGAACCGGTTCATTACATATCGATTTAACGGGAAATATTTTGTACGCACGGGACAGCGTTAGTCCAGGGAGATCAATGGGTTTATGCTCGCATTGTTTTGTCGCGTCGGAATCGCGTTTGCAATAGTTCTCGCCGCGTCCGGCGCTTTCTACGGCAGATCGGCGTCCTCGATGGCCGATGCATATCAGTTAGGCAGCAAGTTAGGGCTCGCGGGAGCATTCCACGCTCAAGGCGATCAGCCCGCACTGGCGCAGCGTCAGTTCGCTGAGGCGACCGCGGCTGCAACCGCTCTTGGAATAAAACTCCCGCCGCTGCCGAAAACGAAAGGCAGCAAGGTTGACGACACGGCAACGGTATTGGCCTATCTGCTGAATTCGACGGGCAACCCGATCGGGGCGATCCTGAACAAGAATTTCGGCAGCGAGCACGGCTACATATTCGAGATCGCTCTGAAATCCAATATCCTGCTAATGCTTTATGGCCCGGGTGATTCGACGTCGAACACGATCTTATCGATGCTTCGCGACCGGTCGACGAAGTCGAATATTGTGGCGGGTTTGACCGATCAGTTGATCGTTCTGATCGATAGGAAGTCAACTTTCGATGCCGTGAAGAAAGAGGTTTTCGCCATGAACGACAGAGCTCCGAAGCTCGTCGCACTCATCGATCTCGCTCGTCAGGGTGAGTCGAAATACAAAGCGGGTGACTCGGCCGGTTCTGCGGAAGCTTATACCAAGGCTATCGGAATCGATCCGACAGGGGCCGAGTATTATTTCGGCCGTGCCCGAGCTTACGGGAAACTGGACAAAACGGCTGAAGCTATCGCCGACTACACGAAGGCTATCCAGTTGGAGAAAGCAGGCGATAACCGCGTGTCGAACTTGACTATCATGCACCATAATCGCGGGCTTCTTAGGGGAATGCTGAAACAAAATGCCCTCGCCCTCGCAGACCTCAATGAGGCGATTCGGCTCAGGCCAGACTACGCCAGTGCGTATCGATTACGAGGGATTCTTTATCGCCAGATGGGAAACGCAAAGGCCTCAGCCGCGGACCTGGCCAAAGCAGAGCAGCTGCAGCCTGGGATAACGAAGTAGGTACCGTAAAGTTATTGTTGTAACATTCCATTCATGTCAGCATTCTGTTCACCGCTCGACATCACACAGATCGAGCAAAACTTTGCCGAGATCAACCCCGCAATGTCGGGGCCCGAGGCGATGCAGGAGGCAAATCGCTGCCTGTACTGCTTCGACGCTCCGTGCACGCGTGCGTGCCCGACACACATCGACGTTCCTTCGTTTATCAAGAAGATCGCGAGCGGAAACGTGACCGGGGCGGCACGGGTCATATTCGACGCAAACCCTATCGGCGCAACGTGCGCTCGCGTTTGCCCGGTCGAGGTCCTGTGTGAAGGAGCGTGTGTTGAAAAGACGCTCGTCAAGAAACCGATCGAAATAGGCCGCCTTCAGAGATACGCGACTGATCACGCGATGTCGGGGAGAGCGCAGATCTATGAAAAGGGGCCCGCGAACGGAAGTTCGGTAGCGGTGGTCGGGTCAGGCCCGGCGGGGCTTTCGTGTGCGTCTTATCTAGCCCGGCTTGGGTACGCCGTCACCGTTTTTGAACGAAAGGAAAAAGCCGGCGGGCTGGACACTTACGGCATGGCGGAATACAAAATGCCGCAGTCGGTAAGCCTAGGCGAAGTCGAGCATATCGCCGCAATGGGCGTCGAGTTCAAACTCGGGGTCGAAATTACCGCCGAGGAATTCGCAGATCTGACCTCAAATTTTGATGCCGTATTTCTCGCGGTAGGCCTGGGAGAAACAAATCGGCTGAATGTACCCGGCGAAGATCTTGAAGGAGTGATCGACGCTCTCGCCTTTATCGAACACATCAAAACGCGGGACTGGAAGTCGATCCCGCTCGGCCGAAACGTTGTGGTCATCGGTGCGGGAAACACGGCGATCGACGCCGTGACGCAGGCAAAAAGGCTTGGTGCGGAGAAAGTCACGCTCATGTACAGGCGAACCGAAAAGGACGCTCCGGCTTACGATTACGAGATGGAGCTCGCCCGAAAAGACGGCGTCGAATTCATGTGGGAAACGACGCCAGTCGCGATACTGGGTGAGGGAAGCGTCGCTGGCATGCAGGTTCGTCAGGGCGATCGTGAATTTGCTATAGACTGCGATCAGGTCATCAAAGCGATCGGCCAGCAGAAGATGCGTTCATTTTTCACCGATGTCGCGGGAGTCGAAACCGATGCAAATGGCCGCGTTGTCGTCGATGGATCGGGGCAAACATCGAACAGCCGGGTTTTTGCCGGAGGTGACTGCGCGAATGGCGGAGCCGAAGCGGTTGACGCTTCGCAAATGGGGAAACTCGCGGCGATGGGCATTCATCGGGCGTTGACTGGCGAAAGTGTTGAGTTTGCTGGGGCGGTCATGCGTTATCCGCCGAAGGCACCGGTCGATCCGAATCCACATTAGGGAAGTAAGGTAATGAAAAAAAGTAAAAGAATAATCCTCGCGATAGCTCCGGTGTTAGGGGCTACGCTCGCGTGCGGCGGAAGCGACGGGCCGCAGGACCGTGATGTCTATGCGAGCAAGGAAGAGTGCATAAAGGACTGGAGCGAAGGCGATCTGTGCGACAAGATGGACGAGTCAGACGAGCGTTCATATCACGGCGACGGCACATCGCGAGGCTATTATTGGGGCCCCGTTTACTATCGCGGCAGCCGGTCGGTGAACTACAACGGTAGAACGATCAACGGCTCGAATTCCGGCAGTGCCCGAAAGCCTTTTACGATAAGCTCGTCGTCATCCAGCTCGTCACGAAGCAGCAAGAGCTCGCCGTCTTACAGCGGATTTAGCGGCAGTCGCGGATCGAGCCCGAGCAGCAGCAGTTAATGCGGAGAAGATGGTTTCCCGGGCGTTCGAACGCCGTTCAGCGTCACGAAGAGATCGGGTTTCGTTATCACGACGAACGCTCGACCGACGGCGAGCCTTATTGGACCGAAAACGCGGCGTACGAATTCACGCTGACCGAAGTCGAGGCGATCGAAGAAGTTACCGAGGAGCTGCATTCACTTTGCCTCGGTTTGGTTGACGATATAGTCACCTCAGGCGATTATCCTGAAGAATTCTGCCTGACCGAGGTGGCAAAGACGCTGATCGAGCGTTCATGGAAGGAACGCCGGGCCGCGGTTTATGGAAGATTTGACCTGCTCTTTGAATCGACGGAGCGAATAAAGCTCTACGAATATAATGCGGACACGCCGACCTCGCTGCTCGAATCGTCGGTGGCCCAGTGGCTTTGGGTTGAAGAAACGCCGGTCCCGAATCACGACCAGTTCAACAGCATTCACGAAAAGCTAGTCGAACGTTGGCGATACGCTTTGAGGGAACCGGGGGATGTGCTGCATCTTTTTGCGATGCGGCACGCTCCGAACGAAGATTGGGGAAACGTTTCCTACATGGCCGACGTCGCCTTGCAGGCCGGTTGGGAGATCTTCGTTGACGACATGGAAAACGTCGGGCATGGCGACGATGGTTTTGTCGATATAAACGGCGACCCGATCCGATACGCGTTCAAGCTGTATCCGTGGGAATGGATGATGGAAGACCCTTTCGGCGAGTTTGTCATCACCGGCAATACGCAGTGGTTCGAGCCGCCATGGAAGATGCTGCTGTCGAATAAGGCTATATTGCCGCTTTTGTGGGCAAAGGAACCGGATCACCCGAACCTTTTGCCGGCATTTTTCGAAGAGGTCGATGGCTTTGTGAAAAAACCCATTCTCGGCCGCGAGGGCGCCGCGATCTATCGCGGCGGACGATTGATGGAAGGCTCGCGGCGGGCCGAAGAATACGAGACGAAGTTTGTTTATCAGGAATACGCCCCCCTGCCTTCGTTTGACGGGCGGCATCCGGTGATCGGTTCATGGATGATCGGAAATCAGGCAGCCGGAATGGGCATTCGCGAAGACCGAACACTTGTGAGCGGCAACGGCTCGCATTTTGTACCGCATTATTTTGTCGAGGAGGATCAATGAAATACATAACACTGGACGCGTTTCTCAACTTTCTGCTCTACGCTTTTTCGAGCATCGGCTTGCTCGGGCTATTCGGGGCACTGTATCAACTGACAACGCCCTATCACGAAATGTCGCAGATCCGCGAAGGCAAAACCGCACCGGCGATCGCAATGGGTGGAGCTCTTCTCGGTTTCACATTTCCGCTCCTTTCCGTCTCGTACCATGGCACCAACTACGTAGATTTCCTCATCTGGGCCGGCGTAGCAGGCGCTATCCAGATCGTTACCTTCAAGGTCCTCTACTGGATCATCCCGATGCAGGTCGAAGAGAATAACTGCGGTATAGCTATCATGTACGCCTTTCTCGCGGTCTGCGTAGGTTTAATAAATGCGTTTTCACTTATCCCCGCTTGAAGTAGCCGGGGCAGCGATGGAATATCCGACAACCGCGCTAAGCGCCGACTATTTATATGCCAAACGAATCCCTAATTGCAGATGAGTCAACCCCGACCGGTTTCTTTAACCGGGCGTTAAATGTGATCGAAAAGGTCGGCAATAGGCTTCCCGACCCGGCCGTACTGTTTTTGTTGTTGATGGTTGTAGTGTGGGTCGCGTCCGCGATCCTATCGACGATGACGTTTGCCGAGATCGATCCGCGAAGCGACAAGCCGCTCGTGATCAATAATCAGCTTTCGGGCACGGCGATAGCGACTTTCCTATCCACGATGGTGACGACCTTTACGGCATTTCCGCCGTTGGGCGTTGTGCTGGTTGCACTCCTTGGCGTCGGTGTTGCTGAACACACGGGGTTTATAAACGCTGCTCTAAAAGCGCTGCTCAATTTCACCGCTCCGTTCCTGCTGACGCCGATGGTCGTCTTTGTTGCGATCATCAGCCACACCGCTGTCGATGCGGGATATGTGCTTGTAATACCGCTTGGCGGCGTGATCTTTTACACTGCCGGAAGGCATCCTCTGGCGGGTATTGCGGCTGCGTTTGCCGGTGTGTCGGGTGGATTTAGCGCGAACTTTATACCGTCGAGCCTCGACCCGCTTCTTGCCGGTCTGACGCAGTCGGGCGCGCAGATCATTGATGCATCGCGAATCGTTAATCCATTGTCAAATTGGTACTTTACGGCTGCCTCGACTATTTTGCTCGTACTCCTAGGCTGGTTTATCACCGACAAGATCGTAGAGCCGCGGCTCAAGAAAACCGCCGAGATCGACGGCGATCCCGACGAAATGCCGGCGATGGAAACGCTCGGGCCAAAGGAGAAAAAAGGCCTTATCGCCGGTCTCGCGGCGATGGTCATCGGTATTGCGATACTCGTCGCTCTCGCCCTACCAGCTAACTCGATGTTCCGCTCGGCTCCCGGCTATCAGGTGACGACCGAATCGATCGATAAAATGAAGGCCGCTGGATTGCCTGAAGATGTAGCCGCAAAACTTGCACCGATACTCGGGCAGGAACTCTTTGGCAAGACGGCCTTCGACAATGCGCTAAAAACACGTCTCGGCGAAGAGAACGCTAAGAAATACGGCGAACTCGTCACTCAAAACGCCGTGCCGGTCGCCCCGCAATTGACCGCCAACTCAGCGCCGCTGATGCTCTCGATCGTGCCGCTTATCTTCCTGCTTTTCATTATTCCGGGCATCGTTTACGGCTATGTCGCTGGCACGGTCAAGTCGCACAAAGACATCATCGCGGGCATGAGCAAATCGATGAGCACGATGGGCTATTACATCGTCCTCGCATTTTTTGCATCGTTGTTTATCGCGGCCTTTGGCCAGTCAAATATCGGTGCGCTACTCGCCCTAAAAGGTGCTAACGGATTACAAGCCCTGGCGTTGCCGCCGCAGGTGACGATAATCGGCATCATTTTCCTGACCGCCCTCGTCAATCTGCTGATCGGCTCGGCATCGGCAAAATGGGCGCTGCTGGCACCGATATTCGTACCGCTCCTGATGCAGCTCGGCCTCTCGCCCGAACTCGCCCAGGCCGCTTACCGAATCGGCGATTCGACAACAAACATCATCACGCCGCTCATGCCCTATTTCCCGCTCGTAGTAGTCTTCGCTCAACGCTACGTCAAGAAAACCGGCATCGGCACCATGATCTCGCTAATGATCCCGTACACGGTGATCTTCCTCGTTGTCTGGATCATCTTCCTGCTCGTCTATTGGGCTCTCGGAATCCCACTCGGTCTGCAGGCTCCCTATACGTATCCGTAAGAACAGATTACGTTAGATATTTGGTTTATACATACATGTAAGTATACTAACTATGGAGTTTGCGGATTTTGAATGGGATGATGACAAAAACGTCAAAAATATCCGCCGTCACGGGATCGATTTTCTCACGGCTATTCAAGCTTTCGATGACGCAGGGGCGATACCTTACACCGATAGTGAACATAGCCGAATAGGCGAAGCTCGATATGCCTTGATCGGAATGTGTCCGGCGGGGCTCGTTTTTGTCTCGTTCACCTATCGCGGGGAACTTTGCCGTATTATCAGCGCCCGAAAAGCGAGCAAGCAAATGCAAAAAGATTATGCTAAAAACGATTGAGCGAAAAAAAAATAAGACTGAAGATGTCGATGGCGAATTGACCGGTATGAAACGCCTTCCACGCGGAAGTTTCAGAGCGAAGCCTGGAGCAACCGCTGCCCAAAATTGTAAGGTGAAGATCACGACGTATCTCGACGCGGACGTGCTCGAGTTTTTTAAGAAGCGAGCCGAACAGCCAAACGCCGCACCGTACCAGACGCAGATCAATAACGAGTTGCGGAGAATTATGGAACAAGGAGCGGTGGAATCATCAAGTAGTGCAAACGACCTTCTTAATGATGCGAGTTTTTTGAGGGCTCTAAAGGATAAACTTGAAACGGTCTAGCGATGACACTACAAGTTTGCCCAAGCTGTCGGAAGTTAGGCTGCACCTGGTACACGAATGACGACGAACGGACTTTTTGGTCGTGTTCGGAGTGTGCTTTCAGAATCGAAGAGGACGAGCGAAGACAGGCTTTTTGCGGTCTGTGCAACTACGAACTTCCCAACGTTGTTTATCTATTCAATCACGACGAGGGCTATTACTGGTGTTTTAATTGCCATCGCCGAACCGATAAAATTCAGCCTTTCGATAGCAAAGAGTGGGCGAGAATAATTCTCAAGGAGTCGTAAATGGCCGACTTAAGCATAAACTTCGCAGGCATTAAATCTCCTAATCCTTTCTGGCTCGCCAGTGCGCCGCCGACTAATATGGGGTCGATGATCGAACGCGCGTTTGACGCGGGTTGGGGAGGTGCGGTTTGGAAGACCTTGGGTGAGCCGATCACGAATGTTTCTTCGCGGCTTGCCGGGCTTGATCAGGGGCCGATGCGGCTGCTTGGCCTGAACAATATCGAGCTGATCACCGACCGGCCGCTTGAGGTAAACCTGCGAGAGGTTTACGAGTGTAAGAAGAAATATCCGAACAACGCGGTGATCGTTTCGCTGATGGTCGAGTCGAAGCGCGAAGCTTGGCATGAGATCGTCAAGCGTTCGCAGGATACGGGTTGCGATGGCTTTGAACTGAATTTCGGCTGTCCGCACGGAATGTCTGAACGCGGAATGGGCTCGGCGATGGGCCAGGTTCCGGAATATACCTGCATGGTCACCGAATGGGTCAAGGAAGTCTCGACCTTGCCCGTTATCGTAAAACTCACACCGAATGTAGCTCATATAGTTCCTCCGGGCCGTGCCGCTCAAAAAGGCGGTGCCGATGCCGTTTCGCTTATCAACACGATCAACTCCGTGATGGGCGTCGATATCGACACGCTCATTCCGTACCCGAACGTCAACGGCAAGGCCGCTCACGGCGGTTATTGCGGGACCGCGGTCAAACCCATCGCCCTCAACATGGTCTCGGAACTCGCCCGCGACGCGGAATTTAACATTCCGATCAGCGGGATCGGCGGCATCAATACGTGGCGTGACGCGGTCGAATTCATGCTGCTCGGGGCCGGCAGCGTGCAGGTTTGCACGGCGGTGATGCATTACGGCTATCGCATCGTCGAAGACATGATC
This sequence comes from uncultured Chloracidobacterium sp., assembly GCA_964410495.1. Taxonomy (GTDB): domain Bacteria; phylum Acidobacteriota; class Blastocatellia; order Pyrinomonadales; family Pyrinomonadaceae; genus OLB17. The sequence goes on from CAYPGP010000001.1 coordinate 255,019, forward strand.
GACGGCCTAAATACCTACCTCGATTCCAAAGGCTACGCCTCGGTAAATGACATCGTCGGCCTATCAGCCAGCCGCGTGACCGACTGGAGCAACCTCGACCTCAACTACGTCGTCAAGGCCCACGTCAACGAAGAACACTGCGTCCGCTGCAATCTGTGCTACGTCGCCTGCGAAGACGGCGCCCACCAATCCTTCGAGTTCGTCGAATCAAACGGCCACCGCTATCCCCGCGTGATCGAAGCCGAATGCGTCGGCTGCAACCTCTGCGCCCTCGTCTGCCCCTCGCCCGGAGCGATCACAATGGAACGCCGCGACGACGGCTCAAACCCACAAACCTGGCGAGAGCGCACCGCCGCATAAGTGTGTTTGCGAGGCGCGCGAAGTGGTTAACGGCCCAAAAAAATCCGTGCGTTTCGAATAACACGAAACGCACGGAACGAAATGTATACGCCTAACCGAGACTAACGCGGTTTTGCGTTCTTCACATATTTCTCCATCCAGTTATGCATCTCGTACAGCGTGTGCTCGACCGATTCGCGGGCTGAGTAGCCGTGTGATTCGTGGGGGAGCATGACGAGACGTGAGGTGCCGCCGTTGCCGCTGATGGCGGCGAAAAGGCGTTCGGACTGGATCGGGAACGTGCCCTGGTTGTTGTCGGCTTCGCCGTGCATCAGCAGGATAGGTTCGTTGATCTTGTCCGCGTAGAAGAACGGCGAAACTTCGGTGTAGATCTTGGTGGCTTCCCAGAAATTCCGCGTTTCGTCCTGAAAACCGAACGGCGTGAGAGTACGGTTATATGCACCGCTGCGGGCGATACCGGCACGGAAAAGATCGCTGTGGGCCAGCAGATTGGCCGTCATGAACGCCCCGTAGCTATGGCCGCCAACCGCAACGCGGTCGCGATCTACAACGCCCATTTCGACGCCTTTGTCGATCGCCGCCTTTGCCGCATCGACTATCTGTTTGACGAACGTATCGTTCTTCGTCTCCGGCGAGCCAACGATCGGCATCGAAGCGTTATCGAGGATCGCGTAGCCGCTCAGCAGCAGAAACAGATGCGAAATGCCGCCGATCTGCGTGAACCGGTTGGTCGAACCCGAAACCTGCCCAGCAAGCGAACCATCGGTAAAGCTCTCCGGATATGCCCATACGAGCGTCGGCAGCCGCGTACCTTCCCGGTAGCCCGGCGGCAGGTAGAGCGTGAAACTCAGATCGACGCCGTCGGCACGCTTGTATTGGACACGCTGTTTCTTGATATCGCGAAGCTGCGGAACGGGGTCTTTGAAGTCCGTTATCGCACGATAAGCCAGCGCGGTACACGTCTGTCCCGGAGGGCAAACCTGTCGGATGAAGAGGTTTGGTGGGTTGACGAGCGAATCCTTGCGGGTGAAGAAGCTCATCCCGTTGTCGTCGATCATTCCGGCGAACGACTCGTATTCGTCCGTTCCGCTGCGAAATATCTCTGTCGTTTCCATCGTTTTCAGGTTCATTCGACGGAAGAACGGCCGGTCGCCCTGCGGCGATGCACCCGCACCGGTCAGAAAGATCTCGTCGCCGTTTTGCCTGATAAGGCTGACACCGTTCGGCATTTGCCGAGTTACTGGAGTGCCGATGTCGTTGTAGCGGTCGTTGACGTTCAGATCGGAGATGACCTTCGCATTCGCAGGATTTGCATACGTCGTCATGAACATACGACGTTTCTGCGTGTCGCGGTTGAAGTCGAAATAGAACATCAACCCATCCTTCTCGCCAAACGAGCGGCCTTGGAAGCGGTGTTCCGTCTTCAGCAGCTCTCTCGGGGCACCGTTGAACGGTGCCGCGAGCGTCATGACCTTATCGCGATGCGAAACTTTCGCCTTTGGATCTCCGCCGTCGAGAGCTTCGACCCAGCTGATGGTCGCACCGTCAACCGGTATCCAGCCGTAACCACGCGGCCCGGTCTGGACGCCGCCGCTAACTATACTGTCGAGCAGAGGCTGATCGGGCAGGTCGTGCACCTTATTGCCGTTTGCATCCCAGATCTCGAACGCCTTGGGGAAGCGAAAGGCCGGGAAGAGGTAGGAGTAAGGGCGGACGACACGCGAAACGAAAATGTACTTTCCATCGGGCGAAAAGCTCGTATTGCCATCGAAGATCGCGGGCGAGCCGATATTGCGGACCTTGCCGTCCACGCCGATCAGTGCCAGCTGCGAAGTCGCGTAATAATCGTAAAGCTTTTCGTCATTAGGCGATTTCAGCAGGTCCTGAACAGTTGCGATCGATCCGCGTCGTCCGGTCGTTTCTTGAATGTTCGGTTCGGTCGGGACAACATTCTGCCACTGAGGGGCCGCGCCGCGACTGGCGGGAATGAGATTCGCCGATATGTGCGACGAACCTTCCCAGCTAAACCCGCCGAACGCTGTGTTTACATAAACGCCGTTCACTCGGCGTGCCCGTGCTGTTGCAGTTTCGACTATCCAAAGTTCGATACCAGCGTCCGTCACGTTGCCGAAGGCGATGTGCTTTCCGTCCGGAGACCACTGCGTACCTGAGATCTTCGCCCCGACCGGCAATTGAACAGGCATTTCGCGGCCGTCGGCGACGTTTTTCAGTGTCATCTTCACCGAATAGCCCTGCAGATGAGGGCCGTTCGTTTTCGGATTGATCCGCGTCCCGGCCAGCCTAAGCATCGGCTGCGAAAGGTCCGAGATCGGCGGATAGCGAAGCGGCTCAAGCAAAGCGATCTTGTCCCGCGTTGGCGAGATCGAACTCGCCGGTATAGCCGGCGCATTCAGCGCGTCCATTATCTCCTTCGGCGGCTGTTTATAGCTGCCTTGGGCCAGAGCCCCTAAGGTCAACATTAGGATTGCCGAGATGGCAAATACACCCTTTCTCATTTGTTTCTTCATAAATCCTCTTTATCGTGTTGGTGGGCTTAACCCGTTATTTCAAACTTTTTGCCGCGATTACAGCGAAGGCTATTATCCCTCCAACTATGCCGGCGACAACGTATTTGGCGCTGCGACTATTGCGTCTTCGGCCGCTCGACATTATCTTGCCGTCGCCGGGGCGAACATTCTTTATGTCAACGTACTTGAAAATGTGAACCTGTTTCGAGTCGGAATCCGTGATCTCAAAATCGTCGTTGCCGATGGACTTGACCCGACCGAAAAAATCTCGATTATCTATCCGGCTTACAGTGATCGTTTTCCCGACACCGATATCGTTAAGATCTTTCTTGACCTTTTCGATTCGTTCAAGATCTTTCGCGGAATTGGGCTGAGGCTAGGTCTGGGCCAGTGCCGCGCCCGAATTCCCGATCAGTAAAGTAAGAATGATCCCGAGGGATATCATCGTCCGCATATGTGAGATTCTCCTGATAGTTAAGCAGATCGCAGTGCGTCCATGACCTTAACCGCTATGCTTGGAATGATGTCCTTTTCATTCGCATTATTTTCCGTGTAAACCGCGATCACGAATTTGATTCCGTCAGCGGTTTCGATGTACGCGACGTCGTGACGGGCCCGGCTGGTCCAGCCGGCTTTCGACCATAGTTTTGCGTCGGTCATGTTGCGGTCGATGAGCAGTTTGCCTGTAAATCCGGTCGCCTGGCTGTCGGCGTCAGAGGTTTTAGCGAACGGGTCGCGCTTCATCAGGTCCATCATCCGCTTGGTTCGTTCCGGAGTATTCATGTTTCCGGTGACGATCTCCGCCATCAGACGCGCGGTTGCGTTGGTGGTGATCATGTTTCGGTTTTGGCCCTTGTAAGCCCGCGATTGCTGTTCGATACCGTATGCGTCTTCGCAAAATGTCTTTTGATTGACGTTGATATTTGTATAGCCCATGGACGAGAACCAGCGATTTACGCGGTTCCGTTTATATTGCCACGCGTCGAATTCCTTCTGCGGCATCTCCGCTCCGCTCGCGGTTTCGGTCAGGATGTCGAGGATGTACTGCGTGGCTTCGTTCGACGAATCGACGATCATATCCTTAAGCCCGCGTTCAAGTTCCTTCGTCCACACGACCTTCTTGTCCTCAAGCTGCCGCTCAAGCGCCGCCATGAAGAACATCTTCACGACGCTCGCGGGATAGATCCGCTCCTCACCGCGATATGCGCCCCATTCGAACTTCTTTCCATCGCGCAGATCGATCACCGTGACGGCAAAGTCTGTCCCCTTCAGCTTAGGAAATTGCCGCATCGCCGCCTTCGCCGCTTCATCGACTATGCGGCCCAGATCCGCCGACTGCTTCATCGCCGGAGCGACGTAGCCGCGTGGCTTCACGATCTCGACATCCTTCCGAGCAGGCGCGGCGAAACTCATCGATACCAGACAAAAAACTAAAGCCAAGACCGAAACGAATCTTCTCATTTTTACTACCTGTGTTATCTTTTACGGACAGCGGTTTACAAAGTATAGCCGAAATCCACTCTCCATAGAAAATCAATAATGGCAGACGAAAAACTCGTACGCGGCCTTGGCAGGTTTGATTTCACGGCGATCGTCGTCAATACGGTCATTGGTGCAGGCATTTTCGGCCTGCCGGCGAAGGTTTTTGCGCAGATCGGCTCATGGAGCCTAGTTGCTTTTGTCGCCTGCGCGCTGATCATAGGGCTGATCGTGCTCTGCTATGCCGAGGTGGCGAGCCGTTTTTCTGAGACCGGCGGGCCATACCTTTATGCCCGCGAGGCATTCGGTTCGGCGGTCGGATTCGAGGTCGGGTGGCTTTACTGGGTCGTCCGCGTTGCAACCTTTGCGGCGAACTGCAATCTGCTTGTTACCTACCTCGGTTTCTTCATTCCCGGTGCAAATGAAGGAGGCTTGCGAATACTTTTCGTTAGCCTCGTCGTACTGATAATCACTGTCGTAAATCTCATCGGCATCCGCGAATCGGCTCTGATGACGAACATCTTCACCATCGGTAAACTATTGCCTTTATTGATCTTTGCGGCGGTCGGTATGTTTTTTCTACAGCCCGCGAATTTCACTTTCGATGTCGTCCCCGAATACGGCCAATTCTCCAGTGCCGTACTGCTTCTGATATATGCCTTCGTCGGCTTCGAAGCATCGGTCGTGCTTTCGGGCGAGACAAAAGAACCGGGGAAAACGATCCCATTCGGCCTGATCGCCGGCATCGTCATCGTGGCGATCTTCTACATTTTCGTCCAGATCGTCAGCATTGGAACGCTGCCCGGCCTGGCGACGTCAGAGCGGCCGATCGCTGATGCGGCGACCGTGTTTCTTGGCGGATTCGGTGCTGCGTTCATTACCGTCGGGGCCCTAATTTCGATCTTTGGCAACCTTAACGTCGGCGTCCTCAGCTCGACGCGAATGCTCTTCGCCATGTCCGAGCAACGCGATCTTCCCGCTGTTTTTGAGAAGACGCACTCGAAGTTCAAAACGCCGTACGTCGCGATCATCGCGACCGCGATCGTAATTTTGATCCTTACGATCCAGTCGTCTTTCCTCACCGCTGTCGCCATCGCGACCATCACGCGACTGATCGTTTATGCTACGACGTGCCTCGCTCTGCCAATATTTCGCGGCCGCAAGGACATTCCGCCCGCACCGTTCTCCGTTCCGCTCGGCATCGGGGCCGCTCTGCTTTCGATAGCACTGATCGTTTGGCTGCTCACCCGCGTCGATTTTGCAAAGGAAGGCGTCGCTGTACTCGTCGCGATCGTCATCGGGCTGATTATTTTTGCAGGTTCGCGGTTTTTCGTTCGTTCCAAAGCTGTCGGATCGACCGAAACGGAGGAAAAATGAAGAAAAGTTTGATCTCTATCGCATTGCTAACGATATTGACCGCAGCGGTTTCCGGGCAAATTATCGAAGATAACGCCCGCCGCACTATCGGCTACATCTCGTCAAGCGGCACGGTTGAAGATAGCAGCCGTCGCACTCTCGGCTATATCAACTCCAACGGCACCATCGAAGACAGCAGCCGCCGAACCCTCGGTTACCTAACGTCAAACGGCACCGTCGAAGACAGCAGCCGACGTACGCTCGGGTACATCAGCGCGAACGGGACCGTCGAAAACTCCAGCCGCTCAACGCTCGGCTACGTAAACGCAAACGGCTCCGTCGAAGACAGCTCACGCCGCACCAAGGGCTTCACAAATAAAGTCGACAAACGCCACGCGGCAATATTTTTCTTCTTTTTCTTTGGGCCTAGATGAATACGTCGAGAGGGAGTCTAAATCGCTCGGAGAGCTTGCGGGCTTGTGATTTGCTGATCTCGCGGCGGCCGTTTAAAACCAGCGAGACAGTACCCTGTGACCCGAAAATCTCGACAAGATCGGTCTGTTTTAGCTGATGCTCCCGCATGATCTCACGAAGTGCAACGGCAGGAGACGTTGCGTTGATCGGATAAGCCTTTAGTTCAAAATCCTCGATAAGCGTCGCGAGCAGATCCAGAAGACGATCCTCCTCAGGTGACCGTCCCGCACCTTTTCGCAGCAATCGGCCCGCCATTTCGATCGCCCGATCGTTTTTCTGTTCTGCTAATTCGCACGTTCCGCCCATACTTTTTTCAGATCAAACTACAGATCAAAACACCCCGCCGCCCAGGAAATTCTCGCGAATATACGCGATCGTATCGTTGAGCGTTTCCTGCGGGTCACGCGGCTCGAATCCAAGTTCTTCCTTCGCCTTCGAAGAATCGAAATACCAAAAACACTCGGCTTGCTCTACTTCATTTGGAGCGACTGGTGACGGCTTGCCCCAATTCCGATAGATCGAACTGATGAACGTCGATCCCGCCATTGCGACGGCTTTGGGGACTTTCAGCATCGGTGCCGAAACTCCGCTTAAGCGTTCGAGCCGACCGAAAAGCTGCGCGAAGGTCATATTTTCCGACCCGAGCAGATACTTTTCCTGATGCCCGCCTTTGTCCAAAGCATTGATGAATGCGGCCGCCGCATCGCGAACATCTACAAAATTCAAACCGCCGCTCGGCGTGTAAGGGGTCTTTCGGGCAAGGAAGTCTAGCACCGGCTTTGTCGAACTTAAACGCTCATCACCGGGACCGAGCAGCAGGGAAGGGTTCATGATCACGAGCCGCCGTCCGTCACCGTCAAACCCGGCAATTGCCGCTCGCTCCTGATAGTATTTCGAGGCGTAATATGCCCACCGTGCCAGCACATCGACCGGCTGCGGATATGTTTCGTCGACCACTCGCTCGTCCTCGCTGACCGCGATCGTCCCGCTCGATGAAGCAAGGATAATCGTGGCTACACCTGCTTCCTTTGCCGCTTCGCACAGCAAACGAGTGCCCTCAAGATGAACGCGGTTCATCGCCGCTGCGTCGTCGTTATCACGCGAAACCTTGCCGGCGAGATGATAGATCGCCAACACATTCTTGCACGCTTTGGCCAGGTCATCCGGGCTGGTCACCGAACCCTCAACAGCTTTAACGCCCTCGTCCTTCATCCACTGCGGCACCCGCGAGGCGAGGACCTTCAGATTGTTCTCGCCCAACGCGAGAAACTGCCGAACCAGCTGCGTGCCGAGGAACCCGGTTCCACCCGTGATGAGAATGCGTTTTTCCGATCGAGTTTTTGCCATTTTCGACACCAATTATAGATCAAATCGGCATTCTGCGTCATTTTAAGCATTTTGTGTCGTTTTGAGCATAATCACGCATTGTCGGCATAAATGCATTTATTTTTTTTGCGGTTTCGGGTAGGTTTGTATCCATGAATATCCGTGCCGTCTGTGATAACCACTCGAAACTTTCCGTCAAACTCCCGCAGTTCGCTCGTCATGAAAAGCTAGCATTCATCGAGCGAGTCTGCGCGCTGTTGATAGAGAGCCGCTTCGACAATGGCCATGCCGAAGCGTGGGAAGACTGGTGTTCATCGTCTGAAGACGATTTGGACGAAGCATTTTGGGACAAACCCAGATTCGCACCACCCGCCGTTGGGTATTCTCAACCCCGTTCAGCCGCGGGCTGGCCCGCCCTCATGATCAGCGCCCGTTCAGCGGCGGGCTTGCCCGCCTTCGCTGGCAACGTCACGCGGGCAAGCCCGCGGCTGAACCAACTGAATTCTTGGGACGCATTTGTTCACTTCGGGATCTCAGCAACCGCAATCCACCCCGTCCGCGGCTCGCCCCAATGATCCGCGCCGCCCTGTTCACCTTTCACCATTAACTTTTGACTGGATATTTGAAAACCTTGGATTTGGGACGCAGCCGACTGGTCTGGGACGCACACGGACGACGGGTCAGTACCGGGAACGGTAGTGACCGGGGATCGTCCAAGATCCGGTACCGCGGGCTTTTTGGGACGCATTCAATATCAGCGGTCGGGGGTCTTCCTGCGATCGACTCCATTGGGACGCGCAAAAGCCCCGGTCACGACCGTTCCCGGTACTGATAGACATAAGACCGCCGGACACAGCTTCCTGGGACGCAAACAACGTCAGTACCGCCTGCGGTAGCGTTTTGTAGACGCGGCAGATCATCGAGGGTGATTCGTGAGATGAGAGTTGGGACGCAAATCTGCAATGCCCGCGCATCAGCAAGGGCGATTCACACACCATCGGCTGGAAAGACCGTCCTCCCACAGCTTTTGGGACGCATTTGCGAAAGTCGTATCTTGCACGAATCGCCCTTGCTTACGCGCCGGCTTCTGAAAGGAGCTTCCGTCGAACGCCGCGAATTCCTGGGACGCATTCTTAAAGCCCGCCTGGCTGTGGATATCTCTGACGCATCGCGAAAATCTTCTCGCATTACGCTGTTGACGCAAGGATTCCCGCATGGTTTTCGCCCAATAAACATCGGCATCGGGCGTCCAGACGGCAATGGAACAAAGATTGCGTTTTTCTAGTGTTAACAACCTGGGAGGTAACAATGAAAGTTCTACTCGCAACGGATGGTTCGGAACAGAGCCAAAGGGCTATCAGGAAGCTAGGATCTCTTTTTAGCGGGGCCGAGGACACGGAGGTTCGCATTATTTCGGTAGCCGAGCAGCCCGTTTACGGGATCGAGCCGGCAGGGACATCGGCCGTCTATTATCAGGCAATGGAAGCGGAGGCAAATCGGCGCGCAACGGAGGTAATTGCGTCAGCGGAAAGCGATATCCGCACCCGGTTCCCAGCGTTGGCGGCCAACCTGTCGTCCGCGATCGTCTCCGGCTCGCCGAAGGCAGCGATAGTTGAGGAGGCTGAGAAGTGGAATGCCGAATTGATCATAGTGGGCTCACATGGCTACGGGTTCTGGAAGCGTGCGCTGCTCGGTTCGGTGTCGGACGCGGTTATTCGGCACGCCCCCTGTTCTGTCCTCGTAGTTAGGCCGGATAAGGAAAAAACCGGGTAGTTTTGCGTAGTTGAATACATGGAACTCTTTTGGACATTCTTTGGACGATGTGCGGGCGTGGCTGTCCTTTCGATCGTTCTGCCCACGGCCATATGGCCGTCCGTGGCAGACACGTTAAAGACCAACGGAGATCTCAAGATCCGATTGGAACGCGAATGTTCGTTGACCAAAGATCACTATACTCGTCTCGCGGAAGGGGAGATCGTCATCGTTCCCCTGCGATCGGGTGATAAGAAGGAAGTTTCACTCTGCGGTGTCGTACGCCTCGGTCGCGGCACTATACCTACGATCGACGAACTTCGCAAAAGCCTGAGTCAGGAAGCCAATACCTCGATACTGACGGGCGGCGGCTTCGGCACTCCTGCAACCAGGTTCGACCTGCGAATGCTCAAACTCGAAAGCGTCGATCTTGACTCGTTGCGGAAGTGCAAACCCGGGAAATGCAGCATCCTGGTGTCGGATGATCTGCTGCGAACGCTAGCTTCGAGGTCAGACTGGCAGGACGAGGACCTGCAGGATCTGTACATGGAAGATCTGACAGAGTTTGTTTCCAGCTACCGCTCACGGGGTGTTGACGCAATGAAGTCCTTTGCGAGCTTAAGCGTCGGGACCTCCTTGTACGAACAAAACAGGTCGCTGATCACGCATGTTCCGACGCTTGCCGCTCTCGACCCGGCGATCACGAAGTACCTGATGGAATACCCACGCGTAGCCCTCAACGGGGCCGAGACCCGGGTCGGCTGGTCAAAAGTGAATTTCGGGCTAAAGCCAATAGTCACGATCACGAGCACGACTTTCTATTCGACAGCCGATGGGTTTCCGGTGGTCGTAACACACCAGATCTACTCCAGTCGCTATATGAACGGTTCGGTTGCCGTGGCCGCAGTCGTTTCGGAGGAAGATGGAAGCCTTGACCTGATCTTCGCGGACATTACTCGCTCGGACGCCCTTGGCGGCCTCTTCAGCGGCATCATGAAGGATGTCGTGACGAGCGAGGGAGAGCGCAGAGCCCGGAAACTGCTCGATTCCGTTAGGTCACAGCTTGACAGCCCGAAGCACGTCCGGGCCATGTCCGCACCCGATTCGTCTCCTCAGAACATATTTTGGGTTTGGTCTAAGTCGGTCTCAGCGGTTCTGATCACGGTGGGTGTGATCATCATCGTCGCAGTTATGTTGCGGACCTATCGGAAATTCCGGAATCGGGATCGCGTTAGTTGATCGCGGTTTATTTTGAATATTGGTGGTCCCGGCTGGATTCGAACCAGCGGCCTTCCACTTAGGAGGCGGACGCTCTATCCTGCTGAGCTACGGGACCGTTTTGGATTTTCGATTTTCGAATTTCGATTTGCGATTTTTCTGGCCGCTAAACGCAATCGCAAATCGCAAATCAAAAATCGCAAATTAAGTTAGCTGTCGTAGTTTATCAGGGATTTGACCTCGTAGCCGTCAAATTTGCTGCGGCCTCCGAGAAAATCGAGTTCGACTACGAACAGAAGCCCTGCGACGGTGCCGCCGACGCTTTCGACGAGGTCAACGACGGCCTTCGCCGTGCCGCCCGTGGCGAGCAGGTCGTCGACGATCAGAACGCGATGGCCTTCACCGACCGCATCCTTGTGCATTTCGAGCGTGTCCTGGCCGTACTCGAGGTCGTACGAAACCGAAACAGTGTGCGAGGGCAATTTTTTCGGCTTGCGAACCGGCACGAAACCCGTTCCGAGCTTATACGCGAGGGGCGTTGCGAAGATGAAGCCGCGTGATTCGACGCCGATTATCGTGTCGATATCCAGCCCGCGGCACTGCTCCTCGAGAGCATCGATCGTATTTTCAAGCCCTTCGGGGTCTTTCAAAAGTGTCGTGATGTCGTAAAAGTTGATGCCCGGTTTCGGGAAATCGGGCACTTCGCGAATTAACTTTTTTAGGTTTTCCATTTGTATGATCTTAACGTTCGATACGAAAAGTCGAATAAGAACCGCTCGGGTCGACGACCAGTTCTTCCATGACCGTGACTGTTGCATGAACAGGCCCGGCAGCCAGATCCTGCTTGAATTTATCGACGGCGGCATCGCTGCCCTCGACCAGAACTTCGACACGGCCGTCGCTCAGATTTTTGACGTAGCCCCTCACCTGATGCCGTGCGGAAGAACGCTGAGCAAAAAAACGATATCCGACGCCCTGAACTTCGCCGCTTATGTACAACTTCCTTGCGATCATCCGAGTGCGTCGAGACATTCCATCAAGCTTCGCTGACGGCACGTGTAAACGGGCATTCCGCGAAGCGTCAACTTGCTCGCCGGCGTTTGACGCAGCTCTTCGGCGAGAGCGAGAAAGTCACGCGGCTCGTCCGTTTCGAACGAGATCAGATACTCGTTGTCGGTAAAGCCGAATGCGTGCGTCAGATGGATCTTTATATTCGGGAACCGCTTTCCGACCATGAAATTCTCTTCGATCATGGCATCCCGCTGGTCGATGGGCATTTCGAACCAATCTTTATGCTTCGCACATGGATAGAAAAAATGATACTTCGCCGTGCCGGCCGAAACCCGCTGGCGGTCTTCGCTCGGAGTATCGACGAACATCATTCGCTTCGTGATCGAAAGATAGTTGTCAACCGTTTCAAGATGGCTTCCAAGGTTCGTGCGATACAGTTTCGCGGTCATGTCCTGGACGCGGTCGAGCGAATTGCCGATACGCCAGAACATGATGTCCGCCTTGGAGTCGAAGCCGACGAGCGAGTAGCTGAAAAGCAGGAAATCGTCACGAAAAGACTCGAAGACGCCTGCAAATTCGCCCTTGTAGATGCGCTTTGCTTCGGAATCCAGTTTTCGCCAGGCGGGATTGACCCGCAGGAACATGAAGTTCACGAACTGCTTTTCGATCGCGGCCGGCTCGGGAATATCGGAGCGTTCCGGCACCAGCCGCAGCTGGCCGTCGGCGGTTTCTTTCTGAAACTGAAGTACGTCGTTAGTCATTCGCTCCTCAAAGTTCGGACAAGAATAATTCTGCCGATAAATAGATCGATGTGCAAATCGCTCCTCTTCGGTCGGGCATTTACAAAACTGGCATATGATGACAAAATCGTTTCCGTGAATCGCACCTTGTTCACAATCCTTTTGCTAATCGCGGGCGCCCTCGCGGCGTCGGCACAGCAGCGGCCGCTCCTCACCGATGACGTCGACATCACGCCGCCAGGCTCGCTTCAGATCGGAGTTGGGGTTGATTTCTTCCAGAATGCCAAGTTTCCGCTTTCGGGTATAAACGGCGATCTGACGCGCGTTGGCGATATTCGCATCCGGACCGGTTTTTCACCTAACGTTGAACTCCAGATCGAAGGTTCGCTTCAGAACTATGTCGCGATAAACTCACGCGGAACCTCCGCGATACCTTTGAACGTAACGGGCAATTCCACGAACGACTTCGACGATTTCACGGTTTCCGCCAAGGTCAAACTTCGAAATGAAACACGACTCCTTCCCGCGGTCGGCCTCAAATTCGGATTTCAGATGCCGAATACGGACCAATCCCGCGGCATCGGAACAAACCAGATCAATGTCTTTACCAAGATATTGCTGCAGAAAAAGTTCGGCGATGTGGTCGATGGAACTCCGAAATTCAACGCCATGGGCAACGTCGGCCTTCAGATAATGACGGCGCCGATCGAGCGTTTCACGCAGAACGACGTGATCCTCTACGGGCTAGCTGGAGTTTACCGTGTGACCGACCGCTTCAATGTTCTTGGCGAGGTCAACGGCCGTGTAAATACTCGCAGCGGCACCGCTCCGCTCGGCACCGAAAGCGTCGGCCAATTCCGCATCGGTACTCAAATAAAGGCTTCTGGCCTGCGATTCGATACGGCCGCGGCCTTCGGCTTGACCAAATTCAGCCCCCGAACCGGCGTAATCTTCGGCGTGACCTACTTGTCGCCGAGCATCTTCACGCCCGCAAAATGATCTTCTAGATGTTGATCGGAGAGTTTCCGTGGCCCAGCCCCGGCGATGTTCGGATGCCTTCGTGTACAAACTTCTTAGCGATTCGAACTGCCTCGTGAAGCGGCTCACCGAGAGCAAGATTTGCCGCGATCGATGCGGCGAGGATGCAGCCCGTACCGTGGGTTGCGGTCGTTTCGATGTAGTCGGCCTCGAAAGTATTGAAAGTGTCGCCATCAAATAAATGATCGACCGCCTTGTTACCCTGAAAATGCCCGCCTTTGATCAGAACGTAACGCGGGCCGAAGCTATGGATCCGGCGAGCCGCCATTTTAATATCATCGACGCTCTTAATACTGAGTTTCGTGATCCTCTCCGCTTCAGGAAGGTTGGGCGTGACGATGGTCGCGAGTGGAAAAAGCTTTTCGATCAAAGCCTGCAAGGCCTTTTCGTCGATCAGATCGAAGCCTGATGTCGAGCGCACAACCGGGTCGACCACAAGGTTCTGCGGCTTTCGCTTGCGGAGGATCTTCGCAACAGTTTCGATCACGCCGCGAGTGGGCAGCATGCCGGTTTTGACGGCAGCAACGTCGAAGTCATCGAACACCGGTTCGACCTGCTTTCGAACCGAAGTCGCCGATTGATGAACCGCACCGAATACGCCCAGCGTATTTTGAAAAGTAACCGACGAGACCGCAGCGGCGCCAAAACAGCCGAAGGCCGAAAACGCCTTCACGTCGGCCAGAATCCCGGCTCCGCCCGAAGGGTCGAGGCCCGCGATCGTCAAGCAAACCGGGGGTTTTGCGTTTTTAGCCATAGCCGAACTCCTTCGCGGCTATCCGCAGCTGCTCCGGATCGTTTAGCCAGCGGATCGCAGCGACGCCGGCGGCTCCGGCATTCAGAACGGACTGAGAATTGTTCCGGCCTATACCGCCAAGGCCGAGTACCGGCAAAGTCGTGTTTGAGCAGATCTTACGCAGATCTTGTGTTCCAACCGCCGGGCCTTTTCCCGGAGTTTCGAAGACGGGCCCATAAACGACCAGGTCGGCTCCATCTTGCTCGGCAGTCAAAACTTCGGACGATGTGTGTGTCGAAACGCCGATGATCAATGACGGAAAGCACTTTCTCACGGTGCGGGCACATAGAGACCGGCTGGTTAGATGAACGCCATCAGCCTCCACGGCAGCCGCGACGTCGGCACGATCATTGAGGAGGACCCTGGTCTCGGAACCGCCGGAGGCCGACATAACCATTTCGGCTAACCGGCAAAGATCGCGAGTGGATAACGACTTTTCACGTAACTGCACCAAAGGGATATGCAGATGCACAGCAATTTTGACCAGATCGAGCAGCCGGGCACTCGTGTCATTGAAATTCGGGCCGGTCATTTCGCCGCTCGATATCAGATAGAGGAGCTTCTTGTCTGGCGAAGAGATCACACGGAATCCTGGCCGCCATTTGACTGGAGCATCTTAACGCTTTGTTTGAAATGAACTATCTCCCAGAGCGCGATAACAAGATTGAGCACGCCGAGTGCGGTGACAGCTCCGCGAAACCAGGTCGAGGCGACTGTTCGTTGGAGCATTGGGGCACCGGTTTTGTCGGCAAGAAATACGAGCAGATAGTTTTCACCCCACGGGCCGAAGAGCGCATCCCACGGCGATAGGATCAAATAAAATCCGAGCAGGAAGCAGAGGATAATAAAGAAAATGACGGTAAGCCTTTCGACCATACCGCCCAGTATAACCTTTGGAAAAAGCCCCGCCAAGTACTTTAGCCCGGGCTGGCTACCAGATTGCGTACCTTGTCGGCTACGTCGCGAAAATCGACATCTTCGGCGTAAACCTTTTCAAAGTATCTTACCGCCTCGCTGTCATCGCCGGCAGCTTCATAGGCGGTCGCAAGTTCGTACCACAGGCCGTGATATTCCTCGGTCGAGATGTCCGGAGTTTCCAGCGCGCGTTCGAACCACGTTATCGCGTGCTGCGGCTTTCCATTCAGCAAGAAGCAGTGTCCGATCAGGTTTGCACAGGAAAAGAAACGGCGCGTTCCATCATGCGTGTCAACGAGGCTCACCGCCTCCTGAAACTCACGGATCGCTTCTTCCATCAAGCCCATTTCCTGGTAGGCGATCGCGGTGTGATAGTGCGTTTCGTAGTCTTCGCTGTCGGTGTCTTCGGCAGATTCGAGACCAAATTCGCTGCGGATCTGTTCAATCCCGATCGCACTCGCTGTGACTTCTGTGGCTGATACCTCCGCGACTACCGAGGCGGGCACATCTTCGCTTTCGACGTATTCGGCTCCGATCCGCCGCCGGAGTTCGGCAAATTCTTCACGATCGCCGAACTCGGCCGCTAGTTCACCGAGTGCCTTTTCGGCAAGGTCGTTGTAGTCGTTCTCGATGTAAAACGTTATGCTTTCCAGCTCCTTCTGTATCTTCTGCTCGGCGGCATGCGATAGCTGCGGCTGGATTGTTTCTAAATCGTCCGAGTCATCGGCCGAACTAAACTCGAAACCGGCGGATGTTTCAATGACGGTGCCATCTACGACCGTGCCATTCATCGCTTCCGGGCTTTCATGCTCGTACGCAGCGGGTTCGTCAGGGGTGAACTGGGCCTGTATCAACTCAGCGTCGGCGACGTCTTCCGCGTAACCATATTGCTCATTTATCTCTTTCAGACGATCGCGAAAACGGGTTTCGTGCGGGCGAATTACCACAAGATGATTCAGAGCAAACCGTTCATCATCAACGGCGTCCTGGCCCGCAGCGGCGGCGTACAATCTTTCCAGTGCGAGGCGGAATCCGTTTTCATCCTTGAGCCAGGAATTGTAGCGGATCAAAAGCCGAAGACCCGTCAACTGGGCCGGGTCGCGTTCGAGGATCTCGTTGATCCACTTTCCACATTCGTCCGACTGACCGCCCGCGAGGAGATATTCGGACGACATAGTGAGTATTCTCGCGGCGGATTCCGGATCGTTGACGTTCAGGTAGATGCGGATCAAATCGAGGAATTTAGGGTAGTTCGCCGGCTCGATCTCGACGAGTTTTATAACCGCCTTTTCAGCACCGGCGGCATTCTGCGAGTCGATACAGCACTCGATAAGCAGGTAGAGAACATCGCGGTTGTAGGGCTCATTCTCGAGTATCTCTTCCAAAAGCGACGATGCCTTTCCGGCCCGGCCGAGTGCCGTTTGAGCTTTTACCAATCCGTTGAGAATACGAAGGTCGGTCGACTTGATGTCGAAACCTTTCATCAGCGCCCTGATCGCTTCTTCGTGCTTACCCTGGCGGCTGTACCGCGCTCCGGCTTCCGCGTAGGCTTCCAGGGCATCGTCCTTTTGATTTTCGCGGATGTACGAATCCGCGAGGTTCAAGCAAACTTCGGTGTTGTTCGGATCAAGCAGAGCGATCTGCTTGTACATCGCCAGTGCTTCGAGGCGGCGGCCGTTCTTCTGATAGTGTTCGGCAAGCGTCGTGTAATGCGAACGGGCCTCGGCAAGCGAGCCTTTTATCTTATGCAGCTCGGCAAGTTTTGCAGAAACTTCGATCGAATCGGGCTGGATCCTCGAGATCTTGTTGTAAATAGCGATCGCCTTTTGCGAAAAGCCCTGCGTATTGTAATGGTCGGCGACCTGAAGGTAGCAGGCTACGGCTTCCTTCTTTTCGGAGTTCTTCGCGTAAAGATCGCCCAACATGTTGAGCGTGGCGATGTCACGCGGATCGTTATCAACTACAGAACGGTATTCCGCAATGGCTGCTCGAAGCTTGCCCTGCGCAACGAACCGCTCCGCATTTCGCATCGCTTTTGCTTTATCGAAACTCATTTGTTTTGACTGTTAAATAAGGCTTGCGAAGAAGCCGCTCCACCGGGCACGCCTTGACGGGACGAAATTTCTGAGAGGAATGCACAGGTTTTTATGCCAACCTGTACGGAATAATCTAACACGCGTTTTCTTAATGTGTCAACGATATTTGCGTCTGTTGGTAAATTTTTAACATTATTCTGAGCGGCTCTTTTGATTTTTCTTTCCACGTTTCTTAGTCTGAGAGTTCGTATCTGATCTTATGCAGGCGCTCATCCTCGCCGGAGGTAAAGGAACAAGACTCAGGCCGCTTACGGTCTATACGCCGAAGCCCGTTGTACCAGTCGTCAACAGGCCGTTTTTACTTTATCAGATCGACATTCTCAGAGCCGCCGACGTGACCGACATCACGCTCTCGCTCAGCTACCAACCCGACAAGATCGAGCACATTCTCGGAAATGGCGCGGATTTTGGGATCAACCTGCGCTATATAACCGAGCCGAGTCCGCTCGGAACTGGCGGAGCGTATCGGTTCGCGGCCGAATCGCTGGGCGGCACGACCATCGTCTTTAACGGCGATATCCTGACAAATGTCGACGTCCAGGCTTTGATCGATTTTCACCGTTCGAAAAATGCGGCGGCGACGCTGGCGATCGTTCCGGTCGCGGATGTTTCCCGATATGGAGTTATTGAAGTGGACGAAGGCGGACGGATTCGCCGGTTCGTTGAGAAACCGGGGGAAGAAGAGCTTTCGTCGCTCACGGCAAACACCGTCAACGCAGGTATTTACGTTCTCGAGCCCGAGGTCCTCGATCTCATCCCGCCGAACACGACTCGGTCTTTCGAGTACGAGGTCTTCCCCGACCTGCTGGAACGCGGGCTTCCTTTTTTCGGCTTCAACATTGCCGATTCTTACTGGCGAGATATCGGCACGCCGGAAAATTACCTTGCCGCTCATATTGATTTTCTTGCGGGCCGGATCAAGGGTTTCGACTTGGGGGTAAATGCCGCTGCTGATATCGCGACCCGGGCCGAGGTCGACAAAACCTCGGTGATCGGCGAAGGATGCACGATCAAACCGGGTGTTCGCGTTATCAACTCCGTTATCGGGCCCGGCGTTTATCTCGACGATCGTGCGGTGGTCGAAGACTCGGTCATCTGGGCCCATACGAGAGTTTCCACCGCGGCTCATATCAAATCCTCTGTGATCGGGCGCAGCTGCCACATCGGACGGAACGCTTTGGTGAATGCAGGGGCAGTCATCGGTGACAAATCGACACTTACGGATCACACGCGTGTCTGAACTATGCCCGAGCTTCCCGAAGTAGAATCCATTTCGCGATCGCTTGACCGACTCGTGCGAGGACGCATAATATCCACGGCTGAGTTGCTTCGGCAGAAACTTGCGCCCGGAATTCCTGCGCATGCTTTTGCCGCGTTGTGCAGAGATCAAAGAATTAATTCCGTCGGCCGTCGCGGAAAGCACATACTTTTTGATTTGAGCGGCGGAGCGACGTTGATCGTTCACCTCAGGATGAGCGGCCGTTTTTCGCTGCTTCCGTCCGAACGCGAGAATCCGAAATTTACGCACGCGATCTTCCATTTGGACGGCGAAGATCGGCTGGTTTTCGACGACCAGCGGCATTTCGGCATGATGCATATTGTTCCAACTCAGAACCTTTTCAAAGTAAAGGCTCTCGCAAAGCTCGCTCCTGAACCGTTTTCCGACGACTTTTCTCTCGACTATTTTCATCGTGTTCTCAAGGCCTCCAAACGCTCCATGAAAGAGCTGCTGCTGGACCAGACAAAGGTCTGCGGAGTTGGGAATATCTACGCTTCCGAGGCGATGTTTGCTTCCGGGGTTCATCCTGCAATGCCGGCCAGCAAACTGTCGCGGCCGCGTGCCGAACGGCTTCGCGAGGCGGTTATCGCGGTGCTCCGGATCGCCGTCGATCATGCCGCCACGCTCGAGGTTGACCCCGAGAATCTCGAGGGCAGCTATTTCAGCGGCAGTGACGATCCGCGGTGGCTCGTTTACGATCGTGAGGGAGAACCGTGTCATAATTGTGCTTCTCCGATCATTCGAATAAAACAAGCGGGCCGCTCGACATACTTTTGCCGCAAGTGCCAGCGGCGTTGAACGTTCATTCCAACGGTTTGAGGAACCAGTATGAAAATGAAATCCATCTCGATCTTTTTGCTTTCCATATTTTCGATCCTCTCGACAAATGTATCGGTTTTGGCGTGTGCCTGTTGCGCCGAGCGTGGAACTTATGAGGTTTCGACGGGCAAGATGGCGAAATACGAACTCGAACTCTTGAAGGAAATGAAGTTCGGCCCGGCGGCGGATCTTTACCTGACGGCCGCGAGCTACGACGACATAAAAGGCTTGCCCGATGTGGTCAAGGAGTTTGAAACTACGGCTTCGTCCGAATTCTCGCTCATTGATGCGTTCAATGGATCCTCGTGGACGCTGAACTTCATGACCGGCGGCGAGCGTAAAGGCTCGCTCGTAATTCCGAAGCCTGCAACAATGACTTCGCGTCGCATCGACATTCCTGACAATACCTCGGAATCGCCGAACGTGGTGCTCTATAAAGAGTGGACTTTCACGGGCACGCTCACCTCGGGGACCGGATTTTTCCGCAGCGGTATTCTGCGGCCGACGAAATACACGCTCATTTTCCAGGGCCACGGCAACAATTGCGACAACGCCGAGGATTTCACCAATTGGCGCCTTGCCGTCAAAGGCCCAAAAGCCGACTACGCCTTCTTCGGCAAAATGAAAGCCGCAAAGTCCGAGTAGCTTGACACTTACAAATGAAAGGAACATCATCATAATTAATCTTCGTGGTGAGTTAATGCGACTTGCGACCACGTTAAATAAGCCGCTAAACAGCAAAACGATTTGAAGAAAGTCTCGCTGTTTTGGCGGGGCTTTTTATTTGCGATTTGCGAATGTCGATTTGCGATTACATGCCGCAAATCGCAAATCGCAAATCGCAAATCGAAATTCGCAAATAACATGAGAACTTTTAGAGATCTGATCGAATCCGACGGCGTCTACGTTTTTGACGGGGCGATGGGCACGCGTCTTTATGACAAAGGCGTTTATATCAACCGCAGCTACGACGAGCTGAACATTACGGCTCCTGATCTGGTTCGTGAGGTTCATGATGAATACGTTGCGGCCGGGGCCGATATTATTGAGACAAACACCTTCGGAGCGACGCGGCATTTGCTGCAGACTTACGGACTCGAAAGCAAGATCCACGAGATCAATGTGGCCGCCGCACGGCTGGCCCGCGAAGCGGCTGGCGAAAGAGCACTCGTTGCCGGAGCGATCGGGCCGTTGGGTTTGCGGATCGAACCGTACGGGCCGACCTCGTTTGACGAGGCGAGGGAAATGTACAAGGAGCAGATCGCGGGCTTGCTCGAAGGCGGTGTCGATCTCTTTGTGCTCGAAACATTTTCGGTCGTAACTCTCATTGAACAAACAATTAACGCAGTTCGCGAAATGTCCGACCTCCCGATCGTTGCCCAGATGACTATCCAGATGGACGGGAAAACGATCTTCGGAAATCCGCCAGAAAAATTTACGGCTCGCCTCGATGAACTCGGGGCAGACGTGATCGGCCTGAACTGCGGCATGGGCCCGAACCACATCCTGAACGCCCTCGAAAAGATGCGCCTCGTCACTGATAAGCCGCTCTCGGCCCAGCCAAATGCCGGTTTGCCGCGTGATGTTCAGGGCCGCCAGCTCTACATGGGCTCGCCGGAGTACATGGCTGAATTCTCGCGGCGTTTTGCCCAGGCGGGTGCCAAATTCGTCGGCGGCTGCTGTGGTACAACGCCGACGCACATCAAGCTAATTTCGACCGCGATCCGCGCCGACAGCCCGCGGCAAAGTGCAAAATCTTTTTCAAAGCAGCCAGCGACCGTCGCCCAGCTCAAACCCGAGGACGTACAGGTCGTGCCGCCAGAGGAGCGTTCGAAGTGGAGCCGAAAGATTGCCCGCGGCGAATTTGTGACGTCGGTCGAAGTGCTGCCGCCGAAGGGCTGCGACGCACAGAAGACACTCGACTCGATCCGTTTGCTCAAGGACGCCGGCGTCGATGGCGTCAACATCCCCGACGGCCCGCGAGCGCAGACGCGCATGTCGGCACAGGCAACCGCCGTTCTGGTCGAACGCGAGATCGGCATCGAAGCCGTTCTGCACTACTGCTGCCGTGACCGCAATTTGCTCGGCATGATGAGCGATTTGCTTGGTGCGGCGGCTTTGGGCCTCCACAATCTGCTGCTTATCACTGGCGATCCGCCGAAGATGGGCCCGTATCCGGATGCGACCGCGGTTTTCGACATCGACGCCATTGGACTGACCAACATGGTCAACAAGCTCAACCACGGCCTCGACCTCGGCAACAACCCGATCGGCTGCCCGACTGCATTTTCGATCGGCGTCGGCGTCAATCCCGGTGCCGTGAATCTCGATGAAGAGATCCGCCGCTTCGAGTGGAAGGTCGAGGCCGGAGCCGAATATGCCATCACGCAGCCGGTTTTCGACACCGAACAGCTTCGGACTTTCCTGAAACGCATCGAGCATGTCCGCATCCCGATAGTTGCCGGCATCTGGCCGCTGATCTCGTATCGCAATGCCGAATTCATGCACAACGAAGTCCCAGGCGTGAACGTGACGCAAGAGATCCTCGAACGCATGCGAGTCGCGTCCGAGATCTCGAAAGAGCACGCCCGCGACGAAGGCATCCACATCGCCCGCGAATCCCTCACCGAGGTCCGCGACCTGATCCAGGGCGTCCAGGTCTCGGCTCCGTTCGGCAACGTGAAATACGCGATGCAGGTCTTCGAAGCCCTGGAGGATTTTGCGTCCCAAAGGCCTTAAGCGGGTTCGGTTGATTTGCGTCCCAAGACTCTTTTTAATGCGGGGCATTTTTAAACGCGGATCGGAGCGGATCGGGCGGATGGCGGCGGATCAAGAGACATACCTATTTGCGTCCCAAGACCTTCACACAGAGCCCGAGAACTATTGCAAAAGCCCGCGCGTGAGCAAGGGCGATTCGTGCAAGCTGAGGTTTGCCCGTATGCGTCCCAGAATCGAGGAGACTATCTTTTCGTCTTAGCTCCGCTAGGAGCGGCCTGTTTGTAGAAAATCTGCACAAATGTGGTGGAAGCTCCTTAGGAGCGACCTTTTGTCGATGTCGAAGACATTAGGTCGCCCCTAACGGGGCTTTCGCTTTTTCTATGGATCGTTTCTACAAACGGTCGCTCCTAGCGGAGCTCAGAACCGTTTGCGTCCCAAAAAGCTTTGTCAGTACCGGGAGCGGTAGTGACCGGGGCTTTTGCGCGTCCCAATGAAGTCGATCGTAAGACCCCGGCCGCTGATATTGAATGCGTCCCAAGAAGTTCGTGATGTTGTGAATTGGGAGATCCCCGGTCACTACCGTTCCCGGTACTGACTTGTCCGTGTGCGTCCCAAACTCGTCGGCGGCGTCCCAAAACCAAGGTTGTCAAATATCCAGTCAAAAGTTAACGGTGAAAGGTGAACAGGGCGGCATCCAATCATGGGGGCGAGCCGCGGGCGGATCGGGCTGACGAGAATATTGAGGCGAATGGGAATGGATCCGTTACGGATCTCGCGAGAAAACCGGGAGTGCCTTTATCGGGAAAATTCGTGGCCGGCGGGCTGCATTTTTGGGCTGGGGCAGCGGGCCTGGCGAATCGCGGTTTTTCGAAGATCGCTTCGTCGAGATCATGCTTGGAAGACGAACACCAGTGTTCCCACGCTTCGGCATGGCCATTGTCGAAGCGGCTTTCTATCAACAACGCGCAGACTCGCTCGATGAATGCTAGCTTTTCATGACGAGCGAATTGCGGGAGTCTGACGGAAAGTTTTGAGTGGCTGTCACAGACGGCACGGGTGTTCATGGATACAACCTACCCGAAATCGTCAAAAAAATAAATGCATTTATGCCGACAATGCCGATTATGCTCAAAATGACGCAAAATGCTTAAATTGCCGACTTTCTTAGGTCGATCTTTCTGGAAGAACATTGCCAATGCCAGTTTGTATTAAATGAACGGAAGAAAAGCGTGGGAAAGCACAGTGGCAAACATTTTTTAGCCGCTGACTACGCCAGACGTCTATTCGAAATCTCCGAAATAGGTTAACGCCCGCATTGCTGTGACGATGGGGCGTATTTTTTATTTCGCGGCCGGGCCGCCGCGGGCGAGGTCTACCTTGCCGTTCCATTTCCCGCCGTTTTTGGCAAGGCCCGTTAGCCGCGAACCGTCGGCAGAGACCTTCAGGCGGTATTCATCCAGCATTACCAGCACGTTGTCAGGGTCGTCCTTTCGATATCCTTTTAAGGAAAGCGAGCCGTCGCCCTCTGCGCAACTTCCGCGTACATATTCTGTCGCCGATAAGCCGATCTTGTCTTCCTTATCGGGCCGTGCCGTGCGGCGCATCGTCCAGCGTATTTGGCCTTCAAGCGCGGCATCGTCCAGGCCGTCGAGCCTCAATTCAAAGTCGAAAAGGGTACCCGAATCAGTCCGCCAGGTGCCTTTCCATGTTCCTCGGATCGCTACCGTGGTCTGCGGAGTAGCCGACTTTGCCGGGGTAGGTGCAGGCGTCGCGGGTGACGGCGAAGGCCTGGCGGAATTTGCGGGAGTTTGTCCGGGCGTCGGCTGATTTGCGGGTTTTTGGGAATTCGTGTTGGCCGCTCCGAAGAGCAGGTCTCGATTAGAAAACAGAAGAGCCGCGCCCAGTCCAACGCACACGAACAGCAATATCGCGATCAGGAGGTACGGCAAGATGGACGTTTTCTTTCCGATAGTTAAGGGTTTGGCGGCCGTTGGCTGCGAAATGGGAAGGACTTCGGTTGGGGCGGCGGGGACGACGAGGCGCTCGGTTCGGCCATCGTAGCGGAGGTCGGGATTTACGTCGGTGAGTGCATTCGGGTCGACCTCTGGTTCAACTGCGACGAGCGGCAGGCCGTGGTCGAGACAAAAAAACAGTTCGTCGCCGTAGGTCTTTCTACAATTCGGGCACTGTTTCATTCCTCAAATTGCTATTTAGAGCATGTTTATCCGAAGTTCTCTAAATGCTTGACCACCTTGTCAATTAACCACTTTGGCGTGGATGCGCCGGCTGTTACGCCTACTTTTTCTACACCCACGAGATCGTTCGGATCGATCTCGGCTTCGGTTTCGATCAAAAAGCTCTTTTCGCACTGCTCCTTACAAACAGCGAGAAGTTTTACGCTGTTAGATGAATGGCGGCCGCCGATGATGTAGAAGGCATCGACCATTCCAGCAAGAGCCCGGGCCGCTTCCTGGCGGTCGCGGGTTGCGGAGCAGATGGTATTTATGATCTCGACCGTGTCGTCGGTCTTCGCTCGAACAGCTTCGGCTGTATCAAAGAATGTCTTGGCTTTGATGGTCGTCTGCGAAACCACCAACGGATTTCTGAGCCGCGGGAGTTTACCTATCTCGGTCTCGTCGCGGATAACGAACGCGTGGTTCGGGGCATAGCCGTGCACGCCGATCATTTCGGGATGATCGGGACTTCCGACGATGACCACATGGCGGTCGGCCGCGGCCGCTCGCGAGGCGAGCTTTTGAACGCGGGTGACAAATGGGCAGGTGGCATCGACCACGTTCGCCGCTTTTTCCTCGAGTTCGCGCTGGACCTCGGGTGTGACGCCGTGGGCCCTGATGACGGCGGTTTCGTTACGCTGGATCTGGATCGGAGCGTTGATCGTCGTTACGCCTTCGTGCGCGAGACGCTGCATTTCCTGTTCGTTATGGATCAGCGGGCCGAGTGCGCGGACGGTCTGGCCGTCCTCGATGGCCTTTTCGACCATATCCACCGCCCGTTCGACGCCAAAACAGAAACCGTATTCGTTTGCGAGTAAAACTTGCATTTTAATTCAACCTTGACTACCTTACTAGGTTACGCCACGATTCTCGCACTCAGTCTACCAAATGGATAAAGGAAACGAAACCGCTTTCCGGCAGTGCCGATTTCTGAACGAAGGTTACTTCGATCAGCTTTACAGCGCTTTCAGCGAGGCATTTTCCGATTACGTTATCCCATTTGCGCTTACCGAGCAGCAGTTTCGAAACCATCTGAACCTGACCGGCGTCGATCTGACGCGAACCGTAGCGTGTGTAAAAGACGAGCAGATCGTTGGCTTTTCGCTGAACGGATTCGGCATGTGGGATGGGAAGCTGACGGCGTATGACGCTGGGACCGGTGTTATTCCAGGTCATCGCCGGCAGGGCATCAGCGAAGAGATGTTTCGGGTGATGCTTCCAGAATTTGAACGAGATGGCGTCGAACAGATACTGCTGGAAGTGATAACGACCAATACGAACGCCATCAAGCTATACGAAAAGCTGGGTTTCAGGTCGGGCAGGTTGCTTGCGTTGTTGCAGCGGGACGAGCCGCTGGAGGTGAAGGCGGATCCGCCAGGAATTCAATTACGTCCGATCGTGGAACTTGATTGGGCGCTGCTGTCGAGTTTTTGGGACTCAAGCCCCGCCTGGCAAAACTCGCTGGAGGCGATCGAGCGAAGCACTAAGTTGAAGCGGATCGTCGGAGCATTCAGCGGCGACCGGTGCATTGGATACGTTATATTCTCGGAAAAATTCGGCCGGATCGCTCAGCTGGCGGTCGATCGCGATTTTAGGCGACGCGGGATCGGGACTGCATTACTAGGGGTGGTCCAGAGCCAGACGTTGGCGGGCTATTCGCTCCAGGTCATCAACATCGACACGACGCTAAAGAACGCGATGGCTTTCTTTGAAAAGCTCGGGTTTTATCAGCGGTTGAACCAGCACGAGATGATAAAAACACTTTAGCGTATCGGGTCGCGAAGGATCGTCTCGGCGGCAGCCCTCGCGATCGCGGCAGCGGCTGGATTTGAGTCCTTTAGATTTGCCAATTGCCTGAGAGCTTCGCCCGTACGCGACAGTAATCTAACGAGGTCGCCTTCCTCGGCCTTTGTCCGATCGACAAGTTCGTCCCACGTCATTCCGGCTGTCCAGCGTTCGGCGGTCGCGGCGGCGGAATAGTTGATCTCCTCGCTCGGCATAACGCCGTTTCTTATTTCTACATTCGACGTCGCGATCACAAGCTCCTCAAACTCGGCAAGTATATCGACCATCGCCCTGGACGAACGCATTTCACCGTAACTGCGTTCCGCATCCGCCGCGACCGAAGCCATCAGCCCGGCGGCTTCCGACGTTTTCAGATCGTCAAATATCCCTTCGCGAAGGGCTTCGCCGATAAGCAAAGGCCTGTCAATGCGGAGGTCGGCGAGCCATTTGCCAGATTCCGTGACGGTTTCCGATTCGCGGTCGATGTAGCCGAGCTCGTCGAGGACGGCCGCGCGGCGTTCGAACGGCTGCCAAAGGCGTTCGCTCGTCTGCGGATCCCCTTTGCGATCGCGGCGTCCGAAAGTGTCGGAGCGGAACGCGTAGCTTTTTTCAGCGATCTCGCGGACCTGCTCGAAATTGCCAAAGGCGTCGAGAAGATTCAGAAGGCTGGTGTAGGTCGCACGAAACCGACTTTCAAGTGCGTCCGGCGGCGACTTTAGCAGTTCGGCGATCTTTCGCGGGTTTTGGAACTGCCCGGGAGCGAGTACAACGAATCCGACCTTATCTCGGCCGCGACGACCGGCACGGCCCGTCATCTGCTGGAGTTCGCTCGCCGTGAGCGATCGCCAGCCGTCGTTGCCACGCGTGTCGGCATTCGTGATAACTACCGTGCGGGCGGGGAAATCGACGCCGGCGGCGACCGTCGATGTTGCAAACAAAGCGTTTAGCAGCCCGCCGGACATCATTTTTTCTATCAGAAGCTTCCACGACGGGATGTGCCCCGCGTGGTGGGCGGCGACACCGGCGTTGACGATCAGTTTGGCGTGTTTGTGGTCGCGAACTTCGGGGTTCAAAACAGCGAAATCCTCAAAAACCACTTGCCGAAGCTTCAGGCGGTCAGGATCGCCTCGCTGCGATTTGTCGAGAGCCACTTCTGCCGCCGCCTCGTCACATCGCCGACGGGTCGGCAGGAAGACGATCGCCGGAAGTAGGTCGAAGGAACGCAGTGTCGCAATGAGTTTTGGCGGCGAAATTTCGGCGCGGTTTCGATCCATCTGTAGGAGTATAACCGACTGGCGGATCGTCCGAAAAACTTCTGAATCCCCGCGTAGAGAACCACCCCGTCAGCAGCCCGAAAACGGCTGCTGCCACCCCTCCTTTGTAAGGAGGGGAGCCGCGTTCTCATGAAGTGCTCCCGGATAGGCTAATGTTGACAGCAGCGCCGACGAGTTTCTAGAATTTTGTGTTTTGTGAGTAAAGAGAAGATCCCGGTAACAATCGAAAACATCATCGCGGAGCATCGCAAGCGCCGGGGCGAGATCCGTCGGCGGCTGCGGGAATTCGCCGCGATCGGGCGGCACGGAACGGACGTAAATCTGCTGGAAGAGATGGTCTTCTGCTTTTTTACGGGCGGATGTTCCGCGAGGATGGGGATCAGTTCGCTCGAAGCCATAAAGCCGATATTGCTGACCGCCGAACAGCCAGAACTTGCAAGTGCCCTTGTCGGCCACCATCGTTATCCGAATGCGAGGTCGAAATACATCGTTCATTCGCGGGATTTTCTTCAGCAGACGTACGGACTAAAGTTGAGGAAGAAACTGCGCAGTTTCGATTGCCGCCTCGAGCGTCGCGATTGGCTGGTCAGGGAAAAAGGGATAAAAGGCCTTGGCTATAAAGAAGCCAGCCATTATTTGCGAAACATCGGCTACAAAGGTTACGCGATCCTCGATAAACACGTTCTCAACTGCCTGGCCGAATTGAAAATAATCGACGACCCAAAGCCACCAAATACGCGTTCAAAGTATCTAAGCGTTGAAGTTAAGCTGAAACAACTCTGCGAGATGACCGGAATCGATTTCGATGAACTCGATTTAGTTCTTTGGTCAATGAAAACCGGTGTTATACTCAAATAGCTAGATCAGCTTCCAGTGAGGTTTTTGCGGTATGCGAAGCACGGTTTATTTTCCTCAGCTGACAGGTCTTTGGCGGCCATCACTTTTTAGAGCAGCATTTATTGTCATTCTCGCGGCCGCCGGGCATTCGGCGGCTTTAGGCGGTTTAACGGACGATCCAACCTTTGACTACAAGAAAGCGGTCAAGGATGCGATGAAGCTAACCCGTTCGGGCTCCTTTGCCGCAGCGGAAGACCTGCTTCGCAAGGCCGTGGCAAATGACGAAAAGCGGTCTGAAGCCAAGATAGAACTCGCGTTTGTTCTGACCAAACAGCGACGTCTCGGCGATGCCTACCAACTGATCTTCCCGATAGTGAAGGCCGAACCTAAGAATGCGAGAGCGTATGCCGTTTTTGGGGCGACGATGCTGACGGGCGGCAGATTTCAGGAAGCTCGACTTCTATTCTTCAATGCCATAAAGCTCAACCGCCGCGAGCACCTTGCCTGGGCCGGGTATGGGCTGATCGATTTTTACGAAAACCGCATAAACGACAGTGTTGAGAATCTCCGTGAAGCGGTATTCCATGCGCCCGAGGAGCCCGATTACCTTTTCGCTCTCGCACAGGTTGCGGCACGGGCGGAACAGTATCAGGCTGCCGCTGACGCCTATAAGGATTTTCTGAACGTCTCGAATAAGGCGGACGTCGATCGCCGCGAACGCATTCGCGGACTGATCAGTTTTCTCAGATACCTTGGCAACGCAGGCGCTCTTTACCGGCTGGGCGGCTCGGACAAGACTTCGGTCAATTTCGACCTCGTCGGTAACCGGCCGATCATAAAGCTGCGTATCAACGGAGGGGACGAGGAACTTCGTTTCGTGCTGGACACTGGCTCGGGAATATCCGTGATTTCCGAGGCGACGGCCAAGAGATTGAAGATCAAGTCGGTCGCCCGCGGCGGACATGCCCGCGGGATCGGCGGCGATGGGAAATTCGACATCGTTTACGGCCTGCTGCGCGAGATATCGATCGGCGACGTTAGTATGCGTCAGGTGCCCGTTTATATAAGGCGATTTCACCACGACGCACAGGAGGTCGATGGTTATATCGGCCTTTCGCTGATATCGAAGTTTTTGACGACGATCGACTACGGAAGCCGGACCTTTGCACTTGTCCGGCGAACTTCGGAAGAGTCCCTGAGTAATGAAACTGCCGAGGTGTCGCTGCCTCTCCGGCTGACCTCAAGCGGATTTTTGAGCGGCGAGGTACAGCTTCAAGGCATCGAGTCACCGCTGAATTTTATCGTCGATACGGGCGCCAGCATCTCGGTGATCTCAAGCGAGGTTGCACAGGACGAGGGCGTTCTGCCATTTCAGAGGCCCGACAAGCTTAGGGTCATAGGCTCCGCCGGTGTGACAGATGACGTAAAGACCTTCAAACTGCCGAAGGTGACTTTTGGGCAGCACTCGGAAACCGACCTGGCGGCGATCGCACTTGATCTAGGGCTGATAAATGAGGCGTCGGGTTTTGAGCAGGCAGGAATTCTGGGTGGGAATTTTCTTAAGAATTACCGGATGACCTTTGACTTCAAGAACTCCAAGGTAACGTTCACGTCGCTCAGGGCTGACAAACAATAGAGGGTTTCCGCAATCTGAATGAAACAAACCTTGTATCTCGAAACGTCGGTGGTCGGGGCGTATCTCGATAATGATGAGCCATTTCGTCGCGACCTGACCATTCGATGGTGGGAACACGAACTGGACGAATACGAACCGTACGGTTCGGTCCTCGTGCAACGTGAGATCGAGCGGATGGAAGAACCGCACCGCTCGGGATATCTGAACCTGATAAAACCCCTTCCGCAGCTTGAACTTACCGAGGAAGTCGCGATCCTAGCGGATGGTTACGTCGACCGCGGCATCTTTCACCGAAAGTTCATCGCCGACGCGATCCACGTCGCCCTCGCCTCATTTCATAAGATCGATTACATCGTCACATGGAATTTCGGCCATCTCGCCAACGTCCGAAAACAGGCCCGGCTGAGGCTTTTTAACACCTCGGCCGGATTCTTCTCTCCCGTGATCGTCACGCCGGAGTTTTTGGTACATACAACTGTTTAGCCCGTTCTTTTTGTAGTCGAATCAGAACCACCACGTACGGGCTTGCCCGTCTATTTGCGGCGAAGCTTGCTTCGCCGGTGCTTGGCCACTTAGATTGCGGCTTGCCGTCGCAAAGGGCATCGATCAAACTTCAACTGTCGGCGGCGGCGGAGCCGCAAATCTGGTACTGGTCAACGGGCAAGCGAGCTTGCCCGCAAATAGTGCGGCGAGCCGCGAAGAGAGTAAACTATGGATTGACTTCCGCGAACTTCGGCATTTTGATCGCCTGATTTAGATAGACGCTGAACTCGGTGCCCGATTTGACTTCGGCTTCAGGGCCTTTGAGCAGTTTTTCGCCCAGGAATCCGGCGCCTGCACCAATGATCGCTCCGATTGCG
Organism: uncultured Chloracidobacterium sp.; assembly: GCA_964410495.1. GTDB lineage: Bacteria > Acidobacteriota > Blastocatellia > Pyrinomonadales > Pyrinomonadaceae > OLB17. The sequence continues at coordinate 285,547 of CAYPGP010000001.1, forward strand.
GTGGCTTTTCCGCCGCCGACCATCGCTCCCAGGACCGCACCGCCGGCCGCGCCGCCGCCGATGAAAACGATCTTCCGATTCTTCATCTTGCTGGCGCCCACGCCGCCTTCGTTATCACTTTTTGTTTTACCCGCTTCAAGGTCCGTAAGCGATCCGTTTATCGAACGAACAGCGCCGTTGGGCAGGCGTACCGAAACGAACGAGACGTCGATCTGGCCCGGCTCACCGCTCTTCGCGGCTTTTTTAACGCTGGTTATGCGGCCTGTCAGTGTGGCTCCCGTCGGTATAACGACGGCTCCGTTCGACGCATAGACCGGTTCGGTGACCGTGCTGGTGAATGTATTGCCGACCGCCGCTGATTTCGACGTGATCGTCGAGTTCATTCGAGCCCGAATGATCGTGCCGGTATCAACGGTGTAAACGGGAACAGCAGCGACGACGGGTTTCTTGGCCACCGCTTTCTTTCTCAGAACGGGTTTTTTCTGCGCGGCGACATCGCTCGCACCCATCGAAAAAATTACCGCCGAAAATACTGCTATCGATACGATATTTAGTAAACGTTTCATTTCCTTATCTCCTAACTGATCAAGTAAATTTGGCGGCGAGGCCGAAGCGGACCTTTTCGCGTCCGTTATGATGCGGAACGCCACCGCTGGTTGTATTAAAATGCAAAAACTTCGTGGATCAAATCTCACAATATCACCAAAAGCCTGTCCTAACTAGGGGTTCGCGATGAGGCGGATAAACTTTTTCGAGCGAGACGAAAAAAAGATGATATTTTCCTGAAATCGCGCTTGATTGGGCGTATTCTCTGGGCGTACAGTTAGTTCACACAATCTCCAAATCCTGATAAGGCCCTCGGTTTAAACTCCGGGGGTCAAGTCATTTAGGAGATACGTTAAACAAGGTTTATTATATTGGTACGCCCCTAATTTTATCTTATGCAGCTGATCGCACCGACGTTTCTGCTTTTTGCTCTCAATTTGCTCGATGCTTTGCTCACCATCGTTTGGGTGCGGAGCGGCGTCGCCACCGAAGGTAATCAGATAATGGCAGCATTGCTCGACGTGGGCAACGCTCCGTTCCTCACGGTAAAGATAATGATGGGCCTTGCTACGGCGATAGTGCTAATTCGATGGGGTAAGAAGCCGCTGGCACGTTACGGGCTGGCGATCGCACTTGCGGTCTACATAGGTTTGATGGGCGTTCATCTGTTCACCGGGCTTGCCGCTTTCGGGGTCGTTTCAAACACGACCATTGAGAACGTTACAGATTTTCATCAACAGTTATTTGCCACGCTGGTGTAAGCCGGCTCGGTTGGAGAAGAAAACGCCCGATGCTTCCCGAAAAGGAAACATCGGGCGTTTTTTGTCGTACTAATTTGCACAACTCAGAATGGTTTTTGAAGCATCAAAAATCTGATATTTTATTTCGCAGAGGCAGGTATTTATTCATGAAAAGGCAACCAATTTATCAGATATCGGCTCGACAGATAATTCTTCTCGCGTTTGCTTCCGCGTTGATCGCCGTCGGAGCAACGGTTTTGGTTTTGAATTTAGACAGGTTCTGGCCGTCCAGCGGCGATAACAAGGGCGTGGCATTGGCCGAAGCGGCCCCGGTGACGATCTCGGACCCTTCAGTGGTCACTGACGAACAAAACAGCATCGAGGTGTACCGTGCCATCTCGCCGGGCGTTGCGTTCATTAATACGACGTCATACCAACAGGGATTTTGGGGCGACATACAGGAAGGTAAGGGAAACGGCTCAGGCTCGGTGATCGACACGAACGGCAATATCCTGACCAACTACCACGTGATCGAAGGTGCACAGAAAGTGACTGTCAGCTTCGGCGGCGACAAGATGTATCCGGCTTCGGTGGTCGGCGGCGACCCGGACACCGACCTAGCGATAATCAAGCTCGACAATCCTCCGCCAAATCTGACGGTCATCTCATTTGGCGATTCCGATAAACTTGCCGTGGGACAAAAGGTACTGGCGATCGGGAATCCGTTCGGACTCGACCGCACGCTGACGACCGGCGTTATCTCCGGCCTGCAGCGTCCGATCCGGGCTCGAAACAATAGGCCGATCGATGCGGCGATCCAGACTGACGCTTCGATCAATCCCGGTAATTCGGGCGGCCCACTACTGGATAAATACGGCAAGATGATCGGCATCAATTCGCAGATCCTCTCGCCCGCTGGTGGTTCGGTCGGCGTGGGATTCGCGGTTCCGGCAAACACGGCAAAGCGGATAATTCCGCAGCTGCTGCAGCTCGGCGAAGTTCGCCGGCCGAAACTCGGTGCGTCGCTTCCTTCGATCGAAGACCTAAAACAGCGGGGCTATCGTGTACCCGTTGAAAGCGGCTTGCTTGTCTATCAGGTTCAGCCAGGCGGTTCGGCCGAACGCGCGGGGCTTCGCGGAACGACTAGCGATGGAACGCTCGGCGATATTCTTATCTCGGCAGAGGGGCAAAAGCTCAACGACCTCGACGACCTTTATCGACTGCTCGATAAAAAGCAGATCGGCGACACGGTCAATTTTGAGGTTTATCGCGGCGGCCGTAACGTAACCGTTCCGATCAAGCTGCTCGGGGCAACTACTACGACCCGGCCGGTTAGGCGGACCCTTCAGGAGTAGTGTGTTATTAAAACGTTATTCGAGCGGGCTGTGGTGTCATGGCCCGCTCGAACTATTTGCAAAATGATCGAGATAAACGATTTTTACAACGCCGGGTTTGGCTGGATATGCCGGCAGTGCGAACGGGAATTGCGACCGGAACCCGAAACCGGCACACTGTCTCGAGTTTTTCGCGAAGGTGAAGCGGAATCAAAGAAACCGCGGATGTCCACCGAAGCTCTCGCAAAATGGGCGGACCCAGCCCGCACCACATTAATGTGCCCACGCTGCGGTATCACGGAGCCGGTGGATAAGTCTTAGCCCCGCCCTCCCGGCTTAGGTCGGTAAGAATCGCTTTTGCGCATCGGGCGTGGTAGCTTTAGGGTAATGCTCGAGAAAGAGTTGGAAACCGCTATTCGTCTCGCTCGCACCGCCGGAACAAGGATAATTGAGCACTACAACGAAGGATTCGAGGCCGAAGTTAAGGTGGGCGTCGACAATTTTAGCGAGCCGGTGACCATCGCGGACCGTGAGGCGAGCCGCATCATTGTCGAAGGTCTCGCTGAGGCTTTTCCCGACGACGGCATTCTTTCCGAAGAGGAGATCGACGACATTGACCATCGTATGTCGAAGCTCCGGTCGTGGATCATCGACCCGATCGACGGAACTGCCGGTTTTGTAAATCATGACGGAGATTTTGCGGTGCAGATCGGCCTGGCCGAGGCGGGAAAGCCGATCCTGGGTGTTGTGCTGCTGCCGTTTCACGGGATCTTGAATTACGCTTGCCTAGGAAAAGGAGCGTTTTCTCAAACGGAAACTGACGAACCGGTCAAGCAGAGCGTTTCCGATTCGACCCAGTTTTCATCACTCGGGATCGCTATCTCGCGGAATCATCCTAGCAGTCGAATGCAGCAGATCCTGAAGCATTTCGGCTTTCGAGATTCCGTGAAGCGAGGATCAGTGGGATTAAAGGTCTCGCTCATAGCGTCTCGTTCGGCTGACGTCTATATTCACCCAAGCCCGCGGACCAAGCTTTGGGACACGTGTGCTCCGCAGATAATTCTGGAGGAGGCCGGCGGCATGATGACCGACCTTTTCGGCCTTCCGCTGGTTTACGATCGACGCGACGTGCACAATCGCAACGGCATCGTTGCCTCGAATGGTGCTGCCCACACCGCGATAATTGACCACCTTAAACCGCTGCTTCGCGAATTCGGACGGGTTCCCCACAACGAAAAATAAAGCTTGATCGATCGCATGAGATCGATTTAGAAGCGGGCTTCGCCGAGTCGAGATAGCCTTGCGGCTTCGCGGGCAAGCTTGCGCCTGAACTCCCATTTAAAAACTAGTAAAAAAAGTTCTCATTTTGAGCATATTTCAGTTGTCTTATGCAAATGTTTATGTTAAACATAATGCTCAAGTAGTTTCTATAGCATCCAAGCTAAATTAAACAAGGGAAAGAATATAGGTGATCACTACCTCTACGACACTCGTTGAGTCGGCTGAATCGGTCTCTGACCGGACTGTGATTTTTGCTGACAGTTATCTTAATAAATTAAGCGGCGAGCAGATCGAACACGAATGCCGCCGCCGGATCGCCACAGGTTGTCGGGAGTTGGAACTTAACTTCTCGAATACCGAAATAGTCAACAGCATCGGGATATCGATCCTGCTTGGCGTGATCGACACCGCTTCGAACAAGGGGACAAAGGTTGTCTTTTCTGAAGTAAACGACGAGACGGTCGAGCTATTTGAAATGCTCGGCCTCACGAACCACGTAGTAATCGAGTAACCCGGGAGAATTATGGCTGAACACTCGCACAAACTGATCCACGCCTTCGGAGCCCTTGCCGAACTTGGCCAGGAGATTACCAACAAGAACAATTTTCAGGAAACGATAAGGACGTCGCTTCACCTGATCTCCGGCGCACTGGGGATAATGCGCGGTTCAGTCGCCCGCTACTCGAAGTTCGGCCACGAACTGAACATGCTCGCGGTTCGCGGGCTCGGCGATGATTTTCCGCTTAGTTTGTCGCTGTGCAGCGAGGACGAACGGCAGTTTTTGACGAACGGCCTCAATCCGATCGAAATTTCGCACGCGAAGGTGCTCCCGTTCTTTCAGGTTTACGACGCGAGTTTCGAACGAAGGAACCTTGAGCTGTTTGTTCCGCTTGTTGTCCGCGATGAGATAGTCGGCGCACTTTTTCTGGGTGAAAAAGCGACGGGCGAGACATACACGAACTACGAAAAAGAGATCATTTGCGCGATGGGCCAGCACATCGGCGTTGCGATCGCTCAGCGCAATCTTATGGCTGAGATCGAGCGCCACGCCGAGCAGAACCGGCAGCTTTTCGATGAGATGCGTTCGACCTATCACGACACGGTCAAAGCCTTCGCCGCGGCGATCGATTGCAAAGATAAATATACCGAAGGGCATTCCGTGCGAGTTGGGCGATTTTCTGAGATCATCGCGTCCGAGCTTGGCTGGGGCAGTGACGAGGTCGAAGGCGCGGCAGTCGCGGGTTACCTTCACGATGTAGGCAAATTGACTGTCGAGCGTAAGATCATCAACGCACCTTACCGTATCAACGCAAAGGAATCGGCCGAACTGAACAAGCACCCGTCTGTCGGCTTCGAGATCCTGCAGCCGATCAATCACCCGTTCACGGATGTGCCGCTGGCGGCAAAATATCATCACGAGCGCCTCGATGGACGCGGCTATCCGGACGGTTTGTTCGACAGGGAAATTCCTTACATCGCTAAGATCGTCAACCTAGCGGATTCATTCGACGCGATGACGACTGACCGGCCGTATAAGGCGCGTCGTCCTGCTAAAGACGTCATCGACGACCTTCAGCGTAATTCAGGCCGCCAGTTCGCCCCCGAACTTGTCACGTCGTTCCTGCACGGAATGTTAAAAGAGTTAACGGGCGAGGAAAGGAACAAACGTTTTCGCCGGTTGCTCGGCCGTGAATATATGGAAGCGGAAGGCATTGTCGATAAGCTTCGGTACAGCCTGAACGAGATGGCCCCGACCACGCCGATGACCTATGTCGCGGCGGCGGCTTCGATCGGCGAGTTTCAGATCCATTAATTTTCCAGCAGCCACCTTCGAGCGGTTTCGACGTCGTTGAAAACAGCGCCGTTGAAGCCGCGATTTACCGCCACTAACTCGCCGAATTCGTTGATCTCATTATGATCTAGAAAGCGGTCGACAAAGGCGATTCGAGCGCCGCCGAAGTTCATCGAAGGAAGTTCCGACGCGAGCCGGAAAACGTCGGCAAATGAGCCCGACATCTCAATATTTTCTTCGATCAAAACCCGTTTTGCTCCCGTATCAACGGCCTTGTCGGCAATTTCTTGCCAAAAAGCTCGCGAGATCTCGTAGTTATCCTGCTCGCCCTCAACAAACGCGTAGAGATAGCCGGGAAGTTCCTGGAAAGTAAGCCGATATGGAGGCGTAGAGTCCACCGTATTCATTACAGGCAATTCGGGGGTAACTTGATTATACGATTCAGATATCGCGATTACCAAGCAGTTCGACAAATTTCTTTGCCGCGAGCGAGAGGCTTCTGTCGGCCCGGTGGATGACGCCCACCGAGCGTACCCAATATTTCTCAGCCATTTGTATGACAACAAGGTTTCCGGCTTTGCTTGATTCGACGACAGCTGATTCGGGAACTATTGCCAGGCCAAATCCGACCTCGACCGCGCGTTTTATGGTTTCTATATTGTCGAACTCGGCTACCTTTTTTACTTCGATCCCGTTCGTCTTGAATATCTTGTCCATCGCCTTCCGGGTCGGAACATCGCGTTCGAAGAGGACGAAAGGCTCACCGTTGAGATCGGTAACTTTCAGCTTTTTTCGCTCTGCAACGCGATGATCGGGCGGAGCGATCAGCACCAGCCGGTCGTCCGGCATCGGCGTGATGGTCAAGCCGCGCCGCGGCTCGGGGAAGGCGAGGACGCCGAGTTCGACATTCCCGTTCAGCACGTCGCGAACCACGCGCGTAGTCCGCGAATACTCGAGGTCGATCTTCGCGGCAGGGAATTTGGTCATGAACTCGCGGACCTTGCTCGGCAGCTCGTGAAGTCCGACGCTGTAAACGGTGGCGACCTTGACCGTGCCACCTATCTTCCCGACTACGCCTCGAAGATTTTCCTGAAGCTGCTCGTAAGCGGCGAGGACCTTTTTCGATTCTTGATAGAATACGTCGCCCGCCGGAGTGAGCTTTACTTCGCGACGACCACGCACGCGTTCGAGCAGGCGGCGTTTGAATTTGTCCTCAAGGGTCCTTATCTGCTGGCTGACCGCCGATTGGGTGATAAAGTTACGCTCGGCCGCGAGCGAGAAGCTTTCAAGATCTACCAGGTCGCAAAATACTTTTAAGGTCTCGATATGCATATTATTAGATTAGCATTTCTTGTTATTCGCCGCATTATATTTCATTTTATCTTATCTTAAATTTCGAATAGTATAAAGAACGTGCCGGAAGCGTTGCTGAAATAGCTCCTTTGGAATTAGAATTTGATGATTCTGATCTAAATGCTAGGGAGCCTTTTGGCATACGTGCCTTTTTTCGAAGATGGCGATCACATTTTCTAATACATTTTTGCTTCGTAAACTTCACCAGATAACGGGGATCGTTCCGCTGGGCGTGTTCTTTTTCGTGCATATGTTCACGAACTCGAAGGCGATGAACGGAGAAGCAAGTTTTGTAAAAGCCGTAAAGGAGATCCACGATATTCCGTTCCTCCTTCTGATCGAGATATTCGGCATATTCCTGCCGCTGCTTTATCACTCGATCTACGGCATGATCATATCTTCCGAGGCGAAGGCGAACCCGCTTAGCTATAGCTACGCTCGCAACTGGCTGTACGTCTTTCAACGAGTGACCGGCGTATTCCTCTTCTTTTTCATCCTGTTTCACTTACTCCATTTTCGATTTGGGATCGTTCCAGGGCTGACGATGGATGCAGTTGCGGGCAATGCTGAGCGGTCGTATGCGATCGTCGCGGCGGATTTTCAGATCACTTGGGTGCTCATTGTCTATATCCTTGGTGTTTTGGCGACCGCATGGCACCTGGGCTACGGATTTTTCCTGTTCGCGGTCGATTGGGGCCTTGTTATCGGCGAGAAAGCCCAGAAAGTCGCGCTTACTGCGTGCATCGGTTTGGCCGTCATGCTCTCCGCTGTTGGAGTCAATGCAGCTTTTGCATTTGTCAGGCATTGCGGCCTTTTTCCGCAGGCTTTGTGCGAGGCTCCCAAGAAAGCGTCGAATCAAAGCGCTCCCGTAAAGTTCTAGAATCATATGGCTGCTAGCTCTTTAAAATTTGTGATCGTCGGCGGCGGGCTCGCGGGTCTTGCCGCGGCGATGAAGCTCGCTGAGGCGGGGCACAGTGTTGACCTGATCTCGGTGGTTCCAGTAAAGCGTTCGCACTCGGTCTGCGCTCAGGGCGGCATCAACGGTGCCGTTAATACAAAAGGCGAGGGCGATTCGCCGGCGAAGCATCTTGACGATACCGTTTACGGCGGGGACTTTCTCGCCAACCAGCCGCCGGTCAAACGCATGACCGACATGGCGCCTGAGATCATCTATCTATTTGACCGAATGGGCGTGCCGTTCTCGCGGACGAAAGAAGGTTTGATGGATTTTCGGCGTTTCGGGGGAACGCTCCATCACCGAACCGCTTTTTCGGGAGCCTCGACGGGGCAGCAACTGCTGTACGCGCTCGATGAGCAGGTCAGACGCTGGGAAGTCGAAAAACGCGTCACCAAGTATGAAGGCTGGGAGATGCTTTCGCTCGTGCTCGACGATCATCAGGTTTGCCGCGGCCTCGTTGCGATGAACCTGCAAACGCTTGAGCTAAAATCGTTTGCCGCCGATGCTGTGATCATGGCCACGGGCGGGCCGGGTTTGATCTTCGGAAAATCCACAAATTCGATGACCTGTACCGGAAGCGCGACGTCGATATGCTATCAGCAAGGCGCGCGCTATGCCAATGGCGAATTTATTCAGGTCCATCCGACGTCCATTCCGGGCGAAGACAAGCTGCGATTGATGTCAGAGTCTGCCCGAGGTGAAGGCGGCCGCGTTTGGGTGCCGAAAAACGACGGAGACACACGCAGCCCGCGTGATATTCCCGAGAACGAGCGTTGGTACTTCCTTGAAGAAAAATATCCGGCCTACGGTAATCTTGTTCCGCGAGATATCGCGACACGCGAGATCTTTCAGGTCTGTCTCGAAGGCCACGGCGTTGCGGGCGAGAATCAGGTTTATCTTGACTTGACGCATATTCCGGCTGAAACGTTGACGGAACGACTTGGGGCGATCCTCGAGATCTACGAGATGTTTGTCGGTGACGATCCGCGATACGTACCGATGCGAATTTTCCCGGGCGTCCATTATTCGATGGGCGGCCTTTGGGTCGATTTCGAACAGCGGACGAATATTCCGGGACTCTTTGCGGCCGGCGAATGCGATTATTCCATCCACGGGGCAAACCGTCTCGGTGCCAACTCGCTTGTTTCCTGTGTTTATGGCGGCTTCGTCGCCGCACCGTCGGCAATCGAGTATGCAAAGAACGTCGAACGTGGCTCGACCGAGACCAACGGCATTCATGACGCGGAATTGAAACGCCAGCAGGCGATCAACGATTCGATCGTCAAGAGCGAAGGCGGCGAGAATCAGTACAAACTGCATGAGGAACTCGGTAAGGTGATGACGGACAACGTCACGGTTGTCCGCTACAACGACCGACTTCAGGCGACGGACGACAAGATCCGCGAGCTGCAGGAACGTTTCGGCAAGATCTCGATCAACGATTCGAACCTTTGGGCCACCCAGGCGATCCCGCACGCCCGGCAGCTCAAGAACATGCTGGAACTAGCCCGTGTAATCACGCTCGGCGCCCTGAACCGCAACGAATCCCGCGGAGCTCATTACAAACCGGAATTCCCGGATCGGGATGACGAGAATTTCCTGAAGACCACCATTGCGGAATACTCGATGGAAGCCCCAGTTCTCAGCTACGAGGCTGTAGATGTCTCGTTGGTCGAACCGCGAAAAAGAGATTATTCGGCAAAGAAGAAGGCATAAGAGATGACCACAAGCGCACATACTGAAAAGAAACGGCTCGAATCACCTCCGGCGCAGATCAAGTTCAAGGTGCAACGTCGCGAAAGGGAAGGGGCTCCGGCGAGCTGGGAGACTTTCGCGATCGATTACCGGCGAAATCTAAATGTTATCTCCGCGTTGATGGAGATCCGGAAAAATCCGGTCACTGTCGAGGGCAAACAGACGACCCCGCCGGTTTGGGACATGTCTTGTCTGGAGCAGGTTTGCGGTATTTGTACGATGGTCATCGACGGCAAGGTGCGGCAGTCGTGTTCGGCTTTGGTTGACGATCTTCTCGTGGCTTCGGGTTCCGATACGATAAGCTTGGCGCCGATGTCGAAATTCCCTAACGTTCGCGATCTTAAGGTTGATCGCTCGAAGATGTTCGATCATCTGAAACAGGTCAAGGCATGGATCGACCTTGACGGCACGTACGATCTCGGACCGGGGCCGCACGTTACCAACGAACTCGCGCAGGAACGGTATGCACTGTCTCGTTGCATGACCTGTGGCTGCTGCCTCGAGGCTTGTCCGCAGTATGGCGACGACAATTACATTGGCCCCCAGGCGATCGCGCAGGCGAATCTCTTCAATATGCATCCGACCGGCAAAGCCGGCATGGAAGACCGACTGAACGGACTGCTAGGCGACGACGGTATCGGAAATTGCGGCAACGCACAAAACTGCGTCCAGGTCTGCCCCATGTCCCTGCCGCTGACTAAGGCGATCTATCAGACGAATCGTGATATTACCGTTAATGCGATCTTTGGTTGGTTGAAGAAGTAGGAGCGGCGGTCGCGAAATCTATTGCATTTTATAGCCACGGTGTTAGAATAGTGGCACCCTGAAATTGGGATTGTTAAATACGAAATATTTGATGATAAAAGCAAATAAATCGCGGACGGTTCTAACGCCATGAGCTGATCAAATGGTTTGACCGTCTGCCACCAACAAGCAGGAGGCAAACTACGATGGTCAACCAGATCGACAGCAAACTCGACTTCTCTCCCGATACACCCAGACGTCACAAATCTCGCCACACCAGGAAGGATAAGCCGACTGACCTGCGCTCGGATGAACTGATCGCTTCGCTCGCGAATTCGTACGAAAACCGGCGTGTTCGGCAGGTGATAGAGTGGGAACACATGCCGCGGCACACGTTTCCGATAGCCGTTTAGAAACAACATTATTCTTAAAACTGCGGATGCTCGACCGTTACCAACACGCGAGCATCCGCGGTTTTTTATTGTTCGGAAGGGGTTTATTTTGCTTTAATTAACTTATGCAAGCATTTGGAAAAAGCGAAGCAGCGGTCGAGGATCTTGCGGCCGAATATCGAAAGGTTCGTGCTTACACGGAGAAACTATGCGAGCCACTCTCGGTCGAAGACTACATTCCGCAGCCCGTCGTCGATGTGTCGCCGGCACGCTGGAATATCGCACATACGACGTGGTTTTTTGAAGAGATGATCCTCAAGAAATTCGTTTCCGATTATCCAGTTTTCGACGAACGTTTCGGTTTTCTGTTCAACAGTTATTACAACACGATCGGCGAGCGAACGCCGCGCGACAACCGCGGAGCATTAACGAGGCCGACGGTCAGCGAGGTTTTTGCGTACAGAAAATACGTCGACGAGGCTATGGCTCGGCTTTTGTCCGATCCTTCCGCTCTCGCGGGCGATCCCGCGATCCGTGAACTCGTGACGCTCGGGCTTAATCATGAACAGCAGCATCAGGAGCTTTTCCTCACCGACCTTAAGTACACGTTTAGCCTGAATCCGCTGTTTCCCGCGTATCGTGAAGGTTTTGCACCGGAAGAGGAAGCAAAACCGGCTGCGTCAGAGGACGTACAGTTTGCTGCTGTCAAGGAAGGAGTTTATGAGGTAGGTTTTGTCGGCGATGGTTTTTGTTTCGATAACGAACTGTCCAGACACAAGGTTTATATTAATGACTCTTGGATCAGCAACAATCTTGTAACAAATGGCGAGTATCTTGAATTTATCGACGCTGGCGGTTATCGGGATTTTCGCTATTGGCATTCGGAAGGCTGGGATTGGGTGAACCGCGAACAGATCGAGGCTCCGCTTTACTGGAATAAGATCGACGGCGAGTGGAATCATTTCACTTTAGGCGGTTTGCGTGAGCTTCCGCTCGATGCGCCGGTTTGTCATGTTTCGTTCTACGAAGCAGCGGCATTTGCGGAATGGATGGGAATGAGATTGCCGACTGAGTTTGAGTGGGAAGCGGCAAATGATCAGTTCGCTTGGGGAAAACGCTGGGAATGGACGAATTCGGCCTATTTGCCGTATCCGGGATTTTCCAAGGCTCCCGGAGCGGTCGCCGAATACAACGGGAAATTCATGGTCAACCAGATGGTGCTTCGCGGAGCTTCGGTCGCAACTTCTGCGGGCCACAGTAGAGCATCATACAGAAACTTCTTTCATCCGTATTTAAGATGGCAATTTACGGGGATACGATTGGCCAAATGAGAACCACCTGCGTAAGCGAGCGGCAAAAGCGCCTACCGATCAAGTCCACGCGCGACTGGAAATGACGACTTCAATTTCACCAGAACTAGATCAATTTGCCACCGACGTGCTCACGGGATTGTCGTCGACGCCAAAATTCCTTTCGTCAAAGTATTTCTATGACGACGAAGGCTCGCGCCTGTTTCAGGAGATAATGCGGCTGCCAGAGTATTACCTGACCAGCTGCGAGCATGAGATATTTTCGACCCAGGCGGCGGAGGTCTTTCGCTCGTTCGCAAATGGCGGCAGCGGCTTTGACGTGGTCGAACTCGGTGCGGGCGACGGGACCAAGACGGCGGTTTTGATCCAGCATTTCCTCGGGCGAAATGCGGATATTTCTTATTCGCCGATCGACATTTCGCAGGAGGCTTTAGCCGCGCTGACTACAAAGTTCGCCAGCGAATTTCCGTCACTTCGGATGTCACCGCTCACGGGTGACTATTTCAAGATACTTGAATCGTTAAAAAACCCGTCAGCCCGAAGAAAAGTCCTTCTCTTCCTCGGTTCGAACATCGGGAACTTCAGCCGTGAGCAGGCGGTCGGGTTCTTTCGCTCGCTGCGGCGTGTGATGGGCGAGAACGACCTACTTTTCGTGGGTTTCGACCTGCAGAAAGACCCGAAGGTGATCGTGCCGGCGTACGATGACAGCGAAGGCGTCACGGCGAGATTCAATCTAAACTTGCTGACGAGGATAAACCGCGAACTTGGCGGGAATTTTGACCTGACGAAGTTCTCGCACTATGCCAATTACCGCCCGATCGAAGGCTCGGCGAGGTCGTTTCTTATCAGCCGCGAACAGCAGAGCGTGCATATCGCCGCGCTGAACCGGACGTTCGAATTCGATCAATGGGAAGCTGTCTTTATGGAGATCTCGCAGAAATACAGCCTGCGAATGATAACGGAATTGGCGGCGGAAAGCGGATTCGCGATCAAGGAGCAGTTCTTCGACAGCCGTAGATATTATTGCGATTCTCTTTGGGTGCCGACGGAGCGATCAGCCTAACGGGCGTCAAGGCAGCCACTATTTCTTTTTTCAGCGAACATGAACATTACCGTCCAGCGGTTTGAGGAGATCGGCTCGACCAACGACGAAGCCGCGAGGCAAGCCCGGCTCGGCGCCGCTGAAGGGCTCTGCATAGTTGCGCGTCGGCAAACGGCGGGGCGAGGAAGGCACGGCCGGACGTGGGTATCGGAAAAGGACTCGGGCCTGTATTTTAGTATCGTTTTGCGACCGGTGCTCGAGGCAAGGTTTTTACCGTTGATAACGCTCGCAGCCGGGATCGCTGTTTACGATACGCTGAAAGAAATTGGAATATCGCCCGACATCAAGTGGGTCAACGACGTTCTGGTCGACGACAGAAAGATCAGCGGTATTCTTGCGGAAACGGTCGAGACGCGGGACGGCCTTTCTGTCGTTCTGGGTATCGGGATCAACCTTACTTCGAAGAACTTTCCGCCCGAACTCGCCGATATCGCTACGTCGATCGCGGCGGAGCTCAAACGCAACGACATAACCGCTATTGCGGTCGAAGAAGGACTGGTAAAGTATCTGTCGTATTGGTACGAGATTTTGCGTAGTTCGGACGGCCCGGCGGAAATTATCGAAAACTGGCGTTCGCGGTCCAGCTATTTCGTAGGGAAACGCGTTCGTGTGAGCGTTTCCGGCACGACGATCGAGGGAACGACGGACGGGCTTGAACCAAACGGAGCGTTAAGGTTAATAACCGCCGACGGTTCGCGGGCAGTAATTCAGGCGGGTGATGTCGAGCGGCTCCGAACTGACGAGTAGTCCTTGGTTAGCTTTAGAGATCTTGCCCCATGGTGTTCACGGTGCGAATTGAGTTTTGCGGGCTAACAGTGTAACGTGTAGGAACGTTTTATGAGCAACGACTTTGACTGGGATCTAGAATTTGAGCCGGATGAGTTTGACGAAGAACTCGCGGAATTTGACGAGTTTGACGACGAACTGAACGAGGTCGAGGTTCGCACCGCGGTGATGCAGAAGAACGACATGATCGCTTTGCTGTGCATTAAAACCGCGGCAGTCGGGGCCGCGATCTGTCGCGTCGATCCACGCGAAGAGCGCCCGGCCGTCCAGATCTACGACGATGCGAACGCCGCCGTCGAATGGTTCACAAAAAGCCTCCGCACGAGCCGCCGCAATGGCTGGAATGTTATCTATGATGGCCTTCCGCTGCGTGGTTAAATGCTTCTCGCCGTTGACATTGGGAACTCGAACATCAAGTTCGGTCTTTACGAAGGCGAAACTCTCGCAGATCAATTCAGTATAGAAACAGACCGCGCGTATTCGATCGAAGCGCTTCGGGACGCTATTGGCGATAAGCTCGGAGCGACGATCGAACGGGCGATCGTGTGTTCCGTCGTCCCCGACCTGAACTCAATAATCAATGGTTTGCTTCTGGCGGATCACGGCTTCGAGGCGGGGTTCGTCGCTAACGATTGGGATCTCGGCCTTGAGATTCACTACCAGCCGCTTTCGGCGGCCGGGACAGATCGGCTGGTCAATTGTTTCTCCGCCGTCGAGAAATACGGCGTGCCCGCAGTGGTTTGCAGTTTTGGAACCGCACTGACGATCGATGTCGTCGATAAGGATCTTCGTCTCGTCGGCGGGCTGATCGCTCCGGGAATAAGGCCGTTGGCGAAGGCTCTCCACCTCGTTACCGCTCAGCTCCCCGAAGTCGAGATCGAAAAACCCGCTCAGGTCATTCAGCAAACAACAAAAGGCTCTATCCAATCCGGCTTGGTCAATGGATACATCGCCATGTTCACCGGCTTGGTCGGAAAAGTGGCTGCGGAACTCGGTGCAAGTCCTAAAGTGATAGCCACTGGCGGGCTTGCCGAATTGGTCGCAGCGGAAACGAGTTTGATCGATGTCGTCGACCGGCGACTGACGCTCGACGGGCTGCAAAAGCTTGCCGACCGGCGGGCGTGATCATTCAAGGCCCACGAAATCTACATCTGCAATATTCTGGTTCACAGTTAGGTTCTGCGGTCCGAACCGATATCGTTTTGATGCTACCGTAAGAATGTAATCCGATGACGGCAAAACTCCGTCAAAACTGAAGACACCAAAAGAACTTGTCGTAGCAATTCTCCTAACTCCCGAGCCGTCGATGAGCGAGACGATCGCATTACGCAAACCCAGTCCCGCCGGCGTCAAAACTCGACCGGAAACCGTGAACGTTTGCGGAGCGGGAGCTAACGCCGCGACGAATGGCGACAATGAGCTAACTCGAGCACAGACCGTGCGGCTTGCGAAATCCGGCGCAGGCGAATCTGGAGCAAGGATCGTTCGGTCGACAAGCTGACCGTTCTCACCATGCAGAATTCGCACTAACCCAAATGTTATCGGGTCGGTTGTAGCCGCAGAGACAAAACACACGACGACTGGCGGGTTGTAAATGGCTGTCGTTGATATGTCGTAAGCCGTATTGCCGCCAAGGATCTGGTATCCGGCCGGCGGGGCTCCTGCTGACGCCGGGTCTATCTGGGTAAACGATGTCGTCCCGCCGCTCACCACGCTCGAGAACGTGACGATGCCGTTTCCTACCGGATTGGCTGTGGTTATGTTAGTTCCGGCAGGCGTGAATGGCGTCGCCTCCGGCGTCGGCGTTGGCGTTGGCGTCTGAGTTGGAGTCGGCGTTGGAGTTAGCGTCGGCGTCGGAGTCGGAGTCGGAGTCGGAGTCGGCGTTGGAGTAGGAGTCGGCGTCGGAGTTGGAGTTAGCGTTGGAGTTGGAGTTGGCGTCGGCGTTGGCGTCGGAGTCGGAGTTGGAGTTGGAGTCGGCGTCGGAGTCGGAGTCGGAGTCGGAGTCGG
>CAYPGP010000001.1:301746-384287 GCA_964410495.1 uncultured Chloracidobacterium sp.
GTCGGAGTCGGAGTCGGAGTCGGAGTCGGCATCGGAGTAGGAGTAGGAGTTGGAGTCGGCGTCGGAGTTGGAGTCGGAGTTGGAGTCGGAGTTAGCGTCGGCGTCGGAGTCGGAGTCGGAGTCGGAGTCGGCGTCGGAGTCGGAGTCGGCGTTGGAGTTGGGGTCGGAGTTGGCGTTGTTCGTACCAGGCGTTCGATTGTGCCGTTTTGGCCGATCACGTAGAGTTCGCCGGCTTCGTCCTCAGCAAAACCGACGATAAGACGGGTCGTGTCAAGAAGAACCGTCTGCTGGCTTCCGTTCCACTGAATTATTTCGCCGGAGCAATAATCGCCGTAAATATAGTTGCCCGTGGTGAATGTACCCAAGGTGCCTCGATAGACGAAACCGCCGGTTATCGAGCACCGCGGATTTCCGCCGCCAGCACTGCTGTAAACAAAAACGGGAGCAACATAGTTTGGCGGAAAGGCGCAGCCGTCGAGGTTCGTACAGGTGTTTCCCTCATAGATCCGCCAGCCGTAATTGCCGCCATTTGTGATGATATCGACCTCTTCCCACGAATTCTGGCCGACGTCGGCGGCCCAAAGTTGGTTTGAGCCGCCACGGTCGAACGAGAAACGGTATGGATTTCGCATGCCGACCGAATAGATCTCATCTGCCCCATTAACGCCCACGAAAGGATTTCCGGGAGGTATGTTGTATTGCGGCGTCTGACCTTGCGGTACGTTGTCGATGTCGAGCCGGATTATTTTGCCGAGCAATTGGTTGATGTTCTGCGCGTTGTTTGGCGGATCGTTTCCCGAACCGCCGTCGCCGGGACCGGCATAAAGATAACCGTCAGGACCGAAAGCAACCGTTCCGCCGTTATGGTTCGTGTTTGTCGGATGCGGGATCGTGATGATGATCTTTTCCGTCGTATCAGCAACGTTGGGGTCGCCGGCTGAGGTTTGGTATTCGGCGATCTGGATCGCTCCGTCTGTCTGGCGGGTGTAGTAAACAAAAAAACGGCGGTTGCTAGCGTATTGCGGGTGAAAAGCAAGACCGAGAAGCCCTCGTTCGCCGCCGGAAAGGACGCGCGAGGTGATGTTAAGAAACGTCGTGGGCGTCGTCGAGCCAGGCTGAACGACTCGAATGATGCCGCCCTGCTGGACGATGAACAAACGGTTGGTTCCGTCACGCGGAGTTGTCATGAAAACCGGCGAACTCAGTCCCGAGGTTATGTATGGAACTAAGGAGATCTGCCCGGAGGAGATAAAGGATGCAAAAAGAAGGATCGCAATTAAGGTAATGAGTTTCATGCCGGCCACCTTGACTGGTTCCATTATACAATCTTGCGGCTAGCGAGGGGCGAGCAAACGAAAAAACGCCGATGTCTCTAATAGAGACATCGGCGGAAGTTTTCATTGCGCTATCTCCTCACTCAAGACCGACGAAGTCGGCATTCGTCAGGTTTTCGTTTATCACCTCCGTTTTGGCAGCGAAGCGGTAGCGTTTTGACGAAACGCTTAGGATGTACGTTTCTCCTGGTCGAACATTTTCGAATGAATAGAGCCCAAACGAACTGGTCGTGGCGGTACGCCTAATGCCTTGCGAATCGATCATCGAGACGATGGCGTTTCTCAGGCCTTGTCCCGTCGGAGTGGTGACGCGTCCACTCACGGCGACCGGTACCGGCGGCGTCACCGTCGTGATCTCGATCTGCCAGCCGCCCGCGATCAATGCGTTTGCCTCGTGCGGTTCGGAGATGCCGTTGTCGCTTCGCACGTAGAGGCTCCAAACGCCGTTAGGCTGCGTTCCGGCGAAAACTTCAGCGAAAGTGTCCGCTCCGGGCCCGTTACCGGTAATGCTTCCGGGCTCGTTATACGGCCCCGGCGGAGCTGGTGCAGGGAAGTTTGGGACCGGTGATTCCCACGTCGTCGGTTCGTAGAAAGCCGAGGCTAATGGACTCGCGTCAGGAAGCGTCGAGCCACCCGCGTCGCCGATAGTGATCGTTATGGGCGTCGAAGGTGAAATACTAACCGAACCGCCCGCATCGCCCATTATCACGAACTTTTGCCCCTGCGGTCCAACCAGCAGAACGTCGACATGATCGGGAACGGCGTGTGAAAAATCCTTCAGCGTCACGCGTACCGAAGAAACAAGTCCATCCATATTCGAGACCATGATCTGCGAAGAATCCTGACTCGCGAATATTAGCGGCATATTCCCTGATGAGCTTGAATTGATCGTGATGGGAGAACCGTTTCCAAAAAGGGCCCCACAGCCCTGTGGCTGGCCATTTTGATTGCCCGGCGTCGTAACCGGGCACAAGGGGGCATTTGGGCTGAGCGGCGCGGCGTATTGTACGGTGCTGTCGGGCGACGCGGCCAGT
This sequence comes from uncultured Chloracidobacterium sp., assembly GCA_964410495.1. Classification (GTDB taxonomy): domain Bacteria; phylum Acidobacteriota; class Blastocatellia; order Pyrinomonadales; family Pyrinomonadaceae; genus OLB17. The sequence goes on from CAYPGP010000001.1 coordinate 304,115, forward strand.
TCGCCGTAGAACCAAGCCGGCGGACTCAAAGGTGTCAGATTGCCGACAAAACGCGTAAACGCGTCAGGCTGGTTCGTGCTGGGTCCCGAGTAAACAAGGGGCGCGTAGCTGGCTTGCGTAGTCGGATTTGCGACCGTCGCGATACCGTCCAGTTGGGTTATAAGTAGTCCGGCGTCGAGGACGCGGTCGTTGTTTACGTCAACGTCATCGAACTGCTCGAAGCGGTTTTGGACCGGTATCCGGACCAGCATGTACGACTCGGTTTCAGTGCCGAAGCCATTGACGTTCGATCCAGAAACATCGATCAGCGTCGTTCCGCTTGAGAATTGCCGGCCGGGACATGGTTCGCCCGAAAGATTTGCGAGCGAGACGGTTCCATTAAGGCCTACGCGGCGGTTGCTCAGATCGACCGCCCAGTTGACGCGCCCGAAGTTGCCAGCCTCGCCTTCGACCGAAATGAACCACGTCCCAGCTTGGATCAATAAGCCGGGACTGCCGCGCAATTCAACGAACTGACATCTATTCGTCGTCTCGCTCGGCGTATCGGCGTTTACCTCGTTCAGGATAAGGAAAGGCACCGGCGTTGGAGTCGGGGTGGGTGTTTGGGTCGGCGTTGGCGTATAGGTTGCGGTCGGCGTAGGCGACGGCGGAAGTGTAGGCGTAGGACTTGGAGTCGGCGAAGGATTAGGGCTCGGCGACACGCTTGGGCTCGGTGAAGGGTTCGGCGAAGGCGTAACCGTCGGGCTTGGCGATGGACTCGGGCCCGGGCTTGGAGTCGGGGTAGGAGTCGGAGTCGGAGTTGGTGTAGGAGTAGGAGTAGGAGTCGGAGTCGGAGTTGGAGTCGGCGTCGGCGTCGGCGTCGGCGTCGGCGTTGGAGTTGGTGTTGGAGTCGGAGTCGGAGTTGGAGTTGGAGTCGGAGTTGGAGTCGGAGTCGGGGTCGGGGTTGGCGACGCGGCTGGACGGGCGATCGTGAAACCGTCCACGCGCGGTGTTACCGCGAGGGGGCCCAGGAACGTGGCTTGCCCAGTGATCAAATTTAGCTCATAAAGTCCGTTGTTGAGACTCGCCAATGCGAATGGGCCATCAACTGCGATTATATCAAACCCGCCCGAACTGGATAACGCACCAATATTGAGCGGCCCGGTAGTTTTAAGGTGGCCGGTGAGTGCTCCTTCCGGTGAGTTGTCATCCTCGTCACCGGGCGATCCGACGTTTGGTCCCACCGTCGCGAGAACAGGGTTACCCGTTTCAATTGCGAACAATGTTCCCGCATCACTATATGCGATCATATCCACGGCCGGATTATCACCGAAGTTTGGGTCTCCGGCGGCGAAGGCGATATTAGGATCGGTTCCCGCTAATGCCCCGGTGACTGGATTAATTCGTATGTTAAGGTCGTTAAAGTTTATTACCCGCAGGCGATCGGTCGTCGGGTTGAAATCCACGCCATAGAAGGTTGACGTGGATAGAGCAGGCGTAAATCCACTTCCGACCTGCGTTACCGCGCCCGTGGTCGTGTTGATCCTCAAGAGTCGGCTAGCCGAACCCGTCGATGCGACACCGTAGAGAAGGCCATCGGCGGGACGGAAATCGATGCCGAGAATTTGTTCGCCCGCATTCAATCCCGTTATTGCGATGTTTGATGTGTAGACATTTGGATTGCTCGAATTGAAGGTCATCAGGCGGTTCGCAAACCGATCGTGCGCAAATATCTGTACCGGGCCTCCGCGGCCGCTCGACGGCCAGGCAGCAAGGCCGTAAATAATGATCCCGGTAATAACGGTGAGAATTAGAAATAAGCCGCGGTACGATACGATCACTCTCTCAAAAGCGTTCTTCATTTGATCTAATTCTCCTTTCGATGTTTCGTGTAGTTGCTCAGCGATCTAAGGCAGACAAGGATCGATCCGTCTTCCGCCTCATTGAAATGCGTCGTCCCGTCCTCGATCCCCGCATATATGCTTCGCTTGGTTATGCCGGCGATGCCGGCCGCAGCCTCGGGGCTGGACATTCGCGTTTCGCAGCCGCAATGGCTGCACCACGAATTGACCACTTTCCGAACCATTCGGACGGTGAAGGTCTCGGTTTTCTCCACCGTAAACTCGAAGCTTCGTGACGAGGTGCCAAATTTCATATTGCTTTTGCAAGTCGTGCTGGACTAGAATCCGCTTGAAGCAAAGTAATTTAACGGCGTACCGAAAATCCTTCTAAAAACCGGAAATTTTTCCGAAATTTGTGAGAAAGCCGTGACCGACCGCCCTTTAAAACGTTTCTACGAGTTCGATAATTTTCGGATCGATGTCGAGGAACGCCAACTGCTCCGTTGCGGCGAGTCGGTTCAAGTGACGCCGAAGGTATTCGATATCTTGTTGACGCTCGTCGAAAACAGGGGACACACCGTCGCAAAGGACACACTAATGACTAGCGTTTGGGCTGACGCTTTCGTGGAAGAAGGAAGCCTGAATCGCAATGTTTCTACCCTGAGAAAGGTGCTCGGCGAGGACGGGCATGAGCCGCGGTTTATCAGAACGGTCCCAAAACGCGGATATCGTTTCGTCGGGGATGTTCATGAGATCGTTGAAGAAGATGAAGAACTCATCGTCGAGCGACGAACGAAATATAGCCTGGCCCTAAAGCACGAATCCGCACACGCTGGGCCGGGAGGTGGGCCATCATTTTTATCACGGCTGATGCTGGTCGCTATTCCGCTCGCTGCCATTTCGTTGATCTTTATTGCATGGGCCGCCATCAGAGCTCCAACTACCGACGCTAACGCCCGCGGCGCCGCGGCAGCTAAGGGATACTCGACAAATGCTGAAGCTCAAGAGCTTTTTGAGCGCGGTCGGAAATTGTGGCAGAACCGTTCCGTCGAGGGCCTTCACCAATCCACGAGTTACCTAGAAAGGGCTGTTCGTCTTGACCCTCAATTCGCCCTTGCTCACGCTGCTCTTGCCGACGCATACGCTTTCGATGTAATACTCTGGAAAAAGGCCGAGGCGACGGCGCTAGAGGCGATAAGGCTTGACCCTTCGCTCGGCGAGCCGCATGCGACGATCGGTTTCGTTCGCACATTCTGGGAGTGGCGATTTAAAGACGCGGAGCAGCATTTTAAGAGGGCGGTCGAATTATCGCCCGACTATGCGACCGGGCATCAGTGGTATGCGTTTAACCTTATGTTCCGGGATAAACGCGGGAGCGCTCTTGCAGAGATCAAACGGGCCATAGAACTTGAACCCGGTTCGGCAGCGTTGCACACCGACCACTGCCAGCTGCTGTATTTTTCCGTAAAATTTGACGAGGCCATCGAGCAGTGCAATACGGCGCTAGCGATCGACCCGAATTTCCGTTCCGCCTATGTTCATCTCTATTCCATCTACACGGCAAAAGAGATGTATTCAGAAGCAGTCGATGCATTCTTTAAGGCCGAGCATCTGAATATGACCACAGCTACTCCGCCGGCCCAACTTGAAGAACTGCGCAGAGCGTTCTCAAATGGCGGTATCAGGGCTTTCTGGCTGGAACGTGTTCGAATGCTCGCGTTGGGAGAACCGCCGGCAGCGTATCCGTTAGCGCAGTATTACACACGTCTTGGTCGATACACCGAGGCGGTAAACTGGTTGAGGCGGGCGGCTGAAACACGTGATTTTGAGTTTATTTTTGCTACGTCCGATCCGCTCCATCACAAATTAAGAGGCGAAACGGGAATAGCTGAAATCGCCAACGTACTTGAGCAATAGCGCTACATACGCTGAAAATCCCTTTACCTTTGCTCAAATAACGAATAAAATTTGTGTCAGTTAGGCAACCGGATAGATTACATCCGACATCTCAACGAGAGACGAAGTTCTACAATCCGACGGTACACCTCTTTTTGGGAGAGTTTATGGAACCACATTCGGCGGTTATTGAGCAGGATGTTTTGTTTGGGGTTCCGGCAATTGCCGGCTCCGAGCTTGTCGCGGATGGCCAACTAAAGCTTGAACTACAGAAGACCTTCGACGCGTCGGCGGCTGATATTGAGCTGTGCCGGCTCGCGTCGGACGGGAATCTTGCTGCGTTTGAGCTGATCTACGAGCGATATCACCGGCGGACGTATTCGCTTTGCCTTCGAATGACGAACAGCCAGACCGAAGCAGAAGATCTGACCCAGGAAGTTTTCATTCAACTTTTTCGCAAGATCGGCAGCTTTCGAGGGGATTCGGCGTTTTCGACATGGCTTCATCGGCTGACCGTGAATCAGGTGTTAATGCATTTCCGCCGCCGGAGCGTAAAGAACGAGCGAACATCTGAAGATGGCGAAATGCCTGAACAGGTCGTCCACGGTTCGGCAAATCCTAACAGGATGCAGGTCGTCGACCGCATTGCTCTGAAAAATGCCATCGCCGAATTGCCTAAAGGATACCGCAATGTTTTCATCCTGCACGACATCGAGGGCTTCGAGCATGAAGAGGTCGCCCGGCGAATGGGCATCTCGGTAGGAACCTCAAAATCGCAGCTTCACAAGGCTCGCTTGAAGCTAAGAGGGCTTCTGGTGAAGCAGCAGGACTAGTATTGTTTTTGATTTGCGACAAGGACACGAACAAGGGAAACGTTGTTCGTGTTTTTTATGCCGATAATTCCTAAGTTAGAAAGGCAACGTTGAGTGTATCTGAGTAATCTATTAGGTTGAGAAATCGGCAAGCGGACAAACGAGGGAACGGATTTTTACGCGAGATGAATTGCGAAGAGTGTAAATTACAGATGGGGGCATTTATGGACAACGACCTGGCTCAGGCCGAGGCCGAAAAGGTCCGTTTGCACCTCGCGGAATGCTCTCCATGTTCACTAGTTTGTGAAGAACTTTCTTCCATCCTGTACGCATGTGAAGAGGCTGATGTTGACGAAATTGCCCCGCTGAATTCCCAAGCACTTTGGTGCCGGATCAATAATGTGATCGAGGGCGAGATACAGGCTTCGCAGAAAGCACCTGTTGAAGAGCCGCGAAAAGGGCGTTTTCTACAGTTTTCGTTCATGCAGCTTTCGGCGGCGGTGGTGTGTATAGCGGTCATGAGCTCACTGCTGACTTTTGTCGCGGTTCGGAACTATACTCAGCCGGCGTCGGATGATTTTACGACTCGGTCGGCTTCGACCCAAACTACGGTTGAAAAATTGCTGAGCCGGGTTGGATTGATCCAGACGCCTCACGAATCGCGGATGGCCCGTCTAAAAGAACAGCAGGCCGCTATTGACTACTGGAACGCCCGAGTCGATGCACGCCGAGCCCAGTGGAACCGTTCCACCCGCGAGGCCTTTGATAAGAATCTTGCCGTCATCGACGAATCAGTTCAGGATTACACCATGATCCTGCAGAAAGATCCCGATGACGAGCTTTCGGGCGAGATGCTCGATGCCGTGATGACGGAGAAGATGAATCTGCTTCGTGATTTCGCCGATCTATAGTTGTTTTTGTAATGATCGTTAGAGTTTTCAATTCAAACGGGCGGCTACGCCCCAGGAAAACTACGATGCTGTTAGCCGTAGTTTTTTTCTTGTTCGCTGTTTCCACCGTCGCGAGCGCTCAGAAGCGTTTTTCCCGCACTTACCCCGCAGGGCAGGATGTCCGTCTGCAGCTAATAAATAAGACCGGAACGGTTACGGTCGAAGGATGGAACCGCCAGGAGGTCGCTATTTCAGCAAGCATGGAAGCCCCGGCGGCAACCATTGCCCCGCAAAGCCTGAGCGATACGATCGTGATCAACCTGTTAAAAGACAATCAGGGCCGCGATACGGGTAACGTAAATTTCGTTGTCCGTGTGCCATACAACACGAAAGTCGATATTGAGACACGCATCGGTAATCTTCAGGTATCGAACGTTAGAAGCGGCCTGGTTCGCGCGCACATTTCAAGTGAAGGCGATATCATCCTGACGAATATCTACGCAAAAGCGGTCGCTGCCGAGAATGGTATTGGAGACATCTTTTTTGACGGAGAGATCCAGGAAAACGGTGCTTATCGCTTTACATCGATGAAGGGGAATATTGCTATTCGAATCCCGTTTACTTCGTCGTTCAAACTCCAGGCGACCGCGCCGTCTTCGCGTAACATCACCCTTGGAGCCTTCGATAACGCCAACCTGAACCGCGTCAGCGATGGGAGGCGAGTGATCGGCACGTTCAATGGTGGCAGTGCGACGGTCAATATCGTCAATCAGCGTGGCAGTATCGGCTTCTTCTCACGTTGACGCGACATTTTCGCCGCCGCAGGAATTTTGTTGACTCTCGCTCTCCGCTGGCCATAAGATTGTAGGTGACGGCGCTCTCCTGCCAACAAATACCATGTTTACAAAAAGACCTTTGCTGCTTGCGATCTCGATCGCTGTTCTGGCGTTTTCAGCTTTTTCGCAGACCCAATCGTTTGGTGCGAAACGGACTACTACCAAATCCGACAGGTTCGATTTCGGCTCGGGCGGCACCATAGTCATCAATGGAGCTCCTAATGGTTCGATCACGGTCGTTGGCCATGCGAAGAACGAGATCGAGATTACGGCTGAAATGGAGTTTCAGGCCGCAAGCGATGCGGACGCCGCAAAACTCGCCGAGGTCACAGGTTTTATAACGGACGAGAGTGCGATAAAAGTGAGCGTGATGTCCATCGGTAATCACAATAAGTTCGGGCTAAAGAAACTCCCGAAGGATTTCCCGAAGCAGCTTTTGACGTTGCCATTTACGATAAATTACAAGATCAGCGTTCCGCGTTATTCCGACCTCGAGATCGACGGCGGCAAGGGCGACCTGAAGATATCAGGCGTCGAAGGCTCGATGAAGATCAACTTTCTCGAATCAAAAGGAAATGTCGAGGTCATCTCAGGTAATGCGATGGTCACGATCGGCAGCGGATCGCTGGACGTTATGTTTGCCGCCCGCGGATCGCGCGGACGTTTTACGGATATTCAGGTCGCCAAGGGCGATCTCTCGGTTTCGCTTCCGACTAATCTTAGCGCCGAGATCGATGCTACAGTGCTTCGAACCGGATCTATTGAAAACACTCTCACCGATCTAAAACCGCGTGATCGGAAAGTTGCATTTTCGGAGCGCAGCATCATCGCAAAGGTCGGTGTCGGCGGGGTTCCGATGAAATTTACGGTTGGTGACGGAAAGATGAAGCTCGCAAAACTGACTCAATCGTTGTGAGCGGATGGCCAGATTGGTCGTAAGAAATTTGGGTGATAAACTGACTAGGTTTATCACCCAATTACTTTTTTATGACGATCAAATCAGATATTTGGCTTCGGCGGATGGCGGACGAGCACGGAATGATCACGCCGTTCCTGCCGAAGCTGGTTCGCGAGGTAGATGGCAGCCGGATCATTTCGGCGGGCTGTTCGAGCTATGGCTACGACATGCGCTTGGCGGATGACGGCTTTCGTATTTTTTCATCCGTTCACGGCAAAGAGATCGATCCCAAACGCTTTGAAGAGCAGTTTTCACTTATAGAGCCCGAAGCTCAGACGGCTGATGATGGAGCGAAATACTACATTCTGCCGCCGCATCACTACGGCCTTGGCGTGACGGTCGAGACATTCAAGATGCCCCGAAACGTCACCGGCGTCGCTCTAGGCAAATCAACATACGCTCGAGCAGGCCTACTCGTAAACACGACACCGCTCGAGGCCGGATGGACCGGACGCCTGGTGGTTGAGATCGCGAATCTCGCCAATCTGCCGCTGCGGGTTTACATCAACGAGGGTATCGGACAGATATTATTCTTCGAATCAGACGAAGACTGCGATGTCTCATACGAAGACCGCGGCGGTAAGTATCAAGGTCAAACCGGACTCACTTTCGCAAAGGTCTAAGTCAGAACCGCCTGCGTAAGCGGGCGGCAAGTATCTGGAAATTATGCACCGCTTTCTGAGCATATGCATCGCAATACTCGCGGCCGTTTTACTATCGAATGAAATCTCGGCCCAAATACAGCGCCCGCGTGCCCGCGAGATCGGGATCAAGATCGGAATTCTCCCGACGGGGCCGCTGAACGCGATCACCGATGTGCCCGGCGTCGCGGTCGGCCAAACCACAATTATTCGCGGCGACAACATCCGAACGGGCGTGACCGCGATCCTGCCTCACACGGGAAATCTATTTCAGGAAAAGGTGCCGGGAGCGGTTTTTGTGGGAAACGGCTTTGGAAAACTGGCGGGTTCGACACAGGTCAATGAACTGGGCGAGATCGAAACGCCCATACTTCTTACATCGACCCTCTCCGTCCCGAAGACCGCTGATTTCCTGCTGGACCACATGCTGAGTTTGCCCGGAAATGAGAATGTACGCTCGATAAATCCACTGGTGGCTGAAACCAATGACGGAGGATTGAACGACATCCGTTCACGTCCGGTCACTCGTGAGGACGTTCTTTCCGCAATTAAAAATGCGAGATCCGGAGCAGTGCTCGAAGGCTCCGTCGGGGCGGGAACCGGAACCGTCGCGTTCGGCTGGAAAGGCGGGATCGGGACGGCGTCGAGGAAGCTGCCTGCGAACCTTGGCGGATACACGCTTGGCGTTATTGTGCAGTCGAACTTTGGCGGCGTTCTGATGGTCGATGGCGTTTCGGTTGGGCAGGAACTCGGCCGCTACTATCTGAAGGATGCCGTTGGTTCGGCAACGAAAGGTATTCGGATCGCTAACGCTCCTGGTTCTGACAATGCGGACGGTTCCATCATCATTGTCATTGCAACTGATGCCCCCGTCGATCATCGGCAGTTGAAGCGTCTCGCATCGCGTTCGATGATCGGGCTGGGGCGAACGGGTTCGTCGATGACGAATGGCAGCGGCGACTACGCGATCGCGTTTTCGACGGAGAACCGAATAAAGGCATCGGACGCCAAACGAAATGTAACCGTCCTTGGCAACGACGCAATGTCACCGCTTTTTCAGGCAGTTATCGAAGCCACCGAAGAAGCCATTCTAAACTCCTTGTTCAAAGCGACAACAGTGACCGGCAACGGGCGAACGGTCGAAGCTTTGCCGCTGGATAAAGTTCGTGATGTGCTAAAGAAATACGGCCGTACCGTCAAATAAAAAAGCTGCCGGATCGTACTTTCGAACCGGCAGCTCTTTCTCTCTAACTCGCAAAATTCTAAACCGTACCGTCGTCGAGTCCTGGATCGTACGATGACGTAGTATCGACCGCTCCGGCATCGAAACCTGTATCGACAGCCGACATATCATATCCGCCGCCGACATCTACTGCCGAAGAAGGATCGACGTCATACGATACGGAAGCTGGATCGGCCTGAGCGGCATAAGTATCGGCGGAGGCTTGATAGTCCGCCGCGTTTTGGGCACTGCTTTGTGCGGCGTCCGTCATGCCCTGTTCGGCGTACCAATTCGCATTGTCGGCGAAATATTCTGCGTTCTTCTCCTGATAGACGGCGTTATCGAGATTGTAGGCGTCCTGATCGGCTTGACCCGTATGATCGCTACCGCCCGCAAGATAGTCGGCGTCACCGGTCGCATATCCGGCGTTCAAGGCATCTTCCTTCGCGGCCTCATAATCGCCGGCTGCAATGTGATCGGCCTGCTGCTGCCGGTAATCTTCGGCGATCTCTTGTCTGTAGGCCGCATTTTCCAGGTCAGATGAATCCGAGGCGCCGAGCATCGAGCTATCGCCCGCCGCCCAAGACTCGTTTTCGGCGACCTCGCGGGCTTCGGCCGCTGCTGCGTAATCACCCTGAGCCACGTATTCGTCGGCCGCCGCCTGGGCCTCAGCCGCTGCATCCGCGTGGCCCTGCTGGGAAGCCGTTTCGGCATCGTTAGACGACACCATGTCATCCGTGGAGGCATACGCAGTGTCCGTCGGTGACGGTTCAGCTGCATAAAACGGCTGAGAGTTGAGATCTTCGGAATATACCGTCTCGGAATATTCGGTTGAGGTTTCTTCTTCGGTTATCGGAAAACCGTCTTCGCCGACCGTGAATTCGATCGAGTTGGTCGAAAGCTCTTCGTCCGTGGGCAGGCCTTCCGCGGCGATCTCCTCGAACTCACCGTCGCCGTCCTCGTCCGTCATCGTCACGTCAGCTTCGCCGTCGCCGTCGGTGTCGAAATATGCTACGTCCAGATTACCGTCACCGTCGGTATCCTCGCCGGCGGAATCGAGAACTCCATCCCCGTCCGTGTCCATTCCGATCACATCGAGCTGGCCATCACCGTCGGTGTCCATCGAGACGGCATCCAGCTTTCCGTCGCCATCCGTATCGCCTGCGACCATGTCGAGCTGGCCGTCGCCGTCTGTGTCCGCTGCTCCAGCGTCTAGTTTGCCGTCGCCATCGATATCGGCAAAGGTTACCTCGTCCGCCGCTGACTCATCGTCAAAAAGTGCCTGGACGATCTCGCCCGCAAGAGCGCCGCCGTCGTTTTCGACGGTGGTCACTTCAAATTCGGTCTCGGTCCCATCTTCGTTCGGAACTGATATCGGATCCTGATCAATCGCCATAATTCTGGTTCTCCTCTCTTATTTTTGCCGGAGGAGCTTTTGACTCAGCCGGTTTTTCTTTCTTGGTAATTACCGTTATTTTCCCGCACGCGGCGTTCGGACACTTTGCTGAAAGTCTTGTTTTGCCCGCCAAAACCGCGACCGGGATCTTCATCGGCGTTTTGCATTTCGAGCATTTGACCCTCAGATCGGCTGCCGGAGCGGCGGGTTTGTTAGCCGTCGGCGGCTTTGCCTCGCGTTTTGCGGGAGCTGCCGCAGCCAGCGTTTCGCGAATATAGTTGGACGCATGTCGAAATTCGGGACTGTGAGCAAACTGGTTCAGCAGCTTTAACCTCGGCCCTATATATGGCGTCGAGGTCGTGGTCAATTCGGAAAGCCGGAGCATGTCGCCTGGATCTTCCTTTTGCTGTTCGAGCCAGGCTTCGATATTTACCTGCTTGAAGATAAACGAGGATTTTAGCGACCACGACAAAAGCGTTCGGCGAGCGATATCTTCGCTGCCGACGGCAAGCAATCCAGCCCGGTCGGCAGTTATCTCAGCCTGGCGTGCCCATGCAAGCAGCGGCATCTCGATCGCCCCGCCGATCATCGCCGAAGGGCTAAGGATCGCATTAAAGATCCCACCAGCCATGAAGCCTTTCGCAGGCCCCTGTTCGCCAAGAAAAAAGCGTATGACTGTCTTCCAAAGAGCATGGCCGGCCTTACAATGACCCATCTCACGCGCCAACAGATAAAGTATGTCGATCCCCTGAAAATTTCCCGCGACTGCCGACCCGAGGACGATAAAGGAATTCTTCTCGGTACCGAATGTAAGGCAATCCCACGGACGCTCGCCCGAAAGATAAACATCCGGCATGTGGGGCATGCCAAGGATCCGGGCGGCACGGACGGCAGGGCCAAAGATGTGCGGCATTTGCTTTTCGCCGAGCAGGATTCCGTTGAACGAGACCTCGATCCATCGCCTTCCGACCTTTTCGGAAACAGCCTTTGCCGCGGCGTTTAGCGGTGTCAGCGAGCGAAGTGCAGCCATTGCCTTCGCGTCGGCCGCCCACGCAAACATTGCGTTATCAACAACATAACCGGGGGCCAGTGGCCGCAGCCAGCGGCATTCTCTGCATATTACCGACGATGCGGGAAGCCCTCGCCCGTCACCGCCGCAAGTTCGGCAGCTTGGCTGCGGAATATATTGCGGCTGATATTGAACGGGCGGCTGAGGTGCGTATTGAGGCTGCTGCTGAAAAGGGATCGGCTGCGGAACCGGCGCCGGTATTGGAGCTGCCGCGATAGCTACACCGCAGTAAATGCAAAACCTAGTGCCCGACGCGGGCTGCTGATGGCCATTGGGACAATATGGATTTCGTGAGTTATCGGCCATCGTTAATATGAAACGGATGAAAGGGCACCCAGAAACACCCAGAGTATCCAAATGACGATATGGATCACAGTCGCCGCGATGCCGCCCCACAACCCGACGGTCGCCATTGTCTTGCCGCCTTCTGGGGCACGCCCGCTCTTGATCGCGTCTAGTTCCAACCAGCCAAGAATTGCCGCCGGAACGCCAAGCACCGGGCCGCAGCAAAAAATGCCCCCGATCGCCAGCACCATGGCGATCATCGGCCGCTGAGATGACGGTGCCGCAACATATTGACCACCCGCAACCGCTCCGACCGGCGGGGTCTGCGGCCACGCGGCCTGATTGGGTCGTGATCGGGTCGAAGCATTCAATGGCGTCGCGCAGTTATGGCAAAACGCCGCTTCCGCCGGGTTGGAAAGGCCGCATTTAGAACAGGTTTTTGTCATAAGGTTATCGTGAGCGATCTTGTTTTCGCACAGCGACGGTAAGCAAACTAAGCCTCTACACAGAAAAGCGTAAAAACTCGGGCAAACCAGCCAAAAAAAATCGCTATCATTGGTAGAATAACGGAAGTCGCTCGAATTTAGTACAAATTTTCTTATCGGATGATCAAGATCGAGAACTATATCGGCGGAGAATATCTTCCGCCCGCTTCAGGAAGTTATCTGGATAACTTCGAACCTGCAAAGGGCGAAGTGTACTCACAAATTCCTGATTCGGATGCGGTAGATGTCCAAGCCGCAGTCACGGCCGCGCTGGAGGCGTTTCCCGCCTGGTCGGCCACGCCTGTCGAGGATCGATTTGCTGTAATAATGCGTCTGGTCTCGCTTATCGAACGCGATGCCGAGAAGCTAGCCCTGGCTGAGAGCGTGGATCAGGGCAAACCTGTTTCGCTTGCAAGGAGTGTCGACATTCCGCGGGCGATAGCGAATTTTCGGTTTTACGCGACGGCGGCGATGCATACAGCGAACGAATCTCACGACACCGTTGGACAGGGGGCTATCAATTACACCCTGCGTCAGCCGCTTGGCGTCGTCGGATGCATAAGCCCGTGGAATCTGCCGCTTTATCTCTTCACATGGAAGGTCGCACCGGCTATCGCCGCGGGATGTACGGTGGTCGCAAAGCCGAGCGAGGTCACGCCGATGACGGCGTATTTGCTATCCCAACTTTGTTCAGAGGCGGGCTTGCCCGCGGGAGTTCTCAACATTGTCCACGGTCTTGGGCCAAAGGTCGGCTCTGCGATCGTGTCGCATCCGGATGTTAAAGCGATATCGTTCACGGGCGGTACGAAAACCGGTGAGGAGATCGCCCGAGTCGCGGCGCCGATGTTCAAAAAGCTTTCACTCGAACTCGGCGGAAAGAATCCGAATATCATCTTCGCCGATTGTGATTACGAGGAAATGCTTGCAACAACTGTACGCTCATCGTTCTCGAACCAAGGCGAGATATGTCTATGCGGGTCGCGGATCTTCGTCGAGCGGCCATTGTTTGAGCGATTCAAAAGAGACTTCGTCGAGCGAGTTTCCGCCTTAAAGGTTGGCGACCCGCTCGAGCCGGACACCAACATTGGAGCGATCGTCTCGAAGCCGCATTTTGACAAGATAATGTCTTACATCGACCTAGCCCGAGAGGAGGGCGGGATGGTACTAGCGGGCGGCGGTTCGGTAGATCTTTCCGCAGATGCTCAGGGACAAGGAGAAAGACAATTAGGAGGCTGGTTTATCAAACCGACCGTGATCGAGGGCCTGGCATTCGATTGCCGCACGAATCAGGAGGAGATCTTCGGCCCGGTTGTAACCATCTCTCCGTTTGACGACGAGGACGAGGTCCTGCGATATGCCAATTCAGTGCGTTACGGTCTTTCAGCTACGCTCTGGACGCAGAATTTGTCTCGTGCTCACCGTCTCGCGGCAAAACTGGAATCTGGCATTGTGTGGATCAACTGCTGGCTGCTGCGCGATCTTAGAACGCCGTTCGGCGGTATGAAAGACAGCGGCGTGGGCCGTGAGGGCGGTTTTGAAGCCCTTAGATTTTTTACAGAAGAGAAGAACGTTTGCATTCGTTATTAGCCTGAGCGTTGCGGCCGGGCTGCGACGCCCGCGAACGACCGGAGGCTGATATATGAAAACTGTATTTAAGACGGCTATTTATTTTGTCGCTGGTCTGGCCGTTGCACTTTCCATCGCTATTTTCGCAGATCGTGTAATTTAGCCCGTTGAAAAGCCCGATCTTACTAACTATTTTAAGCCCGGCGACCGGTTTGCAAGCAGGTTTGAGGGCTTTGATCAAACTGTACTGGCTACCAGTGACGGATGGATGCACACGCGATTGGATGTTGCTCCGTACGCACCGGGGCCTCCAGAGCATTTTCACGAAGAATTTGCTGAAACCTTTACGGTCAAAAAGGGTACTATAAGCGTACTGATCGACGGCGAAAAACGGACGTTTCAGGCCGGCGAATCGATAAAGATACCGCCGATGACGCGGCACAAACCGTTCAACGAAACCGGCGAGACCGTTGTGATCGAAAGCGATGACCCGAAAACGCTTCCCGTCGAGTTCGGATTTGCTCTGACTCAGCTATATGGGTTTATGGACGGCTTCGAAAGCGGGCCGCCGATACCGCAAATGCTGATGAGGCTTTCGGTCTTCGGCGACGATGCCGATTCATGGATAGCCGATGGCCCTCCGCTAATAGTTCAGAAGGCAATGCGGGTTACAATGAAGCCATTTGCCAGGCTCGCGGGTTATCGATATTTTGACGAACGATTTAAGCCGAAGCGGGCATAAACATTACAGTGTTGCAGGATGTTGTTGAAGTTGATCCGGGCTTTAGTCATAACTTTGTTCGCGTGTGCAATTAGCTTTGGCGGCACGGCACAGAAGTCGTATATCCTTCACCTGTCAGGTTCTTGCTCGCCCGGCCAGACGTCGATCGAGTATTTTATTACCGGTGCGTTCGGAGGCTACAGCGGCTTTGTAAAAACTGATTCGCGTTTCGAGATGTATGACATTCCGACCGTACGCGACGGAATGCCCGCAAGAACCCTGAAGATAATTATCCGCGGACCTCGGTGCAGAACACATACGATCGATGTGCCGGAAGTGGAAAAAGACGGAAAGGTGATCCGCGCCAGGCTACGACGAGCTCGGCAGATCGAGTTTCGCGGAGTGATACGGTCCGACGACGTTATAAAAAACAAGGACGCCGTCCTAACCGCCGAATACTGGGCGAACTGGAAATGCACCTTTTTCGGTATCTCAGACTGCCTGATAGGCCCGACGCGGATTGCGGCAGTCGACGTTGAGAAAGGTGGGGAATTCCGAGTGTTTTTACCTGATTTTGCAAACGACCCGAGCCTTTCCCAATATTCAGAAAAGGGGAGTTTTCAGTTTTTTATTCGCGACCGCAAAACTGGAAATATTCTGTTTGACCTAAGCGATGCGAACGGGTCGCGATCGTTCGCGGTTGCGTCCGCATATGCAAAAGACAATGAGTTCACCGCCACTGCCGCTCCCAAATAAATTCACAAGCATCCGTAAAGACACTTATTCGTTCTAAACAATCATGAAAATCATTCTCAGCATTCTTCTGGCTTTCTTGGTAACTGCTTCCGGTTTTGCACAACAGAAACCGCCTACGGAATCCGCCATGGACCGCTTTCTGCGGTATGTAAAGATCGACACTCAATCTGCCGAGGATGCCGGCAAATGGCCAAGCACCGAGAAGCAGCTTGTTCTCGCACGTTTGCTCGAAAAAGAGCTAAATGCGTTGGGCGCGACGAAAGTGCGAATTAGCGATGAAGGGATAGTTTACGCAATGATCCCGGGAAATCTCGCGGACAATTCAAAAGTGCCAACCATTGGATTCATCGCTCACATGGACACGTCACCGGCGGTTTCTGGCGCGAATGTGAATCCGATCATTCACAAAAACTATCAGGGTGGGGACATCGTGCTTCCGAACGATAAGACGCAGGTAATAACCGTCGCGCAGAATCCCGACCTCAAGAATCTGATCGGCGACGACATTATTACTGCTGATGGGACGACGCTGCTCGGTTCCGACGACAAGGCGGGAATTGCGGAGCTGATGACCATGATCGACATTCTAAAGCAGAATCCGCAGATCAAGCACGGCAATATAGCGATCGCCTTTACGCCCGACGAGGAAGTTGGCGGGCCGATGGATAAATTCGATATCCAAGGCTGGGGGGCGAAGTTTGCATACACGGTTGATGGTGAGCAGCTTGGCGATATCTCCAACGAAACCTGGTCGGCGAGGACCGCGACAGTTACCTTCACAGGCCGTTCGACGCATCCCGGTACGGCGAAGGGCATTATGATCAATTCGTCTTACGCGGCGGGTGATTTCCTTTCGAGATTTCCTGAGATGATCCCAAACCGTCCTGAAACTACTGAAAAACGCGAGGGATTCATTCACCCTTACTCGTCGACTATGTCCGAGGAAACTTCTACGATCAAGATCTTGCTTCGTAATTTCGACATCACGGGCCTCGCCGCTCAGGAAGATGCTGTAAAGCGCGTGATCGCTGAGACGCAAAAGAAATATCCGAATGTTAAGGTCGATTACAAGAGCGAACTCGGCTATCTCAATATGAAGGAAGTGTTGAAGAATTATCCGCAGCTGACCGACTACGCGATCGAAGCGGCAAAGCGAGCGGGTGTGACGGCCGAACTTCGTCCGATCCGCGGCGGGACTGACGGCTCGCGCTTAACTGCTCGCGGTCTGCCAACACCGAACCTGTTTACCGGTGGGCACAATTTCCATGGGAAGCTGGAATTTAATTCTAGAAAGGGTTTGGAAAAATCTACCGAAACGCTTGTTCACCTTGTACAGATATGGGCTGAACGTTCAAAATAGCGGTTATTATGAAACGCCTTTTGCTAACCTTTGCCCTTATTGTAGGAACTTTCGCCGCTGTCTCGGCACAAACAGGTTTTCCCGGTGTAACCCCGGAAGCCAGGAAACAGCTCGCAACCGCCAAACGATCTCTAGTCTTCGCATTGCCGACGTGGGTGCCGGCGGGTTTTACGATCAGTCAGGTTAAGACGAAGCTTGGCCGCGGTGTAAAGATCGAAGAAAAAGAATTCGTCGTCGTTTACTCGCGACAGCTTGCGAACGGGAAATCGCAGAGGTTTGCCTTCGAGGCTGGTTTCGATGGTCTCGGCGACCTGATGTACGACAGTTCAAAGCGTCTTCGGACCCCGGTCGGCACGGTGTACCTTGTTTATCAGCCGAAGGACGAGGACGGAAATAAGCTCGACGATTTTGCCATGACCGAGTGGTTCGATGTCGGCTCGACCGCGTTTCATTACATCGGTACCTACGGCGAGGAAGAGGGAAGCAAAACCCTGTCGATGCTTAGCCTCGCCGATACCGAAAGGATGCTGAAGTCACTCAAACGATACTAGTATTTTTGGACGAATAGTTCAGGAAATCGCTTTTTCAGATCCTCAACCTTTGGCTTATCGTGAATGACGATATAAGGCTGGTTGGGGTTCTTTTTCATGTAGTCCTGGTGATAACCCTCGGCCTCGTAGAATTTTTCGAGGGCGACTACTTCGGTAACGACCGGTTTATCGAATACTTTCGCTTTGTCGATCGAGGCGATGTAGGCGGCCGCGGTCTTCTTTTGATTCTCGTCGGAGTAGAATATCGCCGAGCGATATTGCCGGCCCGTGTCCGGCCCCTGACGGTTTAACTGCGTCGGGTCGTGCGCGACCGAGAAGAATATTGTTAGCAATTGGGTGTATGAGACTTTTGACGGGTCAAAAGTGACCTTTACCACTTCGGCGTGGTCAGTTTTTCCTTCACTGACGTCATCGTAATTAGCGGATTGTGCAGTGCCGCCCGCATAGCCGGATCTTACGTCAATGACACCTTTCGTGTGCTCAAAAACCGCCTCAACACCCCAGAAACAGCCGCCCGCAAATACTGCGGTCTGCATACCTTTTTGCGAGGAAGGTTCAACTTCAACGGCTGGTGCGAGCTCGCGAATATCAGCCTTTTTTTCCGAACTGCTGACAGCACCGCATCCGATCGCACCGGCGATAATGGCAAGAATTCCAAATTTGATCGCTATAGACATAACTTTGATCACCATAATAACATTCGTACACACGTTCATTACGGATGTACTGTTCCGCTTAACTAAATCACTATTCTTGCTAAAATAATTCCATAGAACTATTTATGAGCGAAACTGCCGTTAATTCTTCGCGTGCCCCCGAGCCAGTGGGGCTCTATCCGCATGCCCGCAGGGTTGGAGGCCTGCTTTTCCTCTCCGGTGTGGGGCCGCGTGAGCGGGGAACGAAGAAAATACCGGGTGTCGAATTGAATGAGCAGGGCGAGATAGTCTCGTACGATATTGAAACGCAGTGCCGGTCTGTGTTTCAAAACGTTCGATACATTGTGGAGGAAGCGGGCTCGTCGTGGGACAAGATCGTAGATGTGACCGTGTTCCTTACAAACATGAAGGCGGATTTTGAAACATACAACAGCATTTATGCCGAGTATTTTGCCGATAATCAGCCATGCCGGACAACGGTTGAGATAAGTTCGCTGCCAACACCGATCGCGATCGAGTTGAAAGTGATAGCGACCTTTGATTGATATTGACCTATTCACTTAAGGCCATTCACCGAGGAAGCGGTTCCCCGATTATCAGTGGATAGTTGTTAGTTTTTAGTGGTTAGTTTTTTGCTTAGGAGAAATAAATGATAGAAACAAGGGGTTATGCGACCCATGACGAGTCAGCCAAATTTGTGCCATTCAACTTTGAACGCCGGAATCTGGGTGAGCACGATATTTTGATCGATGTGCAGTTTTGCGGCATTTGCCACTCCGATATTCATCAGGCAAAGGGCGAATGGGGGAATTCAACGTACCCGATGGTTCCCGGCCACGAGATTGTCGGCCGCGTGTCGAAGATCGGCAGCGGAGTAACCAAATTCAAACTTGGCGACCTCGCGGGTGTCGGCTGTTTTGTGGATTCATGCCGCGAGTGTTCGGCGTGCAAGTCTGATCAGGAGCAGTTCTGCAAGGTTCACTGCGCCGCGACCTATAACGGGACCGAGATGGATCAGGAAACGATGACCTTTGGCGGTTATTCCAAGCATCATGTTGTCGATGAAGCGTACGCTCTGAAAGTCTCGGAAAGTCAGCCGCTCGCTGCCGTCGCACCGCTATTGTGCGCAGGCATTACAACCTATTCACCGCTCCGCAAATACAAGATAGGCCCGGGAAGTAAGGTCGCTATACTGGGCCTAGGCGGGCTTGGTCACATGGGCGTGAAACTCGCAGTTTCGATGGGGGCCGAGGTGACCGTTTTGAGTACGTCTCCCTCGAAAAAAGAGGATGCTCTGAAGCTCGGGGCACATCATTTTGTCGTTACGACGGATCCGGCAAACCTTCGCCCGCTCGCGGGGACGTTCAATTTCATACTCGATTGCGTTTCGGCGGACCACGAGATAGACAAATATCTCAAACTGCTCGACATAGATGGCGCGATGGTCCTCGTGGGGCTCCCCGAGAATCCGATCAAAGCCAAGGCCTTTTCGCTTGCAGGGAATAACCGGACACTTGCCGGTTCGAGCATCGGCGGGATAAAGGAAACGCAGGAAATGCTCGACTATTGCGCCGCAAACAACATCGTTTCCGATGTCGAGGTGATACCGATCACGCAGATCGAAGAAGCCTACGAGCGGACGATCAAGGCCGATGTACGCTATAGGTTCGTTATCGACATGAAAACCCTCTAACGCCGATGCGATACATTGCTCTGCTTCGCGGCATAAACGTAGGCGGCAACACGATGATAAAAATGTCCGAGTTGAAAAAGACCTTTGAATCGCTCGGTTTTGAAAATGTCGTGACTTACATCAACAGCGGAAATATTGCCTTCGACACGCGAAAGGCCGCGGAAAAGGACCTTGTGGCGAAGCTTGAAAAAGCCATCGAGGGTGATTTTGGCAAGTCTGTCGCTGTCATGATGCGGACTCAGGACGAGATCCACAGCATTCTCGGTCGCAATCCGTTCGCGGGGCAGTACGAAAGTCACAAGGAAATGCACGTCCTCTTTATGAGCGAACCGATGGCGGATGACAAGAAGGACCAACTTCTCGAAAAGCAGACCGCGGATGAACGCTTTTTTGTGGAGGGCCGGGAGATCTTCTGCCATCTGCGACTCGGCGTCGCCGACAGCCTGCTCGGCAAGGGTTTTATCGATAAAAAGCTGAAAGTGCCGATAACTGGCCGTAACTGGCGAACGGTCGAAAAACTCGCAGTGCTTTGAAGAACGTCCGGCGGCAGCGGGCGAGCCCGCTGCCGAACCGATGGTCGGGTTACACTATCGAGGTTACGGCCTCGCTTCAAGAACGAGGTTGAACGGCGTCTCGGTTGCACGCCGGAACCGCGAGAACCCGCCCTCGGTCGCCACTTCGCGAATTCTTGCTTCGCCCGCCTGAGCTCCGAGACAAGCCCCGACCTCTTGCGACCGCGAGGCTGGCGTGCAGATCAGTGTTGAAGCCGAGTAGTAAACGCGGCCGACCGGATTGTGGTTTTCAGCGTAAGTGTCGTTTGCAAAAGGTTCAACGATCATCCAGCTTCCGTCGTCCTTCAGCGACCCTCTCACGTGTTTTGCCGCGCCGACCGGGTCGCCCATGTCGTGCAGACAGTCGAAGAATGTGACGAGGTCATAATTACTTCCTGTGTACTCCTTTGCCTTCGCAACCTTGAATTTAACTCTGTCTCCGACGCCTGCATCTTCAGCTTTTTGCTTCGCCGCCTGGATCGAACCGTCGTGATAGTCGAAGCCGATAAACTCCGAATTTGGATAGGCCTGAGCCATTAGAATGGTCGATGCGCCGAGTCCGCAGCCGACATCAGCGACTTTGCCGCCGGCCTTCAGTTTTTCATCGACCCCTTCAAGTGCTGGTATCCACGAACTGACTAGATTGGCCGCGTAGCCGGGACGGAAGAAAAGTTCGGTGCCGCGGAAGAGATCATGATGATGCTCGTGCCAGCCGAAGCCTTCACCCGACTTGAACCGTTCGACCATTTGGGGAATCGCTCTCAGGGCCGAGGTCGCAAGGATAAACGCTCCCGGCAAATATGCCGCGTTATTCTCGTTCGTCATGACGAACGATTGTTCCTCGGTCATGTAATAGGCGTCGGCATCTGCATCGTATTCGACATAACCGCTTGCGGCGTTGGCATTAAGCCATTCGCGAACGTAGCGTTTGTCGGTGCCAGTCTTCTCAGCGAGTTCATCGGCCGAAATACGTTTATTCGGCTCGGCCATCGCTTTATAAAGACCGAGACTCTCACCGATAACGATAGATCCAGCGTGCATAGTTGCACCAAGATCGCCAACAAATCTTCCGAGCAGTTCATTAAGTTTATCTTCGTTCATTTGTATCTCCTTATGTGGCTATATCCGATTGGAGCGAGCCAAAAAATAAACAGAGGGGGAGAGTGATGCGCGAACATTCTATACTAAGTAGACAAAAATTCTAATTGCGACAGGCCTGCCATTACAATGGAATTCTTGCATGCCCGCCTCCGTTGAGGTGTGATAATTTATACTCAAATAGTAGGAAAGGAAGGTAGGATGAAATGAGCATCAGACGGCCCTTCAATTTCAGGCATTGGATAAATGATAACAGGCACTTGCTGAGGCCACCGGTTGGAAACAAGTGCGTTTACGATGACGACGACTTTATCGTGATGGTAGTCGGCGGGCCGAATTCGCGCAAGGATTATCATTGGGACGAAGGTGAGGAGCTGTTTTACCAACTCGAGGGCGACATCAAGGTTCAGATCCAGGAAGACGGAAAAGCCATTGAAGTGCCTATCCGCGAAGGCGAAATGTTTCTGCTGCCGCCGCGCATTCCGCATAATCCCATTCGCGGTGCTGACACCATAGGGCTCGTCATCGAGCGCAAACGCCGTGAAGGCGAGCTGGACGGCCTTCTATGGTTTTGCGAGAACTGCAACGAAAAGCTGTATGAAGAGTACTTTCAGCTTACCGACATAACGACGCAATTTCAGGGCGTTTTTAAGAAATTCTACGGCTCGGAGGACCTTCGGACTTGTGGAAACTGCGGGGTGATAATGGAACCGCCTCCGGTGGTAAACTAGAACAAACCATGGCTGACCTACTCACCGAACTCGCACAGCTAACCAACGCTCTTGAAGAAGCCGAGATCGAATACGCAGTCTGCGGCGGCCTGGCATTAACGATCTTGGGTTTCCCCCGCGCGACATTCGACATTGACATTCTTATCCGCGGTGAGACGTTGGAACGTTCGTTTAAAATCGCAAAGGGATTTGGATATGACATTCATGGCCTAGACATGTCGTTCAAAGAAAGGGCGGTCGAGATCAGACGTGTTTCGAAGATCGATGACGAGGGTGAAGTTTTGTCGCTCGATTATCTTTTAGTGACTCCTCACGTTGAGGATGTTTGGCTAGACAGAGTAACTGTCGAGTGGCAGGGTAACCCGATGTCTATCGTGTCGAAAAGGGGCCTTATAAAAATGAAAGAGCTATCAGGGAGACCCAAGGATCTGATCGACATTGATCGCTTAAAAAATGAAGAAGATTGATATGTCGTCGGATGCCATTACACGAAGGCTCCGACAGACCGAGCAACTGAGAAAACTAAGCCTGTCTCTTATGAAGGCGAAGGTTCTATCGAACGAAGAGGCGGAGGAGCTGCGCCGAAGAAAGCGCCGAGTTCAAAAGAACGAAGCTTGAAATGTCGCCGTTAGTTGTCACCCGTCTCGGGAAAAAATCCTTTTCCGGAATGTAAACTTTTGTAAAATTCCCGATTACCACTGCCCATTGGTTGCGAAATCTTGCCGATCTGTCCTACATTGTAGGGAATTCAAACCAGACAAACTGTTTTTGGATTTCTCCATTACAACTAAATTCTGAATTTCGAGGATCTGCAAAGATGATGAAACTTCGCGCGCATCGGGTGTTTGGCCTCTCGGGGCTAGTACTATTGTTTTCCGTTTTTCCTTCGTTGGCGCAGCCAAGGCCGGCCGCTTCGCCTGCCGCAGGCCCGGCGACATTTGAGAGTGCGATCGCCGGCCTGCGGTTTCGTGAGATCGGCCCGGCTACGATGGGCGGGCGGGTCAACGACATTGAAGTATCGCCAACCGATACCCGCGTGATTTACGCCGCGATGGCGGGTGCTGGGATCATGAAGTCGATAAACGGCGGAACGACGTTTACACCGATATTCGATAAGGAAGCCGTCCCAAGTGTAGGAGACGTTGCGATTGCACCTTCGAATCCGCAGATCGTTTGGGCAGGTACTGGAGAATCCAACAACCGTCAAAGTTCCTCATGGGGCAACGGTGTCTATAAATCGCTCGACGCCGGCAAGACCTGGACAAACATGGGTCTTGCGGAAACACACCACATCGCCCGCGTCGTCATTCATCCGAGAGATCCAAACATCGTCTGGGTCGCGGCTACAGGCAAGCTGTGGAGTTCGAGTCCGGACCGCGGCGTTTACAAAACGACTGACGGCGGCAAGACCTGGGCTCATGTGTTGAAGGTGAACGACGACACCGGTGCGACCGAGCTTGTAGTCGATCACGAAAGCCCATCCGTGCTTTATGCGGCGATGTATCAGCGGCGGAGAACAGTTTTCGGCTTTAACGGCAGTGGCGAACACAGTGCACTTTATCGCTCACTTGACGGCGGCGACACTTGGACCAAGATCACGGCCGGAATGCCGTATAACACGGACAATGCTCCGACGCCGAGGCCCGATAATCTTCTCGAAACCGGGCGTATTTCGATAGCGATCTACCGAAAGAACACTGATATCGTCTATGCGACCATCGAGCATGCGAACGGCGGCGTTTACCGCTCACTCGACAAAGGAGATACTTGGACCAAAATGGCTGAGATAGCCGCCGTGCCGCGTCCTATGTATTTCTCGAAATTACAGGTCGACCCGAACAACGACCAACGGCTCTGGCTGGCGGGCGTCGCAATGCAGTATTCAGAGGACGGCGGGCGTACGTGGAGCGGTCTTTTCTCGCGAGCTCCGCACGCCGATACGCATGGCATCTGGATCAATCCGAATGACTCGAACCACCTTATCCAAGGCAACGACGGCGGCATCAATATCAGCTACGACCGTGGCCGCACGTGGGATTACTCTAATACCGTTCCGCTGGGCCAATTTTATGAGATCGGTGCAGACAACGGAATGCCCTACAAGGTCTGCGGCGGCTTGCAGGACAACAACACCTGGTGCGGGCCGAGCATGACTACAAATCCGCAGGGAATAAGTAATAGCGATTGGTACACGATCGGTGGCGGTGATGGATTTTTTGCTCAACCCGATCCGAACGACACCGATATCGTTTACGGTGAATCGCAGGACGGCAACCTTTTCCGCCGAAATACTCGAACCGGCGAAAATAAACAGATTCGGCCTCGAGAAGAAGAGGGTGAGAAACGATATCGCTTCCAGTGGAATTCGCCGATCCTGATCTCCGCGTTCGATTCGAAAACGATCTACTATGGCGGTAATTTCCTCTTCAAATCTGCCGATCGCGGCGACAACTGGGTAAAGGTCAGCCCAGATCTTACGACAAACGTAGATCGCAATACGCTCCAGATAATGGGCAAGGTGCCCGATCGAAATACGCGTTCTCGTCACGACGGTGTCCAGCAGTATCCGGCAATCACTACGGTTTCGGAATCGCCGCTGAATAAGAACGTCCTTTGGGCAGGAACGGATGACGGTAACTTGCAGGTCACTCGCGACGGACAGAACTGGAAAAATGTCGTTGATAAGGTTCCCGGGCTGCCGAAGGGCACTTATGTTAGCCGTGTCGTTGCTTCCAAATCTGGAGAAGGGGCGGCATACGCTACCTTCGACGGACATCGAATGGGCGATTTCAAGGTGTACGTTTACATGACGAGCGATTTTGGCGAGTCGTGGAAATCCATCGCGGGCAATCTGCCGCAGAATAACGGAATCGTCAGCGTCATTCGCGAACATCCTCGCAACTCAAACCTTTTATTCGTTGGCACTGAATACGGGGCCTACGTTTCAAACAACCGAGGTGCTAACTGGATCAAGATCAAGATGAACCTGCCCACTGTTCCGGTCGACGACATTCTCATTCATCCGCGTGAGAATGACCTGATCTTTGCAACCCACGGTCGTTCAATCTGGATACTTGATGACATCACGGCGATGGAGGAAATGAACGACTCCGTGATCGCGAGCGATATTCACCTCTTCACGCCTCGCCGATCTGTCATGTGGCGAACGTGGAGCAACAAGCCGCTTACATCGGACAAGGTTTTTTACGGCCAGAATCCACAACAGGGTGCGGCGATCAATTTTTATGTCAAGGAAGTGCCCGCAGCCGGACAGAACATAACCATAACCATCACAGATGCAGCAGGCCAAACCCTTAGAACGCAGAATTGTACGCGTCAAGCCGCAACGCCGCCCGCCGGTGGAGGCGGTGGATTTGGCGGTCCTGGTGGCGGAGGCGGCGGTGGTGCAGCTGCGGCAGCCGCGGCTGCTGCGGGCATCAATCCTCAATTGCTGCAGCAGTTCGCCGGCGGTGGCGGTGGCCAATGTATTATTAATCGCGGACTAAACCGCTGGATGTGGGATATGCGTCAGCGTCCCGCCGGAGCCGGCCCGGGCGGCGGTGGCGGAGGCTTCGGCGGCGGTGGTGGAGGTGGTGGTTTCGGCGGAGCGAACCAAGGCTTCCGAGTCGATCCGGGTACTTACACCGTAAAGCTCAAAATGGGCGACAAGGAAATGACGAAAACCTTCGAGGTTATCGAAGATCCACGCATCACATTCTCAGCCGAGGATCGGGCTAAGAAGCGGGCTGCGTTGCTCAAACTTCAGCCGTTCGTCACCCGCGCACAAACTGCCCAGCAACAGATCGTCGCCCTAAGGACGAATGTCAACACGGCACTCGAAGCATGGCGTCGCCCGGGCTCGAACGTTCCTCAGAACATCCGCACTGCGGGCGAGGAATTGCTCAAAAAGATCGACAAGGCTTACGAGAACTGGGGCACGCCGCCTTCGCTGGTCTCGAATATAAGCCAGGCCGGTCCGCCGCTTGTCGAACTGCCGGCGCCGCTCAACCAACGTGTCGCGCAGCTGCTCGGGGCGATCGAGAATACGTCCGGGGCCCCCACGACATGGGAGTTGGCTCAGATCGAGATCCTCTCGACTCGCATTCCAGCCGCTGCCGATGAGGTCAGAAATCTGATCACGGTCGATCTGGCTGCCTTGAACAGTATGATGCTTGAGGCCAAAATACCGCACATATTGCCCCCGCCGGGAGCAGGTCCAGGCGGCGCACGGCCTCCGGGAACTGAAGAGGAAGATCAATAAGGCATTTTCGAGCCGAATAACTTGGCCGGGATGAAGATTCTTCGTCCCGGCATTTTTTTCTGGAGCTAACTAGCTGGTTTTGTCTGGTCGGCGTGTTAATGACAAAATGTTCGGGTGCTAAAGATCGATGTTCACACTCACATCCTTCCGCGTGACATCCCGAGCTGGAAGGATAAGTTCGGGTACGGCGGATTTATCACGCTCGATCACTACAAGCCATGTTGCGCTCGGATGATCCGCGACGACGGCGTCCAGTTTCGCGATATCGAAGAAAATTGTTGGGATCCCGCGGTTCGTATCGAAGAAATGGACGCGACGGGCGTCGGCGTACAGGTTTTGTCGACGGTGCCAGTAATGTTCAGCTATTGGGCCAAACCTGGCGACGCGAATGAGATATCCCGGTTTCTGAACGATCACATTGCGGAGATAGTGAGCGAATTTCCCCTCCGTTTTCTCGGACTAGGCACGCTTCCGATGCAGGACGCCGACCTCGCCATACTCGAACTTGAGCGGTGTAAACAGATCGGCCTCGCGGGCGTTCAGATCGGGACAAATGTTAATCAACTGAACCTAGGCGAATCGCGTTTCTTCGACATATTTGCGGCATGTGAAAGGCTCGGGATGGCGATCTTCGTCCACCCGTGGGACATGATGGGCGAGCGAGACATGCAGAAATACTGGCTGCCATGGCTGGTTGGTATGCCGGCAGAGGTCTCGAGAGCGATATGCTCACTGATATTTGCTGGAGTTCTGGAAAGACGGCCCAAGTTGCGGATCATGTTCGCGCACGGCGGCGGGGCGTTTCCCGCGACCATCGGACGGATAGAACATGGCTTCAATGTCAGGCCCGACCTTTTTACCGATAATCCGCACGGCCCGCGTAAATATTTGAGCAGGATGTATTTTGACGCTCTCGTGCATGAACGTTCGAAACTGGAATATCTACTCGGTCTTGTCGGTTCGGACCAGATCGCGATGGGCAGCGATTACCCATTTCCGCTTGGTGAGGCAGAGCCGGGAAAGCTCATCGAGTCGCTGGATGTCGATGATTCGATCCGGGAAATGCTGCTAAACGGAGCGGCTCTAAATTGGCTGGGGCTAGAGCGATCGAAATTCGCAATCTAAAAAGGCCGGAACGAGCTCACTATCGTTCCGGCGCGTAGCAGGTTACATGTTGATCGCATAATCGCGAAGAATGATCCGGCTTAGAGCCCGATCTGAACCAGTTTTTCGAAAGATCAAATCGTTCTTTGCCGAGCTGTTTACTGCGGAAACGCGTCCGATCGCCAGCGCAACTCGCTGGCCCTTGCCGTCCACCAGGCCCACAGTCGCACCGCCTGACAGGTTGAGAGTGATGTCGACCTGGTATTCGCCCGGAGTGACGACAGTGTCACCGACGGTGAATGCGAACGGGATCTCAACCGTTAGACGGGTTCTTGTATTCGCATTCGCCGAAAAAGCGAAGATCGTGACTGAAAGTGCTAAAGAAGATAAAGTAAGTAGAAATTTTTTCATGATCACCTCTCGGTTGGTTATTAATTTGTGAGACTTCCGTCTCAATAAGGTTAAGGCGTAAAATCGGGATGATCAGTATCAGGCAATTATGACGTCTCAGCAGGTTGAAACCGGCGAAGATCTGACAAGCGCGGCGGCGATGGACGCCGCTGATACCCTGTCGCGCTTCAGAGAACATTTTCATTTTCCCGACGCGATGCACGGCAATGCACCACTGTATTTCACGGGGAACTCACTTGGTCTGATGCCGAAAAAAGCGCGCGAATATGTCGATCAGGAGTTGGATGATTGGTCACGATTAGCGGTCGAGGGGCATTTGCATGCTAAGAACCCTTGGCTCCCGTATCATGAGTTCTTAACTGAGCCGATGGCCCGCGTTGTTGGTGCTCTGCCGTCCGAAACGGTCGTGATGAATGCCCTGACGGTGAATCTTCACCTGATGATGGTCTCGTTTTACCGCCCGACGAGCGAGCGTTACAAGGTCGTGATCGAGAAAGGGGCGTTTCCTTCGGACCAATACGCTGTCGAGTCGCAGATCAAGTTTCACGGTTTTGAGTCGAGCGATGCACTGATAGGACTCGAGCCCCGCGAGGGCGAATCAATCCTTCGAAACGAAGATATCCTGGGCGCGATCGATCGCGAAGGCGATTCCGTTGCGGTTATCATGCTCGGGGGCGTGAATTATTACACCGGCCAGGCTTTCGATATGGCGTCGATAACGGCGAAAGGGCATGAAAAAGGCTGTGTCGTTGGCTTTGACTGCGCCCACGCAGCCGGAAATCTTGAGCTGAAATTACACGACTGGGATGTCGATTTTGCCGTCTGGTGTTCTTACAAATACCTGAACGGCGGCCCTGGGGCTGTCGCCGGAGCGTTTGTTCACGAGCGTCACGCGAATGCGTTCGATCTGCCGCGGTTTGCCGGCTGGTGGGGAAATAATAAGCAAACCCGCTTCCTGATGGGCCCTGACTTCGACTGCCTACCGGGAGCAGAGGGCTGGCAGCTTTCGAACCCGCCGATCCTGCAGATGGCCGCTCTGCGGGCTTCTCTCGAGATATTTGACGAAGCAACCATGCCGGCGTTGAGAGAAAAGTCGGTGAAGCTGACGGGCTATCTGGAATCGCTCATTCGAGCGATCGATGACAAACGGATCGAGATCGTCACACCGTCCGATCCCGATGGGCGCGGCTGTCAGCTCTCGATCCGTGTCCGCGGCGGCGACCGCTCGCTGCATGACGCGATCACTGCCAAGGGCGTCGTCGCCGATTGGCGCGAACCTGACGTGATACGAGTCGCTCCGGTGCCGCTTTATAATTCGTTCGAGGACGTATATCGATTTTCCGAGGTTCTTCGAGAGTGCCTGAAATAGCGGATTTTGAAACGAATTTCCTAAGCCCGGAATGGACGAGCATCGCCGAATCGATCCTTGAAACGCAAGGCTATGTCCCGGGCGACCTACTGCGGGCGGGCGGTACGGATCACATCGTTTTCTTCTTCGGTGACGAGCTAGTTCTAAAGATCTATCGTCCCGAAAGAAAATGTTTCGAGCGAGAGCGCAGGGCCCTTGAGTTCGCTCTCGGCCGGACGCCTTTCTTGACGCCCGAGATAATAGGCGTCGGCGAGTTCGAGGGGCTTGACTATCTGATCATGACGCGGATACGCGGTGACGAGATGACGCGGCCTCAGTTCTATTCGCTTGATCGAAAGCACCAGATCTCGATCGTCACCGAACTCGCTCTCGGGCTTACCGCACTACACGAACATCCGCCGATCGGGTTCGAGGACGATTGGAGTTCATTTGTTGACGAAAGAGCCGCTACTTTTATTGACCGTCAGATCGCGCATGGCGTAAACGTGAGGATCATCGATCAGCTACCGGAGTACATCGCCGAATCTTTGCCGCTCGTCCCGCGTACGCCCACCGTTTTTATGCACGCGGATGTGCATTTTGGAAACCTGAGATTTGGGCGGAAAGATGGGGCTCCGGTCGTTTCGGGGTTGTTCGATTTCGCCGATTCGCGCATCGGCTGGCATGAGTACGACGTGCTTGCGATCGGCGTGCTGATAATTCAGGGCGAACGCGATCTGCAACGCGAGTTTTTCCGAGCATACGGTTACTCGGACGCCGATATGAACGAAGAAATGCGTCGGCGGTTGATGATGCTTACAATGTTGTATGAGACGAGCGACCTTCGCCGCTACGCCACGCGGCTGCGGCCCGACGCGGTCGATCTTGATCTTTATCAGTTGGAAAAGGCGATCTGGAGTTTTGTTTAAACAATGGCTAATGTCGCAATAATCGGTGCCGGCCTCGCGGGTTCGCTACTCGCGATCTATCTCGCGAAACGCGGGATAAAGGTCGATGTGTACGAATCTCGCGGCGATATGCGGCTTGAGGAAGTCGCAGCCGGGCGTTCGATAAACCTTGCCCTCTCGGACCGCGGGATCGCTGCCCTTCGCGAGGTTGGGATGGATGAGTACATGCTTGCCGAGGCCGTGCCCATGCTCGGCCGGATGATCCACACGCCCACAGGCGAGACGAAACTGCTGCCTTATAGCGGACGGCAGGGCGAATATATCAACTCCGTTTCGCGTGCGGGCCTGAACATCGCACTGATGAACGAGGCCGAGAAGTACGACGGCGTCAATATTTTCTTCAATCATCGTCTTAGCAACTATGACATCGAAAACCAGAGCTTAACGTTCGAACAAACCGGAAGCTCGGAACTGAAAGCTGAAAACGGTATCGAGATCACCGGTTTCGACACAATGATCGCCACCGACGGAGCCGGTTCAGCCGTTCGTCACACGATGGAGAACCAACTCGACGGTTACAAGAGTTCCACGGTCTTCCTTGATCACGGGTATAAGGAGTTGCACATACCACCGGCGGAAGATGGCGGTTTTCGGCTCGAAAAAAATGCACTCCACATCTGGCCGCGGCATCAGTTCATGATGATCGCGTTGCCGAATTTCGACGGCAGCTTTACGTGTACGTTGTTTTTGGCTCACAAGTCAGAACCGCCCGCGTCAGCGGGTGGCAACAAGGTTCCATATTCCGATTTCGCCTCGCTTGATACTGAACAAGATATCCGCGAATTCTTCAACCGCGAATTTGCCGACGCGGTTCCGCTGATGCCAACGCTCGTCGAGGACTTTTTCGAGAACCCGACCGGCAATCTCGGCACACTCAAATGCTGGCCATGGAATGTCGACGGAAAGGCTCTCCTGCTCGGCGACGCCGCTCATGCTGTCGTGCCTTTTTATGGCCAGGGCATGAACTGCGCGTTCGAAGATGTACGCGTACTCGCCGGATTGATCGACGCGCAGATGGCTGCCGAGGAGACCGATATGTCAGAACCGGGGGCGGCAGCGACCGGGTCAACTCGCTCGGCTCACAACCTCGATTGGGAAGCGATCTTCACCGAATACGGCAAACTTCGCAAAATAAACGCCGACGCTATCGCCGACATGGCCGAAGAAAACTTCTACGAAATGCGAGACCGCGTCGCCGACCCCGTTTTCCAACGTAAACGCGAACTCGAAACAAAACTCGAACAAACTTATGCCGACTACTTCTCGAAATACTCGATGGTAACGTTCCGCGAAGACCTGCCGTATTCCGAAGCAAAAAGTCGAGGGAATCGGCAGGACGCTCTATTGATGGATATATGCGGCGATATCGCATCGGTGAACGAACTCAACCTGGGTGAGGTCGTGGAGCGTTTGCGAAGTCTTAATTCGCAGGGGATAGATGACTGATCGGCAAACGACTTTTGGAAGAGGCGAATTCGATTTGAAAGACATCTACGACATCTCAATACCCCTTATATTCAATGGCCCGCAACCGAATGCGTATGGGGTTGAGCGGGCCGCTTCTCACGCGTGTGAAGCTGGCGACATCGTTGGTGACACGCGCAGGGGCGGGAGTGTCAATTTTGAGCAATACACTTTCATTCCGCATTGCAACGGAACGCACACCGAGTGTGTCGGGCACATCACGCATGAACGGATATCGGTGCGGGATTGTTTGAAAGATGCATTGATCGCTGCATTTCTCGTTTCGGTTGAACCCGAAAAGCGTGGCGACGATCTTGTTATCACGGGCGCAGCATTCGATCTCTCCCATCTAACAAAATGGTTACAAAGGTGCAGCAATTTTGCGTTGATCGTCCGCACGTTACCTAACGACGACTCGAAGAAGACGCGGGAATATGGCGAAAAGAATATTCCACCGTATTTTACTGCCGACGCCGTCAACTGGATGCTCGATCACGGCGTTAAGCATCTAGTCGTCGATCTGCCTTCGATCGACCGGATCTTTGACAACGGAAAATTGATCAATCATCGGCGTTTTTGGAATGTCGAGCCGGAAACTTTCGAGATAAACGCTGAAACGAGGATCGAGAGCACGATCACTGAACTGGCATATATTCCAAACGATGTAGCTGATGGTGAATATTCGCTCAACCTACAGATCGCCCCGTTCGATTCTGATTGCGCACCAAGCCGGCCGCTATTACTCCCTTGGCGGAACGCGGACATCTTTGACCGCAAGTAGAACCAATGGTGACTCGAGGTTCGGTCTACTCAACCGCCCTTTCTATCGCAGGCTTTAGATCAGGATACTTAAACTCAAAACCAGCATCGATAAGGCGTTTTGGAATGACTTTTGTGCTTGCGAGCAGCAATGCATCGCCCATTTCGCCGAAGATCATGCTAACTGCGAACTCCGGAAGCGGCAGGATCGTCGGGCGATAGAGGACCTCGCCGAGCGTTTTTGTGAACTTCTCATTCGTCACCGGATTGGGAGCGACGGCGTTTACGGCTCCGCGGATGTTCTCGTTTTCGATGGCGTAGTTGATGATAGCGATCTCATCTTCAAGCGAGATCCAGCTCATCCACTGCTTTCCGCTACCGACCACGCCGCCCACGCCCATTTTGAAGGGCAGGAGCATCGTCGAAAGGGCACCGCCATCTTTTGACAGGACAATTCCGGTGCGAAGCAAAACGGTTCGAATACCCGCATCCTCGGCACGGCGCGATTCGGCTTCCCACTCCTTACAGACACCCGCAAGGAAGTTGTCGCCCGCGGCGCTCGATTCGGTGACCTCTTCTTCACCGCGTTCGCCATAGAAGCCAATAGCGGACGAGGCGATAAAGACTTTGGGCTTGTGCTTGAGCTTCGAAATAGCGTCGACGACGTTTCGCGTACCAAGAACACGGCTATCACGGATCGCCTTCTTTTTCTCGTCCGTCCAGCGAAGCCCGCTGACGTTCTCGCCGGCAAGATGGACAACGATATCGACGCCTTCAAGATCTTCGGGCTTCGAAAAGCCTTCTTCGATCGACCATTGGATATGTAGCGGGTCAGTCGCGGGTTTTCGTGAAGCAAGAAGAAGTTCGTAGCCTTTCGCCCTGAACGATTTCTGCAGTTCTTTGCCAATAAGCCCGCTGGCGCCGGTTATGAGTGCTTTCATACTTAGGATTTAACCACAGATGAACGCAGATTTACACGGATGAAGCGGCTGTGGAATTTACTTTTGCTGTTTCCGGAGTTCGTCCTGGACAAGTCGGACGAGTTGGTTGATCTCACGCTGAGTAAGCATGTTCTTGAACGGCACCATGCCATTTCCCCCATCCGAGATATGGGAATAGATTTGCTCGTCAGTCTTGTACTTGAAATCGCCCTGGCGAAGATTCGGTACCACGCGGCCGTCGTCAAGCGTTTTCCCCTCACCCTCGGGACCGTGGCAGATCGAGCAGTTTTGGCGAAACAGCGAGGCTTCGTATGTTTTGCTATCCGCGATGGAGTATTTGGCGGACTTCGAGTTAAAACACGCAGTCGTAACCGTGAAAACGGCAAAGATCGCGATGACAAGTTTCTTGAGCAGCATAAATCAAGAAGTTTCACGCAAAGACGTAAAGAACGCAAAGAAGACTGCCGAGCTTCTCGAGTTACTGTCTGGAGCTTGCGACTTCTTCCTTTAAAGCCCGCTTGAATATCTTGCCGGTGTTTCCGACCGGCAGGGCGTCGCGGAATTCGACGTGGCGCGGGTATTTGTTGGCAGCGATCCGTTCTTTGCACCAGGCGATGAAGTCGCTTTCGGTTAGTTCGAAACCCTGTTTCAGCACGATGAATGCCTTGACTTCCTCGCCGAGGCGTTCGTCGGGAACGCCGATAACAGCGCAGAGCGAGATTGCCTCATGAGTGATGATGACTTCTTCGAGCTGGCGCGGATAGACGTTGTAACCGCCGCGAAGGATCATGTCTTTCTTGCGGTCGACTATTGAGAGAAAATCGTCCTCGTCCATCGTGCCGATGTCGCCGGTGTGAAACCAGCCGTTCCTGAATGCCTCAGCGGTGGCTTCAGGGCGTTTGTAATAGCCTTTCATGACGTTGTGGCCGCGGATGACCACTTCGCCGCGTTCACCACGAGGGACTTCGTTGTCGTCGTCATCGACGCATTTGACCTCGACACCATAAAGCGGCTGGCCGACCGTGCCGTGGCGCGATGGCACTTCCGGATGATTAAAAGTGGCGATCGGCGAGGTTTCCGAGAGGCCATAGCCCTCGAGGATACGAACGCCGAATTTCTCCTCGAACTGCTTCATCACCTCGACCGGCATCGGAGCGCCGCCGGAGCTGACGACCTTGAGCGATGCAGCATAAGGGCCGATATCGATGCCGTTTTCTTCAACATGCTTGAGCAGCGCCCAGTACATTGTCGGCACACCGGTCCAGAAATTGATCTTCTCGTTGCGAAACGCCTCAAGCACACTGTTCGGCTCAAAGCGAGGAAGGAGTACAACGCGATTTCCGGCAAAGATCTGTGCGTTCATCTGTGCGGTCTGGCCGGTGGTGTGGAAAAGCGGAAGCGTGATCAAAACGGCCTGCTGCCCTTCGCGGGTAAAGTCGACGGATGGGAAATGAAGCGACCATGCCGTTTGAGCGTTCAGCATGATGTTCATGTGCGAAAGCTCAGCGCCTTTGGGTTGGCCGGTCGTGCCTGACGTGTAAAGGATCGCGCAGGTGTCATCGGGCCTCGTTGGAAATGCTTCAAAAGTCTCGGGTTGATCGAAGGTGATCTGAGTCAGCGTCTTATGGCCCTCGATTGGCGACGGGCCCATCATGTCGGCGGTCATTACTACCAGGTGCTCGCACGTGTCCACACGGTCAAAAGCTTCTTTGGTATTTCGACCCATCGGAAGCTCCGGCGTGCCTTCGAAAACGAAAACAGCCTTCGCATCGGAATCGCGGAGGTGGTAGTCGATCTCAGACGGCGTGAAAAGAACGCAGATCGGCACGACGACCGCGCCTGCTTTCATGATCCCGTAATAGAGGATCGGGAAGTACGGCAGATTGACGCAGTTTAGGGCAACCTTGTCGCCGTGACCGATGCCCATATTTACAAGGGCGTTCGCGACGCGGTTTGATAGTTTGTCGAGTTCACCGTAGGTGAGTCGGACGTCGTTCCAGACGATCGCTTCGGCGTTTGGGCGAAGCCGTGCATGATGCGTCACTATCGACGCGAGATTCAAAACTGTCGCGTTTCCTTGCATAAAAACCTTTGGGTTAAGTTCGGGTGCCGACAGTATAAACCATTTCTAGGGCTGGCTGATAGAGGCCGCAGCCGAAATTTCACTGCCGAGCTTTTGAATAGAATGAACCCGCCACTTGTCATCTTGTTCGGGAAAGTCATTGCGGTAATGCCCACCGCGGGATTCCTCGCGCCAGAGAGCAGCCATGGCGACGAGCCGGGCAAGCGTTACGAAATTTCGCGACGATGTTCCAAGATTTCCGGATTCGATCTGAGAAAACTCCTTGAGTGCTCGTTTGAGAGAATCTTGATCGCGCAAAATGCCAACCCGCTCCCACATGACGCGTTTGATGCGCTTTTTGACAGCGGTCGCGATGCCCGAATCCGCGGTTGATATCCCGGAGCTCGAAATTTCAGATCGGAAATTTGAAATTTCGAATGCAGAGTTATCCTCGGCGGCGGCTTTTCCTGCTCGTGCTCCGAAAACGAGCCCCTCGAGCAGGGAATTTGAGGCAAGACGATTGGCCCCGTGTACACCGGTGCAAGTCACTTCGCCTGCCGCGTATAGTCCCGGAACCGAGCTCCGGCCCCAAAGGTCGGTTCGTATCCCGCCCATGCAGTAATGCGACGCGGGCGAGACGGGAAGCATGTCTTTGGCTATATTGAGGCCGTAGGAACGACAGACCTCGTAGATCTTTGGAAAGCGGTGTTTGAGGAAATCCTCGCTCATCGCGGTCATGTCGAGATAGACCTCGCGAGTTCCGGTGCGGCGCATTTCGGCGACTATCGAGCGGGAGACGATGTCACGCGGGGCAAGTTCCAGGCGTTCGTCGTAACGCAGCATAAAGCGCTCGCCGTATTTATTCTTGAGCTGGCCGCCTTCGCCGCGCATGGCTTCGGTAAGCAGGAATCGCGGTGCGTTCTCGAGGCTGAGTGCCGTCGGATGAAATTGGACAAACTCCATGTCGGCCATTTCCGCCCCGGCGAAATATGCCATTGCCATTCCATCACCGGTCGCGACAGGCGGGTTGGTGGTGTGCAAATAAAGCTGGCCCGCACCGCCGGTGCACATGATGACAGCTTTCGCAAATATCTCACGCGGGGCACGAAGGATCGGGTCGAGAAAACGGACCCCGACGCAGCGGCCATCGAGGACGATAAGGCTCTCGGTATTGGCGAAAGGTGTGAGAAGGATCGTTTTCTCGAGGCCCGCACGAGCGATGAGCGATCGAACAAATTCGGCCCCGGTCGAATCGCCGTGGGCGTGAAGAATTCGCCGCCGCGAATGAGCGGCTTCCTGGCCCATCAGGAGTTTACCGCCTTCCCGATCGAACTCCGTGCCCCAATCAATGAGTTGCTTTATGTAATTAGTTCCTTCGGAGACCAGAATTTCGACTGCTTTTTCATCACAAAGTCCCGCACCCGCGACGAGCGTGTCGCCTTCATGAAGCTCAGCGTTGTCATCCTCGGATAGAACGACCGCTACTCCGCCCTGAGCGTATTCGGTGTTCGATTCGCTGGCTTTATCTTTCGTGAGGACCGAAACGCGAGCACCGGTTGATGCAAGCTCGATGGAAGCCCGCAAACCCGCTACCCCACTGCCGATCACGATAAAGTCTGTTTCTAAAGACATTAGGATAAAATTCTAACAAAACTAAAGGACTTAGCACTATCAAACAACTCGCGTCCCAGAAACGGCCCTAAGCTTTGCGTCCCAAGATCTCGTTCGGCTTGTTTGCAAAAGCCCGCGCGTCAGCAAGGGCGATTCTCGCAAGCTATGGAATACGAATGCGTCCCAAGCCAATTTTTTCGATCCGGTGGCGAGTCTATATAGGCCTTGC
The DNA here is from genome assembly GCA_964410495.1 of uncultured Chloracidobacterium sp. Classification (GTDB taxonomy): domain Bacteria; phylum Acidobacteriota; class Blastocatellia; order Pyrinomonadales; family Pyrinomonadaceae; genus OLB17. The sequence continues at coordinate 341,266 of CAYPGP010000001.1, forward strand.
TGACGCGCCGACCTCTGTAAAAGCGGTCTTGGAAATATGCGTCCCAGGATTTCAAATATCAAAAGTTAGAAGTGAAGGTAGAGCGACGTTTATGCAAAAGCCCGCGCGTCAGCAAGGGCGATTTCCTTCCAGCTACTGTTACGTAATGCGTCCCAAGCTAATGTCTTTCAATGCGAAGGTGGCGTGAATCACCTTTGCTGACGCGCGGGCATTTGCAGTTACAGGAGATCCCTGCGATGCGTCCCAGGTCGTGGCCAATGTCTTGAAATACGACCGTGCGAGAATCGCCCTTGCTGACGCGCGGGCTTTTGCGGTCACGGGCATCCCTGCGATGCGTCCCAGGAATTTGGGCGGCTCATGCGCAAGCTTGTCCGCGATAGGCCGCAAGCGGACGCGGGGCGAGCCTGCGGCCCAACAGTATCGGAACGCAAGGGCGAGCGAGCCAGCCGCCGCCGAACTGAGTCGCAGTGTAAACGACACCGTGTTGGCTGTCGTTTCAAGAAAATAAGCCGTATCGGTTGGGAAAGCTCGCAGAGTGATCAGAGATCCGACAAGGCTATTGAAGACGGCGCACATGTTCATACATGATACGCTACCGTAAGTTCCCGAAAAATGGAATGCTAAAATGCTTAGATCGACGGATAATGCTTAGATCGACATAAATTGCTTAGATAGCATCAAAATGCGAACTCGCGGCCCGTCTGCGACTATTCGCCAGCGACTTTCACGCAGCCGAGCCGTGTTCCGATCCGTCGTACATGCCTTCGTGTGCCCTTATCAGCTTCTATAAACTACTTTGATTGGAAACTGACTCCGCGAAAGCGTATTCCCGCAAATCGATAAGCGTCTTGAAACCTTCTCCATTCACTATTGTCGTGCCGTCCCGTGATTATCAGGATATTATCTTTGATATCTATTGGAGCACCGAGATCAATCCCCGAATCACTAATAATCTTGTGCACAGCGGCTTTCAAATCGGCGTCTGACATGTAAAGCATAATCGGCTTGCCGAAGTCAGCAAGTTTCTTCCAAATGATCGACATCGATCCGTCTTCTTCGATCTTAAAGATTCTAAACGCGACAAGAATGTCCGTCTGATCAAATCGAATCGTGCGTAGAAGGTAAGTGTGTCCCTGAATTGCCGGTACACTGCGGCGATACAACACTCCGTCAATGCGACGGTTATGAAACGATTCGGCCCGTATTTCTTTCTCGTACTTCGGAGGGCGGTACGAAGTCATAAAGACAAGCTCTGGAATCGACGGATCCAAATCTGAAAGCGGTGAGTAACCGATGTCAGCAATCATTCCATAGTCTGCTCCAGCGAAACCAGTCATAAGGTTGCCTTGTTCCAACATTATTTGTGGTGTGTTATTGTAGCTGTGCTTTCCTGAAGTAAATGAGTAAAAAGCTCCACCTTCGCGAATTCCCAAAGGATTATCCGCGTCCTTGAGACTATTCGGTGGATCTTTGAACATTCCGCGCGGCAGTATCCTAAAAACCTGAGTGCCCGACCGATCCGCTTCGGCCCTAGCATCGTGACCCGGTCTTAGAATTTCGGGAAGGCTTTCAACTTGCGCAAAAGAAAACGTTGCTAAAGTGAACGAGAAAACAACGGTGAGAATCAGCTTCATTCTTACTCCTTGGGAAGAGAGGTGGTTAATGTTCGTTACAGCGGACGAGAGGAGAATTACCAAACATTTTCGATGTCCGATAAAGTTGCCGTTTAAGTTCGTTTACGGGGATATTATTTCCGTGACGCTCTGAGTGTCGATTCCACGCGTGCGGAACGGCTCGATCAAACGAACAAAGATGTCGAATTCTTGTCGTTTTGTGGCCCCAGTGAGTGTTATCTTATTGTCCTTTATTTGAAACCCAATGGTCTTAAAGATTCCATTCTCGTCGATCACTTTTTGAATCGCTGCCGTAAGATCGAGATCCGAGAGGTATATCTTGGCAGGTTTTATAAACTGGTTTAGCAACTTCCAGACAATTTCAAGCGAACCGTCCTTTTCTGCTTTGACAATCCTGAAAGCAACCAGAATATCTGCTTTATCAGGACTCACCGCTCGCATGACGTAGCTGTGTCCAAGTATTGCTGGCCAAGACCCATTGACGTTAATGCCACTTTTTCGAAGTTCGGCTTTTGTTCGGACTTCTTGTTCTCGCTCCTCCTTCGTTGTCCATGAACGATACGAGGTAAGAAACTTGAGCGCCGGAATATCGGATTCCGCAGTTAGTTCGTTTAGTGGATAATTGTTTAGATCGGCCATGAGGCCGCTATGAGACACAATAGTCAACATTCCCGAAGATTCCAGCATGAGTTCAGGGATATTGTTCCAGCTGTGTGTTTTTGTTGAAAATGAGTAAAACGCACCATTACCCCGGATCCCAAGGACCGACTCGCTGTCTGATTGCGTCTCGATACCTTCTTTTAGCAGAAATCTAGGGAGTAGCTTTGCCGCCTGTAAATTTAGCTGATTAGCCTGCTGTTTTGTTTGGTCGTTGGGAACGAGCCTCTCCGGTAGGTCGGTCGACTGGCCGTAGACGACCATTTGTATTACCAACGTAAACAAGACCGGGAGAACCACTTTCATAATTCCATCCGTACAAAGAAAAGCACTCTGGAGAGTCGATTTCGCGACTATATCAGAGTGCTTTCTTCGAATCAAGAAAATTCTTGAACTACGGAATTCTCAATTCCTGGCCTGGGTGGATCAGGTCGGGATTGTTGAGCTGATCGCGGTTGGCGTCGAAGATGGCTTTCCAGGGTACGCCGTATTTGGCGCCGATCTTTGAAAGGCTGTCTCCCGAGACAACTGTGTAGGTGTTCGCACCGCCGCCGGCGTCGCCGGCTCCGCTCGAGATGTTAAGAATTAGATCGCCTGAACGGAATTCCGGATCGAGGCGTTCGTATTCGGCCCAAAGTTCGGCTTTTGCTTCTTCGCTTGGGGCCGAACCGTTTATGTGAAGAACCCCGTCGCCTTCGGACAGCTCATAGCTGGTTCCGTTGGAGTTGGCGAGTTCTAGAAGTGACAAATATTTATCTTGAAGTGACATGATTATTCCTCCTACTCTGCGCCTATTTAAGGGTTAACTTGTTGACGACCTTTGCCGGGTTGGTGCCTTTCGCTTCGTTAGCGGCCTGCATGACCTTGGTCAGGTCAGCTTTGGCAACGTCGCCGGTGAGCGTGATCTCGCCGTTGGCTACGGTAACCGTTACGTTGGCTCCGGTCAGGTTAAGCTTCTTGATCGATTCCGTTACCGTGGCCTGGATCTTCTGATCCTCTGACGGCGGCGGCGGGGTTGGCAGCGGCTTGAGAGTCAACTTTGCTCCATCGACCGATTTGATGCCTTCGACACTTTTTGCGGTGGCTTCCGCTTTGCTCTTGACGGTCGCGTCGGCCACTTCGCCGCTAAGCGATGCCACGCCATCCTTAACGGTTGCGGTAACGCCCGTTATCTTCTCAGCGGTCAACTTGTCGGTAACAGCCTTTTGCAGATCGGCATCGCTCTTTCCGCAAGCCATCATGAACAATGCACAGGCTAAAGTCAGAACTGTAAATATTTTTACTTTCATTTTTCCTCCCGATAACTCGGTAATATTAAATTAGTGTTGTGACTGTCGAGCACAAAAAAACCGCGCTCTTCCTAATTAACAGAAAACCGGCCCGCTAGGCGACGAACCGAACTAACATTATTTAGTGCAATAATTATTGATTTACGCGCGAGGTTTTGGCAATAGAAAAAACGCGAATTTCACGAAAAAATTTCGTCCGCTATTTTAGCTGCCACATCATACGACGTGTAGTCGGGGCGAATAATGACGTGCCAGTCGGCGAGGCAGTATATTTTTTGACGTTCGTCGAAGAGTTTCAGGGCTGCCTGCTTGTTCCGCGCAAGCGGCCGGTCCTTTTTCGAATGTGAAATATTCATCCAGCAGTGCTCGAATGTGGCTTCAAGCCAAACGCTTGTATATTCGCTCGCCTTTAGGAGTTCGCGATTTTTTTCTACCGTCCAGGTCCCGCCGCCAAGTGAGAGGATCTGGGTCGCCGATTCCGTCAAAACCCGTTCGAGATGATGGGTTTCAATTTCACGATAACGGTCGATGCCGTCGCGGTCGATAATATCGACTATCCGCCTGCCCTCGCGAGATTCGATAACGTGGTCGAGGTCAACGCGGCGGCCTTTCACGAGATGTGCAAGGTGCCGTGCGACGCTGGATTTCCCAACGCCCATGAAACCAGTTAAGGCTATGCGTGCACCGTTGTTCATTTTGCGGGCAGTCGCCGTCATTCAGCTCGATCCAGGGTAAGAAGAAGATTCTATTAAGATATGACAGACGCCAGCGTTTCGAAAAAGCCTGGGAACGAAACATCGGCGGCGTCTGCTCCGTGGATCGTTGTTTCGCCTTCCGCTAACAATCCAGCGATCGCGAATGCCATTGCTATCCGATGGTCGTGATGCGAATCGATCTCGGCACCCCGAAGTTCAGAACGCGAGACGCGCAGTCCATCCGGAAATTCGTCCACCGTGGCTCCCATTTTTTTCAGATTTTTAACCACCGTTGCGATCCGGTCGGATTCCTTTACCCTCAGTTCTCCGGCATCACGGATCTCGATCCCGGCTTCAAGCTGTGTTCCGAGGATCGCCAGGATCGGGACCTCGTCAATCAGGTTTGCGATTATCTCGCCTCGAAGAATGTTTTCGGCTGGAGTTTTTTTGAGGCCGCCTCTTGCGATTATGGTTGCAGTCGGTTCATTGCTGTTTTCGGCGGAATCTATGACCTCAATATCAGCTCCGAGCGAGATCATCGCATCGAGTACGCCGCGCCGTGATGGATTGAGCCCAACGTTTGGCATTGTTATCTGAGAACCAGGCAAACATGCGGCAGCAACCATGAAGAATGCGGCCGACGAAATGTCGGACGGGACGACCAGATCACGGGCAGTGAGTTTCGCTTCGCCCGAGACTGAGATCCTTTTGCCATTTTCAGTCGATTGGATCGAGACATCGACGCCAAACCATGCCAACATGCGTTCCGTATGATCGCGAGTTTGAACGGGTTCGATCACAGTCGTGAGGCCGTCGGCATGGAGACCGGCGAGAAGTACGCACGATTTGATCTGTGCCGAAGCAACAGGCGGTTGATATTCGATCGCTTTCAATAGCGTTGTGCCATTTATCGTAAGCGGAGCTTTGCCTTCGTGAGAATGGATAACAGAGCCCATCAAACCGAGCGGCTCGATGATCCTCTTCATCGGCCGGCTTTGAAGCGAATCGTCGCCGATCAAGGTGGACGTAAAATTCTGTCCCGCCAGAATACCGGATATCAGCCGCATCGTCGTTCCGCTGTTACCGCAGTCCAGATCGTGCGTCGGCGGCGTAAAACCGCACTTCCCAACGCCGTGCATCGTGATGGTGTTTCCGACTCGGCTATGAGAAACGCCCAGCGCGCCCAGGCATTCGAGCGTGGATGAACAATCGGCACTGGTCGCAAAATTCTCTATCCTCGTCGTTCCGTTCGCGATAGCGGCGAACATCGCTGCCCGATGCGAGATAGACTTATCTCCGGGCAAATTCACAATACCCCTTATCGAATTCGCTTGGTTGGTTTTTTTACTCGTCATCTTATTAAGAAACACGGTCCTGAAGTCTTGACAGCAAAGCCCGCAAACCTATAACTTACAAGACATACATTGATTTCGCTATGCGACAAATAGAGTTGCCAAGCCGTATCGAATCGGTTGACGAAGCAGCCATGATGGCCGACGAGTATGCCAAAAGCTGTGGATACGGCGATGAGGTGACATTTGCGGTCGATATGGCGATACGCGAATCTGTCGCGAACGCCGTAAAACATGGCAACAAATTCGACGAATCGAAAACTGTACATCTTACGCTCGCCGATAAAGCGGAGGGCTTTGAGATAACGGTCAGGGACTTCGGAACTGGATTCTCTGTTGACGACGTTCCGGACCCGACCGAAGAAGACAACCTCTTAAAAGCCAGCGGCCGCGGAATACTTTTCATGCGCACTTTTATGGACGAGGTTGAATGGGAAAATCCAGTGGATGGCGGGATTCGCGTAAAAATGCTCAAAAAGCATTGAGAACTGAGAATTGTAAGTTTTACTTGGACTTTTACACTGCTATTAGACTAAAATTTGCATCACGCAATATAACTTGACGATAACGAGGAGAAAGAAATGGCTGATATCACTATAACTGAACGCCAGGCCGGCGACGTTACGATCCTTGATCTAGTAGGGAAAGTAACCATCGGCGAGGGCAGCGTCGCACTTCGCAACACGATCCGCCGTCTGCTTGGCGAAGGCAAAAATAAGATCCTGCTCAATCTGGGTGGCGTCGGTTACATCGATTCGAGCGGCATCGGCGAACTCGTATCGAGCTTTACGGCGGTAAAGAAAGAGGGCGGAACTCTAAAGCTTTTGAGCTTGACGCAGAAGATACAGGATCTCCTGGCTATCACGAAGCTGTTGACGGTGTTCGACACTTTCGACGATGAGCCGTCAGCACTCGCGAGCTATAACTAAGAATTTTGATCTCAATTTAAGAAAGGATGGGGAAATAGTTGTTTTTTTCTCCGTCCTTTTTCATTTTGTCCTATGTCGTCGCGATCCAGGGCGACATAGTTTCGTTTGATATTAAAAGCATCTATCGGCTTGCGGCACTCATCTTTTAAGATTGAAATACGGTAGGATAAACGGTTGTGATGTTTCGATTTTTTTCGCTTTTCCTTGTTCTGTTGTTCGCGGTCGGCTCGTTTGCTCAGGTGCCCGCTAGTTTTGATCTGCTGAATTATGGGGTTCGCATCGAACCCGATAAACGGCTTATCGTCGTTTTGTCGGCTCTGGAGATGGCGACGCAGCGAAATGCCGCAGGGGTTGAAGAAAAGGTCATAAATACCCCGCTTTCTGCGAAAGGGGAGGAATTTCGTTCGCAATTATTAAAAGATCCGCTGCTTAAGGACAGCGTTCCTCAAGAAGCAGAGCTTCGCCGCAAGATCTCCCTTTTTGTTTCCCAGTACAAGCGATCAAGGCCGAATGCGAGTGATGCCGAGATAATCGCTCCATTCATGTCGATGGCATATACGCTAACGCCCGTGCCTGAGTTGAACGATCCGGTCATTACTAATGATCTTCCCGGGCCGCTTCTTGACGTTCTCGATTTTGCTCCGCTAGTGCGTGAGTTTTATAGGAAATCGTCGATCGGTCCACGACTCGACGGGTATGTGAAACAGTACCAAACGGACTCTGACGCCGGACTGCGGCGATCGGCTCGCGAAATGGTAAGTGACCTGCTTAGTTATCTTCACACTCGCCCAAGGCTGATGTATGCAGAAAAGGTCGTAACTCAGACACAGAAAGCGGGCGGAAAGGGAGCACCGATCCAGCAAGTCGAGACTCGCGAGAATGAGCGGCGATTCTTCCTCGTTCCTGAAAAGCTGGCGGCGCGGCAGACGATCAATTTTCTGAATATTCGTGATGACTATTACGCCATCGTCCCGCCCGATACTGATCTTTCATTCTCCGAAGTGCGGCGAGCATTTTTGCAGTTTGTGATAGATCCGTTGGTTCTCTCCAACGCAAAAGAGCTGGCCCAGGTCAGAGCGTGGGCAAAACCGGTCCTCGATGAGAAGAGAAAGACGAAGCCGTCAATTTCACCGGATGTTTTCCTCGCCGTGACAAGGTCTCTGGTCGCCGCTGCGGACATTAAGCAGGCAGAGAATGCGCGGTTACGTGTTGCAACAGATATCGCACGCGAAAGGATCGCTGCTTATAAAGAAGACGATGTTGCGAGCCGCAAAAAGCTTTCAGATGAACTCGCGGAGTATAAGCGATCGCTCGAAGACGAATCCCTGCAGCAGCTTTTCGAAGACTATGAAAAGGGTGCGGTCCTCGCGTTTTATTTTGCCGAACAGCTAAAGGGGATCGAGGATTCTGGTTTTGATATCGCAGCGTCGATGCGTGACATGCTAGCGGCTTTCGACGCAGCGAAGGAATCGAACCGTGTCGCGTCGACGGCTGATGCTAGAAAACGAGCACTTGCAGCTCGCGAGGAAAGAAAAAGTAAGCCAGATACGCGGATAATTACCGCTGAAAATCCGGTCACGACCAAACTGCTCGAAATTCAAAAGTCGATCAACGCCAAGGATTTCGCCAAGGCTAACGCCGATCTAATGCAGCTGCTTGCCGCTAATCCAAAGGAGCCGCGCATCCATTACAATATTGCTCGCGTAGCGGGCCTTGAAGCAGTGGCAATCCAGGATCCCGAAGAGCAGGCCAAGAAACTGCTAGCTGCCAAGAACGCGTATGTCGAGGTACTGAGGAATGCAGGACCGACCACCGACCGGGCGCTTTTATCACTGACCTATGTCGCACTCGGCCGCATTTATGAGCACAACAATGACAATGCCTATGCGATCAGGCTCTATGACGAGGCTATAAAGCTCGAAGACGTCCGCGGTGGTGGCTTTAGCGAGGCACTTGCGGCGAAACAGCGTCTGTTGAAGCAGTAAGATATACGGCCTATTCCATTCGTCAGCCAACGGGCATCTGCTGGTCGCTGAACTTCGTTTCGCGGTTTGCTTCTGCTAACGTTCTAATCAATGTCAGAAAAAGAATATAAGAGCGGCTACGTCGCGCTCATCGGACGGCCGAACGCGGGGAAGTCTACTCTGTTGAATCGTCTCGTAGGCGAAAAGATCGCCGCCGTTTCCAACAAGCCGCAGACGACACGCCACCGTATTCAGGGAATCGTTACGCGTGACGACGGACAGATCGTTTTTGTGGACACTCCCGGAGTGCATAAGCCCGGCCATTTGCTGAACCGGCGTATGATGGCGGCGGTGCATGATGCGATCCTGTCGGTTGACGTTCTCGTGCTAATGCGTGATGCCAGCGTTTCGACCGGAAACGGAGACCGCTTTGTTCTCGATCTGGTCAAACACTCGGAAAAACCCGCTATTCTCGTGCTGAATAAGGTCGATAAGATCAAAGAAAAGGGTAATTTACTGCCGCTTATCGAGATGTACTCGAACGAATACGGCTTCGCGGAGATCATTCCGGTTTCGGCACTAAAGGGCGATGCGATCGATGTCCTTCTGGAGCATATTGTGAAACATCTGCCGCCGGGAGAGCCGATCTTTAGCGACGATGAAATGACCGACCAGCCGCTGAGGATGATAGTAGCGGAGATGGTCAGGGAAAAGATCTTGCAGTCTACCGGCGAAGAGATCCCATATGTTACGGCAGTGATAACTGAGGTCTTCGACGAAAGCGACCCGACCCTGACGACGATCTTTTGTGCCATCTACGTCGAAAAGCCGTCGCAGAAAAAGATCATCATCGGCAAGCAGGGAGCCCGCGTTCGCGACATCGGCACGAAGGCACGGATGGATATCGAAAACCTCCTCGGAAAGAAGGTTTTCCTCAAATTATTCGTAAAAGTTGTCGAGGACTGGCGAAACCGCGAGCGAGACCTTGATGAGATGGGCATCAGAGAGTAGCTCCCATCTACCGCTAACAGCGAACAAAACCGAGCAAATAGAACACGATCAAAAAGACCAATATTGTCGACAAACACCCGCCGCCCCATTTCCATGCAGCGACACCAGCAATAATTCCGCGAAGTGGACCTTCCATAAATTTCTCCTCTAAATCGTTAACTGCGATAATGATTGCATGCGGTTGCGGAGGCTATTGTTCGGCAGCATGCAATTGAAGGTGTTTTTCTTATGGAAGCCACGAAAAATTGGTATGCCGCAGCGATAACAGTCGCTCATGAAGCGGCCGAAGCGGTCGAATTTGCCCTGGACGAAGCGGGAGCGGAAGGTACCGAGATCGACCTGTTGGGCAAACGCGCCACCGGCTCGCCGACCGTCGTAAAAGGTTACTTTACGGAACCAATCGCGGAGGAAATGCTGCGGGATGGGATCGAGGACGCTTTGTCGATCTACGGATTTGAACCTAACGCGTTGCAAAGTATCGAAATCTACCAAGTTCAGAACGAGGACTGGCTTGCCGAATGGAAAAAGCACTGGAAACCGACTGAAATAGGCCAATTTATCATCGCTCCGCCATGGGAAAACCTCGACGCCACCGAGAAGATCGTGATCCGCATCGAGCCGAATATGGCGTTCGGAACGGGAACGCACGACACCACCAAACTTTGTCTCAAGGCGATCGGCGAGCTATATCGCGACGATATGTCCATCCTTGATGTGGGAACCGGAACCGGCATCTTGGCTATTGCCGCCGCAAAACTTGGGGCCACTCATATCCACGCCTGCGATACCGACGTCGATTCGGTGAAGATCGCTCGGGAAAACGCCGTATTGAATCAAACCGCCTGGATCGATTTTAGGGAAGGCTCGCTGGGTGCCGATGTTCCACAATTCGACTTTGTTTTCGCAAATCTCACGATCGACGTGATAGTTCCGATCCTCGATCTTTTGCTCGCGAAGGCCCGTTCGCTACTGCTGCTTTCGGGAATCCTCGCTGAACAGCGGTCGATAATTGAAGCCCAACTTTTAAGTTGTCAAAGATCCAATTTCACGGTCGAGACCTCGGGCGAATGGATCTCGGTCGTCGTTAAAGTGTGAGAACCTGGACGCAGTCGCCGCTCAAGGCTTTTTGACCGGTACCGCGAACGGGATATCACCATCGTCCGTCACGGTTATCAGCGGAACCCGAGCTTTCGGCCGTACGCGGGGCGGGGCGTTTTTTAGGATCGGCGGGCCTTTGGGGATGGTTTGCGTTCGGGGCGAAAGCGACTCCGTCCGCTTGATCATCGCTCCGCCGCGGCCGCCGACCCAGAGTTTGTTTCCGCCGCGATATGCCAACGTCTGCAGCACTTTGCTCGTAATGCTGGGCTGGATCGCCCACGTTTTTCCGCCGTCTTCCGTGACGAGTACGGTGCCAAGTTCCCCGACCGCGATAGCCGCAGCCGGGCCGAAGGCCTGCACCGCAAAGAGGTTGAATCTCGACGCCGATTCCTGGTCCTGCCACGTTACGCCGCCGTCCGTTGTTCTCAGCGTAATTCCCGACGAGCCAACGGCAAATCCGTTCTTTTCATCGTAGAAACTGAGTGAATATAGGTTCTCTTTAACGCCCGTCTTTATCTGCGTCCAGCTTGTGGCTCCGTCGGTCGTTCGCAGGATCGTGCCCTTGTCGCCTACGATCACGCCGACCTGATCGTCAAAAAACTTGACATCTTCGAGCCATAACCGCGTTCCCGATTCCTTCGGCTGCCAATACGCGCCTGCGGTATCTGTTTTTAAGATCGTTCCCGAAGCACCCACGGCGAAGCCGATCCTGTCGGACACAAAAGTAACTGCCAGGAGGTCGTCTTTCACTCCCGAAATGCCCTTACCCCAGCTTGCTCCGCCGTTGACGGTTCGCAGAACCGTTCCGCTGTCCCCCACTACCCAGCCGCGCTGCCCGTCGAAGAAGGAGGCCGAGTTCAGATTGGAGAGCGTACCGGAAAACGTCGGGATCCATGCCCGGCCGGCGTCGTTCGTAAGCCATATCTTCCCGCGTGAGCCGACCGCGACGCCGATCTCATCGTCCAAAAAGACCAGGTCATTAACATCTTCGCGTCCGCCCTCTGACAGACGCTGCCAGCTGAATCCACCGTCGTCAGTTCGCACGATCAAGCCATTTTCACCAACCGCCCAGCCGGTGAATTTGTCGGCAAAATAAACATTTACGAGTTTGGGATTAGTGCGAACATTGAACGGCAGCCACGTTCTGCCGCCGTCGCCCGTAACCCAGACGACGCCGTTTGCATCCGTCATCAGGCCGTTCGCATCGTCCGAGAACGATACCGAAAGCAGGTCGGAGCGGCTGAATATCGTGACCGGTGTCCATGACAGCCCACCATCGTCGCTCCTGACTACGCAGCCACCAAAGCCGGCGGCTATCATCACTTTCTCGCCATTGAACGAAACGTCGGAGATCAGAGAGCCGCCGCAGGGGTCGGACGGTTTCCAAACCTCACCACCATCGACGGTGGTCAGAACAACACCGCCGAGGCCGACCGCCGCCGCTCGCATCGTGTCGAATGCGTCGACGCTCAACAGCTGTTCCGACGTGCCCGACGTCTGTGACCGCCACGTCAGCCCGCCGTCGTCAGACCGCATGACGCGGCCGTAGGTGCCGGTGATCCAACCGGTTTTCATTTCCGTTCCGGCAAATGTGATCGATGAAAAATGGTCCTTGACGTCGGTTGGAATACGCTTCCATTCCTTCCCGCCGTTGTCCGTCATAAATATCGAGCCGCGGGCACCGACAACGAATGCGATATTCTTGTCCTTCACAAAAACTGACGAGAAAGTCACGTCCGAGAAGGGAATATCCTGCCTCACCCATTTGAAACCGCCATCGATGGTTCGCAAGACAGTATTGTCAGAACCGACCGCATAGCCGATCTCCTTGTCCGAAGCGAAGTGTATCGAATAAAGCGGATTGCCCTGCGGCGAAGGATTTTGCCAAACCCAACCGTTTCCTTGTCTTATCTGCGCGTGGAATGCGAGTGCGGATAAGAAGATCATCACCGCGGAGACGCAGAGACGCAGGGGAAGAAGAGGAGAAAAGGAGAGAAGGAGAAGAGGAGAGAAAAAGAAACGGAGAGAAGGAGAAGCTTTTGCAAACCGCCACGGAAGCTTACGGAGGAACTTCAATAGAGATAAAGCCGGGATTGCCGGGTTCATCTTTCTTTGTCCTGATCTGCGTCTATCCATATTCATCCGCGGTTAATCTGTCCCCTTTTCTCCTCTTCTCCTCTTCTCCCCCTCTCCTTGTCTTCCTAAGCGCCTCTGCGGTGCCATTCCTTCAAATCTCAATAGTCCCGATCTCTGCCACTGCATCGTCGATCATTTCTTCATCCACGCGGCCCATTTCGGCGGTTTTTCGGGCCAGGTCGTCGGCGACCTCCTGAACGATGTGCCCGTCGTGGCCTTTGACCCATTTCCAGGTTATTCGATGCCTCTTTGCCGCATTGTCGAGGCGGCTCCACCAGTCGTGGTTGGTTTTTCGTTTCCACGTTCCGCCCATGGTTTCGACAACGTATTTCGAATCCGAGAGCAATGTTACGGTGCACGGCTCCTTTAAGTTCTCAAGCCCCAACGCCGCCGCAGCGATCTCGGCTTGCTGATTTGTCGCACCGCCCAGGTATTCGCCGAAGCCCTTCCAGTAACCCTTAAAGCCCAACACCGCCACAGCCGCCGCACGCGGGTTTCCTTTCCCGTTGCCGAGGCTTGATCCGTCGCAGACTATGGTTACCTGTTTCATTTAATAATTCGTCAAGTAGCAATGTATCGCCCGTTGGGCTCCTATTAAATGAGCTCCCCAATGGATCTCGAAATGCAATCGCCATTGCCAGGTTGCTTCCACGATATCGCCTTGCTCACATAGAATGACACCTTCCTTGAGATCCCGATAAATGTCCGCCAAATCATCCGCCAGCGAATTGGCTACCGGCGGTTCCTCCTTCAATGGATCGAAAACGTCCCAGTACAGATTTAGGGGAAGCTCACTGAACCTTTCCAAGACCTTACGCCAGATTTCGTGCGACACGATGTACTCCGTTTTCTTCCCACAGTCCCCGTCGGGAAGTTCAATCGCCAGAAGGTGAAGTTCGGCAAGTAGCTTTCGTGCTGTTAGAAGGTCCGACTCAGAAGCTGGACCTTCGGCCCAAGCACAATAGCGTTCAGCAGTTTCGAAAAATCTATGTGGGCTATCAGCTAAACTCATCGGCTATCCAAGCGAAAGGACATTATCCACATAACTATCAAACGTATCATCATGCGAGATCACGAAAAGCTGGTCGAAGTTCGTGATCCGGCTGATCTGGCCGGCGAAGTTTTCTCGGCGTTCGGCGTCCATGTTTGTGGTCGGCTCGTCGAAAAAGGCGATTCGAATGTCGCTTAGCTGTTTGAGCAAAGCGAGGCGGACTGATAGGGCCGCCGACATCTGCTCGCCGCCCGACAGGCTCACGAAAGGCCGTTCAAAGCCGTCTTCTTCTAGCATGATCGAATAATCTTCGGCCCACTTCAGCGTTCGCTCGCCGGTGCCGGTTATCTCGCGAAACATCTGGTTGGCTTCGAGCGAGACGTGGTGAACGTAATTGCGGGCCACACGCGGAGCGGCCTCTTTCAAAGTGTCGCGGATAAACGCGGTCGTCTCGGCGACCTTTTCGAGGCGTTCCTTCTCACGGAATTCGCCTGCCAGCGACCTTCTTAGCTCGGCAAATCTCGCAAGATCGGCAGCTAACTGCGTTTCGCGTCGCTTCACGGCCTCGAGCGTGGCTTTTACCTCGGCTGAGCGTCGCTCAACGTTTAGCAGTTCGACACGCTCGGTCTTGTGTCGGTCCGGGTCATAATCGGAACCGGCGGCCGCGAGATCGCTCTCAGCCCGATGGACCAACTCTGACTTTGATGCAAGTTCCGCCGCGGCGTTGTCGAGATCCGCTTTTTTCTGTTCGAGCCCGCCCGCCTCGGCTTCGTTAGCCAGGAAGACGCGGTGTGCTTCGGCGGTCGCATCGCGTTCCGTTGTTAAACGCGTCCACTCGGCATCAAGTTCCTTAAACTCCTCGAGCTGTTCATCCAGGAGCTGCTTGTCGCTTGAAAGCCGCTCAAGATTGCTCTCAACATGGCTCAGGCCCTCACGGATCTCCGGTTCACGAAGCGACTCTTTCTCCCGAATGCGAATGCGAGCCGCCGGGTCGGCGAGTGCTTTGAGCTGCGATTCAGCCTCACGAATCCGTCTTTCGCCGTCGGCTATGTCCTGCTGCTTTTCGAGCGTCGCCTTCTTTGCGTTAAGCCCGGCACCCTCATCGCGGAGTTCCTGTCCGCGTTTGCGATAGCTTTCGAGGGCGGCGGCGAGCGTTTTGCCTTCACGGGCGGCGGCGAGTTCCGTTTGGACCCGCTTTCTCTCCAATTCCAAATCTGAGATCTGCGATTTGAGATCGATGAATTGGCTGGAAAGGAAGCTTTCGAGCGTTTCGCCTTCGGCGAGATTCAAACATCGCTGAGACAGGATCGGGCAGAAACCGCCCTTGACCTCGCTTTGGAATTTCTCATCGCGGGCGAGGTTCGCTTTTAGCGTAGCTGTCCTCGCGACGATCTCACTCTCGCGTTTCTCCAGAGAGGGGATAGCCTGGGCGGCGGCGACGCCGGCTTCAGCTGCATTTATGTCCTGCTGGTTCTGTCGCCACTTTTCACGCATGCGTTCGAGCTGGGCATTGATGCTGATGATGCGTTCGTCGGCGTTTCTTGCGTTGGTTATAGCTTCGCGAAGAGCGACGATCTCTTTTTCGATCCGTTCCTGCTCGACGGCTTTTGGACGAAGTTCGACGACATCCTCACGGGCCTTCAGGACGTTTTTCAATTCGCGGTCGAGCCGAGACTTATCGGCATTGATATGTGCGATCGCCGTAGTCGTTTTTGCGAGTTCGCCACGGAGGACATCCCGGCGGTTTCTCTCGCGTTCGAGCTCGCTTTGCCGGGCTAGCGTTCTCAGGTGGCGTTCATGGTCATCACGGACCTTGGAAACCTTCTCAGCGGCGATCACGGCCCGCTCGTGGGCAAGGTTCAGCTGTTTGAAAAGCAGATCGGCCTTGTCACGTTCGGCACGGCTACGGTCGAGAGCGGTTTTGAGGCCGGAGAGGCGTTTTTCTTCCTCGTCCATTGCTGTCACGCGGCGACGTCTTTCGTCGAGTGTTTTAAGCAGTTCGGCCGTTTCGGAAGTCAATTGAACGATCTGCTCAGCAGCCTTCTTGTGCTCTTCCTCGACAGACTCAGACCGCGACAATTCTCCCTCAGCACGGGCGATCGTTTCGCGGACACCGCCGATGGTGATGTCGAGGTACCGCGTCGTTTCACGTAGTTTTTCCGCCGCCTGGCGGTATTCTTCGACTTTGAGAAGCCGGTCGAATGCTACCTTCCGCTCGGTCGAACCTTCGAGAAAGATCGCGGTAAACGTGCCTTGCGGAACGCCTATCGCCTGACGGAACAACGACTTCAGATCGGTCCCAGGTTCGAGTCCGAGATGCTGCCAGAGAAACCTGAAGACCTCTTCTTTTTTATCCGCGATCCGCATCTGCAGCCGCGGGTCGATCACGTGATAGCCCGCTCCTGAGTCTCGATAGACGATATACTCGCGTTCGTCGAGCCCGCTTTCGAAGGTGATTGTTGCCGAACCTTTCTTTGCCCCGCGGCGAACAAAATCCTCTTTCTTGTACTCAAGCAGATCGAACAAGACCCACGCGATCGCTTCGATGATCGTAGTTTTCCCCGCCCCGTTTGCACCGGTAATAGCGGTCGTTCCGCGGGTGAATTCGATTGTCGTGGAGACGTGAGATTTGATGTTCTCAAGCTCGATCTTTGAGATATGCATCGAAGCGGGTTTCTATTCTGTCCTTCATAACGATTCTAGAGGACTCGCCGCCAAATCCGAAACAGCGGTATCGCGGCTCTCTATCGCATCCATTTGTCCCATCTTGTCCCGCGACGGGACAAGATGGGACAAAAATGGGACAGCGTAACATATTGATCTTATTGATGTTAAGCATGATTTGAACCTTTGTCCCGTTGTCCGGCACAAATTTGATCTTCGACCCGTCCGGAAAAAAGTTGACACTGATCCTGGTATAGGTTTGTTCCGTCCCAAGCAAGGTTTACTGAAAATTCGCAAAAAGGCGATATCATCGGCTTGCCGGCAATATTTCCGAGAGATCATGTAAAGTAGCTCGCTAATATCATAAGTGCAGACATAAGAAGATGTTGCAAGTATAGCACATTTCACGCGCAAAAGTCAAGCAAAAAGTTGTGTCTGTGTCCATGAATAGTCGACAATATCCGATATGAAGATCGAAGCCGGTGATGTCGTTATAGCGGTTCTGCACAGCCCTCGTGAAAAGCTGCTGGGCGTTTTGAATGAGATATCGCCAGCCGGAATAACGATCAGGTCGATCGATCTGAGCTATTTTGACGATTGGTGTAAATCGATAACGGCGGGCGAGATCTATCTGCAGATGAACGACAATTTCTTCCCGATGTGGCGTGTTGAGCGTATCTCGCGTGATGAGGGAACCGATGAACTGCCATCGATGTCCGACCAGTTCGAATCGCGTACGGGCCGAAGGCTCGAACATCAATAGCTACATCGCTTTGACGGTTATGCTGCCGTTGACGGTGCTTACTTTTACTACCGCGTCGCCTCTGGATGTCTTGCCAACCGTTCCCGCAAAGCTCTTGATCGGTCCCGGGCCTGCGATCGTTTCCGTCGTGATATCAACCGGAATTTCCGCATTGAAATCGCCGTACCCATAGGTGCCAAGCAATTGGAAGATCGCGTCCTTAGGAACGCTGAGCATGATCGAACCCCTGTTTGTTCTCAGGTTGTAGGTCGCACCTTGCAATATCGGACCTTGATACCCAAGCGATCCTGAAGTCGAATCAACGTTTATTTGCCTATATTTCAAGCCCTGAAGCGACACCGCACCGTTGTTCGTATTTGCTTTGAAGGCATCGCCTATCTCGCTCGGGCCGGCTTCGAAGACGAGGATATTGCCGGTAGTCGTACTCAACTGCATCGCTCCCTGCGAAGATTCGACCGTTATGTCGCCCTGACCGGCGTTTGCGGCCACGCCGTGGGTCACGTTTCGGATCGTAATGTCGCCGCCTATCGACGTTATCTCCGCTTTCTTGACCGAATCGACCGTCGTCGAAATCTCGCGTCCGCGGATCCTTATCGTCGATGTCGCGGGAGCGTCGACTTCGATCTCGCTGCCGTTCAGGCATTCGCTTTGTGCTCCCGGGCGGCGGGTATCGGTGCCGATCACTTTGACCCAAACGGCGTTGCCTGAATCGTTCGACTGGGCTGTACGGAAAGAAAACTTGTTCCCGTCGGCGACAAATACGCGTATCTCGTTGCGGTTCCAGCCGTTCACCTTGATCTTGCCTTCGATCACGCATGAGAATTCGAGATTGATGGCGGGATCGACCTTCATCGAACGCTCGGTCGTGTCGTTCGATCGATACGAAGGCGGCCTTGGAGGCAGAACCGGTGCCTTTGGAAGCGGAGCGTTCGTAGGGCTGACTCTTGGCAGCGGGTCCGGATTTGGCGGCGGTGTTTTTTGTGAGAATACGACGGCCGGGAATGCGGTCATCGCGACCGCAAGGGCAGTTAACATCGTATTTTCAAGGAGCTTTTTCATTGATAAAGATCTAACACCCACGGGAAGCTGCTATTTGAGGCTGGCGACCAACTCCTCTTTCTGAGCGACCGAATTGAGCAGGTCGATCTTGTTCTGGTATGACGCGTAAAGGAGCTGTTTGGCCGACTCGTTCTTAGGATTGCGGCGGACCTCGGTACGCATCTTCGAGATGGTGTCGTTCACGACGGCCATATCGCGTTCGTATGCTATGAGCTCGGAAGCACGCATGACGCCGACCTTCTGCTCGTCAACCGTGCGGTTGAGCGTGGCGATAGTCTTCACATAGCTCTCTTCGCCGGGCATGAAGCCAGAGGCGGTGACCGGATTAGCTTCGCCCGCTACCGGAGCGGACACAGGCTGGCGTCGGACTTCGGGACGATAGACCGCTCGCTCCACGCGTGGGGTCGAATCATGAGCAACCGGCTCTTCTTCTTCATCAGGCTCGACCGGAGTGCTTACAACCGGTAGGACTGCTGGAGCCGCCGTCTGCGACTGTTTTGGAGCAACGCCAGCCGTCATCGGTGTGTTCTCAACCGTGCGATTCTTATTGATCCAAAGCCCTGCAAACAGTCCAAAAACTATCAAAAGGCTTGCGGCGGCGACCATCGAAGGGCTGGCGAGCGAAACACGTATGAACGCCCATGCCTTTTCCCAGATCGGGCGATTTTCCTGCTCGATCTTGATCGAATCGTTGATCTTGTTCCACAGACGCTGAGTCGGAACCAGCGTATCAAACTCTCTTTCTAAGACAGAGAAGACGAATGCGGACTCTTCCTCAGCCTCGGCGAGCATCATCGCACACGAGTCGCAATCGGCGATGTGCGTCGAGACGCGGGCGGTTTCATCCAGCGAAAGCTCGCTGTCCAGAAACGCCTGTATGATTCCGATGTCTAAGCAATTATCCTTCATTTCTCACCTTTCCCCGTTTTTCCGTAGAATCGGGAAAACTCTTGTCTCGCCCTTGCGACGTATGTGCCGATGCTGGTTTCGTTTAGCTCAAGGCTCGTCGCTATTTCCTTGTATGAAAGCCCCTGTTGTTTCAGTATCAGGCAGCTTCGTAAGGGCTCTTTTATCTTGTTCAGGGCCCTGTAAATATCGTTCACACCGGCACTTTCTTCGTAGTCGAGTTCGACCGAGGCTACCGACGTTTCCACTTGCTCTTTGACGTAATTTTCGTCCCGCGTGTTCGCCCTAACATTTCCGCGAACAGTATTCTTCGCGACGTTTATCGCTACGCGGATGAGCCATGGCCGCAGCATTTCGCTGTCTGTGATCGAGTCCTGATGCTTGTAGAGCCGGATGAAAGTTTCCTGCGTGATGTCCTCAGCGAGTGCAGAATCCTGCACGACCGACCTCGCGGCACGAAAGACGGTCCGGTGATGAAGGGCAAACGCCTCCTCAAACTCGATCCTATCTCTAACCGCGGCCGTCGCTGTTTGTTCGGACATTATGTCCACAAGAATGTTAGTACTCTCGTTCATTTGTCAGCATCGTCAAATGCCCATCACGACCTAAATACACCGCCAAGCACGTGTTTATGACAAGAATACCCAAAAGCTAGTAAATTTCAATCTTTGAGAGACTTCTGATTTGGATACGTTAGATCGCAAGATATGGTTCCGTCCGTTCCGTTTAGAACCGGATGACCTTTAGTTTTTGCGTCAATTCAGGTGAAAGGGCTGAGCTTTCGTTCGCGGTAATGAGGAGGTAGTGGCTGTCGTCGGTGTCGTTTAGGATGGTGTCGAGGTCGAGGGTTGAGGCTGTGTCGCTGAAGGATTGGGGTTCGAGGAGGGCGAGTTTTCTTAGGGCTTCGTGGAGGTGGGCACGGCCGGTGCTGAATTCGGTGTCTTCGTGGCCGATGATGAGCCGGACCTGGGCGTTGTCGGCGGCGAAATGCGAGAGGAGCGAGGCGGCGAGGCTGGTGCCGTGTTCGAAGCGGTCCGAGGCGACGACTGGCTTTCCGGCTTGCTCAGCGGCGATCTTTTCTCTGATCGGAAGATCGGCTGGGTCGGTTCCGACTCGCGGGTCGAAGATAATGGTGATGCGGCGTTCGTCATCGGCGGCGAATTCGCGGACGGTCAACTGGCGTGAGCGGGCAGTGGCTTTCCAGTCGATCTTACGGAGGTCGTCGTGAGCCTGATAGCCGCGAAGCGACAGCAGATCCTGCCCTGAACCCCGTTTTGCCGACACGCGATCACCGGCATCGAGCGGCAGCGTTTCTATCTCTTGCGAGACGTCGATAAGCTTCGGAAAAACGATAAGCTCAGCCTCACGAGCGGGAAGTCGTCGGCGATGGCGGAAGAATCCGAACGGAAACTTCGTTGAAAGCTCAAAATCACGGATCGATAGGCGTCCGCGATGCGGGAATGTGTGCTCGGCCTTCTTTTCGACCGATTCACGGCCCGCAACATGCACAAAATGATCGAGCGTCCGGCGAACGATAGGAGCCTGGCCGAGACGCTTTGCTATCCATTTGGGCAGGGCGGCATCGAGATGTTCGGCGGCGATGGATCGTTCACGTTCCTTTCCACGGACCTCTACGACGACGGAAAACGCTGGGATCAGCCGCTTGCGGTTGTGCATGCTGACGAGGATCGGTGTTTTTTCGCCTGCGAAGATCGTTTCGGGAAACCGCATCGTCACATCGACCTTTTTCAGGCAAAGGCTGCCTGCGATAAACCCGATCACCAGTGACGCGAGAAGGAACGAAAGGACGAGAAAGAGCAGGTTGTTTCCTGTGTTCCAAGCCGAGAAGCCGACGATTAGAAGCAGTACCAGAAGGATCGCACCGCCGGTCGTGAATTCGAAAGGCAGGTTAAGCTGCGACGCCTCGCGTCCGGCGTTCCGTGCAAGCGGCGGCACGATGAAAACGAGGATCAGCAGAACGAAGACCAGCGAAGCCGAAGCCGCGATCGCCGCCAGCCGGTAGTTCTCCTCCTGATGAGCGTAAAGCGTCAAACCCGACAGTCCGAGCCCGCCGAACACAACGATCGCACCGAGTATCGCATTGCGAAGGTCGCGGAAGCTGAAAAGCTGGCTGGCGAGTTTGAGGTTCATCGGAACGGGGTTAGAGAGTTTCGAGGGTTACAGAGTTTCGAGAGTTCTGAGTCGCAATAGTCTGGCCAGCAAACACCAACTCTCCGAACTCCCCAAACTCTTCAAACTTTTCAGATCGGGACGTTCACCTTTTGCAGGATGTCCTGCAGAACGTTCTGCACCTCGCGGTTGCGGTTCCTTAGCGTTGATGTTCGTGAATTCAATATCACCCGGTGGCCGAGGACTGGCAGAACGAGGCGTTTTATGTCGTCGGCGATGCAGTAGTCGCGGCCTTCGATGACGGCCATTGCCTGTGCCGAGCGGAAAAGGGCCAGCGAGCCGCGAGGGCTGACGCCTAGTTCCAACGAGTCGCTGCGGCGAGTGTGATCGACTATTTCTAGCAGATAATCAAGCAGTGCCTCATCCATGCGGACGCCGCCGACCATTTCCTGCAATTCAAACAACTCTTCCCGGGACATCACAGGTTTTAGCGAAGCGATCGGGTTGAGCGTTTCGCGGTCGCGGAGCAGCTGCCGTTCGTCAGTTACCGTCGGGTAACCCATATGGATGCGGAGCATGAAGCGGTCGAGCTGTGATTCGGGCAGCGGATACGTGCCGTGATGTTCGGAAGGGTTCTGTGTAGCGATAACGATGAACGGCGACGGCAGCGAACGCGAAAAGCCTTCCACTGTCACCTGCTCCTCGGCCATCGCTTCGAGCAAGGCGGACTGAGTCTTTGGTGTGGCACGATTTATCTCGTCGGCGAGGACGATATTCGCAAAGATCGGCCCGGGTTTCCATTCAAAATCGTCCTGCCGCTGATTAAATACCGAAAGGCCGATGACATCGGACGGCAGCAGGTCGGAAGTGAACTGTATTCGCTGAAAATCAAGATCGAGGGCACGCGAAAGGGAATTTGCAAGCGTGGTCTTGCCGATGCCGGGCACGTCTTCGATCAACAGATGCCCTTTTGCCAGAAGTGCCACCAAAGCCAGCTTTACCGTCTCGGATTTACCGCGGATCACCGTCTCGATCGCCTTCTGCAGCACAGCGATCCGCCCGACCGCATCGACACCAGCCGTCAAAGCCTCGCCAGTCGCCCGCGTTTCCGTTACTATCCAATCTCTCATCGACAAACCCTTGTCCTTCCGCCCCGAAGGGCCGCATTTATTCTACCCGATTAGAAACAACCACCGCAGTAAAAAGTTGCAAACTTTACCGCCCGTGGTTAATCACGGTCGGTGATGTTCCTGTTCGTCGATCCTTTCAATTGAATTTCGCATCAAAACAAACTAAACTTTTGAAACTAAAAGCAAACGTTTTCGTGTTGAAAGCGGTGAGGAAATTGACTGTTTTATGAAAAATCTACGACTCCGTTTGAAAGATCAACGCGGCTTTAACCTTATTGAGTTGATGATCGTTATCGCGATCATCGGATTGCTGATCGGCGTCGGTTCGATCGCTTGGCAGGCTGTCATTCGGTCAGGAAATGAGACGACCGCAGCTCAGATGGTAGATAATATTAGGAAGCTTCAAGCTCAGTATGCAAGCCGAAATAGGGGGAATTTCGGCACCTTTGACGACCTGGTATCGAAGGTCGGCCTTGACGAATCTTTTAAGGGCGAAAATCCGGTTAAGAATGGCTACGTCTTCAAATTGACCGTCGTCCCGGCATCGGGCAGCACACCGCCGTCGTGGTCGATAAATGCCGATCCGCAGGTGCCCGAAGGCATTTCCGCTACCGGAACCCGGCATTTTTACACGGATTCGAACCTCAGCACGATCAAGGGAACAGACGAGAATCGTCCGGCGAAGGCTGATGATCCGTCGATCTAGGAAGTTGGATTGGCAACGTTAAAACGGCTCCTACTCCCATTTTGCCTTTTGACTCTTTACTTTTGCCTTGAATTTCCGCCGTCTTAGCTCAGTGGTAGAGCACTCGCTTCACACGCGATAGGTCGCAAGTTCAAATCTTGCAGACGGCACCAGTTGATTGAAAAAGGCGTCCTGCGGGACGCCTTTCTTGCATGATTAGAACGATATCCGGGCGTGGTCGCCCACTTCCATCTCCTGCCCCGTCGCTAGAGCCTTCACAAATCCCACAAGCTGCACTATCTTGCCGGACGGCGTGTCCCAATACTCGGCCTCGTCGACGGCGACCTTAAGCAGACAAAGTGAAGGGTCATCCAGTCCCTCGGGGAACCACGCTTTTAGAACAGGCGACCACAATTCCTCGATCTTCGCACGGTCCCGGACCACCTCGGCTCGCCCGGACACGGAAACATAACGGTCTTCGCCGGGCTGCGAATAGGCGACGTTCACCCGTGGATCGTTTTTGATGTCATCGACCTTGTGGGTATTCTCGCTTGAGAAAAACCACAGATCGCCGTCAAATTCGAACTGCTGGGTTGACATCGGCCGGCTTTTCAGCCGGTCGCCTTCGATTGTTGTCAGCATGCAGAAATCTATGTCTTCAATAAGTTCTTTCAGTTTTTCTATCGATTCGGTTCGTGTATCCGGCATCTTCGGCCCTCCGTGTATCTTTTGTCTCAATGAGAATGTACTTGCGTAGCGGCTCGGCTTCGGTATTATTCCCGACATAAACAATCGTTTCGGGCGGATATCATCTGATGAACAGTATGAATATTAGATGGAGCGAAGAGCCGCGTAACGGCACGTAGATCTTGAGCAGCACCGCCCCTGACAATTTAAATTCCGTAGTCGACAAAGGCAGGCGAGCAAAATGGCTGCGCCGCCGCCGCAGCGGGAAGAAAGGATTTCGCTATATCCATCATGATGGAACCGTAGTGACCGAACCGGCGACTATCGAGAGGATAACGGCACTTGTGATCCCACCCGCGTGGCGTGACGTCAGGATCTGTCCTTCTGCAACGGGGAAGATCCAGGCCCTCGGCATCGATGCGAAGGGGCGCATCCAGTACATTTATCACCCGAAATTTGCCGCGGCACAGAAAAAGAAGAAGTTTGCCAAGATCGAAAGATTCGGGGAGTTTCTTCCTCAGCTCCGGCGGTCCACGAATGAGCATATTGGGCTCAATGGCTTCCCGCTCGAGAAGGTGTGCGCCATTATGACACGCCTCATTGACAGGCTTTATATCCGGATGGGAAGTGACAAGAGCGAAAAGGAGTTTCGGACGTACGGAATTACGACGCTTCGCAGAAAGCACATCTCGTTCGACAGCCGTTCAAAGGTCATATTCCAGTTCGTCGGTAAAAGCTATATCAAGCATCGGCGGGTTTTGGTGGATAAAGAATTGGCTGCCTTGCTGCGAGAACTATCAACGTTCGGCCGCGGAGGGAAGCTGTTCAAGTATATTGATCTAGAGAATAAGCTCCGGCCGGTCAAGCCCTCGCATTTGAACCAGTACATCAAATCGCTAACATCGCCGGACTATTCGGCTAAGGACTTTCGCACTTGGGGAGCGACGGTCAACGCCCTCGCGGAACTCAGTTCGCTCGGCCCGCCCGAGGACGAGAGATCGGCCGCAGCGAACATTAGAAGGACCATAAAACACGTCGCCGAGATACTGGGCAATACAGTTTCAGTGTGTCGCGAGTCATATATTCACCCAGTCGTATTGGAGACATATGCCTGCGGGAAGAACCTCGAGTGCTTTGTTGCTCGAACGAATACCCATCGAAAGACCAAGTTCGCTGCTGAACTGGATGACACCGAGGTAGCACTTTGCGAGCTTTTCCGAACGCTTAATGGCAGTTAGAGAAGACAAAAAAAGAAGCAGCTATAAACTGCTTCTATTTTGATTGATAAATCGGGTGGTGCCCGCTACATCGATTCGCCAAAGGTTCGTAAATACGCGACCTCGTTACCGGGCTTTTTGGGCTTGTCGTCCTTAGGCGGCGGTTTAGGCTGCGGGTTAACGACCGGCGGCGTCGGCTTGGGCGGCTTCTTCTCGTCCTTCTGTGCAAAGGCCCCGACCGACAGGCCGACGACCATTGCGAAGATGAATAAAATTTTCTGTATCTCTCTCATGGCTCTCGTTCCTCTTTCGTTTACCTCACGCAACCGGGGAAAGAGGGAAAGTGCGTCCACTCTAAGTCTTTGCAAGACCGGTGCCAAAGACGCCTTTATGACGCTTTAGGCGGTAATATGGTTGTTATTTTTCAATAACCCCAAAGCCATTATCAGTAAAACTCACAATTTACGCAATTTTCATACGAAATCGTGAACTACTCACCGCGTGATCATGACCATTAGCGGAGATTTTTTGCGATAATCTCATCATGGACCCAACACCCAATGCTCAAGATCGGATGCGATCGATATTACTTCTGGTTGCTACGATCGGAACCATCGTATTTAACTCTCTCGCGGCTGCTGGTTATGTGAACAATGTTACGCCCGAGATCATCTCGGACAGGTATCCGACGGTTTTAACTCCCGCCGGGTATGCTTTCTCCATCTGGTCGCTGATCTACTTGGGGTTGATCGCATTCAGTATCTATCAGCTTCTGCCACGAAACCTGGTTAGATTTCGATCGGTCAGGTCGCTTTACGTTATCACTTGCGTGTTGAACTGTTCGTGGATCTACTTCTGGCATCACGATCAGATCGGGTTCTGTCTGGGCTTGATCGCCGCTCTATTGCTGACGTTGATCGCGATACTTTTCCAACTTCGCCGGTCGACGGAAGCGGGCGGAGCCTTGTTCACGACCGCAGTTTTTGGTATCTACGCGGGTTGGGTGACGGCGGCAACACTCGTGAACTTCGCTATTTTTCTAAAGTCGCAGGGTGTTGATCTGTCCGCGGCAGCGTGGAACGTTATAGGAGTCATGGCGATACTGTTTGCGGCCGTAATGGGGGTGTTGATTCGTTTTAGGTTACGCAATTTTCTATATCCGCTAGCGGTAGCTTGGGCAGCAACAGCGATCGCCGTTAAGCAAAGCGGCAATACCGCTATCGTAGTTGCGGCTTCCGTCTGCGTGATCGTCTGTCTCGTAATGTCGATAAGTTTCGTAATGGATAAGAAAGGGGCTGAACTCGCATGAACGACGGCAAGATCTGCGTTTCAGTTTCTGCCCTGACGGCCGAGGAAATGTTCGGCAAGATCGCTGCGGCCGGTGAGTATGCAGATATTATCGAGATCCGTTTCGATAGTCTAAAGCCTGAGGAACTCGACATTGTTCTTTCACGAGTTCTAAACGATCTGCCGAAAAAGCCCGTGCTTTTTTTATTTCGCCCGGCTGATCAAGGCGGAATGCGTGACGTGACCGTTGCCGAGAGGCTTAAGTTCTGGGAACGGGTTCTGGCAGAACCGCCGGTTGGATCCGTCATCGATATCGAGGCAGATCCCGCGATAGCAATGGCCGTTCGGGCGAACGCTGTTTCGCGGATAGTCTCTTCGCACGATTTCCACGGTGTTCCTGCCGACCTAAATGCCTCTTTCGATGCAATGGCCACCGCTTTCGAGGCTGATATCGTAAAGATCGCCGTAACGGCCGCCGATATAACGGAGACGATCGGGGTTTGGAAAATGATCGGCCGTGCTCGCGAGGCTGGAAAGGAAGTCATCCCGATAGCGATGGGCGAAGCGGGGAAATGGACGCGTATCCTCGGACTCGCACACGGAGCCTACTTAACTTACGCCTCGCTCGATGACGGCGGCGAAACGGCTCCGGGACAAGTCACCGCTGAACAACTGGCGAAACTTTATCGGGTTCGAGACTTGAACCTCGAGACAAAGGTTTTCGGTATTCTTGGCGATCCGGTCTCACAGTCGCTTTCCACATTCATGCACAACCCTGCCTTTGTTTCCGAAGGGGTTAATGCGGTTTTTATTCCGTTTCTGATCCATGACATCGACGCCTTTATGGGCAGGATGGTGAGGCAGTCGACTCGTGAGGTGGATCTGAATTTCGGCGGGTTCTCCGTAACGATGCCCCACAAACAGTCGATTATGAAGCACCTCGACGAGATCGACCCCACGGCTGCACGGATCGGAGCGGTCAACACCGTGAAAGTCCGAGATGACGGAATGCTGATCGGTTTCAATACTGACGCACACGGCTTTATCACGCCGCTAAAGAAGAGCTATGGC
Source organism: uncultured Chloracidobacterium sp. (assembly GCA_964410495.1). Taxonomy (GTDB): domain Bacteria; phylum Acidobacteriota; class Blastocatellia; order Pyrinomonadales; family Pyrinomonadaceae; genus OLB17. Next base: position 368,621 of record CAYPGP010000001.1, read on the forward strand.
GATCTCGCAGGAGCGAGGGCCGCTGTTTTTGGGGCAGGTGGAGCGTCGCGGGCTTGCATCTTCGCGTTATTGGCCGAGAACGCCGATGTTGAACTCTTCGTTAGGAATGTTAGTAGAGCCGGTTCGCTGAGTGATGAATTTGGTGTTCCTGTGTATTCCATCGACAAATTTCTTTCTAGAGATAGTGAGGGGTTCGATATTCTCGTCGACGCAACACCGATCGGCATGTCAGGGTTGACGGAACATCAAAGTTTATTTACCTCCGAGGAGCTAAAAGGTGTAAGATTTGTGTACGATCTTGTAACAAAGCCGTACGATACGCCGATCATTCGCGAGGCAAAGGCTGCGGGCATTCCGGCCATCGGCGGGTTGGAAATGCTGGTTGCTCAAGGGGCGAAGCAGTTCAAGATCTGGACCGGGAAGGATGCACCGGTCGAGCAGATGAAAGAATGTGTTCTTAGACGATTTGACGAGCTAAACAAATGAGCGCAAAGGCTTTGAATTGTCCGAATTGCGGTTCTGGGGTTTCCAGTGACTCTCAAGAATGCGAATTCTGCAAAACGCGACTGAAAACCGTCGGCTGCCCGTCGTGCTTCGAACTCATGTTCGTCGGCGGCAAATTTTGCCAAAGCTGCGGGGCGATAGCTGCTCCGATAATGGTCGACGTGGAAAAGCCGGGCGGCGAATGCCCGCGATGTCACAAGTCGCTTGAGAAGCTCGAGATCGGCATGACCGGCCTAGCTGGCTGCACGAAATGCGATGGCCTCTGGATGGACGCTGAAACTTTTGAGAATGTTTGTGCCGACAGCGAACGCCAGTCTGCTGTTTTGGGTTTTCTGTCCGAGCGGAGTCAGCGGCTGCAGCAAATGACCAAGGTAAACTATGTTCCGTGCCCCGATTGCGGCCAGTTGATGAACCGCAACAATTTTGCGAAGGCCTCGGGCGTCATCGTCGATATCTGCAGAGCGCATGGCGTATGGTTCGATTCAGATGAGCTGCCGGCTATTATCAACTTCATTAAGGAAGGCGGCATGGAAATATCGCGGCAGCGTGAAAAAAACGAGATCGAACTGGAACGCGAAAAGCTTCGAGACGAAAAACGCCGTCTCGCGATCGACACAAATCGTTCCAGCCTCAGCCCGTTCATGGAAAATTCCGGTGATTCAGGCGCTCGATCGTTCGTGCGGCGACTTTTCGACCTTTAGCACTGCCTACTGACCAGCTATAATTTGAGTGTGAACGACCGTTACAGTCGCCAGATATTGTTCAGCCCCATAGGACGAGAAGGCCAGGAAAAGCTCCTGGCCTCTCGCGTTTTGCTGGTCGGCTGCGGAGCGTTGGGAGCCGCCCATGCGGAGATGCTGGCACGTGCCGGCGTAGGCAAATTGCGAATCGTCGATCGCGATTTTGTCGAGTTTACAAACCTTCAGCGACAAACCCTCTTTATAGAAGCTGACGCCGAGGAAAGGCTCCCGAAGGCGATCGCCGCACGAAACCGGATCGCCGAGATCAATTCCGGTATCGAGGTAGAGGCTCTCGTTGCGGACATCAACCATTCGAATGTCGAATCGCTTCTTGACGGATGCGACCTCGTGATCGACGGATCGGATAACTTTCAGGTTCGATATCTTATCAACGATGCGTGCGTCAAAAACGGTGTCACTTGGATCTACGGTGCCGCGGTTTCGAGCTACGGCACCACGATGACGATCATTCCGGGCGAAACACCGTGTTTGCGGTGTATTTTCGACGAGATGCCCGACGCGGGTACCTCGCCGACTTGCGATACCGCGGGCGTCATAATGCCGATCATCGCGACCGTTTCGGCTACCCAAATCGCCGAGGCTCTGAAGATTCTGACCGGAAATTTCGGGGATCTTCACCGTTCGCTGATGCAGTTCGATATCTGGGCAAACGATCGACAGCGTATAAAACTCGCCATGCCCAATCCGGATTGTAAGTGTTGCGGACAGAGAGATTTTGAGTTTCTCAATGCCGAATCCCAGGAGTTTTCCGCTGTTCTCTGCGGCCGCGACGCCGTTCAGATCGCGCCGCCGCGGCCGACCGTTCTTGATCTCAAAGCCCTTGCGGCCCGCATCGGCGGCATCGCGGAGGTCAAACAGAATGAATATCTCATCCGGTTTACCGCCGGTGAGAACGAGATAACGGTTTTTGCCGACGGGCGGGCGATCGTAAAAGGTGTGGACGATATCTCGGCCGCACGAACGCTGTATTCGCGCTTCGTGGGTGTGTAGCTGTGCTAAAATCGCGCTATGAAAGTTGAACTAGTGTTACCGCTTGAAACTATGACCATTGCGGAAAAGATGGATGTAATCGACCGTATCATGGACGATCTTTCGCAAAATTCATCGGCAGTTCCGGAAATTGAATGGCACGGGGAAATTCTCAGACAGCGAGAAGCAAATACAGCAAACGGAAGAGATCGCTTTATCTCCCTTGAAGAGGCCGAAGCTAGGATCAGAGCTGACACTGGACGCTAAATGAAGATTCTTATCTCCGAATCTGCGTCCGACGATATTTCGGAGGCATATCTCTTTTACGAGGAGCAGCAGATCGGACTGGGCACTTATTTTGAGTCGTTCATACTTGCCGAGATTCGATCCCTCTTTATCTACGCGGGTGTTCACGAAATACATTTCAAGCGTTATTTTCGAAAGATCACAGATCGTTTTCCTTTTCGCGATCTATTACACGGTTAACGAAGGGACGGTGATGGTTCACGCGATCCTGGATACGCGCCGCAGTCCACACTGGATTGAAAAAAGACTCAGGACGCGTGGCTGATACATTTTCTTTCTCTTTATCGCCATAATTAGTGTATGGGCGAAAAGCAAAAAGTTGTCATCATCGGCGGCGGATTCGGCGGGCTTTGGGCGGCCGAGGCGCTGGGTAACGCACCGGTTCAGGTCACGGTGATCGACCGCAAGAACCATCACGTCTTCCAACCGCTCTTATATCAGGTCGCGACTGCGGTTCTCTCGCCGGGTGAGATCGCTCAGCCGATCCGGCGGATACTTCACAAATACAAGAATATCGAGGTAATTCTCGGCGAGGCCGTCGGGTTTGAAAAGGAATCGAACGAGGTGGTCCTCGGCGACGGTGCTCGCGTTCAGTATGACTATTTGATCGTCGCCGCCGGAGCCCGGCACTCGTATTTTGGTCACAACGAATGGGAAACTTGCGCTCCCGGGCTGAAAACTTTGGAAGACGCAGTCGAGATCCGCCGCCGTGTGCTGCTTGCGTTCGAACTCGCCGAGCGTGACGCGTACCTGACCGGAAAGCAGCGCGAACTGAACTTCGTGGTGGTCGGCGGCGGGCCGACAGGTGTTGAACTCGCCGGAGCGATCGCCGATATCGCTCGACAGGCTTTGGCCAAGGATTTCATGGCCATTGATACGAAGAAGACCAAGGTAGTCCTTTTCGAAGGCTCGGACCGCGTGCTCGGGACTTTTGCAAAAGAGCTGTCCGACAGTGCGAAACGCCAGTTGGAAGACATCGGCGTAGATGTGCGGCTGAACAGCTTTGTTAAGGAAATAGAGCCGGGCCGCGTCAAGGTTGGTGACGACTGGATAGACTGCGACGTCGTGCTGTGGGCTACGGGCGTCGAGGCTTCGCCGCTCGGCAAAACGCTTGGTGTCGAAACCGACAAAGCGGGCCGCGTTTTTGTCGAAAAAGATCTGTCGCTCAAGGATGTTCCTAACGTCTTCGTCATTGGCGACATGGCTTCGCTGCTTCAGGAGAATGGCGAACCGGTTCCCGGCGTCAGCCCGGCAGCAATGCAAATGGGAACCGCGACGGCCGAGAACATACTTGCTGAGATCGCCGGCAAACCCCGCAAGAACTTCGAATACTGGGACAAAGGCACGATGGCAACGATCGGCCGTAAAAAAGCCATCGCCCAGCTTGCTGGAATGAAGTTCCGCGGATTTATTGCCTGGATGATGTGGCTGTTCCTTCACGTGTTCTTTCTTATCGGCTTTCGCAATCGATTTTCCGTCATGTTCTCGTGGTTCTGGGCATATCTGACCCGCGAACGCAGTGCGCGTCTCATCACGGGCGATGCAGAAGAAATGCAGGAAGCGGTGAATTTCATCCAGGCTGCCCGCGTCGAGGGCGTAAAAAAGGCTAAGAAGACCTCGAAGACCGCAGCAGAGGAAATTGCTCAAGCCCGCTCGTAAGCAAGGCCGAACCTCCAACGTTGTGCGTATCGCCCTTGCTTACGCGCGGCCTTCTGCAGAATTTGCTATCATTGCGTGAATCAATATCGCTAAAAGCGACGTAATCATACGCAATGAAAAATCTCTTCTCGGGCTTCGTTCTCATACTTCTTTCAACCATCTTCGTCTCGGCCTCGGAACCGCTTGTTTGGTCGGTCAGTTCGCGTGCCGACGTGCTCAAGGGCGACGCTCGGGGCGTTTCGATCGACCAGAACGGCACCATTTCGCTTTCGCCCAAGCTCACGGAAGTCTATAAGACCGAACAGCAGTTCATATGGTCGAGCGCGGTCGACGCGAGCGGCAATGTCTATCTCGGCACTGGTGGCGACGGCAAGGTTTTCAAGGTCGACGGCTCAGGGAAAGGAGCAATGTTCGCCGATCTCGCCGAGCTGAACGTCTCCGCTCTTGCCATCGGGCGGGGCGGCGAGATATTTGCCGCTACATCGCCTGACGGAAAGGTTTACCGGATCGATGCGAGCGGCAAATCCGACGTCTATTTCGATCCGAAAGCTAAATACATCTGGTCGCTCGCCGTTTTGCCAGATGGCCTCGCGGTCGGCACGGGTGATGCGGGCCGGATATACAAGGTGAAGGCCGCAAACGCCTCGCCCGAATCTTCGCTGATGTTCGACACCAGTGAGAGCCACATCATTTCGCTCGCCGTTGACCGGCAGGGAAATTTGATCGCTGGCACGGATTCGAACGGCATCGTTATGCGATTCGGAGCGGATGGCAAGCCGTTTGGGCTTCTCGATTCTTCGCTCCGCGAGATCCATGAGATCGCCGTTGGGCCGGACGGTTCGGTTTACGTACTGGCTCTCGCCGCTTCGGTTTCGGCACCAAAACCTGAGGCCGAAGCCGCGGCTGCCGCCACTTCCGAGAGCAAGACCGTTTCGGTCGAAAAGCCGAATCCTGCTGTTCCGGAGACGCCTGCGAAAAGCCGCTACGACCTTTCCGCCGCCAAGAGCGCGGTTTATCGCGTTCTGCCCGATGGCTCGGTCGATGTTATCTGGGCATCGCCGACAGTCGTTGCCTTTTCGCTTTATGCTCATCAGTCCGGCAACGGCGTTCTTGTCGGTACTTCGGACAAGGGACGGATCTACAACGTATCGAACACCGGCAGCGAAACACTCGTTCTGCAGACAGACGCGAACCAGATATCGACGATCCGAACTGACGGCAAAAGCCTGATCGCGACCTCGAGCAACCAGGGATCGCTTTTCAAGTTTGGGCCTGAAACCGTCGCGGAAGGAACCTACGAATCTGCCGTTCTCGATGCCAAAGGCACCGCGACGTGGGGCCGCCTTTGGTTCCGTTCGGCCGGCAATGTGGCTATCCAGACCCGATCAGGAAATACCGAAAAACCGGACGAAACGTGGAGCCCGTGGAGCGTAGCGATCGCCGATCAGAAAGGTGTTCAGGTTTCGAGCCCGAAAGCACGCTACTTTCAATGGCGAGCAGTTTTGAAGCCGTCAGCGGCTTCGCTCAGCGAGGTAAATCTCGCTTTTGTCGCTCGAAATATCGCCCCTGAGATCCTTTCGATCAACGTTCTGCCGACCAATGTCGGCCTCGCCGCAAATCCGCCGGTCCAGATCGACCCAAATATCGAACTCGCCGGTATGTCGCCCGCAGAATTCGGAATTCCGGTCGTCGCCGTTCCGCCGCGAAAGGTCTATCAACGCGGTGCGACCTCGCTGCAATGGACGGCAGAAGACCGCAATGGCGATAAGCTCGTTTACGACGTAATGTTCCGTGAGGTCGGCGATGCGGCGTTCAAGCCATTTCGTGGCGGGATCAGCGAAAATTTCGTAGCCATCGATGGCCAGGCGTTGGCAGACGGGCGATACATTTTCAAGATCGTCGCCAGCGATTCGCCGTCAAACCCGACCGCAACCGCACTAAATGGCGAGATGACGACCGAACCGATCGACATCGACAACACACCACCGACCGTCACGCCAGGTGCGGCCAGCGGTTCGCGTGTCACTTTCACGGCAGCAGACAAGGCAAGCTATCTCGTTCGTGCCGAATACAGCATCAACGGCGGCGACTGGAAACCCGTCTACGCCGACGACGGCATCTCGGACTCGCCGACGGAAAGCTACACGATCGACGTCGGAACGGCCACTGGAGAGCAAGTTGTGACGCTGCGGGTTTTCGATGTAAATAGAAATTCGGGCAATGCACGGCAGGTTGTTCGGAGGTAGTTTTGGGCCGCACAGCCCCACGACCTGAGCCCTTTGCCCCGCGACCTGGACACTCTGCCCTGCGACCTGAGCCCTCTGCCCCGCGACTGGAGGCCTCTGCCCGGCGACCTGAACACTCTGCCCTGTGACCTGAGCCCTCTGCCCCGCGACTGGAGGCCTCTGCCCCGCGACCTGAGCACTCTGCCCCGTGACCTGAGCACTCAGGGAGCGTCTGTGCGCCCTCCGCGAACATTTCCGAGTTGGCCGCTTTTCGCCGCCCGTCCTGCTGTACGACCAATAGAGTTGCGACGTTACTCGTTGACGACGAGAGCGTTACCAGATCGAAGGAACCGCGGATTCGTCAAATTCGATCGCTTCGCCGTTTGGGAGGATGTGGATGATGCGAGACATCCCGCGTTCGCGAAGCAGCGGGGAAAGCATGCCGACGCGGTGGCAGTTGGCACGCGGGATCTTGTGATCGGAAAGCGGTTTTGATTCGGAGCACATCATCACGGTGCGGACATCCGAAGCGATCTCGATGATGCGGCCGACGCCCCATTCGACATCCTCCGGCTTCGGATCGTTTTTCCCGCCCGTCTCGGGCAAATGCTCATAACCGATCCCGTTCTCCTCAAGCAGCGAAGCCAAAACCACCCCATTAAACTGCGGCCACCGACTCCGCGCAAACGCCCGCACGTCGCACACGAACTCGATCTCGTGCTTCTGTAAAAGCTCAAGAAAAAACGGAAACGGATGCCGTCCGTGGCCTATTGAGAAAATCGCGGCCATATCAAGAGAAAGTCCAGGGCGTAACGATCATGTAAACGATCCCACATACGAGGAAGAATATTCCGCCAGCAAAAATTCCCCAGCGAATATGGGTGCGAAAGACAAGAGAAATACCGTTGAAAAAAAGACTGATCGCGAAAACCACGTTCGCAAGCCCGAAACGATCGCCATTTTCATTAGCTTTAATTCCAGCCGCAAAGGAAGTTTCGGCTTCGTTTGATAGACGAAAACTGTCCGACATGATCTCTTTTTGATAGCTCTCGTTGTTCGTGAGCTGAGGTCTACCACCCAAGTTCCACATTGTATTCAGCAACATTTGGTCAGTTTCGCGGGCGGTTGCAAGAGGAACTCCGAAATACTTTTCCTCGGCCCTAAGTTCAGGCGGGAATTCCATTGCTTTGTACCCGGCGTCACTCATTTCATTAACTAACAGGCGTCCCGCGATCAACCTTAAGCGATCTTTTTCAGCAGTCTTTGCGTGGCTTTCCAGAAAAAGCTGAAGCGCTTGGTTTACCACGCTACTATCCTTTGCCATCGTCACAATCGCCTTGCTCGTTTCGGCAGCAGCGGCGGTTCTCTGCTGGTTCGTGAGACTGTAGTACTCGGACATGCGGCCGTTCCACATGCTGGATTGAAGACTGGACACCGCCGTCAAAACGCTCGCTGCCCCGAGCATTATCGCGACCGCAAGCTCAAACCGATTTACGCTAGGTCGGTCGGCCTTTTCCTCAGTAACGCCATTAACGCCGCCTGAATCAACCATGCCGTGACTCCTAAAAAAAATGTTATGAGCAGAATGCGATAAGTTTCGGCCAAATCAAGTCTTTCGTCAATCACGCTGATATTAAAAGTCTCAGTCGGAAAAGTGATTTGTGTTCGAGAAAATAGGGAGTCGACGCGGCCGTGTTCAACGGAGAAAGTCGTTCGGGACAATCACTTGATAATCTGAGGCGGCGTACCCGTGATTATGATCAGCGTAACGCTATCTGTGTTTCGATTCATCCCTACGGGTACTGGACCGCAACCTCCTGCCGGACCGCAGAAAGAATAGTTGTTGTAGAAAAAGACAGAGGAGGAATCGGATGTTGGTGATACTCGTTGTCAGGAGCGCCAAGAATCGCTAGAACATCGCTACTTGTCGATCCTATCGAAAAAGGCCCGGGAGATTCTGCCTCAGCACGTAGTTCCGCCACGAGTAGCGAACCTTAACGCCAATTATGAACGTGATCGTTAAGACCGCAAGACCGATTAGTATAGATGTCCTTGTACGGAATATATCCTTCATCGTGTTTATTTGATCACATCGTCCGGACGGCTTGGCGGTACGTCGGGAACTGAGGCGAGGAGCTTTTCGAATGCGGCACGGGTATCACGTTTGGCCGCATTTTCTTTTATCTTATGCAAGGCCTCGTTCGAGGAGATTCTTCCGGCGATCTCAACGAAAAGGTCATTGAGCGAAACTCCTCGGTCAAGGGCGATCGCTTCGAGGCTTTCCTGGAGCGAGTTCGGAAGGTTTAGGGTAATGGTGCTCATAGCGATCTTTCCTTAAGGATCTCAAAGAATTCGACGGGCGTAACGGCCTTTACCCCGAACGAGATCGAGTTTCCGAAGTCCCTAACATTAAAAGTTACAATAAAGTCGCACGCTGCGGCAACAGAAAGTTCGAGTATCATGTCGTCATTCGGATCATCAAGCCAAGGCCGCCATTTGAAGTAAATGTCCTGATAAACGGATCGTTTCACGATGTCCTCGATGGCCAACTGCATCTCGAAATTGGACATAGCGGAAGGCTTGATATCGGGTCGCAGCAAGACGTCTAGATATTCGTGGTACAAGGTATTCGAAACGGCGATCTCAAATGTGTCGTTTTCCAGAAGCGTAAGCAGCTTGTACGACATGCCCTTCTTAGATTTAACAGCGGCAACGAGTACGTTCGTGTCTAGAACCACTCTCATCTGCCCGCTCCTTTGATCTCGTCAACCGCCGCCGGATTTTCGAGGGCGGACAGGTCGCCGGGGTCTTCGCCTAGGTAGGCGGCACGGATTACGCGGCGCATTACTTTGGCATTGCGGGTTTTGGGGAGGGCGGAGACGAAATGGATGCGTGAGGGAGCGAGAGGTTTGCCCATGTCTTTGGCGACGAGAGCCTTGAGTTCAATTTCGAATTTCGAATTTCGAATATCGAATGCGGAATTTTCATTCTCTGCTGGTTCGATATTCGATATTCGATATTCGTCATTCACAACTACGAACGCTACCATCGCCGTTCCTTTTACTTCGTCCGGAACGCCGATGACTGCGGCTTCGGTTACTAGCTGGTGGGCGACAAGGAGGCTTTCGACCTCGGCGGGGCCGACGCGCTTACCGGCGACTTTTAGCGTGTCGTCGCTGCGGCCGAGGATGAACCAGTGGCCGTCTTTGTCACGCATCGCAAAATCGCCGTGGACCCAGATGTCTTGGAAACGCCGCCAGTAGGTGTCGAGATAGCGTTCCTTTTCCTGCCAAAACCCGCGAGCCATGCCGATCCAGGGCTGCTTGATAACAAGTTCTCCAACCTTGCCAGGTTCGACCGGATTGCCTTCTTCATCCAGAATATCGACATCCATTCCCGGACACGGAGCCGGAAACGAGCATGGCTTGATCGGCAGCAGCGGATTTCCCATCAGAATACCGCCCGCGATCTCGGTTCCGCCGGAGTAATTGATGATCGGCAGTTTGCTGTTGCCAACCTTTTCAAATAACCACCACCACGGAGCCGGATTCCACGGTTCGCCGGTTGAGGCGAAGATGCGGAGCGACGACAGGTCGTGGCGCTCGAATGGGGCTTTCGGGCTCCCCTCCTTACGAAGGAGGGGTGGCGGCGTTTCGCCGGCGGGGTGGTTCTCCGGCTCCGGGTTCTTGGACGTTGGTTCATCGCGCAACGGGAGAACCACCCCGTCAGCCGAAGCGGCTGCCACCCCTCCTTTGTAAGGAGGGGAGCCGGTGGTTTCCTCGCTTGCGGCTAGCGAACGGATCAGCGTCGGCGAGATGCCGAGGACCTCGACCTTGTGTTTGGCGCAGAATTCCCACATGCGGTCGGGCGTCGGGTAGTCGGGAGCGCCGTCGTAGATGCAGATCGTCGCGCCGTTGATGAGAGCGCCGTAGATCAGCCACGGGCCCATCATCCAGCCGATATCGGTGTACCACGAGATCCGCGTGCCCTTGCCGACATCAGTCCCAAACGCCATGTCCTGCGCTGCCTTGATCGGAAAACTGGCGTGCGTGTGGGCAATACCCTTCGGCTTGCCGGTCGTTCCGGAGGTGTAGAGGATGATTAGCGGATCTTCGGCGGAGGTTGGTTCGGGGGGAGTAGTCTGTCTCGGACTCATTTCCTCGATCACTCGATCAATGAGGTGCGGCACAAACGCCACTTTGGGATTTCTCGATGCCCTATCGTCGGGTTCCCACTTCTCGTCGACAAGAGTGCTCTTGTTCACGACGAGTATCGACGTCAGTGTTGGGCAGTGGGCAGCAGCCTGCTCGGCAACGTTATAGGCATCGAAAAACTTCCCTCGCCGGTCGAATCCCTCAATGGTAAACAGTGCTTTGGCTTTAACTGCATTCAGGCGGCTCGCGATCGCGTCGATCCCATAGCCCGAAAACACAGGTACCGCAATCGCGCCGATCCGGGCGATAGCAAGCAGTACCTCCACCGTCTCAGCGGACATCGGTAGATGAATGCCGATTGCGTCACCCTTTGCTAGTCCAAGCATTTTCAAGCCTTCGGCAAGATCTCCAACGTCCTCAAATAACTCGAGGTATGATGTTTCGCGGCTGGTCCCTGCCTCGTCTTCCCAAATCACGGCGGGCTTGTGCTTCATCTCATCCGTCTGCCAGCGGTCGAGGCACATGGTGGTGATGTTGAGGCCAGCTGAGGGTGACGAGTGATCTGACTCTGCGTCTTCTCGTCTGTGCGGTGAAAACCACTTCGGAAACTCGACTCCATCGGTCGTATCAAGCAGTTTTTCGTACGGTGGTTCGAATTTAATGTCGAGGAATTTCAGGACCTCTTCGGTGAATTTTTCGACATCGCGGATCGAGAACTCGTATAGCTCGTTCCAGGTTGAAACGCCGACTTGTTTCATGAACCTTGTAAGCTGGGCGCGTTCGATCACGTCGGGCGATGGGGTCCAGGCGATGGGTTGGTCTTCGAGGAGGTTGGTTTCGTGCATTTGACGTTATTTTAACCCAAGCCGCCGATTGTTCGACAGGCGTTAGCCATGACTTCGCGTTCTCGGCGTCTCTGTAGAGAAACGCGGTTGTTTATCTAACGCAAAGACGCAAAGGACGCAAAGAATAACGCAAAGAAAAGAAAGCGGAGCTGATCTATTCTTTTCTTTCCCAAACCTGTACAGGCCTGCCGTCGATCTCGTAGATCTCGCCGACGGGCTGATAATTTGCGTGGACAAAATCCGCTAGCGGGCCGGTGTGGTCGCCTTCGTCGCGGGGCGAGCCGGTCGGCAGATAGGCGTTATCCCACAGGATGAAGCGTGTCGGCTTGGCGGTCAGATCGCTGATGACCTCGGCGATCTGTTCGGGGCGTGTGTAGGCGTTTGGCCAGATCTGGCTGTAGCGGGTCGGGTTCTTGAGGCCGAGCGGCAGGTAGACGAAGGGTTCGTAGACCTCGAAGATGTAATCGCCCGGTTTTGTGTTCTTGAGCAGCCATTCGTAACGGCGTGAGAGCGGCGATTCGATCGCGGCGAGCCGGCCTGATTGCGTGTCGAGGTAGACGGTCTGCCAGTACGACTGCACCCGGACAGCCTGAGCCGCGCCCAGCAGTACGAGAATGGCAGTTGCCACTGCCATTATTTTCTTCTTTACCGCAATGTCATTCACCGCAAGGTGGAAGAGCCAGACCAGCACGATCAGCGACGGGCCGGAGATCTGAAACAGGCGAAACTGGTTCGGCGCCGTTGTGCTGATCGTCAGAAAAAGCCCGGCAAGTGCGACCATGACCGGAAAACGCCATTTCTCCCAATCGAGAAGACGCCTCTTGACTAGAAAGATCAGAAGAGCGACCGGACTGGCAAGCGGTACGATAAAATCGTGAAATGCGACCGGTGCCGTTTCGATGATGTCGGGTACGCCGTTGATGGTGAAGGCTTTTTGCAGATCGATAAAAAATACGCCGAAACTATTGGGATGGCCGTAACCGTAGAACTTGTAAGGGTAGACGAACGCCGCCGAGAAGAAGTTCTCGGCTCCTGCGGCAAAAATGAAGGGTGCGCAAAGCAGGCACAACGTAACAGCAGAGCTGACGCCGATCAGCGCCGCTCCTTTCAAAAATTCCCGCCAGCCGCGGCGGTCGAGTACCTTCTCAACCAAGAAAAACGCGATAAGGGCAAGCACTACAACGAACCCACGCTGCTGAGTGAAAAATGAGCAAACGCCGAGCGATGCGCCGGCCGCGATGAGGTGAAAGACCGATCGCCCTTTGATCAGCAGCCATATGGCAAGCAGTATAAAGATCGGGCTGAACATCCGGTGCGAACCATCGATACCGAACCATCGAAAGCCGAAAAAGATATATAAAAGGCCAGGAAAATAGGACAGCGGCGTCGGCAGGAACCGCTCGGCGATCTTTGTCATCAACCAGATCGTGACAAGTGCGATGGCCAGCGTTACGGCCGCGACCAGCCAGTACCGCACGCCAAAAACCGAAAAGAGTCCTGTGAAAAATGCCTGAGTTCCCGGAAAAGTGAACTGGAAAAAGTCGCGATACATCACATCGCCATTCAGCATGCGTTCCGCTTCATATATAAAGATCGATTGATCGGAATCACGTAGAAAAGGCGTGAGCGGCAATTTGAACAAGAAGGAATAAACGAACAGGCCGCATGCAGAAAAAAAAGCCACTTTCGCTAGTGGTCCGGTTCGAACGCGGCTTTCTATTTCATTACTCATTCGAGACCATTCAAAGTTAACACGATAAATTATTCAACTCGAATTTCGCCATCGCGATAGACCTCGTTTACAATCGAAGCATTCAGAAAACGTATGATCGAAGGCGTTGGACCGATTCAGCTTCCGGGTAATCTTTTTGCCGGTAAAACCGCGATAGTCACAGGTGCTTCGCGTGGTGTTGGGCGTGCGACGGCTTTGCGTTTGGCGGAGGCCGGGGCGAATGTTATTGTTAATTATTTGAGCAACGATGTCGAGGCTTTTGAGACGGTTGAACTTTGCAAGAACAAAGGCGTCGGGGCGATCGCGGTCAAGGCAGATGTCTCAGATTTCAATGAGGCGAACAAGATCGCAGAGCAGACGCTTGAGGCATTCGGGCGGATCGATCTGCTCGTGTGCAATGCCGGAATTTGGGACGGCGCTCCGATCGAGGACATGTCCGAGGAGCTTTGGAACAAGGTCATAAACACGAACCTCAAATCGGCTTGGGCGATGACCAAGGCTTGTGTTCCCGCGATGAAGAAACAGGCCAGCGGGGCGATCGTGATGGTCTCATCGACCGCGGGACAGCGTGGCGAGGCGAATTATTCGAACTATGCGGCGTCGAAGGGCGGACAGATCTCGTTTACAAAAGCCCTCGCCAGCGAGCTTTGCCCGAAAATACGTGTCAATGCAGTCGCTCCCGGCTGGATCGAAACGGCGATGGTCCGCGATGTCTTTAACGACGAAGATTACAAACAGAAAGTCCTCAAATCGATCCCGCTGCAGCGAATGGCTGCAACTGACGATATCGCGGTCGCCATATGTTTCCTGCTCTCCGACTGGTCTCGGCACATCACGGGCGAGATCCTGAATATCAACGGCGGAGCCGTCCTTTGCGGCTAAAAAACGTGTTCGTGCAGGTTTTTTATCACACCGGCCGCCAGGTCTTCCTTAACAACGAAAGTCAGATTAACGCTCGAAGCTCCGTGCGAGACGAGGGCGATGTTAACGTCCGCGATCGTTGAGAAGACCTTCGCGGCCAGGCCGGTGCTTTCCCGCAGGCCTTCGCCGACGACGCAAACGACTGCGTAACCGCTCACTACCTCTACCTCGCCCAGGCGTTCAAGTTCGGTGACGATCTGGTCGAGAGAATCGGTGTTATCGAGCGTGAGCGCGACGGAGACTTCGGACGTGGAGACGACGTCGATGACCGTGCGATATCGCTCAAAAACCTGAAACAACGCGCTCATGAAGCCGTAGCTGCCGAGCATTCTGGCCGACGTGACGCGGACGATCGTTATGTTCTTTTTGTGGGCGATCGACTTGATCTTGTTCGGCGTTTCACCCGAATCGGCGAGGACCATAGTGCCAATTTCATTGGGCTCGAAGGTGTTGCAGACGCGGACGGGAATATTCGTGTCAACGGCGGGCTTGATGGTTTTCGGGTGAAGGACTTTCGCTCCGAAATACGCGAGTTCGGCGGCTTCTTCGTACGAGAGCACTGGAATAGTTCGAGCGTCAGCGCAGATCCTCGGGTCGCAGGTCATCACGCCGGTCACGTCGGTCCAAATTTGTAATTCATCGGAATTCAATGCGGCCGCGACGAGTGCCGCCGAATAATCCGAACCGCCGCGGCCGAGCGTCGTGGTCTCGCCGCCGCGGCTGGCGGCGATGAATCCGCCCATGATCGGCACTTCGCCGTCGGCGATCATCGGTGCAAGCTCGATCTTTATCAATCGCTCTGTTTCGTCCCAGATCGGCTGGGCCGCTCCATATTCGTCATCGGTCACGATCAGCCGCCTCGAGTCGACCTGTCTTGCGTTTACGCCCTTTGACTTCAACACTTCGGCTAGAAGACGCGACGATAGCTGTTCGCCGTACGATACGATAGCGTCCTTAAGCATTGAAAGCGGAAGGCTGCGGCGCGTGACGCGTTTCAGCAGGTCGGCTAGCTCTTCCCTGGCATAGGTTAGCTCGTTGTGAAACGGGCTGGATTCGGGGATATTGAAATGCTGCGTAACCGCAAGGTGACGTTCGAAATGCGGTTCGAGCGAAGCGACTGCCGCGTCGGTATCGCCCTTTCTCGCGGTCTCAAATGCAGCCAGCAGCGCGTCCGTGACCTTCGTCATCGCCGAGACGACGACCACAGGCCGCCTCTCGATCTGGCTGGAAACGATCCCAAAGACACGCTCAAAAGCGGCAACGTCACCGACTGACGTGCCGCCAAATTTCATAACGACGCTATGCTGATAATCGCTCACAATAAACGGTAAAATTA
The DNA here is from genome assembly GCA_964410495.1 of uncultured Chloracidobacterium sp. GTDB lineage: Bacteria > Acidobacteriota > Blastocatellia > Pyrinomonadales > Pyrinomonadaceae > OLB17. The sequence goes on from CAYPGP010000001.1 coordinate 384,033, forward strand.
AATCATATAGCTAACATAAGCAAAACTGAACTCGGAAACTCCGCACACCGCCTTACGGGCGAAGTTCCGAGAGTGGTCAGAGAACGTCTCTGAGTAGTCAGAGAGTTTCTCCGAGCGGTCAGGGCACGTTTCTGAGCAGTCAGAGAGTTTCTCCGAGCGGTCAGAGAACGTCTCTGAGTAGTCAGAGAGTTTCTCCGGGTGGTCAGAGAACGTCTCTGAGTAGTCAGAGAGTTTCTCCGGGTGGTCAGAGAACGT
>CAYPGP010000001.1:384387-526625 GCA_964410495.1 uncultured Chloracidobacterium sp.
CTCTGAGTAGTTAGAGAGTTTCTCCAAGTGCTTAGAGATCTCGCCGTTAGCGACAGAAGGGAAAAGTGGGCTATCACAGAACCTTGTAACAGCCGCGAAGCTGGCCGAGCGAGCTACGCTGGGCGACGAAGCTGCTGACGGTCATTTCCTCTTCCGGTTCGCCGAGAATGTGCCGAAGCACTCGTGAAGTCTCGGCGATGTCGCTGAGGAACGCGTCGTGGCCGTCCTCGGAGCGTATTTCGTGATAAACGGCGTCGGCACCCGCACGGACGAGGCGGTCTTTCAGCGCCCGGACATCTGCCGCCGGGAAGAGCCAGTCGCTCGAGATGCCGACGAGCGAGACCTTCGATCGGATCTGCTTCAGATCGTCTTTCGACAGGTCGAACAGGTCCATTGCCTTGGTTATCAGGTCGTAGCTGTCGAGTTCGAAGCGTTCCTTGAACAGGTCGCCCTGATGGTCGAGATAACCGCCGACATCGAAGCGGTCGTTGCGATTATGAAGCGGGTCTTCGCCGTTCCGGTTCGGGTTCCTTCCGAATCTTTCGCCGAATTTTCGCGGGGATTTGTACGAAACTACCGCGATCTTGCGAGCGAGTTCAAGGTCGTTCTGCCTGATCGCTTGCCGCTGAAGATGATTGAGCGCGAGGCCCATAGCGGACAGCGGCGTGGCGGCTATTGAGACGACGTGCTCGGCCAGTTCCGGATGATCGACCGCAAGCTGCAACGCGAGCATCCCGCCGACGCTGCCGCCGATCGCGTATTTCAGTTTTTCGACCCCGAGGTGTTCGAGCAGCAGAACATTCGTTCGAACGATATCGCGAGTGGTCACGATCGGCAACTCGGCCCGGCCGCCTTTCTGACGGCGCTTCTTTAATGTGCTCGCACTGGTCAAACCATAGCTCGAACCGAGATAGTTGACGCAAATAAAGGCATTTTCCGAAGTGTCAAGAGCGCAGCCGTTGCACATCAGCCCGTTCCACCAGTCACCGATACGCGAACTGCCGGTCAGAGCGTGGAACACGAGAACCGCATTCGACTTGTCCGCGTTCAGCTTGCCGTAAACGGTCGCACGGAGTTTTACCTCATCCAAAACCTCGCCCGATTCCAGGCGAAACGGTTCATTCAGCGTCAGATCTACTTCGAACATTTCTTTACTCCTTCGCCACAGAGAATACAGAGATCACGGAGATAACTTTTTTGAATAATGAGCTTCATTCTCGAAGATCTCTGTGTTCTCGGTGGCTAATGTGGCTAATACTTCGGCACCTTCGGGTCGACGTCGTTCGACCATGCGGTAATGCCGCCTTTTAGATTTATCAGTCGCCCTTCAAAACCTGCATCCTTGAGCAAACCGATGGCTTTTGCGCTTCGCACGCCGCCTTTGCACTGGACGACGGTGGTTTTTCCCTTCGGGATCTCGCAGATGCGATTTACGATCTGGCCGAGCGGGATCAGCTGAGCACCTGGTATGCGGGCGAACTCATATTCATGCGGCTCGCGAACGTCGATTATCTGCAGATCGACCTGGCCTTTGATCCAACTATCGAGTTCGCTCGCGGTTATTTCCTCGTACGGAAGTTCCTCCTCGGCCGGCAGGTTAACACCGCAGAACGCGTCGTAGTCGACCAGCTCCTTGATCGTCGCGTTCTCGCCGCAAAGCTCGCAGTTCGGGTTTTTTCTTAGCTTCAACTCGCGAAACTTCATCGTCCATGCATCGAAAAGCAGCAGTCGATTGAGCAGAATGCCTTCGGCTCCGAGGATCACTTTCAAAACTTCGTTCGCCTGAATGGTCCCGACAATTCCCGGCAAAACACCGAGCACACCGCCCTCCGCACAAGACGGAACAAGGCCAGGCGGCGGCGGTTCGGGGTAGAGACAGCGAAAACATGCACCTTTCTCCGCCCAAAAAACGCTCGCCTGGCCCTCGAAACGAAAGATCGAGCCGTAAACGTTCGGCTTTCCGGTCAAAACGGCAGCGTCGTTGACCAGATATCGCGTTTGAAAATTGTCAGTTCCGTCAACGACGACATCGTATTCTTTGAACAATTCGAGAGCATTCTCGCTGGTCAGCCGCGTCTCGTAGGCTTCGACATTGACGTTTGGGTTGATGTCCTTCAAACGATCCGTCGCCGACGCTATTTTTGAACGTCCGACGTCTTTGGTGCCGTGAATGATCTGCCGCTGGAGATTCGATTGATCGACCACATCAAAATCAACAACGCCGAGGGTCCCAACTCCGGCCGCCGCGAGATATAAGCCCAAAGGCGAGCCGAGGCCGCCGGTCCCGATCGTCAAAACGCGGGCGTTCTTGAGCTTTCTCTGCCCTTCGAGCCCGACCTCGGGCAGGATCAAATGCCGCGAGTATCGCTGATATTCCTCGGTCGACAGCGAAGGAAGTTCCGCCGCTGGGGCCGCAGCACTTCCGCCCGCGATCGAGGGAACAATGGTCAACTCATCGCCGTCCGAAAGCTTTGTTTGCGGGCCGTCGAGGTATCGAACGTCTTCGTCGCCGACGTAGAGATTGATGAAATTTCGTAGCGTGTCCTGTTCGGTGTAAAGGTGCTTTCGCAAGCCCGTATATTCTCCCGTCAAAGCGTCGAGTGCCTGGCTGACGCTGGCCGCTTCGACCGTGACTTCGGATTTGCCGCCGGTGAACTGTCGTAAAGGTGTTGGTATTAAAATATTGATCGCCATAAGTTTTATTGAGTAGTTAGTGGAGAGTGCGAAGTGACAAGTGAACCTATCCACTAACCACTTATCACTTTCCACTGGATTCATTTAAGGAGCTTCAAAACTAAAGTCCTCGCGTTGAAACTTCGATCGGTCTTCTTCCATTTCCCAGGAATGCCAGTCAACCGCTTTCTTGTCGCGGACCGATACGATGATGTAGGACCAAACCGGCAACGCGTGTTCAAGATCGAACTGTGATGGCACGGCCTCATCGTCCGGGTGCGAGTGGTAATAGCCGATGACATCAAGGCCTTTTTTCCTCGCCTCTCGTTCAGCGAGCATCAAGGCTCGCGGATCGATCAAGACGCGATCGTGACGTGTTTCCTCTGCTGCTGTATTTTCCATCGGAAGCGTTTCGACGACCGTTTTCGCATCGCCATCGAGGTGGCCGAGCAGCAGGCCGCCGCATTCGTGCGGGTAGTCGGATTCGGCGTGGGCTTTGACCGCTGCTAGTTGGTCTTCGCTAAGCTTGATCATGCACTTGCTCCTTGATTTCCCTCGCGAGTTTGCCCGGTCACTACCGTTCCCGGTTCCGACAGAGCCTGATCGACGTCAGCGAGGATGTCTTCGACCGCTTCGATCCCCACCGAGATCCGGACGAGGCCTTCGGTAATGCCGAGCGAGCTTCGACGTTTTTCAGTTAGTTCTCTATGCGACGAACTAGCCGAATGTGAAACCGTCGTAAAAACGTCGCCCAGGGTGGTTGCACGGACGATGAGTTTTAGCGAGTTCATAAATCGCCACGCCGCTTCGCGGGTGTCATTGGCGAGGACGATCGAGACCAACGCGCCGCCGAACGGTTCGCGTAAAACCTTTTCCGTCACGCCATCGGTCGCGAATTTCGGGTAGTGAACGGTTTTGATGTCAGGACGTTTTGCGAGCTCGACTGCGAGTTTCTCGGCGTTCGAGCACTGTCTTTCGAGCCTCAACGCGAGGGTTCGCAGGCCGCGTGATATCGAATGAGCTTCCCAAACGCTCAAGATCCCACCCGCGAGTTTCATGGCACTCGTCAGAGCGGCTTCGTCGGCAATGTCACGGGCGACAGCGACTCCGCCGATCGCGTCCGCGCTTCCGCCTAAATATTTTGTTGCACTGTGAACGACGATATCGGCCCCGAGGTCGAGCGGCCTCGAGAGAAAAGGCGTGGCAAAAGTGCTGTCCACGATAAACTTTGCACCGACGGAATGAGCGACCTCGGCGACCGCTGCGATGTCCAGGACTTTCAACAGTGGATTTGAGATCGTCTCGCCGAGCAGGACGCGCGGTTTTAGTTCCGCGACTTTTGAGCGGAGGTCGTCGAGATCGGAAAAGTCGGCTAACTGGGTTTTCACACCAAAAGGCCCGAAAACATTGAACAGCAGATCAAAACTCGCTCCGTAAAGATCACGCGACGCGAGAACGACCGAGCCGGGGGCCAGATCGCTAGCGAGCAGAGCGGCGTGCAGAGCTGCCATGCCCGATGCGTAAGCTCTCGCCACCGCTCCGTTTTCGAGAACGCGAACGGCTTCCTGCAGCGAATCGACCGTCGGATTGCCGTAACGCGTGTAGATGTAATCCTTCAGGTCGCCGGTGAAAACGCGTTCGGCCTCTTCCATCGACTCGTAGCTGTAGGTCGAGTTTGCGAAGATCGGCGTTGAGTTAGGCAGACCCTGCGGCAAAGGCGCTCGTTCGCCGGCGTGTACGAATTCAGTTTCGATAGATCGTTTAGCCATAAAGTTTCTGTCAGAACCGCCTGCGTAAGCGGGCGGCAAGTTTGATTCAGATAGAGCATCTCTCGCGGGTCAGGAACATTGCCCGCCGCTCACGCGAGCCGGTTCTGACCAAACACAAAAAAGCCCTCGTGCTAAAGTGTGCACGAGAGCTTTTCTAAAAAGATCTTCGTTTTATCGACGGACGGTTTAAATCCCATCGAAACGCTTTAGCAGTTTTTATCGTGGAGCAAGTTGCCTTAAATCGCCACGCTTTTGGTTTTCAATGTCCCGAAATTAACAGGTTCATTCCTAGACCGCAAGCGTGACGCCCATAATCATGCGGCGACAGCAAGCGGTAATGTGAATGATGTTTTTCGTCATCGGAACCGTCCTTTTCAGGACCCTTTTTACGCTACACAAGTTTTTCGCGAGTGTCAACCTTCCATTTTTCTACCGCTCGCGGCGTATACAAGTCACATCACGCAGCACTAGCAACTCCGCCAATCAAACGAAAACCGGTCACAAAAATGACGTGCTTTTCTTGGTATTCGGCAGGTGTGGAGCGCGGAGCGAGCGGTTCGGGTAAAATATCTAAGATAAACGTTTGTATTCATCAGAAGTAGAGCGTTGTTAGTAAGTATGATGACAAGGGAAGTAGCAATTCGAGTAAAAGAAAGCTCGTTGGAGGCCATTGCAGTACTAGACTCTTTGGTCGCGGACATAAAGGGTGACTGCGAACGAGAAGATTTTGAGAGGATAAGACGCGGTGTAGGCTTGAGCATTGCTAGAATAATCGATGAATTGCTTGAACCCGTCTACTCAGAATACATAGAGCTCGATCCAGACAAATGAATTTATTTGAACTAACAAAATCCCTCATGAATATCCCATCCACTTCCGGTGACGAGGAGGCGGTTGGGTTTTTTCTTCGTGATCACCTGGAAAGCCTCGGCTGGACGGTGGAATTGCAGAAGGTGAGCGAAAATCAGAACAACGTGATCGCGTATCTGAACGAGACGCCGCGGGTTTGGCTTTCGACGCATATGGATACGGTTCCGCCGTACATTCCGCCGACTGAAGATGACGAGAAGATCTACGGCCGCGGTTCGTGCGATGCAAAGGGGATCATCGCCGCACAGATAACCGCGGCAGAGGTGTTGAGGAGTGAAGGAGTAGAGGATATTGGCCTTCTTTATACCGTCGAAGAAGAACGTTCGTCGACCGGGGCAAGGGTCGCTAACGATCATCCTCTGGCCGCGAAATGTGATTACATGATCAACGGCGAACCGACCGATAATGATCTAGCGATCGGGTCGAAGGGGACATTTAGACTCAACCTTAAAGCCAAGGGCAAAGCCGCGCATTCGGCGTATCCTGAGGAGGGCGAATCGGCGATCGAAAAGCTGCTCGACATCCTCGAAGACGTGCGGCACACGCGCTTTCCGAATGATGATTTCTTTGGCGAAACCACTGTAAACATTGGAACTATCGAAGGCGGACTTGCGTTGAACGTTATTGCACCCGCCGCTGAAGCGGGCCTCGCGATCCGGCTCACCACTAAACGCGAACCGGTCGAAACCGCCCTGAGAAGCGTCGTCCGCGACCGAGCCGAGATCGAGGTCCTCTCATGCAGCGAACCGGTCCGAATGCTCGAGGTCGAAGGCTTCAAACAAAAAGTCGTCCGCTTCACCACCGACATCCCGCACCTCCCAAACTGGGGCCAGCCGCTGCTTCTGGGGCCGGGCTCGATACTCGTCGCCCATACCAAGGACGAGTTTGTTTTGAAGAAAGATCTTGAGACTGCTGTTGGGCTTTACGTCAACTTGGTAAAGAAATTATTGGCCACGAATAACACGAATGTCACGAATCAGAGTGCCTGAATTCGTGTTATTCGTGTCCATTCGTGGCAAAACTCGCTTATGAAAATTGCACTGATCGGCTATGGGGCCATGGGTAAGCTCATCGAGCGGCTTGCTTTGGAAAAGGGGCATGAGATCGCGGCGGTCATTGACGAATCGGATGCGGAGCGCACCGCGGCCGAGATCGCTGGGAAATTGCACGGCTGTGACGTAGCGATAGACTTTACGACGGCGTCAGCCGTGCGACGAAATGTCGAGGCGTGCCTCGCTTCACACGTTCCGCTTGTCGAAGGCACGACCGGCTGGAACGAGGACATCGACGCCATTCGCCGTATGGTCACGCATGCGGACGGAGCTATGGTCTACGGAGCCAACTTTTCAATCGGCGTAAATCTTTTTTACCGCATCGCCGGGTTCGCCGCCGAACTATTTTCGAAGTTTCCGCAGTACGAAACGTTCCTCGAAGAACAACATCATTCCCGCAAAAAAGACGCCCCGTCCGGAACGGCTTTAAAGATCAAAGAGATAGTCTCGAACCACGTCAAAACCGGCGATATAGCCGCAACACGAGCCGGAAATATTCCCGGCACACACCGCGTAGGCTTCGACGGACCGGCCGATCAGATACTGCTGGAACATACTGCCCGATCACGAGAAGGTTTCGCCCTCGGCTCGATCTTAGCGGCTGAGTGGATCATAGATAAAGAAGGCTGTTATGAATTTATAGAGTTAATCGACGAAGTTTTATGGCCGAATACCTAAAAGAAAATTTCATTTACATATGGCTTGGTTGGGGTTTATTTGGTTTGGTGACGTTTTTGTTCTTTAAGTTCAATAAAAACGCTCGGCTAAAACGAGTTGTATTTCCTATAGTCCAGATAGCTCTCACCGCAGCTTTTCTTTTGTTTATCTGGAATGTCTGGGAAGCCGAGATTGGCCCGTTCTTTTTCTTTATGGTTGGTATCACTCTGGTAATTGGGGTGGTGAATTATAGAAGTGTGGTGTTTTGCGACGCGTGCGGAGCCTCTTCGTACACCAAGTCGCTAAAGCGTCCAACCGAGTGTTTATCCTGCGGATCAAAATGGGTTTAGTTCCAAGAGTTAAAATCTGCTGCATCTCCAGCGAGCAAGAAGCGAATCTTGCCATTTTCCATGGTGCTTCGGCCATTGGATTGGTTGGGAAAATGCCGAGCGGGCCGGGGCCGATCGCGGATGAACTGATCAAAGCACTTGCGAAGACGGTACCGCCGCCGATCGCTACTTTTTTGCTGACGAGCGAGCAGACGGCGAGCGGCATAGTCGAGCATCATCATCGAACGAAGACGAATACTATTCAGATCGTCGATGAGTTGGAGGGCGGTGAATACGAGTTGATACGCTCCGAGTTGCCGAACGTCAAGCTGGTTCAGGTCATTCATGTCGTCGGTGAGCGGTCGGTTGACGAGGCGACCGAGATCGCACCTCATGTTGACGCTATCTTGCTCGACAGCGGGAACCCTTCGTTAGCGGTCAAAGAATTAGGCGGCACGGGGCGGCGTCACGAGTGGCGGTTGAGCCGTAAGATCGTTGAAACTTGCGGAAAACCGGTCTTTTTAGCCGGCGGCTTGAATGCGGAGAATGTTCGTGAGGCTATCGACGTGGTTCAGCCGTTTGGGTTGGATGTTTGCTCGGGGGTTAGAACTGAAGGGAAGTTAGATGCGCTTAAACTAGAAGAATTCTTTAATGCTGCGACATGAATTCCGGTGATTTATTATGAGTCATCCGCGGTCGTTTCTCCGTTTGTTGCAAAATCGGGTTCATCTAGATAAAAGGTCCCGTCAACTTTAACTGCCTTTCTCATGCATTCAAAATGGCAGAAGAATTGTTGTTCTTTCTGTTCGCGATTTGGTTTATCGAAGTGTCCGACTAAGATTAACGCGCAAGGATCTAGTGGAGAGGTCTTTTCTTTAGACGAAACGGTCTGATTACAAAAGCAGCAACTATATTCGATCATTTTGACACTCCCAAGAAACTTTATAGCACCTCGTTTTTAGTTCTTAGTCCGACGCATATCAATAAAATCCGAAGGATCAAGCCAGCCTTTGCGATCTTGAGAATATCCGCCACCGGGTTTGTTCCAGTCGCGTGATTCGGGTGTCCGTATTTCGAAGTGCAGGTGGCAGGGATAGCGGCCGTTGGCGTTGCCGATCTTGCCTATCTGTTCGCGTTTTTTGACTTGGCCGGATGTTTTTAGGATCGCCTGCAGGTGGCCGTAGAGGGTCTGGACTCGGTCGCCGTTGGGCAGATTGTGTTCGATTATGACCACATTTCCCCAGCCTGGGCCAGCGTCTTGGGCGTAAGTGATGACGCCATTCGCCGCCGCGTAGACAGGCTCGCCGCAATCGGTATTTCCCCCGCTGTTTTTATTCCAATCCTCGCCGAGATGATCGCTCGCACCGAAATCGAGAGCGTTGTACCATTCGTCTTTGTCTTTGGCCTGAGTGATGGTTTCCTGCTTCCCGACAGGATACGCGAAGCTGTAAGCGATCGTAGTTGCAGTTTTTGGCGTCGGCGTTGGATTCGGGAGCGGTGCGTTTGCCTGTGCTGGTCTCTCAGAACAACCAAAACAGGCCGCCAACAATGTGAATAACAAAAAAGCATTCCTTATGACAGCCATAAATTCCCCGTATCTATTTTTGTATGTTTCACACAGCTCAGAATATACTGAACTTCGTTATGACAATGAAATTAGATTGGCTGCACGGGACGGCGACGGCTCTGGTGACTCCGTTTCGGAAGGACGGTTCGATCGATGATGCGTGTTTTCAAAAATTGGTCGAGCGCCAGATAAAGGGCGGGGTAAAATTGCTCGTGCCATGCGGGACGACGGGTGAAAACGTCACGATGACATCTGCGGAACAGGCTCACCTGATCCGCTTGACCGTCGAGGTAGCTCATAAGAACGGTGCGAAGGTGATCGCGGGTACGGGGACCAATAATACAGCCGCCGCTATCGACCATACGCGTGCCGCGAGAGAGGCCGGAGCCGACGCGGCCCTGATCGTCGCTTCTTATTACAACAAACCGACGCAGGAAGGCCTTTTTGCGCACTATTCCGAGATCGCGAAATCGGTAAAGGGATTCCCGATCGTGCTTTACAATGTCCCGTCGCGTACGGCGTCGAATATTTCTGCCGAAACCACTCTACGGTTGGCGGCCGCGTTTGAAAATATCGTCGCAACGAAGGAAGCCTCGGGAAACTATTCCCAAATTATGGAGATAATCGCGAAACGGCCAAAGAACTTCAAAGTCCTTTCCGGCGACGACGCGTCGTCCATACCGCTCATCGCTCTCGGTGCCGACGGCTTGGTTTCGGTCTGCGCGAACGAGATCCCAAAAGAAACCGTCAAGATGGTCGACCACGCACTAAACGGTTCCTTCCATTTCGCCCGAAAGGCTCATTACAAAATATTGCCGCTGATGGAAGCAAACTTCATCGAAGCCTCGCCCGCTCCGTGCAAGTTTGTGATGAAGGAAAAGGGGTTGCTTGAGGAGAATCTAAGGCTGCCGCTTGTTCCGGTTTCGGCATCGGCCCGTGCATCCCTTACATCGATTCTCAGCGACCTTAAATTAGACTGATTGAAGTAAACTATCCATTTGGAACTGATCACTATCCACTGAATGACTCCTTATCCAGTGGATAGTGATCGGTGAACAGTGACAAGTTCCTATGGAATTCGACGATCTTAAAAAGCCGGGCGGGACTTCGGGTGGTTTGGCGGAGTTTGTTATCGGGTTCATCATGACGATTGCTGGTGGCTATATGCTGATCAGTCGCGTTGTTGTGACGAGCGCATTTTGGAATTGGGGCGGATACAACACGTTCGGCTTGTCGCTCGTGCCGCTGATCTTTGGGATTGCGTTCGTTTTCTTTAACGGCAAGTCGATAATCGGCTGGCTGCTCATCGCCATCAGCCTGATCGTCATCGCGGCGGGCATTTTGATGAATCTGCAGATCTACTTCCAGCCAACGAGCCTTTTTAACACAATAGTTATGCTGGTTCTATTCGCGGGCGGGATCGGCTTGATCGCGAGGGCGGTCTTGGCTCACAAAGATTGATCGGCCGTAACGACGGAGGAACAAACTAGAATGAGACGAATCTCATTTCTGAGGAAGTATGATCGACTCGCGAAATAGCGGGGCGTTGAATCTGATGGACGGCGAAACGATATTATATAAAATTGGCGAACTCAATTTGCTCGACGACTCGCCAATGTCGAGTTGGTATCTACCGCTGCTAGGTCTGTCGATCGGAAGTGCTGAGTCGGACGAACTTTTGACCAAGTATCGAAAGCTTGCTACGGGTGTTCGAGAATCTCCCGAGTTTGTTCTAGACCTTCTTCGAGACAATAATTGGCGACCAACCTTGATGGGGCTCACGGTCGTTATTTTGCTCAGGGCAGTTCAGTACCAAGAGGCTATGGTATGGCGACTTGCGAATGGCAGTTGGGTGGCTCCTCAATTGGCCGTGGCTGTCGCACTGGTCGATGACGGCAGAGGCCGTGACCTGGTTCGTGAAATAGTGGAAACAGCAACGGAACAATCAAATCCCAAGGTCGTAATGTCGGCATACAGTGCTCTGAGCTTCATGGACAGTCCGATTGCCTCTGAGTTCAAAGCATCGCCTCTTTTCGAGCATCTCAAGAACGCCGATTCGCATGATGGATCTCTAGGAGTCGCGAAGCGGCACTGGGACTTCTGGAGAGCGATCGAGCCACTACAGTAATGATATTACAACAAAACATCGAAGCCCTCTTCGCCAAAACCGAATTCGACGCGACCGACCGCGAAATCTACGAGAAATTCAAAACTGCACTCCGTCGGGGCGAGATCCGTTCCGCCGAAAAGGGTGCGGATGGTGTTTGGCGGGCGAATTCTTGGGTGAAGCAGGGAATTTTGCTCGGGTTTCGGATGGGCAAGATGGTTGAAATGTCGAAGCCGACCGAGACTTTGCAGTTTTTTGACAAAGACACGTTTCCCTTAAGGCCGATGACTTTGGACGACGGTGTAAGGATCGTGATGGGCGGTTCTGCTATTCGCGACGGCTCTTACGTTGCGCCGAGCGTGGTTGTTGTTCCGCCGGCATATATAAACGTTGGTGCGTATGTGGATGAGGGGACGATGGTCGATTCCCATGCGCTCGTCGGTTCGTGTGCACAGATCGGCAAACGTGTCCATCTTTCCGCAGCGGCGCAGATCGGCGGCGTTTTGGAACCTGTGAATGCGACGCCTGTCATTATCGAAGACGACGTCCTCGTCGGCGGAAACACCGGCGTTTACGAAGGCACGATAGTGCGCGAACGCGCGGTGCTCGCGAGCGGCGTTATTCTCACCCGTTCGACTCCGGTTTTTGATCTTCCGAATCAGAGAATAATAAAAGCGGAAAATGGCGGTTCGCTCGAAATTCCAGCAGGGGCGGTCGTCGTTCAGGGTTCGCGAGCGGTTACAAACGAATTCGGCCGCGATAATGGCCTCTCCGTTTACTGCCCGATCATCGTTAAATACCGTGATGAGAAAACGGATGCCTCGACCAAGCTCGAAGACTATTTGCGCTAGAACTCAGATTTTAGTGTTCGACCGGATTTCGACTGGGTTACAATAATTTCATCGGAGAGGCTTATGAGCGCTACTACATTTGAGGTTACGAAAGAAGAACTTAAGCACCTTGTTGATAAGATGGTGGACGAAAAGTTGGCTGGGTTGTTTCACGATCTTGATGACGATGCCGAGTTTACGGACGAACTGAAGAACATCCTTCGGAAGCAAGACCAAAGGATCAAAAACGGAGACCGGGGCGAACTCTTGTCGGATGTGGCCGCCCGATTAGGTCTAAGCTAGTGATGTACGAGATCCGTTTGCTAGAAGAGGCTTCCGAGAATCTCGCCGAGTTGGATAAACCCATTGCTCAAAGAATCTATAGAAAATTGATGTGGCTGGCCGAAAATGCTGCCGTGGTTGCGCCGAAAGGGCTTAGAAAAGGACTTTCTGGCTTATCAAAGCTTCGAGAAGGCGATTATCGGGCTGTATATGAGGTCGATCACCAAGAGAAGATCATAATAGTTCGATTTATCGGCCATCGCCGTGATGTTTACGAGAGATAGTTGATCATTCGACTTTGGATTTCTTATGCCGCCGATCGAGGTGATAATTAACGCTGCCGGCGGCAGTTTTGTTGAGGACGAGACTGAGGAGAAATTGCGTGCCGCATTTGCGGCGAATGGCCTGGACGTAAATCTCCGCCTCGCGAAAACCGGCAGACAGATCGGCGAGTTTGCCGAAGCTGCGGCGAAGAGCGAAGCAGAGGTTGTCGTCGCGGGTGGCGGTGACGGAACGATAAGCTCGGTTGCAGCTGTCATTTCGAAAACCGACAAGACCTTCGGCGTTCTCCCGCTCGGCACGCTCAATAATTTTTCCAAAGACCTCGGCATTCCGCAGGATATTGAAGAAGCTATTTTCGTCATTGCACAAGGCGAAACTGCGGAGATCGACCTCGCGGAACTCAACGGCCGTATTTTTATCAATAATTCCAGCATCGGCCTCTATCCTCGCATAGTCAGAAATCGCGTACAGCAGCAGCTGAAGCTTGGCTACGGCAAGTGGCGGGCGGCGTTTTGGGCTACGCTGAGGATGTTTCGCATCTCGCCGTTCCTGAAAGTCGGTATTGTTGTAGACGGAAAGTTTTTTCTGCGTAAGACACCATTTGTCTTCGTCGGAAACAACGAATACGAGATGGATTTTTATAACATCGGCCGTCGCGTCGCGCTCGATCAAGGAAAGCTCAGCGTCTATTTTCTGCATCGCGGCGGACGGCTGGGGGTTATAATGCTTCTGCTTAGAACCATCGCAGGCACGGCGAAACAATGGCGCGAGTTCGAGGAGGTCTTTTCGGAAACGGTGTCGATACAAACGCGCCGGAAGCGCATGCACGTCGCGTTTGATGGTGAAGTTTACACCGTCAACACACCGCTTCAATACAAGATCCTGCCGCGGGCCCTTCGCGTGATCGTTCCCAAAACAGAACCAGAAGATCAAGGGGAAAATGCGTAAGATAGTTCATATTTCGGATGTACATTTCGGCACCGCCGACCCGGCGATGGTCGAATTGGTGGTGGCGCGAGTCAACGATATTGCGCCGGATGTACTTGTTGTCTCGGGCGATCTGACGCAGCGGGCGAAAGCCAAAGAGTTCAAGCAGGCCCGCGCATTTCTCGACCGCATGCCGTTTCCGAAGATCGTCGTGCCCGGGAATCACGACGTCCCGCTTTACAACGTTGTGGATCGATTCCTGCACCAGTTGGATAAATACGAGAAATATATAACCTCTGACCTCTTGCCGACCTTTATTGATAATGAGATAGCGGTCGTCGGGGTAAGTACGGCTCGTTCATTTACCATCAAAGGCGGGCGGATCAGCGACGAGCAGATAGGGTTTATTCAGGAGCAGTTCCGCGGCTTGCATGAGAACATGCTGAAGATGGTCGTCACGCATCACCCGTTCGACCTGCCTGACGGGCACGATGAAGACGACGTGGTCGGCCATGCGGAAAAGGCGATGCCGATGATCGCGGACTTCGGCGGGGATGTTTTCCTTGCGGGACATCTTCATGTCAGCAACATCGAGACGACCGCAAATCGTTACACGCTCGATAATGGCCGCGTGGCATTGATAATTCAGGCGGGGACAGCAACATCTGCGCGTGTGCGCGGCGAACCGCATTCATTTAATACAATAGAGTTTGAGCATCCTTGGCTTCGCATCGAACGGCTCGAATGCCGAGACGTTTCGAAGGGTTTCTTGCCCGCGGAACATAAAATTTATCGACAGACTGAAAACGGCTGGGAACGGATAAGCCGCGAAACGATGACCCAATGAACGATCGGCACAACGACGGATGGCTTGACGGGCGGGCTCGCCAGGCGATGATCGATAACGGCTTTCAGCCGGATTTTTCCGATGCTGTGCATGATCAGCTTCGGCAGCTCCCATCGGAGATCGAGATTCCCGACGGAGTGGCCGATCTGCGTCATTTGTCGTGGTCCTCGATAGACAATCGAACTTCCCGCGATCTTGACCAAGTGGAGTGGGCCGAGCGGCTGGATAACGGCGATATTCGCGTTCTGGTCGGCATCGCGGATGTCGATGCCCGCGTTCCGAAGGGCTCGCCTATAGACGATCATGCCCGCCAGAACACGGTCACCGTTTACACGCAAAGCGAAGTATTTCACATGCTCCCCACCGAGCTTTCGACCGACATGACGTCGCTCAATCAGGGCGAAGACCGGCTGGCGGTCGTCGCCGATATGACCGTCAAGGCGAACGGCGATGTTCCTGAGAGCAATTTCTTTCGAGCGGTTGTGAATAATCACGCCAAGTTTTCCTACGAGGAGATCGGCGAATGGCTCGACGGCAGGGGAGAGATGCCGGAGGAACTTCGGCGATCACCGGAATTGAAAGATCAGATCGAACTTCAACGCGAAGCGGCAAAGCGACTGGCCGCGTATCGCGAGAAAAAAGGAGCGCTCGAGTTCGAATCGATCGAATCGGCTGCGGTCGTCGAAGACGGCGAGATAAAAGGACTTGTTTCTGTACGGTCAAACTCCGCCAAAAAGTTGATCGAGAACTTCATGGTCGCGGCAAATGTCGAGATGGCCGAGTTTCTCGAAGCAAATGGCTGTTCATCGCTTCGCCGCGTCGTCAAGGAACCGCAGCGGTGGGAGGGAATTCGGCGGATCGCAGGTGAGTTTGGCGAGACCTTGCCGGAGTATCCTGATCAACCCGCATTGGCCTCATTCCTCGACAAACGGCGGGAAGCCGACCCGGAACATTTCCCCGATCTGTCGCTTTCGATCGTAAAGTTGATCGGCAGCGGTGAATACGTCGTCGAACACCCGGGCGAAGACGCCGGCGGGCATTTCGGGCTGGCGGTCCGCGATTATGCGCACTCGACGGCTCCGAACAGGCGATTTACCGATATCGTCATTCAGCGGCTGGTAAAAGCCGTCATTTCGAAGCAGCCGCGGCCCTACTCCGATGAGGAACTTGAGGCGATCGCAAAACATTGCAATGAGCAGGAAAAAGCGGCTCGGAAGGTCGAACGAAAGATGCGCAAAATAGTAGCGGCGGCCGTTATGCAAAAGCATGTGGGCGAACGTTTCGAGGCTATCGTGACCGGCGTTACTGCGAGCGGGACTTTTGCACGGATCCTGAGGCCGCCGGTCGATGGCCGGATCGAGCGGGGCGAGCGTGGGCTTGAGGTAGGCGAGAAAGTTAACGTGCGGCTCATCTCCGCGGATACGCGGAGCGGTTTTATCGATTTTGCTGCCGAGCGATAGGATTACTTCATTGTGGCTAAATAGTTTTCCGCAGTATTAATGTGCCGCTCCCGCTTCTCGGCATCCATTTTTGCCAGCATGGTCGGCATCATTGAAAGCCGATGATTTGAGCGGAAGAACTTCTCGTGCTTTGCGATGAAACGCCAGTAAAGTGCGTCCCAGATCTCACACCACTCGCTTGGTGGATAGTCGGACATCTTTCGAATGTAATTTGAGCCGGAGATGTACGGTTTGGTCACGATCGAGCCGCCGTCCGATTGCATACTCATGCCGTAAACGTTCGGCACCATAACCCAATCGTAGGCGTCGATGTACATCTCCATGAACCATCGGTATGCGTCGTCCGGATCGATCTCGGTCAGCATCATGAAATTGCCAATGATCATCAGCCGTTCGATGTGGTGGCTGTACGCGTTTCGCAGGACCTTTCGGATGACGTCGTCAACGGGATCGATCCCGGTCGTGGCGTTCCAGAATGATGCGGGCAGTTTTCGTGTGTGCTTCCAGAAATTCGCGGTTCGCTGTTTCCTGCCGATAGCGATGTAAATACCACGCATAAATTCACGCCAGCCGATCACCTGGCGGATAAAGCCTTCGAGCGAGTTGAGCGGTGTTTTGTTCTTTTCGGCAAACTTCAGCGTCGTATCGACCACCTGCTGCGGTGTGAGCAAACCGATATTCAGCATCGGGGTCAGGACACTGTGAAAGACAAAATCGGCGTATTTTGATATCGCATCCTCGTAATCGCCGAAGAGTTCGAGGCGTTCCTTTAGAAAGACATCTAACCATTTTTCGGCGTCGTCAAAGGTGACGGGATAAGCAAAATCCTTCGCGTCTCCGTAGTTCTCGCCGAAGTGTTTCTCAACGTACTCGATCGCTTCCGACACGAATCTGTTTGACTTAGGACGCGATAACTCGGGCAGGTCAATGTTCTTGGGCAGCTTCTTGCGGTTTTCCGTATCGAACGAGAATTTGCCGCCGACGGGAGACGTTCCGTCCATCAAAATTCCGCGACGCTCGCGTTCACGCTGGTAAAATCTGGCCATCGAAAACGACTTCCGGCCGACGAAGTAATCGCGGATCTCGTCCGATGTGTTGATAAACATCGGCGACTCAAACCTCTCAAAAGAAATGCCTGCGTTATCGAGCGCGTCGACGAGCCTGCGGCCGAGCCAGTCATCGACGGGGTTTACGAAGCGAACTTCGCTGACGCCATCTTTCCGCAGGATCGCAGCGATATCTCCGGTTTTATCGAGCGACGACGCTTCAATATAAATGACCTTCTTGCCAGCAGATTCGAGCTGGTCCGCGTACCATTTCATCGACGCACGATGAAGCACGAGTTTCTGCTTATGAAACCGAAACTGCGTGAACAGCAGCGGTTCTTCGACGAGATAAACGCGCTTAACTCTGCGCAGCGAGGGATTTTCCTGAAACAATTGATGAGGATAAACGAGAGCCGCTTGCATAATGAGCCAATACTTACCAAAATTCGCCCGATAGCCTAGAATATAGCTTTGCGAGCAAAGACATGGAACCAGAAAACGAAAAATCAGGCCTTGGGGAGAACATCTCGGCCCTCGGGCAAAAGGTGATCGGCGAGATCGAGAAGCTGGCCGGGATAGTCAACGCGGACCCGCTGGCACAGGAAGAAGGCGAGTTTAACATCGAAGTCGCCGAGATCCGCGAGGAAGTCGAAGAAGATCTCGCGGATAAGGGTGAAGAGCATCCGGCGGGAGGAAGTTGGTAATGGATGCCTCGATGCAGAGGAAACTCGAACTTCCAACCCGGATGCGCGGTCTTCAGCCGACGTTGATCCGGCAGTTTTTTGAGCGGGCCTTGCCGGATAGTATTAACTTCGGCCTGGGCGAGCCTGATCTGCCGACGCCGCAGTTTTTGCGGGATGAGGCGGCGAGGATCTCGCGGGACGAGCAGAATGGTTACACTTCGCATCCGGGCATCCCGGCTTTGAGGGACAAGATCGCTGAGCAGTATCCGCATCTCGATCTGCCACGGACGGGCGTGGTCGTGACGTGCGGTTCGCAGGAGGCGATGACCGACGCTTTTATGTGTACGGTCGATGCGGGGGACGAGGTTTTGCTGCCTGATCCGAGTTTTCCGGCGTATGACGCGTGCACGCGGCTCGCGCAGGGAACACCGGTTTATTACAAGATGCCGGCGGATAAGGATTTTGGATTTGATATTTCAAATTTCAAATCTCAGATTTCAGAAAAAACAAAGGTCGCGGTCGTTATCTCGCCTTCGAACCCGACGGGCAAGATCCTGACGCCGGAAAACCTGAAAGACATCGCCGCGGCCCTCGACGGAACGGGCATCTGGTTGCTCTCGGACGAGATCTACAGCGACCTGTATTTCGGTGAGCGGCCGCATTCGGCGAGCGAGTATTACGACAAAACGATCATCGTCAGCGGGCTTTCGAAATCGCTCTCAATGACGGGCTGGCGGCTCGGCTGGGCTGCGAGCAAGGACGCCGCGATCATGGAAGCGATCCAGGTCATCCACGGCTTCACGACCGTCTGTACGTCTACGATCACCCAGAAGGCCTCGCTCATCGCCTGGAGCGAAGAAGCCGAAGCCGCCAAACAGCACGCCCGCGATGTGTACAAAAAGCGCGGCGAATTCCTCGTCGATCTCTTCGACAAAGAACTCGGCCTAAAAGCCACGTCGCCCGAAGGTGCCTTCTACACGATGCTCGACGTCCGCAGCCTCGGCGATGACATGGAAATCGCCGAAAAATGCCTCCAAAACCGCGTCGTCACCGTTCCCGGAGTCGCTTTTGGCGACGAAGCGAAGGGATTTCTGCGTATTTCCTTCTGCAATACCGAAGATAAGATGGCGGAAGGCGTTCGCAGGATGAAGGAAGCCCTCGAGCTGTGAAAGTATCGTTTTTATTCCTCGTGATCGCAATGGCCCATTTCTGTGGACCGTCTGTAGATCCAAATCAAATGGATGCGGCATCGAATAATGCTAGAGAGCCCGTAGTATCTTCGAATGAAGTTCCGCCCGTGGCCAGTCTTTCCCCAGTGGGTGCCAATAACGTTCACGATCACATGGTATCGGCCGGCATCCTAAACGATAAAGCCTTGGTTATGCCTAAGCCGGTTTATCCAGAGTCCGCTCGGGCGTTAAGCGATACGGAAGAGGTAGTAGTCTACGTAATGGTAGATAAATCGGGTTCCGTTGTTACGGCATCTGCTGCAAAGGGAAATAAAAAGCTACGAAAAGCGGCCGAGGTCGCTGCTCGGCAAGCCAAATTCGATCCTCTAATCCTAAGCGGACGGTCAGTTAGATTTGGCGGGGTTCTAGTCTATCGGCCTGATTCCAAACAAAAATAGAAGTACCAGATTCCAATCCCTTATTAGTACTCAGCTACTCAGCAATGTCGAGCAGTATCGCCCTCTTTTACCTTAAATTGCGGACATTCCTGCATTCAGCCGATTAGAAAAGAAAGAGAGAATTTCGATCTTCTTACCCTGCACTCGATAATACATACTGTTGAACCTAAGAATCACTGCTCGCCTTACGCCGTTGCGTTCGGTCGATTCCGGAAACATTCGAGGTTGGGTTGTTATCAGGTGAAGCGTCGTTTCGATCTTATTCGCGAGTCGCCGTATTTCGCGCTCCGAAAAATTGTGCTCGAGGTACGAAAAAGTTCAACTTAATTCGTCAAGGGCGTGGTCAGTCCAGACGATCTTATAGCCACTTTTCATAAATCGAACGCGCGGTAGTGTGTGGGCTCAATTTTCCTGCGTCTGCTTCAGCGAGGCCTATGTCGATGGATTCTTTTTCTGCTTCCGGGATCTCTTTCCACCAGTCGGCTGTAATTTGATTCCTCACATCCGCAATTTTCTCGAGCACAGCCTCGTCCTCGATGACTGAGATCCACTGTATCAGCTCGACTTTTCGCTCCTGTAGATTCATCTCCATGGGGTAATTGTAGCACGGTCGACAACGGGTGTACTTGCCATGTTTTTATCTTCAATCGCCGGAGTTTTATTGCTCAGCAATTTTCCTTTACAATTTAGGCTTTGACCTCTTTATAAAATGGCTAGAAAGTACAGAGTAGGAATTTTGGGTGCCACGGGCACCGTTGGACAGCGGTTTGCGCAGCTTTTGGAGGGGCATCCGCAGTTTGAGATAACGGCGATGGCGGCTAGCGACCGGTCGGCTGGGAAGCCGTATTCGGAGGCTTGTGCTTGGAAATTGCCGGGGAAGATACCGGCTTCGGTGCGGGATATCGTTGTAACGCCGATCGAGCCGCCTCTGGATTGCGATATCGTGTTTTCGAGCCTGCCGTCGTCGGTGGCGAGGGAGACGGAAGAGGCATTTGCCCGGGCGGGTTATCCGGTGATCTCGAACTCGTCGAGCTACCGCATGGACGAAGACGTGCCGCTGCTGATCGCTGAGATAAACGGTGACCACGTCGGGCTGATCGAAAAGCAGAGAGAGCGGCGCGGGTTTGGCAAGGGATTTATCGTTACCAACCCAAACTGCGCGGTCGTCAGCTTTGCTCCGCCGCTAGCGGCATTGCACCGCAAGTTTGGCGTGGAATCAGTTTTTGTAACGACGATGCAGGCGATCTCAGGGGCGGGTTATCCGGGCGTGGCTTCGCTGGATATCACGGATAACGTTTTCCCGTACATCGCCGGCGAAGAGCCGAAGGTTGAGATCGAGGCGCAGAAGATACTCGGAACGCTTACTGCCAACGGGATCCAGAAGGCCGACTTCACGGTCTCAGCCCAGTGCTTCCGCGTGAACGTCGTGGACGGCCACACGGCTTCGGTGCGGGTAAAGCTGAAGCAGCCTTCGACGCTCGAAGAAGTGATCGCCGAGATGAAGGCGTTTCCGTCGCTCGATCTGTATTCTTCACCGGAGCATTTTATCGAGGTGACCGACGAGCCTTCGCGGCCGCAGCCGAAACTCGATCGCGACAACGGAAAGGGCATGACCGTGACGGTCGGAAGGATCTTCCCTGACAATATTTTCGATTACCGGTTCGTCGCACTTAGTCACAATACCGTTCGCGGGGCGGCGGGCTCGGCGGTTCTGAATGCGGAGCTTTTGATATCGAAGGGGTTGATCTAGGGGCGGCGTTTTTACCTTATATTCAGTTAGTAGTTTTTAGTTTTTAGTTGATAGTTCGGTCGATTGCGATGGCTGCTGGTTCTGTAAATGATTACACACGGCGGGTCCTGATCGCGGTGGCGGTCGTTTGCCTGGTCGTACTCGGCCTCGCCCTCATTTATTTCACCTTCGACATCTTGCTGCTTATCTTTGCAGCGGTGCTGCTTGCGATCTTCCTGCGTGGTCTCGCCGAGATACTGCGGCGTTGGATCCCGATCGGCGAAGGATGGTTGGTTCTGATCGTCGCGGTTTTGATCGTCGGCGTGATCGCGGGGGCTGTGGCTTTGCTTGCCCCGAGCGTTGCGGAACAGGTAAGGCTTCTGCGTGTCGAGATCCCGCGTTCCGCCCAGCAGGTGGGCGTTTTTCTTGAAAGGTACAGTTGGGGCCAAACGCTGATCGCCCAAATGCCGAGCGCGGAAGAAGTAATGGCGAAGGTTGACGCGGCAAGTATGATCTCGCGGGTCGGCGGCTACTTTTCTTCAACGCTTGGAGCTCTCGGAAACTTTTTCGTGACGATCCTGCTCGCCATTTATCTTGCGAGCGAGCCGAAGTTTTATTATGAGGGCATTCAGCGGTTCTTTCCGCTCGACCGCCGGAAACGGGCGGCGGAAGTGCTCGACGCGATCTACGAAACGCTGCGATGGTGGCTTATCGGAAAAGCCGGTTCGATGATCTTTATCGGACTGCTGACGTGGATCGGGCTGTCGATCCTGGGCGTGCCGCTAGCTTTGACTTTGGGACTGATCGCCGGGCTGCTGTCATTCGTGCCTAACTTCGGGCCGATCCTGTCGGCGATCCCCGCGATACTGATCGCATTTATTCATGATCCGATCAGCGCCGTCTATGTCGCCGGGATTTACGTCGGCGTACAGCTGATCGAATCCAATGTTGTTACGCCAATCATCGAACGCGAAACAGTGGAGCTCGCCCCGGTTTTGACGATCATCTTTCAGATCGGACTTGGAGCCCTGATCGGCGGGCTTGGCCTGGTTCTGGCAACGCCATTGCTGGCGATGATCGTGGTGGTGGTGAAGATGGTCTATTTTGAGGATGTGCTGGGGGATCGACTCGCAGATTTGCCCGTCGCCAAGGGAACCACCCCGGCATCGGCGTCAAAAGATGACGCCGATGCCACCCCTCCTTCGTAAGGAGGGGAGTTTTACTTATGATCGAACGTTATACATTACCCGAAATGGCCGCGATATGGTCGCTGCAGAATAAATTCCAGAAGTGGCTGGATGTCGAGGTAGCGGTGTGCGAGGTGCACGCTGAGAATGGAACTATCCCCGTTGATGCTCTTGTCGAGATCAAAGCGAAGGCTGCGTTCACCGTCGAGCGGATAAATGAGATCGAGAAAACGACAGATCACGACGTTATTGCGTTTACGACGAATCTGGCCGAAAACATTGGCCCGGCTTCGCGGTTCGTTCATTACGGGCTGACCTCGAGCGATGTGGTCGATACGGCAAATGCTTTGCTGCTGAAAGAATCTTGCGAAGTTTTGCTGAAAAAAGTCGACGCTCTGATGGAAGTGCTCAAGCGGCGGGCGTACGAGTTCAAGGACACGCCGCAGATAGGCCGTACGCATGGAATTCATGCTGAACCGACCTCCTTCGGTTTGACCTGGGCACTTTGGTTCGAAGACATGAAGCACAACCGCGAGCGGCTCGAACGGGCTCGGGCGGCGGTTGCGAAAGGTAAGATTTCCGGTGCTGTCGGAGCGTTTGCTCATCTATCGCCCAGCGTCGAAGCCCGCGTGTGTGAAAAGCTTGGCATCGAGGCCGCTAGAGCCTCAACCCAGGTGATCCAGCGCGAATCGTATGCCGAATATCTGACTACGCTTGCGATCATTGCTTCCTCGCTCGAGAAGATCGCCCTACAAGTCAGGCATTGGCAGCGGACTGAGGTTCGCGAGGCTCAGGAGGCTTTCAAAAAGGGGCAGAAAGGCTCGTCGGCGATGCCGCACAAGCGAAACCCGATCCTTTCGGAACGAATTTGCGGCATGGCCCGAACCGTTCGTGCAAACGCCATCGTCGGCCTAGAGAACGTTGCTCTTTGGCATGAGCGGGACATTTCGCATTCTTCCGCCGAACGCATTGTCCTGCCCGACTCGTCTGCCACGCTCGATTATCTTCTCGCCAAAGCAACCAGCCTGTTGGATACGCTGGTCGTGTATCCCGAGAACATGCTAAAGAACCTCGAACTGACCCGCGGCCTGGTGTTCAGCGGCCAGCTAATGCTTGCTCTCACGCAGAAAGGCGTCACCCGCGAGGACGCCTACGCCTGGACTCAGCGGAATGCCATGAAGGTTTGGGATGAAGGCGGTGAATACTCACAGCTTGTCGGGAATGACGCGGATATTTCTTCAACGCTTTCAGCCGACGCGATCCATCGAGTTTTTGACCTCAAACACTATCTTCGAAATGTCGATGCGGTTTTTGAGAGGGTTTTCGCGTAACCGATCTCGGCCCAAAAAATTAAGACCGGGCGTTGATCGCCCGGTCTTAATGATAAGTAACTGAGGCTAAAATTAGCCGTTCGCCCATTTTTCGGCCATGTTTCCAATAATGGGAAACTTGAAATTAGCTCCCTGGAACGATTTGACCGCCCCAAAGATCATCCCGCCGAGCCACACGAGCCATAGAGGAAGCAGCAGAAGGCCCAAGAAACCAAGTGCTGCCGATACCTGAGCCAGAATTACAACAACAATGCTCAGGGCAAAATAAATGACAAAAAACCCAACGTGAAACAGCACGGCCTGTATTGCTTGGAACTTCACCCACTTGTTATCTTTTTCGATAAATATCAGAACTAATGCGACAATCCCGATGATCCAGCCTATTAGTGCCGCGACATTGCCATCGAGTCCAATAGACGACTTTCCAGAGTTATCCATAAATGTTTTAAGGTCTCCTTAAATTTGGTTTGCAGATTGATTTTCGTCAGAAATTTAACGTGAAATCTAACACAAGCCTTTGATAAATACAAGAAATTACGCTAGATTCAACAATTTATTTTGGAGCGTTATCGATGAAAGCAAAAGTCTTTGTCACCCTCAAGCCAAGTGTTCTTGACCCGCAGGGCAAGGCCATTCACCATTCCGTCGAATCGCTCGGTTTCACGGGCATCGGCGATATACGCCAGGGTAAGTATTTCGAGATATCGCTCGACGAATCCCTCAACCCTTCCGACGCCCGAACATCGATTGAACGCATCGCGAAGGACGTTCTTGCAAATCCGGTGATCGAGGACTTCCGAGTCGAGGTGGAAGCATGAAGTTTGGTGTCGTCGTATTTCCTGGTTCCAATTGCGATCATGATGCGTACCATGTGATCTCGAAGCACGTCGGTCAGCCGGTGGATTTTATCTGGCACAAGCAGACGGACCTGAGCGGCTTTGATGCCGTTATCATCCCGGGCGGCTTTTCCTACGGCGATTACCTTCGCTGCGGAGCACTTGCCCGATTTTCGCCCGTGATGCAGTCGATCAAGGACTTTGCCGCGAGAGGGAAATTCGTGTTCGGCATCTGCAACGGTTTCCAGATCCTGTGCGAGGCCGGCCTGCTGCCGGGGGCTTTGATCCGTAACGAGAATCTCCATTTCATCTGCAAACACGTTAACCTGAAGCTCGAAAACCAGGATACTCCCTTCACCACCGAGGTCGATCCGAACCGTGCCCTATCGATCCCGATCGCCCACGCCGAAGGTAATTACACCTGCGACGACGCGACGTTTCAGCAACTCGAGGAGAATGGACAGATCGTTTTCCGCTATTGCGACGAGAACGGCGAAGTGACCGCCGCATCCAACCCGAACGGTGCCCGCTCGAACATCGCCGGCATCTGCAACCTCGACCGCAACGTCCTCGGCATGATGCCGCATCCCGAACGTGCCTGCGAAGAATTGCTCGGCTCCGGCGACGGCCGCGACATCTTCCGCTCGCTATCAAAATCCATCGCCAGCCTCGACATGTAAGCGGGATTCACTGCACAAACCCGCGCTAAGCAAGGGCGATTCACTCAACGGTCAAACAGGGGCGAACTTTTGTTTTTCTCGCCATTTAGGCTAGACTTCCACAAGTCCTTTTTTAGCTTAGTTTTATGCTTTTCCTGTCGCAGTCGGCGTGCGTTTATGGGATCGATGCGTTGATCGTCGATATTGAGGTGAATCTGCAGCCGGTCGCTCAGGGGGGCGATGGGCCGCCGCCTTTTGCTATTGTGGGGCTGCCAGACACGGCTATTCGCGAGTCGAAGGAGCGGGTTCGGGCGGCGATATCGAATAGCGGTTATTTCTTTCCATTTCACAAGACGACGATAAATCTGGCCCCGGCCGATGTTAAGAAGGAAGGTGCGGCTTTCGACCTACCGATGGCGCTTGGCATTTTAGGGGCGAACGGCGATCTGGCCATCGAGAGCGTCGAGGGCATCTTGAGCGTGGGCGAGCTGTCGCTCGACGGGCGTGTGCGGCCCGTTCGAGGGGCTTTGTCGATAGTGCTGAAGGCTCGCGAGGTTGGAGTAAAGCACGTGCTTTTGCCCGAAGAGAATGCTCCGGAAGCGGCAGTCGTAAGCGGGATAAACGTTTATCCCGTCGCCGATCTGCGGACGGCGGCCGAGCTTTCGCATGAGCTGATGACCGGTAAACCAACGCGTGTTCCGCCCATGCTGCTCGATATGTCGGAACTGAGATCGCGTGAGAACCGGTACGCCGTCGACTTTAACGAGGTCCGCGGACAGCAGACCGCGAAGCGTGCTTTGGAAGTAGCGAGTGCGGGCGGGCACAATATTCTTTTCATCGGCCCGCCGGGTTCGGGCAAGACGATGCTCGCGAAACGTCTGCCGACGATCCTGCCGCCGCTGGAGTTTGAAGAGGCGATCGAGATCACGAAGATACATTCGGTCGCGGGGCTGACGGGAAAATCAGGACTGATCGTCGAAAGGCCATTCAAATCGCCCCATCACACCGTTTCGCAGGCAGGGCTGATCGGCGGGGGTTCGATACCGAAACCGGGCGACGTTTCGCTGGCACATCTTGGCGTTTTGTTTCTCGATGAATTGCCGGAATTCGACCGCAGCGTACTCGAAGTTTTGCGGCAGCCGATGGAGGACAAGACGGTGACCATATCGCGAGCGGCGACCTCGCTGACATTCCCTTCAAATTTTACGCTTGTCGCGTCGATGAATCCGTGTCCGTGCGGGTACTTTGGTTCCTCACGCGAATGCAAGTGTTCGCCGCCGATGATCCAGCGGTATGTCGGCAAGATCTCGGGCCCGCTGATGGACAGGATCGACATTCACATCGACGTGCCGGCTGTGAAATTCAACGAACTTCGGGGCAAAAGCACCGAACAGGCCGATAGTTCCGCCGAGATACGCGAGCGCGTGATCCGGGCGCGAGAGATACAGACGCAGCGGCTCGGCGGCGAAGGGGTTTACTCGAATTCCGGGATGTCCTCGAAGCATATTCGAGCGTTTTGCGAGCTAGACCAGCAGTGCGAAGAGCTGCTCGAAAAGGCGATGGTGCGACAAGGGCTGTCGGCTCGGGCCCACGATCGTATATTAAAGGTCTCACGAACGATCGCCGATCTCGATGGCAGCGTGAATATCCAACCCGGACACATCAGCGAGGCGATAAATTATCGTTCACTGGACAGGAATTATTGGGCTTGACTGTCGGACCTGGCGAAGCTTCGCTCGATCCGTGCTAATCTTTTAACTATCTTGAACTATCGTTAGATGTCGCAATCACTGCTCGAAATGAACGGAATAGTTAAGCGGTTTCCCGGCGTTCTCGCGCTCGGGGGCGTTAGCTTTTCGATCGGTGCGGGCGAGGTTGTTGCTCTCGCAGGGGAGAACGGTGCGGGGAAATCGACGTTGATGAAGATACTCGGCGGTGTTTATCAGCCGGACGAAGGGGCGATAATTGTTGACGGAAAAGAGGTTACGATCCGTTCGGTGACGGATGCGAGCGCTTGCGGCGTGGGTTTCGTGCATCAGGAGCTGAACGTACTCGACAACCTGTCCGCTGCCGAAAATGTATATCTCGGCCGCGAGCCGCGGAAATTGGGATTTCTCGTTGACCGAGCCAAACTCAACGCCGATGCCGAGGTTTATCTGAAACGTCTCGGGCTCAACATTCCCGGAAAAACTCGCCTCTCGGAACTTTCCATCGCCCAGCAGCAGTTGGTCGAGCTGGCGAAAGCCCTCTCGCTCAACGCCCGCATCCTCATTATGGACGAGCCGACCTCGAGCCTGACGCTGACCGAGACCGAGCGGCTCCTAAGCGTCATTAAGGAGCTTCGTGATCAGGGCGTTTCTATCATTTATATCTCGCACCGGCTGGGCGAGATCAAGGAGATCGCCGATCGCGTGGTGGTGCTTCGCGACGGCAAGAATGCCGGCGTTCTCGAGCGTGACGAGATCAGCCACGACGCGATCGTAAAGCTGATGGTCGGCCGCGATATCCATCGAACCGAACGTGAACAGAATCGGGGCAGCGGCGAGTCCATCGGGATAAACGACCTGCGGACAAGGCGTTACCCGCAAAAGTCGGTCTCGTTTGATGTTAGGAAAGGCGAGATCCTTGGCTTTGCGGGGCTTGTCGGGGCCGGGCGTTCGGACGCGGCGCAGGCGATATTTGGTGTTGATGCGGCGATCTCGGGCGTGGTTAGCGTCGACGGCAGAAAGGTGAAGATCACTTCGGCGAACGACGCGATACGGAATGGCATATATCTCATCCCGGAAGACCGAAGAAATTCGGGGCTGATATTGGATATACCAATTCGTGAGAACGTCACTTTGCCGGCATTGAAGCGTTATTCCTCCGGCGGCCTCGTCAACAAAGCTGCCGAGACGACCAAAGCAAAGGAAATGTGCACCCGCCTGAACGTCAAGGCTCCGTCGGTCGAATCGAAGGCCGCGAACCTAAGCGGCGGTAATCAGCAAAAGGTCGTGCTTGCGAAATGGCTTTCGCTCGAACCGAAGCTTTTGATTTTTGACGAACCGACCCGTGGTATCGATGTCGGGGCGAAATCAGAGATCTATCAACTAATGCGCGACCTCGCCGCGAGCGATGTTGCGATCGTCATGATATCGAGCGACATGGAAGAGGTCCTGGGCGAAAGCGACCGCGTAGCGGTGATGCACGAAGGCTCGATCACTGGTATTTTGGACAGATCGGAGGCAAGTGAGGAAGCGGTGATGAAGCTTGCCGTTGGGGCGTAGTATCTTTAAAGGCAAAGTCGCAAAGGTGGAAAGACGCAAAGAAGAGAATTTGTAAGTTGATTTGGTGCCGTCAGGTTGAGATTCCATCGATTTTTTCTCTGCGTCTTGGCAGCTTAGCGACTTTGCGTGGAAAAAAGAAATGAGAAAAGAAGTCGGAACTTTTGTACTGCTTGTTGTGCTTTGCATCGCACTTGCGATCCTCAACCCGAGCTTTATTTCGGGCGTCAATCTGCAGAATCTTGCGCGGTTGATCGGCATTTACGGGATATTCTCGATCGGGCTCGGGCTTGTAGTTATAACCGGCGGCATCGATCTTTCTGTCGGTTCTGTTTTCGCATTGTTAGGCGTTTTGCTGTCGATCTTTTTGGTCGAATGGCAATTGCCTGCGGCGGTCGCGGTGCTTTTGGTCATTGGCATTACGACATCGCTTGGCGTTTTCAACGGGTTTCTCATCACGAAAGTAAAGATCCAGCCCTTTATCGTTACGCTGTGCGGGCTTTTGTTTTACCGCGGGCTGGCCCGATTTGTGGCGAGTGATGAGACGAAAGGCTTCGGTGCCGCGAGCGGATTTGAGACCTTGCAAAGCATGGCGACGGGAAGCGTCGCCGGTATCCCGACTCCGTTCATTATCCTGATCGGCATCAGCATCGTTGCCTGGGTCGTTCTCCACCGCTCCATCTTTGGCCGCTATCTGTTTGCGGTCGGCAGGAATGAGACGGCCGCCCGATATTCGGGCATAAATTCAGATATTGTTGTCGCAAGTGCTTATGTCCTGTGTGCTTTGCTGACCTCGATAGCGGGAATCTTGCTTGCCTTTTATACCAACTCGATCTCGCCGTCGTCGCACGGAAATTTCTACGAACTGTACGGCATCGCGGCCGCAGTGCTAGGCGGTTGCAGCTTGCGCGGCGGCGAGGGCTCTATAGTTGGCATATTGATCGGAACGGCTCTGTTGCAGGTCTTGCAGAATCTGGTCAACCTGCTTGGCATTCCGAGTTCACTTAATTTCGCCGTCATGGGTGCGGTTATTTTGATCGGGGTCGTAGCGGATCAATTGCTGCGACAAAGGCAGGCGGCGAAAGTCGGAGCGTGACCTGTTTACTGTTCACTGATCACTGTTGACTGATCTGTTTGAAGACAGTTAACAGTAAATAGTAAAAGGTGAAAAGTTTGAATGAATGGCATTTGGGAACAGCGTTGGCATCCGCTGCGTGAGGAGTGGGTGATCATCGCCGCTCATCGGCAGAACCGGCCGTGGAGCGGCGAGATGCTGGCTGCTTCGGCGAGTGAAAAGCCAAAATATGTCGAGGATTGCTATCTGTGCCCGCGAAACGAACGTGTCGGTGGGCATCGAAATGACGATTATGACGGTGTATATGTCTTCGATAACGACCTGCCGAGTGTCGGGGCGAATG
Source organism: uncultured Chloracidobacterium sp. (assembly GCA_964410495.1). Classification (GTDB taxonomy): domain Bacteria; phylum Acidobacteriota; class Blastocatellia; order Pyrinomonadales; family Pyrinomonadaceae; genus OLB17. The sequence goes on from CAYPGP010000001.1 coordinate 413,819, forward strand.
CTCCGATAGATCTTGCCGAGCCTGGCGGTATTTATCGCAATCGTCCGGCAGGTGGCCTCGCTCGCGTTATCTGCTACAGCCCCGATCACAGCCTTTCGCTTGCCGAGATGGAAGCCGCGGAGATCGAGAATGTTATCGACGAATGGCAGGGTCAATACCGCGACCTGGGCGGCCGTGATGGTGTGGATCATGTGCTGATCTTCGAAAACAAGGGCGAAGCGGTAGGAGTTTCAAACCCGCATCCGCACGGGCAGATATACGCGACCAATTTTGTCTTCAAGACCATCGAGACGGAAGCGAAAGCCGCCGAAAGACATTTGAGAGAAACGGGCCGCGTTCTGTTCACAGATATTATCGCTGCCGAGCAGAAAGACGGCAGACGCATCATCTTCGAGAACGAGCGGGCGATCGCATTTATGCCCTATTTTGCCCGCTACGCTTATGAAGTTTACGTCGCCCCAAAACGCGCTTGCCCGAGCGTGGCTGACATGAATTCAAGCGAGGTCGCGAACTTTGCCGAAGCTTTGAAAGCAGTCCTTGTTAAATACGACAATCTTTGGAAAATGCCGTTTCCGTATGTGATGCCGCTGCATAACGCTCCGACCGACGGCAGCGATACGAGCGCGTTTCATTTTCATATCGAGTTTCATCCGCCGCTCCGCAAGCCGAACCTTTTGAAGTACCTCGCCGGGCCCGAGATCGGCGGCGGGAATTTTTTGAGTGACACTTCGCCCGAAGAAAAAGCGGCCGAATTGAAATCGCAAAGTTCTATTCATTACCGATGCAGTTAATCGGTTAACATGTTATTTTGGCTGTATGGGCGAGATGGTCATAGAAGATTTTCTGCCGGTCATGAAGCGGCTTCACGAGCAGATCCGTGACGCTGTTGTCACGTCCTGCGAACACACCTTGATCGAAAGCCTCTCGTCGGTGGCCCGCGAAGATGAAGGCGATACGATCTACTCGGTGGATGAGATCAGTGAAGAGTTGGTCGTCGAGTTCTTTGAGAACCAGATCGCTCCTCAAACCTCGGTCGTCCTGATCGCAGAAGGGCTCGAAGGCGGAAAGATCGTCCTGCCCCGCGGCACGTCCGAATCAGACGCAAAATGGCGGATCATCGTCGACCCGATCGACGGGACTCGCGGGCTGATGTTCCAGAAGCGGAGCGCGTGGATATTAACCGGAGTCGCCAGGAATCGTGGTGATCTAACGAGCCTGGCGGAGATTGAGTTCGCGATCCAAACGGAAATACCGCTCGTAAAACAGCATCTGTCCGACACACTTTGGGCGTTCAATGGCCGCGGTCTCGTTGCGGAAAGATTTGACCGAATACGCGGGGTAACGAGTGAAATATCGCTCCGGCCGTCAACGAATGGGTCGATCGCACATGGCTTTGTGAGCATTTCGCGATTCATTCCGGGTGTTGGCACGGAGTCTGTGGAGATATACGAAGCCGTTGTCCGGGCAACTCTTGGTGAGGTTCAGCCCGGGAAAGCACAGTGTTTTGAGGATCAGTATATTTCCACCGGCGGGCAGATCTATGAATTGATCGCGGGCCACGACCGCTTTGTCGCGGATCTGCGGCCGTTGTTTGAAAAAGCGGGATCGCCGCTCGGGCTTTGCTGTCATCCGTACGATCTTTGCACCGAGCTAATAGCCCGGGAGGCTGGCGTTATCGTGACTGATGAGAGTGGTGAACAGCTTGCTGCTCCGCTTGCGGTCGAGCCGGACGTGGCTTGGATAGGCTACGCCAATGCGGCGATACGAGCCCAGATCGAACCGCAACTGATGAGGGAAATTTCGGCGAGGTCTCCGGAGCGATGAACGAGCAGGACGGATTCGAGAAGTTTGTCCGGAAGCTTAGGCGCGACGGGAGGATATTTGAAAAGGGCCGGCCGGTCTTTATAGCCCGAGCTCCGGGAAGGCTGGACGTAATGGGCGGTATCGCCGACTATTCGGGTTCACTTGTGCTCGAAATGCCTATCGCGGAGGCGGCTTTTGCGGCGGTTCAACCCTCGAACGACGACGTGATCCGGATCGTTAGTCTCGGCAAAGGCAAGTTCGTTCGAAACGAATTCGAAATGCCGGTACAAGACCTGACAGTTGAGGGCGAACCGATAGGCTACGATGCGGCAATGTCGTATTTTCGCCGTAGCCCTTCTACACGCTGGGCTGGATACATCGCCGGTGCCTTTGTGGCGTTGGCGGCGGAAAGGGGACTTCGTATCTCTAACGGATGCCGAATTGTGCTTGATTCGCAAGTTCCCGCGGGGAAAGGCGTCAGCTCCTCGGCGGCGATCGAGGTCGCGACGATGAAGGCGCTCGCGGCGGCCTTTGAAATCGAGATCGACTCTCGCGAGATAGCGATATTGTGCCAAAAGGTCGAGAATCTGGTCGTCGGAGCGCCGTGCGGGATCATGGACCAGATGACTTCGTCCGCGGGAAGCGAAGGAAAGCTGCTTGCTCTGGTTTGCCGACCGGCTGAACTTCGAGAAAGCATCGATATTCCTGAAGAGATCGGGTTTTGGGGCATCGATTCGGGCATCCGGCATTCGGTCGGCGGCGGTGATTACGGTTCGGTAAGGATCGGTGCGTTTATGGGCTATCGAATTATCGCGGATGTGGCGGGCTTTGCAGCCAACATCGTCGGCGACGGGCGGGTCGAGATCGACGATCCGGAATTTGGCGGGTTTTTGGCGAATATCGATCCGGTTGAATTCGAAGAAAGGTTTGCTACGCGGCTGCCGATATCGATGCGTGGGAGTGATTTTTTGGAGAGATTCGGGGGCATTACAGATGCCGTGACGAGCGTCGATCCGAGTCGGGAATACGCCGTATTTTATCCGACCAGGCATCCGGTTTACGAGAATGCGCGGGTAAAGGAATTTGCCGGTCTTTTAGCCGAGAATGACCGCGATCTCGAATCGCTGGGTCGTTTGATGTATGAATCGCACGACAGTTATTCGGCCTGCGGCTTGGGAAGTAAAGGAACTGATCGGCTTGTGGAAATGGTCCGTAAAACGGACGATCTCTTTGGTGCCAAGATAACCGGCGGTGGCAGCGGCGGTACTGTGGCGGTTCTGGGGCGTAAAGGGGCGGATGCGGCAGTTCGGCAGATCGCCGCTGATTACGAAAGAAAAACGGGTCGAAAGGCTTATGTTTTTTTGGGTTCTTCGATGGGAGCGAGCGAGTTTGGGGTACGCGAGATAGTGGTTTAGATATGTCGATTCTAGTCACAGGCGGTGCGGGTTATATCGGGAGTGCGACGGTCGAGCGGCTTCGCGAACTAGGGCGAGACGTGGTCGTTCTCGACAACCTCGTTTACGGCCACCGAGCGGCGGTTGATGTAGACGTCCCATTTTACGAGGGCGATGTCGGCGACCGTGAACTGGTTGAGCAAATTGTCCGTGATCACGCGGTCGAGGCATGCGTTCATTTTGCCGCCTACGCTTACGTTGGCGAATCGGTGACCGATCCTGCGAAGTACTTCTCAAACAACACTTTCCAGACAAACGAATTGCTCAGAACGCTACTAGATTCGGGCGTGAACCGATTCGTTTTTTCGTCCACCTGTGCAACCTATGGCGATCCGGTTCGGATACCGATCGATGAGACTCATCCGCAGAAACCTGTGAATCCCTACGGCTGGTCGAAATTCATGACCGAGCGGATTTTGGAATCGTACGACGCGGCTTATGGGTTGAAGTTCGTGGCCCTGCGTTATTTTAACGCCTCGGGAGCGACGACGCGATGCGGCGAGCATCATGATCCGGAAACGCATTTGATACCGCTAACACTCAATGTTGCAGCCGGCGAACAGCCGTGGATCTCCGTTTTTGGAAACGATTACGATACGAAGGACGGTACTTGCGTTCGCGATTACATCCACGTAGCCGACCTAGCAGATGCCCACGTTCGAGCGCTCGATCATCTTGAAAAAGGCGGCGAGTCGACACATATTAATCTAGGAAACGGTGTCGGATTTTCGGTTCTTGAGGTGATCGAGGCGGCACGAAGGGTCACAGGAAAAGAGATCGCGGTTCTGGCCGCACCGCGGCGGCCCGGCGACCCGTCGCACCTGATCGCGGACGCGACAAAGGCATTCGAGGTGCTCGGGTGGAAGCCTAAGATCGCGGATATTGACGAGATAATTGCCACCGCGTGGGATTGGAAATTACGCAATCCGAACGGATACGAATAGAGCGTGACAGCCGTTTCTTTGCGTCTTCTTTGCGATCTTGGCGACTCTGCGTGAGATCAAATTTTTCTCACGCAAAGACGCAAAGTTCGCAAAGAAAAACGCAAAGGAAAAAGAGCCTTTGACTCGTATTCTAAGTCGCCTGAGGAACATCGAAATATGTCAGATAATTATCAACCAAAACCAGAACACAAATTCACATTCGGCCTTTGGACGGTCGGCAATCGTGGGGCTGATCCGTTCGGCGCGCAGGTTCGCGAGAAAAAGACGCCGGTCGAGCTTGTTGAGCTTTTGGCCGAGGTCGGAGCTTATGGTGTGAACTTTCACGACAACGATCTGGTTCCCATCGACGCGTCCGCGAGCGAAAGGGATCAGATCGTGAGCGAGTTCAAAAAAGCTTGTGACGACAACGGAATCAAGGTGCCGATGGCGACGGTAAATTTGTTCTACGAACCGGTATTTCGCGACGGTGCTTTTACGGCGAATGACGCCAAGGTTCGGCATTATGCGATTCAAAAGACGATGCGTGCAATGGATCTCGGCGCTGAGTTTGGGGCAGAGATCTTCGTGCTCTGGGGCGGTCGCGAAGGTGTCGAGACCGACGCCTGCCGCCGGCCTGACGAAGCGATCAAGCGGCTTCGTGAGGCGATGAACTATCTTTGTGAATACAACATCTCTCAGAATTTCGGCTATAAATTCGCGATGGAGGCCAAGCCGAACGAACCGCGTGCGGACATCTACATGCCGACGACGGCGGCGTATCTGGCATTTATCGAAACGCTCGATCATAAGGACATGGTCGGCGTAAATCCCGAGGTCGCACACGAACAGATGCCGGGACTTTCGATGTATCACGCTGTCGCTCAGGCGTGGGAAGCCGGAAAACTCTTCCACATCGACCTCAACGACCAATACCCCGGCCGCTACGACCAGGATCTGCGGTTCGGTTCCGTCTCGATCAAGCAGATGTTCTGGATGGTGAAGTTTCTAGAGGATGTTGGATACGAAGGAATGCGGCATTTCGACGCGCATGCTTATCGCACCGAGGATTACGACGGTGTCAAAGACTTCGCCCGCGGCTGTATGCGGACGTATTTGATCCTGAAAGAAAAGGGCGAACGCTGGAACGCAGACAGCGAAATACAAGCGATCCTTGCCGAGATCGAAGAGACAAACAAAGGCGCGCTCGGATCATTTGATGAACTTTTAGCCACCAATTTCGACCGCCACCAGCTTGCGTCAAAAGGGCTCGGTTACGAAAAGCTCGACCAGTTGACGATGGATATTATTTTCGGCGTGAGATAGAGCAGCAAAGAGCACGCTGAGGCTGAAGTGCATTGCAGAATATTGTACAGTTCTGATAGACTGGCGGGACGATCCAGTTAACCGTTTACCAAGCCTGTTCATGGCTTGTTTGCAGAATTTCTAGATAGAAGGAAACGAAATGAGTATTTTCAGAAACGTGCTTTCGACGTTGTTTGTCGCCGTCGCTCTCTTCGCATTTGCCGCCACTTCGAACGCCCAGAACTATTTTGGCGATTGGCCGGCCGGCAGCGATCCGAAAGAGCTCGGAAAGCGTCTTGCAGAGAACTGGGCAAAACGCGGTTTCGAATTCGAGACGGGCCGCCGTCAATTCCTGATCTATCCCGAAGTCTGCACCTGGTACGGAGCCCTGAATGTCGCTGAATACACCAAAGATAAAGACCTGCAGGCTCGCCTCAAGACAAAATTCGACCGCTTCCTTACCGCCGACGGTGCAAAAAACATCTCGCCTGCCGAACACGTTGACTACCGCGTTATCGGCATCGTTCCGCTCGAGATCTTTCAGCAGACGAAAGAGAAAAAATACCTCGATTTCGGAAAAGATTTGGCTGATAAACAGTGGAACAAGCAGAACGCTAGGGGAATAACCCACGAGGCCCGCTACTGGATCGACGATATGTACATGATCACCGCGGTACAAATGCAGGCTTACAGGTCGACGGGTGATGACCGCTATCTCGACCGGGCAGCCCGAACGATGGTGGATTATCTGGACCGATTGCAGCAGCCCAACGGCCTTTTCTACCACGCGCCGGACTCTCTGTTTTACTGGGGACGCGGAAACGGATGGCAGGCGGCAGGAATGACGGAGCTGCTGCTCGAATTGCCAAAAAATCATCCGACCCGGCCGCGCATTCTCAAGGGCTACTACCTGATGATGGATTCGCTACTCAAATATCAAGCAGAAAACGGTCTGTGGCGGCAATTGATGGATATGCCGGAATCGTGGGTCGAAACTTCGGGAACCGGGATGTTCACCTTCGCCTTCGTAACCGGCGTGAAAAAAGGCTGGCTCGACAAAAAGAAATTCGGCCCCGCCGCCCGCAAGGCTTGGCTCGGCCTCGCCAAACACATTAACGCCGAAGGCAACGTGACCGAAGTCTGCGTCGGCACGAACAAAGGCTTTTCGGTCCAATACTACATGGACCGTGCCCGCGCCACCGGCGACCTCCACGGCCAAGCCGCCGCCCTCTGGAGCGCAATGGCCCTGCTGCGCTAAGCCCGCGTCTTCTCTGCGGCCTTTGCGTCTCTGCGTGAAAAGATTCCAGCCACGAATATCACGAATCGAGACGAATATTAGAAGCATTCGTGCCCATTCGCGTAATTCGTGGCTAAAGATCTTTTCCCCTGCGGCCTTTGCCTCTTTACGTTAAAATTACGAGACGCGGATCGAAAAGGAGATTCGACATCATGACAACTATTCCAACCGGCACCGAGCGCATGCGGCCATTTGTACCCGCCAGGGATTTTGATCTCTCCAAAAGTTTTTACGAGACGATCGGCTTTGAAAAAGTGCTCGATAGCGAAGTTGCGATCTTCAACGCAGGCTCGGGCGGTTTCATCCTGCAGCGATACTATCAGAAGGACTGGGCCGAAAATTTCATGATGCAGCTCCTCGTCGACGACCTCGACGCATGGTTCCAGCACATCGAGTCGCTCGACCTCCCCACAAAATTCGGCGTCAAAGCCCCAACCCCACCAAAACTCCAACCCTGGGGCCTCCGCATCACCTACCTAACCGACCCCACCGGCGTCCTCTGGCACATCTCCGAACGCCGTACAGGCGCGGTCCAGGACGAATAGGGTTTGAAAGCGGCCCAATGAGGGTTTTCGCAGGACTATACTGCACCGTCTGACTCGTCGTCCGCCGCCTGATGGTTCTTTTGATCGGTTATCAGCTGAAAGTGGAAGAAACCCGCCAAGTTCTCTCCATACGGGATTATTTTCGACTCTCTGCGCGTGTAGCGATCTCTTTACTTTTCACTCGCAGGCGACTATCATTCGGCGTCAACAAAAATCCAATACAAACCGGGGTAAATATGCAAGAAGGCGCATTTGCAATGCTAGACTGCTTGGGATGGAAGGGAATCTGGAAGAAGCATGAGAAAAATCCTGAGGCTATCTTAGATAAGATTTCCAAAGTTAAGGACTTAACGTACGCCAGAAAGAAAATAATGATCAGCGGGCTGAGTTCATTGAACATTCCGGTTGAACCGCAAATAGTTTTCCTTTCCGATACCGTCTTGATCAGCGTGCCGTGTGTAGGGGATCAATCTACTCCAAGGGAGCTTTTGGAGGGGGCTTCGATTGAAATGGCATGTTTTCTAGCCGCTCACATTCTAATGCTATTTATCGACACAGTTCCGCATTTGACCCTACGCGGAGTAATTACCTTTGGTGCTCATTCAATCAAAGATACTTTTATTCTAGGCCCGGCGGTCGATGAAGCAGCGGAGCTATATGAGATGGCGGACGGAGCATTTGTCTGGATTCATCCGGAAGCGGATGACAAATTGAATAAACTCTACGAAGCTAGGAAGACGGCCCTTAAAAATGCCGAACAGCTTATCGAAGTTGCTCCAACCGAGACTCAAGAAATTGCGAACACGGCGACATTACCAGTGAAAACAGCCCTCGCAGCTCCGATTCGCATCAAGAATTACCAGATGCCCCTTAAAAGTGGACGCCAGTTTAGATGCTCGGTTATTAACCCTCTTGTAACGATGCCGTCTCCGAACGAGCGTTCAACCGCGGTGAAGAACGCGATTGAATCATTCGATAAAACAAAGATCGACGTCCACATTAAGCGGGAACACACTGCGGAATTACTAATAAAGGCTGAGCAAGCATGTTCAGAATTCTACAAATCTGGCTTTGATCGCGAATTACTTGAAACCGCATTCGGACTCTATAAACGAGGCGTTACTTCTTCTTCCGATGCGTAACCTTCGAACCTAACAACGGCGAGTCACATCCGGCGATCAAAAAAATGTTTGAATCTATTTGTATTCACTTACGGAACTCTGCGGGGAATCAAGATCTCACCAAACAGGTTGACTTTGGTCTTTTGGCGGAAGCTATGCTCTATTATCAGCGAGTTTTCGTAATAGCAGATGGTCCGTTTTTAGAGGTCTTAATTCGTCGTTTTCAAGCTGATGTCCTCTTGGAATACCTCGAGTCAGGACACTTAGAAATTCTTTTTCTAAACAACAACACTGGGATTTACACGGAGAACTCCGGTAGCTCGCGAGAGCGCCATCGGCCGATTGTTTGGTCAATGCCGGACTTTGTTTGGGAAGCCAGAAAGAAAATTATTTTCGAAAGCGCTACGGGTCTATCGAGAAAAGGGGCTGCACGTCTTGCCCGTCGAGCATCCAGACATATCAAAACAATCGTGTATGACGAGGCTGTTGAACAGCAAGCGGCTCAGGACTTCGCTGATAGAAGCTTCGTTAAGTACTCGGTCAGAGGTTTTCTATCGATTGTTACTCCCGAATACAGGATTCCAAATGACTTTTTCTTTAATGTTCACAAAGATGGAGAACAATTAGCCGTCGAAACAAATTTGGATTTCAAAGTAGCAAATGAAATCTATCATTCACGATATTCTCCGGAACACTCAACCTTAAGTCCCGCATATATACTTTCGAATTTAATGTCCGCAAGAGGCGAGCAAAACTTCGCGTGCAAACTGAATTCCGAGATGGCCTTCAATGAACTGGAGCGCCAACTATTCAAATTGCAATTTGACGAAATGATACGCACTCGTATGAAATCTGGTAGACAGATCGAGTTTTTCCAGGACTACGTGTTCCACGATGCTCATGCGGTCGCGGATGCTATCAGAAACCGGCAAAGAACCTTCGGAGATTTACAAAAAGTTCTAGATAAATCAAAACGGTTTAAAGAGTGGTTGTCAGCTAAGGACACGAATGATGATCTTTTGAGAGATTATGTATCTGCTGTGACCGAAAAGTCATGGATTGAAAAGCTGCCACCAAAGTCGGTTCGTTGGGTAATCTTCCAAGCGATTGGTCTTGCGGCTGATGAACTGGCCGGTGGCGGACTTGGAAAAATTCTTGCAGCCGCCGTCGGAGCCGGTGACACTTTTCTTTTCGACGGTATAGCAAAGGGTTGGAAGCCCAATCAGTTTATCGAACGAGTTAATGACTTTGTTCCGTCCGTGCGACTAAGTTGATATGTTGGGAACTTCAATCTGTTAGTTAAGTAGACACCGCTGACACCCGCTACGCGGGCTCCATTTATTGACTTATCCTTTCCACGGGCTCACGCCCGTGGCTTTACGCTGAGACCCGCTACGCGGGCCGGTTGGGCGACGGAGTCGAAGCAGAACGCAACTTCTGAGCCCGCGTAGCGCGGTGACGAGCATAAAGCCACGGGTGTTAACCCGTGGATACGCAGACAATTAAACCTAAGCCCGTGTAACGGGCGACAGAGGATATATGCCACGATCGTACACAAATTTGATCTACCACATTGTATTTGCGACGAAAGATCGACGTCCGTTGATCTCGCCGGAGAAGGAGGAGCGTTTGTATGAATATATCGGCGGCATAATTCGCGGCCTTGGGGGTATTTTGCTTATCATCAACGGCGTGGAAGACCACGTTCACATTCTTGCAAAGCTCCGGCCGGACAAAGCCGTCTCGGATGTTCTACGCGACCTAAAATCCAACGCTTCGGGCTGGATGCACGATGTCTTTCCCGATGCAAAGGATTTCACATGGCAGAATGGCTACGGGGCCTTCTCCGTTGGCCCAACGGAGATCGAGAGGATCAAAAAGTACATCGCAAACCAGAAGATGCACCACGGCAGACAATCATTTGAAGATGAATTTGTTGAACTACTGGAGACGCATGAGATCGAAGTTGATCGACGATATTTGTGGACCTAACCGCTGACACCCGCGACGCGGGCTCTATTATGTAACTCATCCTTTCCACGGGCTCACGCCCGTGGCTTTATGCTTAGACCCGCTACGCGGGCCGGTTGCGCAGTGGGCAGCAGCCGAATGCAACCTTCGAGCCCGCGTAGCGGGTGACGAGCATAGATTTATTCCGTGGTTAGTCATTCGAATGGACCAAGCCCGCGTAGCGGGTGACTAGCATAAAGCCACGGGTGTTAGCCCGTGGAAGGCAAACCATCAGAGGCAAGCCCGTGTAACGGGCGACAGAGGATAGGTATCCCAGATCGTGGACAATTTTGATGTACCACATCGGATTTGCGGCCGCTGACACCCGCTACGCGGGCTCCATTCGTTACCACATCCTTTCAACGGGCTGACGCCCGTGGCTTTATGCTTAGACCCACTACGCGGGCCCTATATGCATTCCCGCTAAGGGTAGTGGGTCTGACCCACTACTCCGCTAAGATTTTTCTTGACTTTTCATGCAAAACGTGCTACGCTTGCAACGTTGTTGCATTCTATCCGCAGCAGCGTGGGTCTTTGGAAAGTTTTTTTACGAAATCGCGTAAAATCGGTTCGGGAAATGGCGTAACGTGTTTGTATTGAGATGTTTACGTGTCTTACAAGATCGCGGACAAGGGTGCGGACAAGCCGCGGACAGGCTGCGGACAGGGTGTGGACAAACTGACGCTAAAATAGCGTTCCGGGCCAGTGTTCATGGGCGTTTGGCGGCCAAAAATGCGAAAATCCTGTCCGCGATCTTAGGTTCGTTTTTGCAATAAAATGGCCGTTTTTTACCAAAAAAGGCGGCTTTTGCGCAAGAAAACGGGCTCTTTCGACAAGGAAAAGGCGTTTTGCGCAAGGGTTTTTTACCGCAAAGAGATGAAAGGCAAAAGTTGCGTAATGGTTTTTGCCCTTTTGCCTTTTTACTTTTGCCTTCCATTTCTTCGCCCTTGCTCACGCGCGGGCTTTTGAAAACGGAATTTTTAACGCAAAGACGCAAAGGCCGCTAATAAGACGCTAAGCAGACGGATAAGGCTCACGATTCGTGTGATTCGTGGTTAAAGCTCGTTCCTGCCGGTACTTATTTCGTACAAGGCGAATTTGAGAGCACGCCTTGTTTGTCGAAGCGGGCCTCGTAATCTTTGGCGTAGGTGGAGATATTTTGCTTGATCTTGTTGAAGACAAAGCAGTTGTACTCTTCGTTACTGATGCGTTCTTTTAGGTACATCATCGCGTTGACCTCGCTCCAGTATTCGCGGCTTTCCCAGATCTCGACCGGGGTTCCGCCCATTTGATTGGCGAGATCGACGAGCTTTTTGTCGCGGGTGTCACGGCCGTTTTTGAGGAAGATCGACGTGTAGACCGGCATCAGGGAATTCTGAAGCTGCATGAATGCCCGGTTCGCACCGGCGGTTTGGTTTACGTGGCCAAACTCGTGCGATATCTTGGCCGCGGCCAAAATGCGGCCGCTAATAACGTAGGAAGTTTCGCCTGAAGACAGGGAATTCATCACGGGATAATAGATCGGGTTCGGGTAGCCTTCGTTTAGGTCGTCGCCGAGCGTGATCGTGGCCCCGACGAAGTTGCCCGCTTCGTCCCACATGTATTTGTCCGTTCCGGCGCCCTTTCCTTTCTTATTTGAAAGGACGATGGTCAGTAGGAAGTTCTTGTTATTGGCGTAACGGTCCCATTGGGCCCGGCCGAATTCGGTGGCGAGCAGTTCGGCTTTCCAGCGGTCATATTTGAGGCGGTACTTGGCGGGAATGTCCTCTTTGATGCCGCCGTCCACTGGGGTTTTGACGGTGATCATCTGGTCATCCGAACCAAAATGATAGGCGTCATGGGCCGATACGTGAGCCGACGCGGCAATGATCGCCAAAGAAGCAAAAACCAAAAACGAAACGAAACGCCGAACTACCATCGAAAAAGCCCTCCATTTTCCAGTGTCAAAGTTCGCTGATGAATTGTAAAAACTTGAGAACCTTAACTTATATCAAGACCTATTTTCTGTCAAGAAAAACGGTTCTGCGAGTAACAGGAATGTAAGAAATGCTAGTTGGTCTGGAGGGCAAGAAATATACGCTATTGAACCTTTACATCGCGAACGCAGCGGAATCCGAGATTGCTCAAACCCGAATCCGGCGCCGAACGGCTGCGGCCCGCGACCCGGTAATTGGAGCAGAAATTCTCCGCACAGAGGAATGATCCGCCGCGTATAACGCGCTCTTCGCCGGTTGGCGGTCCCTTTGGGTCACGTTTTTCGCTTTTGGCGTAGTAATCATCAGCAAAATTGTCCGAGCACCATTCCCAGACATTGCCGGTCAGATCGTAAACTCCGTAGCCGTTAGCGGGGAAGCTCTTTACGGGAGCACGGCTGAGGAAACCGTCTTCGATGAGGTTGTTCGTCGGAAAAGTGCCTTGCCACCAGTTCGCGAGCAGTTTTCCGCCGGGCTTCAAATCGTCGCCCCACGCGTATTCTTTCTGGATCAGCCCGCCGCGAGCGGCATATTCAAATTCGGCTTCGGTCGGCAGACGTTTTCCAGCCCATTTCGCGTATTGGTTCGCGTCGTTCCACGAAATCTGAACGACTGGCTCGTTCGGTTTTGCCGCAAAGGTATTTCCTTCGGGGAAACGCCAGTTCGCTCCGTCGCCGCGGGTCCATTGGCCCGTCTGGAAATCGAAAATGCCGGACCATCCGAATTTCTCGGCCTCGGTTTGGTAACCGGTCGCTGTGACGAATTTCTCGAAGTCAGCGACTGTGACTTCGTGCTCATCGATAAAGAATGGCGATATTTCGACCGAGTGAACCGGGCCTTCGAAAGGCATTCCGGTGTCCGTGCCCATCTCGAACTTACCGCCTTTGATGTAAACCATCCCGGTCGGAGCGGTGATGGGCGGTTCCGGCGCTACGCAGCCCGCTAACGTCAATGCTGCGACCGCGACGAGAATGATATTTCGTAAGAAAATTCTCATCTTAACCAAAATAGAGTATCATTAAGCATCGCTAGTTAACCGTTTTTCTGAAAGCTATGACACGTACTATTCGTCGTTTCTTCGCGATGATCGTCACGGCCGCGATGCTGTTGCCTTTGACCGCCCTGACATCATTTTCTCAGTCAAAATCGAAGCCGAAATATAATGTCCTGTTCATTGCGGCCGATGACCTTCGGCCAGAACTGGGCGCCTATGGCGTAAAGGATATCAAAACGCCAAACATCGACAAGATCGCTGCTCGCGGCACTCGTTTCGACCGGGCATACGCCCAGTTTCCTGTCTGCAACCCTTCGCGGGCGTCGCTGCTGACCGGAAAATACCCGACCGAGAACGGCGTGATGAATAACAACGACTACTTCCGCCGCAAGTTTCCGGACATCGTCACGTTGCCTCAGTATTTCAAAAATAACGGCTACGTCACGCTCCGCAGCGGCAAGATCTTTCATGGTGGCATCGACGATCAGGTCTCATGGACCGAAGGCGGCGAACCTACCGATCCGAACATTACGGAGCGTGGAAATCCTAATTTCCGCCCGGCCCAGGCTTCGCAATCCGATCCGGCTTTTCCATCGACCGCTCCGCCGACACCGGGCGATAGCCGTTCTGACCGCATCGTCGTGCTCGAAGGCGACGGCGAGGAGCACGGCGACTATCGTGCGACAACACGGGCGATAAACATGATGGAAAAACACAAAGACAAGCCATTTTTCCTCGCCCTCGGCCTCGTAAAGCCGCATTCGCCGCCGACAGCGCCGAAAAAGTTCTTTGACCTGTACGACGTAAGCAATATCCCGCTGCCGGTCGATTTCGGAACGACGCCGAAAGCTCTGCCCGATGCACCGGCGATATCGATCTCGCCCCGAAACTCCGACATTTTCATCGGCCGCGAATCGCCGCCCGACCTCGCACGCGAGATGAAACGCGCCTATTGGGCTTCGACCAGTTTCATGGACGCCCAGGTCGGCCGCATCATGGCGGCACTCGAGAAGAACGGGCTGAAAGAAAACACGATCGTCGTTTTCTGGGGCGACCACGGCTATCACTTGGGCGAAAAAGGGAAGTGGTCGAAAGCTTATTCTCTATACGAACTCGGGCTAAAAGTTCCGCTCATTATTGCCGTTCCTAAAGGCAAAGCGAACGCTACAACGCGGGTCGTTGAACTCGTCGATCTTTATCCAACCCTTGCCGAAATGTGCGGGCTGCCGAGGCCGACGAACGTTTCGGGAGATAGCTTCGCAAAACTTGTCAAAGATCCAAGATCGCAGTTCGATCGCCCCGCGTTTGCGATCGTCGAGATCCGCGGCATCACCGGCCGCTCCGTTCGCACCGCCAAATGGCACTACGCCGAATGGGACGAAGGCAACGAAGGCCGTATGCTCTACGCAACCGAAACGGATCCCCACGAGCTAAAGAACCTTGCCGAAATCCCAAAACACGCCGCCGTGGTGGCCGAGATGAAAAGGCTGTTAGCGACGTCGCCAATAGCGAAGAAAGTACCCTGATAATCGATTTTCTGTTTCTCAACGCAAAGCGGCAAAGGAGCTAAGACGCAAAGGGACGCCATAAATAGGGAATTTTTCGCTCTATAAAAATCTTTGCGGCTCCGCATCTCTGCGCCTTTTGCGTTCAAAATCCCCTTTATCGTCTGGCCGAGTTTAGTTTGATCGCCGGTCGCGGCGGTTTTGCCATGTCGTCTCCTATATAAAAACTCGTGTGCGGCGGCTGATTGTAGGCGACGTTTTGCCAAGCTATTGCGACACGGTATTGCGGGTCGTGCATGAAAGTATAGAAACGGTGCCTGGTCGGGATCGTCGTCGTGTAGATCCGCAGCTCTTTATTATCGGTGGTTCGAAGCATAACTTCCTCACGCCAGTCGCCGAAGAGGTCGCCGCTCAATGCGGGCGTCGATTTTGTGCCATTGTTCGACATCGTTCCTTGGGCCGTGAAGATAACGTCTGTCGTTTCTTTTTCCCAATTCCATTTCTGGATCACGTTGCGGTCGAGCAGTTCGCTGAGCAGGTCGCCGTCCCAGTAAATACCGAAGTTGCAGGAACGCGGCATTCTATCCGAGATCTTTTCGCCCTTGGCGTTAAACAGGCCATTGATCTGCGCACCGAATGACCACGATTCGAAACCTCGATGCCGTGGATCGATATTTCGCGAGAGTCCGCGTCCCGGGCCTTCGCCATCGTCGCCGGCCCGGACCGAAGGTTTTGTCCAATATGCCTCGCCCGTTTTTGCGTTGCGAAAACTCATTCCCTCATTCCCGAATCGCTCCTGAATGGTAAATATCTCCAGCCCCGGACGATCCGGGTCAAGATCTGAAACATGAAGAGCATCTCCGTGGCCAAAACCCGTCGAATGAAGCCCCTTTCCATTGTCGTCCAGCACCATCGCGCCGTACACGATCTCATCACGGCCGTCCGCATCGACGTCGGCTACGCTAAGTTGATGATTGCCCTGGCCCGCGTATTTCTTATTTTCTTCGCTCGAACTGCTGTCGAAGACCCAGCGACTCGTAAGTTTGCCGCCGCGAAAATCCCAGGCCGCGATCACGCTGCGGGTGTAATAGCCGCGTGCAAAGACGAGGCTCGGGCGTTCGCCGTCGAGATATGCTACGCCTGCGAGAAAACGGTCAATTCGGTTGCCGTAACCGTCGCCCCAGACAGCCTTCATCTGCTCGGTCGTCGGATTGTCTGTCTCGGGGTGGCGGGCCGGGATGTATTTCGTTGTAGCGAGTTCGGCTCCTGTTCGACCATCGAAAACAGTCAGAAATTCCGGACCTTTCAGCACATAACCGGTGACGTTTCTTGCCCCGCTTTCGCCTGGACGCGGAATGCCGTCGGCCGTCGAGCCTTCGGGTGAACGCCAATCGGCTTTCGGGTCGCCGATGATCTTGCCTCTGCCGTCTTTCGTTCCGTCGGCGGTTTTACACGCGATCTCGGCCCGGCCGTCGCCGTCGAGGTCGTAAACCATAAATTGCGTGTAATGAGCACCTTCGCGGATGTTGATGCCGAGATTTATCTCCCACATCAGTGTGCCGTCCATTTTGTAAGCCTGCAGGATCGGCGGATCGGTCATTCCGGCCTGCGAATTGTCGCGTGCCCGGCCCGTTTGGTGCAGCACGATCTCATATTCGCCATCGCCGTCGAGATCGCCGACCGAAGCGTCGTTCGGTGTGTAACCCGCGGGCGTCTTGAGCGGGATCGAAAGATATTGGCGAACGGGCGAAGCGGCCGCCAATGTAAATTTTCGACTTGCTTCAAGCTGTTTTTTGTTCACCACCGGCCTGACAAACCACGCGTTATCTTTCGCGAGATCGGCCTTGTCATCGACAAAGAACGTTACGTCAGCGATAGGTTTGTCGTTAAGCTTTACAGATCTCTTGTCAGTTTCGCGATAAAGATCGAACGCAACGTTTTCGGGATCAGTTCCGAACATCCGCCAGCTGACAAAGACTTTGCCATCGCCCTGATTAACGGCAACAACGCCGCGGGACAGCGATTCCATCTGGCGTTGTCCGAAAGTCGTCGACAGCAGGGCTAAAACTATGAGAGCGCTAGAGATACAGCGATAAAGTCTGTCGCTGGTTCTACGCCGCGGCGATATCTTGTCCCGCTTGTCCCACGTTTGTCCCACGGCATCGGTGGGACAGGCAACTGTTGCAACGGCGTGACTTACGACGTTATTGTTACCAACAAATCCGGGTTTTCGAAAAAAACTTTTTTTCATGATGTCGTGAGATTGGTGCAACATCAATGCACACATAATACGTTATTCTTCTCAACTTTGTTTCAACTTCCGTTAAGCTGCGGGGGTCGCCCGCGTTTTGCATCGTTGCTCGCGTTCGGCCAGGATGCCGTTGGACGATCCTTCTGTACCGTTATATTTCCTTCAATATCACCCCATTAAACCCTTCGACCTTAACCGTCCAAGAACCATCGTCCGGAAAACCCGGAGCGTGTTTCGCCGGGGCACCCTTCCAGCCGGCCGCCATCAGCGCTATCGCATAAAGAAGGCCGCCATTGCCGGGCAAATATAGCGGCAGATTTGGCCGCTGATAGTTGTGACCATTTGCCGAGTATTTGTTCTTCGGCGTGTCGATCATCAGGGCGTCGATGGCGAGTTTGGTTTCGCCCAAACGGGCGGCCGTCATTGCGATCATCGGGTAATCCCAGCCCCACGTCGAAGGCCAGTCCCAGACCTCGAAGACCTTCTTGAGCGTTCGCCGCATGGTTTCACGATCGACTTTTTCGCCGCTCAGAACGCCGAGAGCGGCAAGCATAGATGGGTGATCGTGATTGCGAACGCTGAACGATTGCGGTGCATTCTCGTGAGCCCAATAGACAGATGTCGCGGGATCGAACGGTTCACGCACAGTGTTTGTCATGGCAGTCTTCGCCGCATCGTTCTGCTGCTGGGCGAGCATGATCGGATCGACATTCGCGGCGGGCGTAGGTGTCGCTCGAACTTTCGGAGGTGTCGGGCCCGGGCCGCCGACGGGGAGTTTCGACAGTTTCAAGATGATCCTGTCCCACGTCAGATTGCGGGATAGGCCGAGCCGTTCGCGCCATTTCTGGGCTGTTTTCAGGCCGAAATGCCAGTATTCGAGCTCGTAGGTCGGGTTCCACGTCTCACGGGCCGGATGGTTTTCCTGCGCCGGGATCGCCGGCGGGCCAAGGACGTAGCGGTCCTTTGCTTCGTCGTAATGAGCGTAATCGGCCATCCATTGCGCGGTTTCTTCGACTATGTCTTTGAATCGATTCAGCGTCGCTTTCGTTGGGGTGGTCAGGTAAGCTAACTCCGCATAAAAGATCGGATGCGGCTGCTGCCAGATCAGCAATGTCCCGACCGGCGAAGGGCTATCGCGGCCCGACGGGTCGGTCATTTTGGCCCAACGCGCGCCTCGCGGATAGCCTTGTTCCCTGGCTCTCGCTTTCGCACTGGGCAGCACTTTGTTGTACCAATCTAGACTGCGATCAAGCAGCGGAAAGCGGTTCCACAATGCAAACTGTGCCGCATGCCACCAGTGCATCTCGAGATGGAATTTCCCATACCAACTATTCGTCGTCAGTCCCGTTTCCTGCGGCGGGCGGGAGCCTGCGCATTGGATCGCCGTCACGTATTGCGAAAGCACGACGCGGCGTTCAAGTTCCTTTGCTCGCGGGTCTTTGCTGCCGGAGAAATCGACAGCGGCACCGTTTTGCCAGAAGGTCTTCCAGTGCTGCTCACTTGCTGCTTCGATGGCGGCGCCATTAGGCATTTGCAGCGATGAGAGAGGGGTGAAAATAACCGCTGCGTTCAGTTTGGAGCCCTCGTCGGGGGCAAGCAAAAAATGGTGTGGCCCTATTCGCTGCAGTTTTCCGGGCTCGGCAGACCTAATGCCGACGCTGTATGCGTCCCGGTCGAGAGTTCGGCGGAGGAACGTATACGTCGAGCGTGAAATGCCCGTTTCCGAGGTATGTTTCTCTGGTGAGGTCCAGTCGGCCGCTTGCATCGTTTGCGAACCATAAGGGAACGCGATCCTTATGGAAAGACGTTTCTCGGCAATGAGCGGCGATTCGACGGAAAAAGCCAGGGAGTCCGTTGTAGGATGGGCTGACGTACGGACTTTTACGGGCATTCCGTCAAATTTGAAACTGCTATGGATGATACCGGTCCAGAGATCGAGCCGTTGCTCGATATCGGTGATATCCGAAGCCTTCGCTTCGCTTCCGTCCGCTTTAATTAGTCGAAATCCGATCTGACCTAAATGGAGCCGATGCGGGTTTTCTCGGAGCCAGTCGAAGAGTTCTTCCTGGCCGGTTTTGGTCGTCATGTAGCCGACCTTGCGGCCGTAGGTTTCGTATTCGGTTAGCTTTAGCTTTTGCCCTTTGAGGTGTTCGGGCATCGGCTTTGTGTGCCAGCCCCATTGGGACATCGTGCAGAGCGGCATGCCGTTCGCGTATTCCTCGGGGAAAGTTTGCAGGCCGGTGATGTCGCACGTGAAGGCGAATTCGCCATTCCCAACCGACAGCGGCGAGAGCGGGTCGACCCTTCGGATCACCGGATTATGCCGCGAGACGAGGGCGTAGCGGTCGATCCTGCCCTGCGGCGGTGCATTATTCCCAAAACCGCCTTGGGCTAAAATACCGGTCGCGGCCATCGAGCCGATGAATTGGCGTCGTGAAATGTCGGATTTGGTCATATTTTTATTTCCACCATCTTTGCGGCTTTTGCGTCTTTGCGTTGAAAATTTCACGAAGAGACGCAAAGGACGCAGAGGAAAACCGCGAAGGTTATTTCAGAACCTTCATCTCTCGCATCCACGCCAATGACGCCTCGGGCCATGCTTTGGCTGTCTTGTTCGATGTCAATCCGAATCCGTGCCCGCCGTCGGGATAGAGCAGCAGCTTGTTCGGTATCTTCGCGGCGTTGAGTTCTGCGTGGTAGACCTTGCTGCTATTCACGTACGTTTTGTCGTCTTCGGCGACGACGATGAGCGTCGGCGGTATCCTGGCCCGCACGTTTACCTCGGGCACGATCTTGCCGTCTTTTTCGAGATACGCCGGATATACGAGGATCGCGAAATCCGGCCTCGCGTTTTGTTTGTCGAAAGCATCGATTGCAGCGTACGCCGCGTTATCAAAATCCGTGCTCGCACGCGTCGAAACATGGCCGCCGGCGGAAAATCCCATGACGCCGAGGCGTTTTTTGTCGATATTCCACTTTGAGGCGTTCG
Source organism: uncultured Chloracidobacterium sp. (assembly GCA_964410495.1). Classification (GTDB taxonomy): domain Bacteria; phylum Acidobacteriota; class Blastocatellia; order Pyrinomonadales; family Pyrinomonadaceae; genus OLB17. Next base: position 433,986 of record CAYPGP010000001.1, read on the forward strand.
CTCGCGCCACGCGGATCGCTCGCTGGATGTCCTGAAAAGCTCCGGCGCGGTTATTTGGGACGCGGTATTTTAGAACGATCGCGGTTATCCCGTTCGCGTTCAGCCATTTAGCAACGTCCGTGCCTTCTTTGCTGTAGCTCAGGTAGCTGTAACCGCCGCCCGGAGCGATGATGACGGCGGGCGAATTCTTTTTCGCCGCGGGAAAGATATCGAGCGTCGGCGTGCTGACATTTGTAATGCGAACAACGCCATCCGGTCTCGCGGGCATGCTTGTTTCTACTTCCTTCGCACCCTCGCCGGGCATACGGCCGAGTGGCCAGATCTCGAAAGGCTTATCCTGGGCTGTCACTGACAGGAACGCGAGAAGGCAGACCAAGAGGACGGGTATCAGCCGGAAAATTCGCATAATATCTCGATATTTTACTTAACAATAGAATAGATCTAGCAATGAAATCAGGTTATAAAACATCAGCCTCACCGTGTGAACAGTGAGGCTGATCCATTTTTCGAACATGGCCGAAAACCGGTCTTAGAAGATCAGCCGGATGCCAAACTGCAGATATCGCGGCAAGGTTCCCGGGTTCGGGCTTCCGAACGAATTTCCGACGGCTCCGCTGGTCAGCGTTCCGAAGTTTGCTTCATACGCATTGCGCAGGCGCCAGAGTTGGAAGCCTTGAAGCGTTCGGATGTCGTAGGTCAGCGGATTCCTGGTCGCGAAGCCTTGCGGCACCTGGACCGAGAAGAAGTTGTTCGGCAAAGCACCGCCGCCCACCGGCTGGCCCGGTCGGGGAGCAACCCGAACCGCTCCAACTGTGCTGCGGATCTGTCCAAGGATCGCCGCACCCGCTGCTGTATTCGAAAGGGCCTGATTGTTGAGCGTTGCCCACGCATCGTACTCAGCAGGCGATATCGGCGAGCTGCGCGTACCGCCGGGGCAGTTCGTTGCATTCGGAGTGACGATAGACGTATCAGCGATACACTCGGTGCCGTTAAACTCGGTAGGGAATCCGCCGAAGCCGAATGGCGTGTTGCCGCGGCTGTTCCAGTAGAAGTTCGGCATGTTAAAGACATTCAAAGCGTCAACACGAATGTTGATCTTACGTTTGCCCTCGCCGCCGATCCACGGCATCGGGAAATCCTTCTGGATCGATAGGTCGAAGTAGCGTCGCATCGGTTCGCGAATATTCAGCGTTCGTGGTGCAGTGCCGAGCTCACCTTTTGCCGGACGCGTAAATGCCGCAGGATTGAGATACGGTTCGCAGACAGCGAAGCTGCTCGTCCCGACGCCCGGACCAACACGGCATCCCGGATCGTAGAGCGGATTCTTCAGCGGTACACCCGGCACAAGATTCGGACGAACGACGCGGTTGAACCCGGCTCCGCCGAGCAAGTTTGCGTCGGTAATGAAGGGCTGATAAGGATTGCCGCCGACGAGACGAACGACGCCGGTCATCGACCAGCCGCCGAGCGGGCCGTTGACGTACCACGGAGCGTCACGGAAGAACTGGCGGCCCTTTCCGAACGGAAGGTCCCAGGTGAATGTCGATGTAAATGCATGCTTTACGTCGAAGGCCGACAGCGCATAGTCATTCTCCAGCGTGCCGCCCAAGGCTACCTGGCCGCGAACCGAACCGCTGGTTAGAACGCGGACATCGGGCGACGCGTCTGACGAATCGTCGAGCGATTTCGCAAAAGTGTAGTTCGCCGTCATACTGAGACCGCGGCCGACGCGCCGGCGAAAGTCGATGTACCCGGCGTGGCGAATGCTCTTCGAATTCGCATTGAAGAATTTGTTCAGCGGATCGTAGCCGATGTAGTCGGAGAACAGGCTCGCAACCTGCGTCGTGATCGCGGCGCCGAGCAATGTCGTGCGACCGAGCGGGTCGGCGACGTTGCCACTTGGGTTGATGTTATTTGCCGTCAGCAACGAGATCGTTGTTGGGTTGCGGCGGTTGATGTTGATCTGCGGAGTGTAAAGATGAACGCCACGATTGCCCGCGTAGGCGATCTCAAGCGTCGAGTTCTTTATTGGAGCGAACTGGATCGCGAGGTTCCAACTTTGCGAATACGGCACCTTGCCGTAATTCGGATCATTAACATCTACTGCAACACCGGGTATCGCAATTGCCTTTGCAAAAACAAGACCATTTGGATCGGTTCCGAGAAGTGTGTCGAGCGGAACCGTGGTTCCCTGAAGCGGGTTGTTTCCGGTTAGCCTAAAGGGCAACGTTGGGAATTCCGAACCCGTTGAGGCGTTCCCGCCTACAACAGTTGGCTTTAGCGTTCCAGGTTCTGAAAAGGCTCCGAAATCGGGATTGGCACCGCGGTTATTGCCGTTGATCGGAGCGTGGGAAACGCCAAACCCGCCTCGAACGACAAGGCTGTATTTCTCCGTGTCGAACCCAAAGATCTTCATCTTCGGGTTCCACGCGAAGCCGAATCGTGGTTCCCAGCCGAGATAGTCCGGATCCACAATATGCTTCGAACGCCCGCCGCGGCCAGAGAACGCGAAGGGAACGATCTTCGACGTTGTCGGTACGTAAGACGGGATCGGATCTGTCGCAAGAACGCCCGCCGCGGTTGCGATCGCACGGCGTTGAGCGTCAGTTAATGTCTGATCGACGGCAAGGTCCGGACGGAGAACGCCCTGAAGATTATTCTTTTCCGTGCGGGGCATCTGCAGCGCGTAACGCAGGCCGAGATTCAAGGTAAAATTCGGCCTAACCTTCCAGTCGTTCTGAACAAAAGCGGCATAGCTGTCCCACTGGTAGTTGTAATTAAACAGTGCAGGACGAAACGCGACCGCATTGGGAACGCCGAGAAGGAAACTCGCAAATGGGTTGCCGCCATTGCCGATACCGTTTAGGTTGTTGTTGCCCGGGACGCCGCCAGGGCTGTTATTGGTCTGAAGGCGTCGCCACTGCCAGCGGCCGCCCGCTGCAGCAAAGAATGGAGTCACCTCGAGTCGGGCACGGTTGATATTTCCGCCGATCTTCCAGATCTTGTTGCCGTTCACCCAGTAAAGCGTGTCGCTAAAATCGTAGCGGTCTTCTTCATTAAAGTTGTTCGTGCTTAATGACGAACCGATATCTGGTGACGCGTATTGACCGTCCGTTCCGAAGCCGGTCATTAGCGGCATACCGCCCGCAGTCAGGCTACGTATGCCCAGTTCAGTCGAGAGATTTCGGCCACCCATGATCGAGTATTCCGGCGAGTAGTCTTCACTGAAGTTACCCTTTGTATAGTTGAAGCGGGCTTCGTTTGTGATCGTCGGCGAGAAGATATGATTGACCGTGAAAAGGTACTGACTAGCGTCGCTGTAGATACCCTGGTTGCCGTTGATGTCGCTACCATTTGATGCACGAACGCCGACCGCGGGGGTTTTCGTCCAACGGAAAGTCGCTTTCGTCTTGCTGGTGATGTTGTGGTCGAGGCGTACTGTGTAGCGTTGCTCGTTCTGAGTAGCACTGCGAACCGTAGATAGATTGCGAACAATTCCGTTTTCGACGAAATAGCCTCCGGGAGCATCCATGAACTGGAACAACCTGACGGCTGCTGGATCCATAAATGCAGCCGGTACAACATTGAGAGCCGGGTTGTTTGCAAAGTTAGCGATCTGGGCCTGAGCCTGAGCTGTCGTACAGTAAGGCTGGCCTTGGGCATTAAAAGATACCTGGTTTACGCCGCCGATCGTCGGGACCCAGCCGAATGGACAGTATTGGTTCCCGGCGACCGCAGGAACGACAATAGGAACAAGCGTATTATTCGCCCCGAGCGTGAACTGCTGGTAGATGTTGTTGTCCGCTCCCGAAACGAGTGTCTGATTGAACTGCGTGGCAACTGCAGCCGGGAGCCATCCGCTGGCCTGAGTCAGAACGAGGCCGCGGAAATTACCGCCGCGTTCGGCCGCCGTCGGCACGAGAGCTGTACCGGAAGTGAAATCATTACGCCAACGTGGCTCGAATGCAAAGAAGAAGAAGGACTTGTTGCGTCCGTTGTAGATCGGTGGAACGCCTTCGCCGAAGTTCGGGAAAAAGATCGGGCCGCCGACGGTGAAGGACGCCTGATTGCTTCGAAGGTTAAGGGGCGGCCTGATCGCGTTACCCTGATTCCAGGCCCGAGCATTCGTCTTAGGATTGCGATGATACCAGAGAGCGGTTCCGAAAAAGTCGTTGCGACCCGATTTGGTGGTGATGTTTATCACCCCGCCGCCAGTCGTGCCAAACTCGGCCGAATAAGCTGAACTTTGAACCGAGAACTCTTGAACGGTTTCGGGTGAAAAGCTTACGACCGCACGGGCAATACCTACGCCTGTATTATTCACCCCGTCGGCAAGCATCGAAGTGCTGCCGGGACGGCCGCCGTTGACGCTCAGGTTAAACCCGGGTGAGGGCGTGATCACACCTGAGTCAACATCTTCCGATCCGGCATCGCCCGAAACATTGGGCATCGTGACCGCGAGATCGAGAACACTGCGGTTCGTTAGCGGAAGGTCGCGAAGCTGCCTTTCTGTGATCGTTTGCGAGATAGTTCCGGAATCCGAGTTGACCAACTGAGCATCAGCGGTGATCGTGACCGATTCGTCAACGTTGCCGGGCGAGATCGTAATGTTCACGCTCGCTACCGAAGCGGTGTCAACCTTTACGCCCTGGACAAGCGATTTCTTGAAATTCGGAGCTTCCACCAGCACAGAATAAAGAACTGGGTCTAGGGCATTTACTATATAAGCCCCCGAGCCAGAGGTGTTTACAACAACTTTAACGCCGGTCGCTTCGTTGGTAATGGTGACCTTCGCATTTGGGACAACGGCCCCGTTTGTATCTGTAACGGTACCGCTGATGCCGCCGCGATTGGTTTGACCAATTATTGCCACGCATGCGGCTAAAACTAACAGTGTTGATTTGATGAGTCTCATATACTTCTCCCGAATCTTTTCTCGCTAACTTGAGCGTTTCTTCGCCTAAATTACTCAGGTCTTCGAATCGTGACGGCTGCGAAGTTCAAAAGCTCTCTGCCAAAGAGCCTGGTTTCGCGTCGGTAAACCGCTTAACTCGTTACCCCAATTAAAATCCGAAATATCGTGCTATGGCTTCCTGCCGTACAACGATCTGCGGATGAAAATTACCTTGAAAGATTAAAGACGAGGGGAGAGTAACATATTGGTAATACCAATGTCCAGCCAAAATTTAGTTTGATGCCGATATTTTTTTACAGTTGAGGCGCGGTCGAGTACGGCACTTGTGGCATCACTAAAAATGCGCTCCTTCGGCTGGCAAAGCCCGTCTGGCAGGTGCGAGAAGATCGAAAGAAAAAAGGGGCGAGGCCGCTTTGTTGCCGGCCTCGCCCAGTTGTTATTCCTATCTAGCTAACTTAGAACAGGAATTTGATGCCGATCTGTGTGCGTCGGGCGTAGTTGTCCTGATTCGACGGAGCAATGGTTCCGAAGGACGCCTGCGTCGGGTTGGTCGCAGGGGCCGGGAAGTATGCTTCGTTAAACGCGTTCGAGAACTCGAGGCGGAACTGCAGCCTCATGCGTTCATTGATCTGTGTATTCTTCAGCAGCGAAAGCCCGACATCATTGATATTGTCGCGGCGAACGTTTGCGAAGCGAAGAGGAAGCGTTCGCAGATGAGCTACCGGAGCAGCCGTGGTGGTCGTGCCGCCGTCCCTTACGTTAACGAACGCGGCGGTGTTGAACCAGCGATCGGTCGTGCGCTGATCTTTAGGCAGTGCGATCTCGCCGCCGAGGTAGAACGCGTCCGTACCAAAAGCGATCGGGAAACCTTCCTGATACTGATACACGCCCTGGATCTGCCAACCGTTGATAATGCGATCGGCGAAACCATTTGCGCTGCCTCCGAACCTTTTACCCTTGCCGAACGGCAGTTCGTATATCCAGCTTATCGCAAGGCGATGCGGGGTATCCTGATCCGATATCATCTTGGTCGGAGCGGCATCGCCGGCATTCAACAGTTCCGTAGCCTGCAGCCATTTCGACCAGGTGTAGGCGACTCCCAGCGTGTAGCCTTGCGAGAAGCGCTTGTTCAGGTTTATCTGCAGCGAGTTGTACCAAGACTTTCCGTCGTTGATGGACGTATTGATGTCGCCGAAGTTCGGGAACGGGCGAAGGAGTTGCGAACGAGCGATCGTCGCGTTGAAGGAGCCGGTTCCGCGGAAATCCTCTATCGAGCGGAACGGGTTCGCAACGGTGCGTCCCAGCGCCGTGCTCCTTGCGGTCTGCGCGGCACTTCGCGAATTTTCTGTATTGAGGTACTGGTTCGGCAAGGCGTTGATGTTCAACGTCCGTTCGATATCGTAGCCATAGTTGCCGACGTAGACGATCTCGCCGGTCCATCCCTTTCCGATGTCGTGCTGGAACCCGAATTGGTATCGCAACTGCTTGGACACTTCTGGGCTCTGATTAAAGAACGAGATGCCGGTTCCGAGTCCGGTGAGTTTTCCACGGGCGTTACCGACCGGCTCGATGATCGAGATCGCAGTTGGGAACGTTGACATTGAGAACGGGATCGGAGCATTGTTTGGCCCGACGGTCGTCAGCGGACGGGTCGTTGTTTGACTGTAACCCGGCTGAATGACGTCCCCTCGTCGCTCGCCGAGGAAGCCCGCAAACAGGCCAACGCCGCCGCGGATGATGGTTCGCTCGGTGAGTTTGTAGGTAACGCCGAATCGCGGCAAGAACACGTCTTTTGGCGTCTCGTAAAGGCCTGATCCGGTGTCTTTGCCCGCAAACAACAAGCCGCCGCGCACATTGAATGTATTAGCATCGATCGCCGGTAAGCCGTCTTCACCTACGATCGGCGTGGCGATGATGTTTGCGCGGGCAGCTGCCTGGCTGGCCTGAACAAAATCCGGGTCAAAGCTGGAAACGCTTTTATTTTGTTTTTCGACCAAGGGCGATTCGACTTCCCAGCGCAGTCCGAGGTTAAGAGTCAGCCGTTGGGACACCTTCCAGTCGTCCTGGAAGAACAGCCCTAGCGTCTTCGAGTATTCCGAATAGTCAGCACGCCGGACGATCTGTTGCGTGCTGGGCAATCCAAGCAGGAAAGCCGCCATTCCTTGCAGGCCGTTCACATCAGTGCTGGCGGTGCTGCTGGCTCGCGTGTATGTATTGTCAAAAACGAACTGACCAGTTTGGTCGTTGCTAGCAAACGAATCGTTTTCGATGTACGTTCTAAGCTCGCCACCGAACTTCATCGAATGCCGTGCAAAAGTCTTGTTTAGGACCGCATTGTACGAATGCGTATCGACTGGGCGAAATTCATTCGTTAAACCATTTCCGAGCGGGCCACCCGAAAAGTCAAATCGCGGAAATCGGCGTACGCCTTCACCGACAAGTGCATTGTATGCCGCACCTGCCGTGCTGCCCCAAAGCTTCGTAAGGTCAAAACCTTGAGCATCGGGTTCCGTGTCCGACCCGCGGATAAATCGGTTATAGCCGTAGCGAAGATTTAGGAAGGTCGTTGAATTGAACGTGTGAACATCGTCGATAACGGCCTGTCGCGCTTTGAAAAGGAAGTTGACACCGGAGTATTCGGTTCCGGTGTAGTCGTTGTAAACGCTGACGCGGTCGTAGTAGCTTCCGCGGAAGAACAAATGATTTTTGGTGCCAATGTTCTGGTCAATACGGAAAGTGTAGTTGTCGTAGGGCCGTGTCTCTTCATTCAGCGATGAATCAAAGATATTGCCTACGAGGCCGGGCTGCTTTGGTTTGGCAAAGTAGGTCATGACGGCCCGGGCGACCGGGTCGATCCGATTCGCAGGTATGATATTTCCTGCGAATGGCGTTGCGACGAAGTTGCCGCCCGATGTCACGCGAGTCGTTGGATCGTAGATACAGATCGTCGACGAGGTAGCCGTACAACCGGTGGTGGGCAGGTAAGCTGAAAAGTCACCGTTGGCGATCGCGGTGGTCGGGACCCATGAGCCTGCCGCCGCGTCAAATCGGGGGCGTGCGTCACGTATGCCCTCATAGCCGAAAAGGAAGAACGTTTTGTCTTTTCCTTTATAGAGCCAGGGAATATAGACCGGGCCGCTTATGTAGCCGCCGAAGCGATCCGATTTTGTTTCCGGACGCGGCGTCCCGCGGCCATTACCGAAGAAATCGTTCGCCGCCCAGGTTCCGGGTTGGCCGTGATAATAAAGCGAGCCGTGCGGATCATTCTGGCCGGATTTGATGCTGATGCTCGTGACTCCGCCTTCGGTGTTTCCGAATTGCGAGTCGAAGGTCGCGGTCTGCACCTTGAATTCCTGAACAATGTCCGAAGGCGGAACATACGACGCAATAACTTCATTCGCGTTAGCCGTAGCCGTGCTCGGAGCGCCGTCGATAGTCAGATCGCTGCGGTTGCCGCGTGTTCCGTCTATAGCGTACCCAACGATGTGCGTCGGTTCGAAAGGACGGTCAAGACGGGCGGAACCTGTGTAAGCGACGCCCGTCGAAAGCCCGATCAGCTTATATGGGTCGCCCTGCGGCAGCGGCAGATCTTCGAGTCGGCGTGCATCGACCACCTGTCCGAGCGAAGCGTTTTCGGTATTAAGCTGCGGAATGTCGGTCGTTACGGTCACGGTTTCCTGGGCTCCGCCGACCTCGAGCTTGATGTCCGACTGGATAACGGCAGCGATCTGCAATTCGACGCTATCGCGAATTGATTTCTTGAAGCCCGGGGCTTCAACGACCACCTGATACATTCCAGGCGTCAGGTATGTCGCCTGATAAAACCCCTCGCCATTGGTGGTCAACGTGCGACGGGTGCCGCGCGAAGGATCGATGATCTGGACGCTGGCGTTCGGGACCGCCTGACCGTTAGGGTCGGTAACCACACCGCGGATCGTGCCGCGTGTTTCCTGCCCGACGGCTATCTGGGCGGCCATCGCAAAGAGTGCGATCGACAGCATGGTTACCGTTAATCTGAAATTTCTGAAACTCATTTTACTCTCCTTAAGATCCGAATTACGGCTCCGAACGATCGAACGGCCGTTTTATGCCATCAAGGCCAAATAATTGGTATTACCAATTGCTGCGAGAACGAGTTTTTGCCGACTTTTCCTGGTAAACGGTTAACCAGCGGATGCTGATCACCTGTGAAAGGGCTTGGAGCGGTCGGTCGCTTAAGGCTGATTAGTTAAATTGGTAAAAACTCTGTTCCCGGCTTGAATCGATTGGTAACATAACAGGTTTCTAACACACTGTAAAGCTAAAATTGGTCAAAATCCGAAAAACATTGAAAGAAAAGTTGATTTATCAAGTCATTTTGCCGATCCGGAGTTTTCATGAGGATTGTCGAAAATACCCAAAGCACGCAATTGGTAATACCACATTCATGATCAACGGGCGCTATAACCTCTGAGCGTTAGGTTGCCGATAATGCCGGAGGGAAGTGACTGGATCTTTTCCATTTCCTGCGGCTGAAATCTTTCGCCGTAGCGTAGGTTGAGCAACCGATAGTCCGGAAGCCTCCGTCCAGCCATGTAGTTGAGCGCGGTGTTGCCGACGACGATTCGCAGGGAATTGTTTCCCGTTTTGAGAAAGCGTGTGACGTCTAGCCTATAAGGCGGGGCCCAAAGCGATCCGGCGTTCTGCCCGTTCACATAGATGACCGCGGCTTCGCGTATCGGCGGATCATACCAGGTTCGCATGCCGTTTCTGAGGTTTTCGACCTTTAGGGCCTCGCCTTCGCCAAAATCGAGCATGGCCGAGCGGCCGGCCTGGAGAAATTCGCTAGTAACCTCAAAGCTTTTTTCATACGTCGCCTGGCCTGAGAAGAACTTGCCCGCATCGGTCGCGGCCCATGAATCGAGCTTTCTGAATGACGTTGAAGGGCCGTTGCCGAGGCGAACGCTCCAGTTTGAGCTCAGGTCGATCGCATTCCCCTGCGGCGAGGTCTTCTGAAGCGTTGGGGCTCCCGTGCCATTTGGCGAAACCACCACGACCGTCGAGCCGTACGGCTCGAATTCCATGGCGATGGTCGTCGATGTTGGGCCAGCGTTTGTGACCTCCGCGGCGGTGGATTGTCCGCTCATCGGGTTCCAGATCTCGGGTTTGCCGCCCGCGACACGGAGCGAGATCTCGACCTTTTTCCGCTCGTTCGATGTGTTGGCAATGAAGAAAACGTCGCCGGCTACGGTCTTTCGATGGACCGAATGGATCTCCGCCGTTGCAGGCTCGACGCGGACGTCCGGCTGCAAAAATGAACGGATAGCATCGCCCGTATCGTCATCGTTTTCAACAAATTTCACGGACGCGTTGCCTCTGAAAAGCCTGCCGGCTATTGCGTCGAACTCGCCCTGTTCCTTCGCCGAATCGGCGAGTCCCGGAACCTTCGAAGGGATCCTTCTCGCGGCAACGATCTTGCCGCCGCTTTGAACAAAAGCTTCCAGTTTTTTAAGCGTCGCAAGCGGCATTCGTTCGACATTTGGCAGTACAACGACGCGATGATCGCTCGAACCGAGCGACAGCACGCCGTTCGCACTTCTTCCGACAGTTCGCAGGACCTCGTCGTCAAAAAAGTCGAGGTTGTAGCCGGCTTTAAAGATGGACGGCATTATTTTTTCGCCGACGATCTCGCGATTGCCTTCGATCAAATGGACATTTCCTGGCCGGAAGTGGGTATAGGCGTCCGCAGTCGGCATGTACAAAGCGACATCGTTCTGCGGCTCGCCTTGCCGCAGAATATAGCTCAATCTCTGAAGATATTTCGCCAGATCGGGCATTACGATCCACCATGGATTCTGCTCGGAATATGCTCCGGCGGCGTAGAAACGCCAGCCGGGATACTCCGTTCCGGGGGGCGTGTAGCCCCAGCCGTGGCCGATCAGTTGATTGATGCCCTGAAGAAAATGAATGTCGGCTTCGGCCTTAAGATCAAGCGGAGTCGCGCGGAAGACGGGCGAGTTGAGCCATGTCCAGGTTTCAGACGACGTGACCTTTCGCCCGTAGATATGATTCGCCGATGCCGCCCAGCGTGCAGCACGAACGACCTTCCACTGAGCACCTTCGCCGTCGGAAATGTCGGCCCATTTATTGCTCGAAATGCTGGCGGCCGGAATTCCGTAACCCTGAATGCGGAATTTCGTGCCGTTCCGTTTCGACCACGCCTGCATCGGTATCATGAATCGCTCGTCGAATAGTTCGGTGATTGTCCGGCCCCAATCATATCGAACATCGGCGCTTTCGGGCTTTGCCTCACCGACAAGTTTGGGCAGGTGGTTCTTAATATCGTATCCGCGTCGCCGTTGAAATTCGGCGTCAAAATCGTCGGTCCAATCCTGATGATAAACTTCGAGGCTGTCGCAGAAGACAGAATAGGGCACCTGATTGCGTGTAAAGGTGCTGAAGAGCCGGTCGCCCGTGAGCCTCAAGTAATTGTCAACAGACGGTTTATCGAGATGGTTCAAGACATAGCCTTCTGATCCGACCGACGGGCGCTTTACCTGCATCCCGCTCTTTCCGGCGATGAAAAACAGCACTTCTGAACCCGAACGAGCGGGTGAGGGAAGAAAAACTGCCCCGTCGCGGAAATCGGTCAGGCGGGTCAGATCACTCTCGACAAACGTGCTGCCGCCCCGTGGCGAAACGAACGCGGATAAGAATTTCTCAGCCGGGATCATCGACGGCATAGGAACGCGTTGGGTGCCCGCTTCGAGTTTTACGCGTTCGATGCGCAGCTGGCCGGCCGCTTCGGTTATAGGCGTCTTTGCTCCGCCGAATGACCAGCCGCTGCCGAGCGTTAAGTCGAAACGCATTCCCAGTTCCTTCGTCTTCATCGCCGTAAATTTCAACATCGCGAGGAATTCGTCCGAAAGATACGGTAGATTCCGATAGCCCGTTTTCGGGTCGTCAGGCAGCAGCGGATAAACCGGCTGTACCTCGACCCCGCCGATCCCGCCGTCGCGCATGACGCGAAGTTCGCGCTCGATCTCGGCACGCGTGACCGCCGGCCCAAACCACCACCAACGCATCATGATCCGCGAATCCGTCGGCGGCGATTGAAAGCCGTTTTTTAGTGCGGTTATCGATTGTGGAAATGCCGTAGAGGCGATAAGGCCGATCAAGATTAGCCCGTTGACGATACTTTTTCTGGTTAAGCTCATTATTAATTCTCGCCGGGGCGATTTCCTACGATGAATTGCCACTAGCTTTCGCTAGTAGTGAACGACCGTAATCTTTTGCAGTTTTGCACTAAAACCACTAGCTAAATGCTAGCGGCAACTGACGCGATCGCCGAAAAACACTGCGATCGTCATGATTATCTACCGGCGTAATCCCGAAACTCACTATCAACCTTTTCCCTGGAAACTTTCTCCGAAAAGATCACCAATCTATGCCGGAATGTTACCCAGCGGCGTGCCGCCAGAGTGAATTTACGTTCCGAACTGGTCGGCACAAATGCCTTTTGCCCGAACGGATTCAATGCGAGTAAACCGTAAGGCCGCACCATCATGTTGGCCGGATAATTCATGTTTCCGGGTGAATCGAAGACAGCGACCGTTAAGTTCTCGCCTTCGATGGTGCCGGAAACGGCGGCCCATTTTCCGGACGTTCCCCAGATCTTGGCACCTTCCTGGCCTTCGCTGTTGAAATACTTACCAGTCAATCCTTTTGTCGATGTGCGGTCCGAGACCTCGCCGGCGGCGGTCGTTACCTTCGCGGGCATCTGGTCATCGGCCTGCAATGCGGTATTCAGGTGGATCGCAAAAAGCCCTTCCTTGTTATCGCCGAAAACGACTTCAACGTCGGCCGTTAAAACGGTTTCGCGGTCTATCCAGCGGCGCTTGCCCTTAGCGTTGAAAACAAGCTTCGTGACCTCGGTCAGCAGGGTATTTCCTTTCGGATCGACCCAGGCGGAGCTGTATTCCAGCGTGCCTCGGCCGGCTCCGTTCTGCATCGAGATGATCTTTCTCATCACGATGCGGCCCATCTTTTCCAGTTCCTTGTCGCTGCGAAAAGTCGAGGTGTTCCAAAAATCGATCCCGTTCACATCGCCATAGCTAAAGGAAGCCCCGACCTGATGCGGATGCCCGATAGCCTCGCCATCGCGCGTCTCGATCGGGAACCCGCGGGTCACAAATTTCCCGCCAGCCGTCATCACCGGCAGCAGAACGGGCCGCTTGATCCGCTCGTCCCAGCGGAGCGTGGTAAACAGCTTGCCATCGACCTCAACATCTACCCGCGTTTCCTGCTCACGCGGGATAAGCGTCACGCCTTGAGAGAAAGACCAACCGGCGAGGGTTAGAAGCAAGGTAATAGACGTGAAATACCTTTTCATAGCTCGTAGATCGTCCAGGAGCTTGTTTGCGTCTTCTTTGCGTCCTTGGCGTCTTTGCGTTGCAAGACTCTCGTTATCCGGTGCGAATCTTTATTAGTATCAAGAGATTTGCACGCAAAAGCCGCGCACAGAAATCACCAAGTTTACGTCGTCTAACGCTTTTATCGGATGCTCAATCGCGGGCTGACTAATCGAGATGAAAGACCTCTTTCAGTTCCCGCGAAACTGGGCTGTTGTCCTCGTTTGATGGCATTATATCTCGCATGAATGCCCACCATCTTTTGCACTCATCGGTTTCCGCGATCGCAGCCCATTTTTCTTCGGATTCGATCTCGGCATACCCGAAAAGCTGGCTGGTTTGCTCGTCCAGATAGATCGAATAATTCGACACGCCGTGGCGTTTCAAGACCGCTTCAAGTTCCGCCCATATAGGCCGATGCCGCCGCTCATATTCGTCGTGCGACGCGGGATCGACGGACATAATAAAAGCTTTTCTCATAAGCCGGGAACGCAGGCTCCCTCGCCTGCAACGCCGGTTCCTCCGGCGTGACGGTGCTCAGTAGTCTTCAACTTGATCAATCACAAAAACGTCAGCGTCCTCAAAGCAGGACGCTTGCAGGCGAGGGTGCCTACGTTCCCGGCGTCAATTCGCGAGCATCTGCACCGAGCTGTCATTTATCTCAAACTTCTTATTTTTGAGCATTAGCATCACTTCCGCACCCGCTAGCAGCACAGGGCCGTAACCGTGGGCGGCGAATTTACTGACCGGGCGAAAATAGTAGAAAGCCGGGTCGAAGCCCATGCCTGTGCCTACGCAAGTTCCTTCGACCTGACCTTGAGCGTTGACCTTTGTCGAAACTGCATTCCACGCCAGAAGCGTTGCCGGCGAGAACGCCCGGCCGTCAAGCCAGCCGCGATTAATGCCGCGGGCGAGTGAATATGCGTATATCGCTGTTGCCGAAGTTTCGAGATACGAATCCGAGCGGTCGAGCAACTGATGCCAAAAACCGCTGCCATGCTGATATGAAGCCAATCCGCGTGCATGGTCCTGATAGAGCTTCAAGATCTCGCCGCGTTTTGTGTGGTTTTCCGGCAAAACCTCTAGCAGTTCCGCCAGCGTCATGAACGCCCAGCCGTTGGCCCGTGCCCAGCGAAATTCGGGATGCGGGGTCATGCCTTCGATCCAGCCGTGCATGAAAACGCCCTTTTCCTTGTTGAACATCTTGTCACGGAAAAGCAGTACTTGACGTGTGGCTTCGTCGTAGTATTTATTATCGCCCGTGAGTTTCCCCATCTGCGCCATCGCCGGCACGCTCATGAAAAGATCGTCGAGCCAAAGCGAATTCGGCTGAGGACGGTTGCGGGCGAGCGTGCCGTCGGCGAGCCGATGCTGCTTGCTCATGATGTGGTTCAAGCCGTTGTCGATGATCGGGCGAAGATTAGCCTTGCTGCCGCCGCGAAGTGCCTTGATCATCGCCGCCGACATCGCTCCTGTATCATCAAGAACACGCGGATTGATCAGATTTCGAAGCGGCATTCTGGCTTCCCATTCTTCGTAGTGAGCCGTCGGGCGCCTAAATGCTGCTGCGGAATCACCAATAAACAAAAGCCGCTTTTCCGCGTAATCGCGATACTTCGCATCACCGGTCGCTTCGGCAGCGAGCAGCATTCCGGCGTATGTAACACCCCATTCGTACGACACGATACGGAAATCGCCCCGCTGCAGGATCGTGTTCGCGTCGATCTTCGTCGCATCGGTAAACAATTCGCCGGTCTTTTCATTAGCAAACGAAGGCGGCGTCACCTTGTCCAAATAACCATGCACCCGCCCGATCACGGCCGCTACGTCTTCCTGCTTCGGAATGCCGTACGGGATCGGGTAATCCGGCTTCAAAAGATGAAGCGGCGTGGTCGCGTCGGTTTGGGCAAAGATGGATTGACCGGAAAGCAGACTAAGAAAAATGAAAACGACGATTGATTTCTTCATAGCGATAACAATTGCTAACCGCGGCTCCGCCGCTCTATTTGCGGAGAAGCTATGCTTCTCCGAGAAGTTTAATCTAGATCTTGCGGCTACGCCGCGGCCTCAACATAAGTCCGCGAGCCACTTCGCTAAACTCTAACATTGGGCGGCGGCATAGCAGCTGGTTTCAAAGGACTTTAGTCCGGAGAAGCACAGCTTCTCCGCAAATAGATGGGCGAGCCCAAGGTAACTACGCGACCGTCAACGTCAATCGCGTCACAGACGCCGGTGCGAATTTGTAAACCAATTTGCCGCTTGCCGGCACGCTGACATTCTCATTCCGCGGCACAAGCCCGTTCGGATTTTCGAACGAATTCTTGGCCCTGATATTTGTAGAAGATAAAACGCGAGCTTCGGCGCTGACGATCTTTGCCCCACCGATATTGATCTCAGTCTCGCGTCCATTGACGGCGTCCGGATTCACGGCCGTAAGCGTCACGGTCTTGCCTTTGACCGAAGCCGAGCCCTGCAGGCCCCAGAATTTTGTCGGTATCTCTTTCCGCTGAGCGTCGAACCGCGAAAATCCGATCTCCGGCGATGCGAACAGCGTCCGGACCGCCGTCGCACCGGCGTGGGGCATGTACATCTCGAAAACGTGATAGTTCGGCGTGAGGATAAACTTATCTTCGTAGCAATGGAACAGCGAGTGGATCGTATTCACAAGCTGCGCCGGATTTGCCATCACGACCTTGTCGGCGTGGCGTTGGAAAGTGTCGAGATTGATGCCCGAGATGAGCGCGTCTCGCAGAGTTCCAGCGTAGGCATAGAGCCAAGCCGGCGGCACATCGGCGTCCTGCCAATGCCACGCTCCCCATTCGTCGACGACGAGTTTTACGCGGTGTTCACGGTCGATCTCGCCCATCACCTGCCAATGCTCGCGGATCAGGCGGTCCATTTCGTCCGACTTTTTGAGCAGGTCGTACCATTGGTTGGTGTCGTATTCCGAAGCGTTTCCGTTGCCGGTCGTGTGGCAATAATAATGCAATGCCCAGCCGTACATACGGTTTAGCTGGCCCATTCCTTTTTCGGTGAGTTTCGTGAAAAATCGCCGTGTCCACCCGAGATCGCCGCCGTTCGGCCCCGCGCCTATCAGCTGTAGTTTCGTGCCGTAAGTCGGCAGCCATGCGACGTATTTGCGATATTCGGTTGCGTACTCTTCAGGTGTAAACTCACCGCCGCAGCCCCATGATTCGTTGCCGACGCCCCAGAACGAGATGTTGTATGGATCTTTGCTCGCATTTGCGGCTCGCTGGCTCGAAAGCGTCGTTAGGCCGGCAGGAGCGTTGCAGTATTCAAGCCACTGCATGAACTCCGCGACACCGAAAGTCCGCAGATTCGCCGCCATATACGGCTCGGCACCGACCAGTTTGCAGAAGCGGATAAATTCATCGGTTCCGAACCAGTTCGGCTCGTACTTCTGCGGCCCGTCCTTTACGTCTTGATATGATTTCGGAGCTTTGTATGTCGTATCAGCCCAGAAATTAACACGTGTCGGCCGCTTGTCACGCGGCCCGATGCCGTCGCGCCAATCGTATTGGTCGGCGAAGCAGCCTCCGGGATATCTAATGACGCCGGGCTTGAGCTTTTTCAGATTATCGACCAATTCTTTACGGATGCCGCCATAATTCGCGATCTTGGATTTTTCGCCGACCCAGATCCCGTCATAAACAACCGCCCCGAGATGTTCGACAAAATGGCTGTAGATATTCGGATTTACGGTGCCGATCGGCTCGTTTATTAGCACCTCGATACGCGAATCCGCTCCGGTCTGCGCGTACATCGCCCGCGGGGCAATGACGGCGGCGGTTCCGGTAAGCAGCGAACGATTAAGAAATTCCCGGCGTCCAATTGTCATATTTTTCTAACCTTTTCAGAAGTAGTAAACCGCTTAACTAGCTTTTTGGTCAACTTGCTGTTATATTGCCGCGTATTGGCCAAACATCAAGAGGAGCGGTAAATGTTCAAGGATTACAAAACGGTATTTTGTAAGGATTTTGTATAACATTTCCGGGTGAAACACAAGCGAAAGTTTTTCGAGGGGAGTCGAAATGTCGAGAAATTACAGTCTTTTCAGTACTTTGGGAGCTGCTCTGCGTTCGTCGCGTGCTTTGCGGTTTAACAGCGATTTTTTAACGCAAAGACCGCAAAGATCGCAAAGGAAGACGCGAATAGGACTGCTCGCTTTATTCGGGTTGACGGTCTTTTCCTACGCGGTTTCGGCTCAGATCGATCTTTCCGGCGAGTGGCGTTTTGCACTTGATCGGGACAATGTCGGTGTGAAGGAAAATTGGTTCGACCAATCTTTGCGGGACAAGATCAAGCTTCCGGGCATTCTACAATCGCAGGGCTTCGGCGACGAGATATCGACAAAAACGCCTTGGGTCCTCTCGCTCTACGACCGCACGTGGTTCGAGCGTGAAGATTACAAAGCCTATACAAAACCGGGCAGCGTAAAGGTTCCATTCCTCTCGCAGCCGCCGCGACACTACATCGGCCCGGCGTGGTATCAGCGGGACATCGTCGTCCCCGAAAGCTACCGCGGCAAACGCGTCGTGCTCCACCTCGAACGCCCGCGTTGGGAATCGACCGTCTGGCTCGGAAACAAAAGGATTGGCTCTGCCCGAAGCCTCGTCGCCCCGCACGAATTCGACCTCGGCCAGGTCGAGCCCGGCAAACACACTCTGACCCTTCGCGTCGACACCTCGATGATCCTTCCATATCGGCTTGACGCCCACGCCGTGTCGGATTCGCTCGGTATGAGTTGGAACGGGATCGTCGGGAAGATGGAACTCCGGGCGACGAGCAAGGTTTGGATTGAGGACGTGCAGGTGCTGGTCAAAGAATTGCCGATGGTCGAGGATGAGACTCGATCAAAATCTCCAATGGTTAGAAAACTAGAGATCATCAACGGTTCGGTTCGCCCGCCGGATGCCGGCAGTGGCAATGTACAATTAAAGGTGAAGATTGGGAACTCGACGGGGGATTCAGGCTTTGGAAGGCTTACAGTTTCAGGACAACAGATAACGGTGCCTTGGGATGAAAAGGGTGGCCAAGTCACCTTTAATGTAAACATTCCGGCTCCGAAAGCTTGGAACGAATTTGAACCCAATCTCTCGAAGCTGAATATCGAGCTGAACGCCAACGGAGAAAAGGATCGGCGCGAAGTCTCGTTTGGCTTCCGCGAAATCAAAGCCGTCGGCAAAGAATTTCAAATAAATGGTCGCCGAACGTATTTTCGCGGCAATCATCATGGCGGCGATTTCCCTCTGACCGGCTATCCGCCGACGGATGTTGCGTACTGGAAAAAGATATTTCAAGTACACAAAGATTTCGGCCTGAATCACGTCCGCTTTCACTCGTTCTGCCCGCCGAAAGCGGCTTTTGAAGCGGCCGACGAGCTTGGGATCTATCTCCAGCCCGAGCCCGGAATGTGGAACGAGGTGTCGCCCGGGACGGAGATGGAAAAGATGCTCTACGAGGAAACCGAGCTGATGATAAAGCACTACGGCAACCACCCGTCCTTCGTGCTTTTCTCGCCGAGCAACGAGCCGAAAGGCCGCTGGAAAGAGGCCTTCGACAAATGGATCGCCCATTACCGCATCGCCGATCCGCGTCGAATCTATACGAACGGCACAGGTCACACCGAACCGTCGGTTCCCGGGCTCGCCGAGGGAACGGACTACCTCGCGATGCAGCGCATCGGCCAGAAAATGCTGCGCGGAAACACGGCTTGGTTCGGCAAAGACTACGGTGCATCGCTCGACGAGATCAACGTTCCCGTCGTCTCGCACGAGCTCGGCCAGTGGGTCGCCTATCCCGATTACGACATCATCAAGAAATTCACCGGCTACATGCGGCCCGGAAATTACGAGATATTCCGGGACTCGCTCGCGGCCAAAGGGCTACTGCACAAAAACAAAGACTTCGCGATGGCCTCGGGCAAGTTCCAGCTCGAATGCTACAAGGAAGAGATCGAGGCCAATCTGCGAACACCCGGCATGGACGGCTTCCAACTGCTCGACCTGCACGATTACCTCGGCCAAGGCACGGCTTTGGTCGGCGTGATCGATGCGTTTTGGGAAGAAAAAGGCTACGCGACGGCGAAGGAATTTAGGCGGTTCAATAACGTAACCGTTCCGCTCGCCCGCCTGCCAAAGCGCGTCTATGCCAATAACGAAGAGTTCTCTGCAAACGTCGAGATCGCCCATTTCGGTGCCAAACCGATCGAAAACGCCTCGCCTTATTGGAAACTGCTGGATCCCACCGGAAAAACCATCGCCAGCGGCGAATTTTCGACACGATCAGTCCCGATCGGCAAGAATATCCCACTCGGAACGGTGAAATATGCGCTCGATTCGCAATCCAAAGCAGCCGCTCTAAAGCTGGTCGTCGGACTAAAAGGAACCGAGTTCGAAAACGACTGGGATTTCTGGGTCTACCCCGCGACCGTTAATACCGACGTGCC
Source organism: uncultured Chloracidobacterium sp. (assembly GCA_964410495.1). Taxonomy (GTDB): domain Bacteria; phylum Acidobacteriota; class Blastocatellia; order Pyrinomonadales; family Pyrinomonadaceae; genus OLB17. The sequence goes on from CAYPGP010000001.1 coordinate 453,760, forward strand.
GAAAGGTATCACCATCTCGCACGACTGGCCGGAGGCTGAAGCCTTACTTGCGAAAGGCGACAAGGTTCTATTCATGCCGCGAAAGGCCGATCTTGACTGGACGAGCCCGCCGCTCGATTGGGTTCCGGCGTTTTGGAATCGGCTGATGAATCCGAACTGGACCCGAATGCTCGGCCTCTGGATCGACAAAACGCATGCGGCCCTCGCCGATTTTCCGACCGACTCGCATTACGACTGGCAGTGGATCGAACTCGTGCGGGGCTCGCGAACGATGAACCTCGACAAACTGCCGAAAGACTTGCAGCCCATCGTTCAGCCGATCGACGACTGGAACCGAAACTACAAGCTCGGCCTCGTCTTCGAGGCCAAGGTCGGCAGCGGAAAACTTCTCGTAGCAACTCAGGATCTCGCCAACTCGCTCGACAAACGCCCCGTCGCACGTCAGCTTCGCCGTTCGCTGCTCGACTATATGGCGAGCGGGAAATTCGAACCGAAAACGAACATAACGGCGGCGAATTTTCGTGAGGTTTTCTTTGACACGAAAGTAATGAAGAAACTCGGTGCGACCGGCTTGAGTAAAACTCAAACGGTGAACCCCGATCTTGCATTCGACGGCGATCCGAATACCTTCTGGATCGTTGGCACTATTCGTGATCAGTCCCGAATGAATGCCGAACTCGCCGTCTCGTTCCAAAAACCGGCGATCTTCACCGGCCTGGTCATCATGCCGCGACAGAATCACCGCGAACACGAAGGCGACATTCGCGAATACGCGATCGACGTCAGCGACGACGGCACAACCTGGCGAGAAATAAAACGCAGCAGCCTGATCTCGACTTTCGATCCGCAAAGGATCGATCTGGGCGGAACGATAACGACAAAGTTCCTCAGATTCCGCTCACTATCCGGCTTCGGCACCGACAAAGTCTCGGCCCTCGCCGAACTCGCCGTCATCTACACCGGCCCGCCGCTGCCGCCGGACCTGAGCGACACCGAATACACGCGAAGCATCTCGGCTTCACCGGATATTGACGAAGGCGTTGTTACCGGCGACAAGCCCAAACCGACGCCAACGCCGAAGGATTAGATCGTCACGGAGTGACGTGCGAATTTAGCCGTGGGTAAAACCCACGGAAAGGTGTAAACAGGGTTCTTGTCGCGTAGCGACAATTGAATCCCGGGCGGAATCAACCGTCGCTAACGCGACGATGGACTTTTGGCCGTACAGTCCATGGGTTTCACCCACGGCGAAATTCAAACGTCGCTCCGCGACTAAATCGGGTCAATCAGGAAGACCTTGTGCGGGTAGATCTTGAAATGAATTCACGATCCAAAATCAATTGCCTAAATTCTTTGCTTCTCGCGGGGCTTCTACTTTTGTTTGCGTCTGACATTTCCGCTCAAACCTTCTCGATCGTCACCGCGACGAAAACCGTCCAGATCCACGTTGCCGAAACCGATCACCAAGTCGTCAAGATCGCCGGCGATGCATTGGCAGGCGACATCTCTCTAATAACCGACAGACGGCCCGAGGTGTCGAATAAAGCCAAACCTAACTCGATTCTGATCGGCACGCTCGGCAAAAATCCGGCGATCGAGTCTCTTATCAGTTCGAAGAGACTAAATGTCGCCGCGATCAAAAACAAACGCGAAAGCTATTTAATCACAACGGTTTCCGGCGATCTGGTTATCGTCGGCAGCGACCGTCGCGGAACGGCTTACGGTATTTTCGAGTTGTCGCAGCGTCTTGGAGTCTCTCCGTGGGTGTGGTGGGCCGACGTTTTGCCGGACAAGCGAAAAACGCTCTCCATCGCGGCAAAGAACATCATTGGGAAAGAGCCTTCAGTAAAATATCGCGGCATCTTCATAAATGACGAGGATTGGGGTTTGCAGCCCTGGGCGGCGAAGACTTTTGAGCCGGAATCGGGCGACATCGGGCCGAAGACGTATGCAAAGGTATTCGAGCTTCTGCTGCGGCTAAAGGCAAACACGCTCTGGCCCGCGATGCACGAGGTGACGCGGGCTTTCAACAGCCTTCGCGAGAATCCAAAGATGGCTGACGATTACGCGATCGTGATGGGTTCATCGCACGCCGAACCGATGCTGCGAAGCAACACGACCGAGTGGAAAGCGGATAAGAATGATTTTAATTTTGTTTCAAATCCGCAAGGCGTGACCGCATATTGGGAAGAACGTGCCCGCGAGAACGGAAAGTTTGAGAATATCTTCACCATCGGAATGCGCGGCATTCACGACAGCCCTCTGATCGGCACTAAATCGCAGGCCGAACGTATCCCTTTGCTCGAAACTATATTCGGCGTCCAACGCGGTTTGATGACAAAGCACACCGGAAAACCGGCGGAAACGATCCCCCAAATTTTCTGTCCGTACAAAGAGGTTCTCGCCGACTATCGTGCCGGCCTTAAGGTTCCCGACGACGTGACCATCGTCTTCCCCGACGACAATTTCGGCTATATCCGCCAATTTCCGACTGCCGAGGAGCGAAAACGCAAGGGCGGTTTCGGAGTTTACTATCACATTTCTTACCTCGGCCGTCCGCTCTCGTATCTCTGGCTAAACACGACGCCGCCCGCACTGATCTGGCAGGAAATGTCGAAGGCCTACGCGAACGGAATGCGCGATCTGTGGATCGTAAACGTCGGCGACATCAAACCCGGCGAGATAGGGATGGAGTTCTTCCTCCAGATGGCGTACGACGCTGATCGTTGGACGATCGACACGCAGCAAAACTATCCCGCGAATGGGCTAAACGAGAATTCGGCCATAAAGCCGCGGATGAGATCGCGAACGTAATGGCGGAGTATTACCAGTTAGGCTTTGAGCGAAAGCCGGAACACCTACAGTTTCAATTAGTCAACGAGCCGAAAAAGAAAAGCGACTTTACCGAAACCGAAACTCTCGCCCGGCTCGACCGTTATTCGAAGCTCGTACAAAAGGCTGACGAGATCGAGCGAACCGTAGCAGGTCACAAGAAAGCCGCGTTTTATCAGTTGGTGCTCTATCCGGTACGAGCCGCGAAACTCGCAAATGAAAGATACTTTGCCGCACAGTTGGCCGAAAGCTCTAAAGCTAAATGGCTATCCGAAGCTCGATACTGGGCACAGCGTTCGATAAATGCCGACCAGTCCATCGCAACTGAAACGCTTTACTACAACCAAGCCCTGTCAAATGGAAAATGGCGCGGAATGATGTCGCCTGAGATGAACGTGGGCCAATGGCCGAGCATGCGAGCATTTCCGCCGAAACTCTCGATCACGGACTTTCCGGCTGGCGGCCCGAAGAAACCGCTGCCGCCAAATACCGTTGACGATCTGCAAAACAATCTCCCGGCAAGTGCTTCGATGTTTCGCGAGACGGGCGATGTAATATCGATCGAGGCAGAGAATTTTCAGACGAAAACCGAACGCAATGGTTTTGGCTGGAGCATCATCGATGGTCTCGGCAAAACGGGTGATTCCATCTCAGTCTTTCCGTCGATGGCGAAAACATTTTATGATCTGAAGCAGGGTTCGCCTGCTTTGGAATACGAAATTTCAGCCGACGGCGGGGAATACACCATCGAATTCTATCTGCTCCCGACGCAGCCCCTTGCAACCGGCAAAGGGCTTCGCCTCGCGTTCGCCATCGACGATGCAGAACCGCAGATCGTTATAGCCGACGCGGACACCGAGGTTTCTTCAAGAAAATGGGCGGCAAATATCCTTGATCAAACAACGCGGGCTATCGCTAAACGTGCGATTCCCGGCGGCAGACATCGCCTTCGCGTCTTTGCCGTCGACACCGGCGTCGTGCTCGATAAGATCGTTTTATACCAGAAAGATCTGCCGCTATCTTACTTTGGCCCTGCCGAAACAAGGGTGGGCAAAGCGAAGTGATGAGACTAGGACCGCAGCAGCTTAGCATCCTCATGATCGCCATTTTGGCGACCGGAATAAATGCGCAGGTTCGACTCGTTCCAATTGCCGAGGGCTGGGCGAAGAATCAGGTCAACGCGGTCATTTTTCGTAAGAATTCGGTCACCTCATATCGCGATCATCAATACGTCAGCTTTTATGATGCTAATTCAAACGTGGTGGTAGCGAAACGTGGGATAGGATCGACCGATTGGACGATGGCGAAAACCGGATTCACGGGAAATACCAGCGACGCACACAACTCCATCAGCATCGCAGTCGATGGCAAGGGGTTTCTGCATCTGGCTTGGGGAAATCACAACACGAAACTAAATTACGCCCGGTCCGCCAAGCCCGAAACGACCGAGACATTTATTCGTTCGCAGATGATCGGAACAAAGGAAGAACGTGTAAGCTATCCGGAATTTTATACGATGCCAGGCGGCGATCTGCTCTTTTTCTATCGCGATGGAGCATCAGGAAATGGGGATCTAGTCTTGAATCGCTGGGATACGAAAAACCAGAAATGGTCGCGCGTTCAGGACAAGCTGATCGATGGCGAACGGCAGCGAAACGCCTATCCGCAGATCGCGGTCGACCGCAAAGGTTCAATTCATCTCTCATGGGTATGGCGCGAAACGCCGGATGTCGCGACCAATCACGACCTCAGCTACGCCCGTTCCGATGACGGCGGAAAGACATGGGTAAAGTCGTTAGGTGAGAAATATCAGGTGCCGATCAATGCCGCGACCGCAGAATACGTGTACAAGATCCCGCAAAGGAGTGAATTGATAAATCAAACCTCAATGACGGCGGACGAACGCGGTCGGCCATACATCGCGACCTATTGGCGTGACCTCGATTCGCTTGTTCCGCAATATCGCGTCGTCTATTTCGACGGAAAGAACTGGAAAATGTCTCAGGTCGGCGAACGGAAGACGCCATTCAGCCTTGGCGGCGGAGGCACGAAACGGATCCCTATCGCGCGTCCGCAAATTGTAGTGCAAAACGGTCGAGTAACGGTCATAATTCGGGACGAAGAACGCGAATCGAAGGTATCCGCGGCGATGACGAACGATATAAACTCAGGCAAGTGGACGATAACAGACCTGACCGAAACGTCGGTCGGAATGTGGGAACCGAGCTTTGATAACGAACTCTGGCGAACGCGTGGCTTGCTCGACATATTCATCCAACGCGTTGGCCAGGGCGACGGTGAAAAACTGGAAGACATCGCCCCGCAGATGGTCTCGATACTCGAATGGAGGCCGAGAAAATAACCGACTTTCCACTATGAACTAATGACTACTAACTGAATGAGTGATCAGAACTTGCTTCAGTGGATAGTCAGTAGTTGGTAGTTGGTAGTCAAAAGACAATAACGACATGTTGAATCGATCATTTTTGTTAATTTTCTTCGCGACCATCCTCGCCGCGACTGCACCGGCGCAGTCGTTTAGTTTTGGATCGGCGAAATCGGGCAGTTCTATGGTTGGTGCCGAAACGGCTTACAACCGTGATCGTGGGTTCGGCTTCGAACCGGGAGCCGAGGTTCAGTGCGGGCCGAATAGCTGTACGTCGGACAAGCCATACTATTTTTCCGCCAAAGTTCCGGAGGGAAACTATCGTGTGACCGTCAGGTTTGGGCACGAAGCGTTTGCCACCGCTCCGGTGGTCAAGGCCGAGCTACGGCGGCTAATGCTTGATCGGGTGACCACGACACCGGCCAAGTATGTAACAAAGAGCTTCATCGTAAACGTTCGTACGCCTCAGATCGCGACATCCGGGTCAGTACCACCTGCGGTAGCGGGTGGGGCTTTGGCCGTCAAGCTAAAAGACCGCGAGAAAACCACCGAACAATGGGCGTGGGACGAGAAATTGACGCTCGAATTCAACGGAATTCAACCGTCGGTTGCGAGCATTGTGATCGAACCAGTGAAAGTCCCAACCGTTTTCCTTCTCGGCGATTCGACCGTATGCGACCAGCCGGGCGAGCCCTACGCGAGCTGGGGGCAGATGATCACGCGGTTCTTTGACGACAAGATCGCCGTCGCAAATCACGCCGAATCGGGCGAATCGCTTCGCAGTTCTTTCGGTGCAAAACGCCTCGACAAGGTCGTCAGCCTTATCAAACCGGGCGATTTCCTGCTGATCCAATACGGGCATAACGACATGAAGGAAAAAGGCGAAGGCATCGGGGCTTTCACATCGTATAAAGCGAGCCTGAAGCAATTTACGGAAGCCGCAAGAGCAAAAGGGGCGACCGTCATCCTAATAAGCCCGATGCACCGCCGCACCTTCGACCCGACGGGCAAATTTATCGTCAACTCGCACGGCGACTACCCGGCCGCCGTTCGGCAGGCAGCGATCGAAGAAAAAGTCGCCTTTATCGACCTGCATGCACGAAGCAAGGAACTGTACGAAGCTTTCGGCAAAGACGGCTCGGGCGTTCTGTTCAAAGAGGGTGATGGGACGCATCATAACGCGTTCGGCGCTTATCAACTGGCAAGGATCATCGCCCAGTCAATCGGTGATCAAAACATGCCGCTGGCGAAGTATTTGATCAAGGACCTGAGCCGGTTCGATCCGCGAAAGCCCGATGACCCGAAGCTGTTCAGCGTCCCGGCCAGTCCCGCCGTCGCGGAGATGAAGCCGCTGGGAAGTTAGCTTTTTTGATTGCGAAATACGCGAAAGGGGGCATGGACTTATCTAGTTGACCTGAGAAATATCAAGTCCATATGGTTCCAAAATGAATTGCCACTAGCTTCAGCTAGTGGATTGAGATGGCCCTTATTAGCTTTATTTAGCGGCTTTAGCCGCCGACCGTTTTTGGGCTAAAGCCCGTCGCAATTTTGTGACTGAACCCACTAGCTAAAGCTAGTGGCAATTGAAGCCGGTGAAGATGAAAGAAATAAACGCGAAATTTGCCAAAATTGTCTTGCTCTCGCTCGCGCTGATTTGTGCGGTCACCTTGTCCATCTCGGCTCAGCGGGCCCGGTACAATTTTAATTCCGAGTGGCGGCTTAACGTCGGCGATCCGGCTGATGCCGCAAAGCCCGCATTTGACGACAGCAAATGGAAAGAGGTCACGCTGCCGCGGCCCTGGAACGAGGACGAGGCGTTTCGCAAAGATATCAAAGACCTGTCGACCGGCATCGCGTGGTATCGCAAAAGCTTCTCGCTTCCTACAAACGCAACGGGCAAAAAGGTCTTTGTCGAGTTTGAAGGAGTCCGATTCGCCGGCGAAGTTTACCTTAACGGCAAATTTCTCGGCCGGCATGAGAACGGGGTGACCGCATTCGGTTTCGACATCACGAACGATCTGATCAAAGGCGAAAATGTGCTCGCGGTCCGCACCGACAACTCCTGGGATTACCGCGAAAGGGCGACCAACAGCACGTATCAATGGAACGATAAGAACTTCAACGCCAACTACGGCGGTATTCATCGCAACGTCATTCTCCACATCACCGACAAGATCTACCAGACGCTTCCGCTCTATTCGAGCCTGCAAACAACTGGCGTTTACGTTAACGCAAAGAACATTGATGTAAAGAACAAGACCGCGGACATAAACGTTGAAACTCAGATCCGCAACGAACATCCGACCTCGAAAACTGTCGCCTTCGAGGTGACCATCGCCGACCTGAACGGACAGCCGATTAAGAAGATCATCGGGCCTCGTCAAAGCGTCGCGGCGGGCGAAACGAAGACGATAACGGCGTCGGACAAGCTCACAAATCTCAATTTCTGGAGCTGGGGCTACGGATATCTTTACACTGTGACGACCGACCTTAAGGTCGATGGCAAGGTGGTCGATTCTGTAAAAACCCGCACCGGTTTTCGCAAGACCGAATTCGGCAACGGCCTGTTCAAGCTCAACGACCGAACGCTCCAACTCAAAGGCTACGCACAGCGAACCTCTAACGAATGGCCGGCTCTGGGCAACGCGGTTCCGCCGTGGATGTCCGACTACAGCAACCGTTTGATGGTCGAGTCGAACGCCAACCTCGTTCGCTGGATGCACATCGCTCCGTGGCGGCAGGATGTCGAGTCATGCGACCGCGTCGGGCTCATCCAGGCGATGCCCGCTGGCGATGCGGAACGCGACGTTGACGGCCGACGTTGGGAGCATCGCAAGGAAGTGATGCGTGATTCGATCGTCTATTTTCGCAACAATCCGTCGATCATATTTTACGAATCCGGCAACGAGAGCATTTCCGAGCCGCACATGACCGAGATGAAAGCGATCCGTGACCAATTCGACCCGCACGGCGGACGGGCGATCGGTTCGCGTGAAATGCTCGACAGCAAGGTCGCCGAATGGGGCGGCGAGATGCTCTACATAAATAAGAGTGCGAAGCACCCGATGTGGGCGACCGAATATTCCCGCGACGAAGGCCTGCGGAAATATTGGGACGACTACTCACCGCCATATCATAAAGACGGCGACGGCCCGCTCTATCGCAACGCCCCGGCCCGCGAATACAACCGTAATCAGGACACGCACGCCATCGAGAATGTCGTTCGCTGGTATGACTATTGGGAAGCCCGCCCCGGCACCGGAAAACGCGTCAGTTCCGGCGGCGTCAACATCATCTTTTCCGACACCAACACCCATTATCGCGGGGCCGAAAATTACCGCCGCAGCGGCGAGGTCGATGCGATGCGGATCCCGAAAGACGGCTTTTTCGCGCACCGCGTGATGTGGGACGGCTGGGTCGATGTCGAACGTCCGCGAACCCACATAATCGGCCATTGGAACTACGCCGCCGGTGTGAAAAAGCCCGTCTACGTAGTATCGAGCGGCGAAAAGGTCGAGCTGTTCGTGAACGGCAAATCGCTCGGTTTCGGCGAGCAGTCGAGGCGATTTCTGTTCACGTTCAAGAACGTCGAATGGCAAACTGGTGAGATAAAAGCCGTCAATTACGACCCTGCCGGAAAGCCGGTATCGCAAGATATCAAACGCACCGCAGGCGAACCGCAAGCGGTCAGGTTAACGCACATTAAATCGCCGAACGGCTTCGTTGCCGATGGCTCTGACATCGCGTTGTTTGAAGTTGAGGTCGTCGATAAACAAGGCAATCGCTGCCCGACCGCACTCAATATGATCGATTTCACGCTCACCGGCGAAGCCCAATGGCGCGGCGGCATCGCTCAGGGGCCGGACAATTACATCCTTGCTAAGAGCATTCCCGTCGAAGGCGGCGTGAATCGCGTGATGATCCGCTCAACCAAGAAAGCCGGTGTTATCAGCTTGAAAGCCATATCCGGCGATCTCGGCCCGGCGGAAGTTCAGTTGCGGTCGAGAACGGTTTCATCAACAGCCTCGTTCTTTGCGTCCGATGGTTTACCATCATTCCTCGGTCGCGGACCGACGCCGGCGGGCGAGTCGTTCACGCCGTCGCGACGTTCTCTCGATATTGTCGCGGTCACAGCGGGTTCGGACAGCGAAAAAGCGAAGAACACTTTCGACGACAACGAACTTTCCGACTGGTCGAGCGACGGAAAAAAGGAAAACGCCTGGATCCGCTACGAATTCGCACGCCCCGAAACAATCGACCAGGTTGTTCTCAAGCTCGTTGGCTGGCGAACTCTGCAATATCCACTCAAGATCAGTGTCGATGACAAGGTCGTCTTTGTGGGAACGACTCCCCGCTCGCTCGGTTATGTGACGATAAGTTTCCCTGCCACGAGCGGACGAGCAGTAAAAATCGAACTTACCGGCGAGGCGGCCAACCGCGACTCCCTTGGAAACATCATCGAAATAACGGGCACGCCCGATCCGAATTCGCAGGCGAACCGCGGCGGTGCAACGAAGCTCGGAATCGTAGAGTGCGAATTCTACCGGAAATATATAGTATGGCAACCAAAAGACGTTTCATATTTCTTCTGATCATCGCGATGTCGGCGCTTGCGGTGTTCGCGCAGGTGCAGGACGATGCACGGCCCGTCGTGGATGATTCGAAGACCACGCCCGCACAGGTTCGCGATGCGAAGCTGCCGACGCTGTGGATCGTCGGCGATTCGACGCTGAACAGCAACGCACCGATGCGCGGCTGGGGGCAGGAACTCGCTCAGTTTTTTGATCTGTCAAAGATCAACGTCGTCAACCGTGCCATCGGCGGACGCTCGAGCCGGACCTTCATTTACGAAGGCCGCTGGGATAAAGTGTTGAGCGAATTGAAGAAAGGCGATTTTGTCATTCTCCAGTTCGGCCACAACGACGTCGGTCGGTGGGACGACCCGACCGCCAAAGACCGCCCGTCGCTTCACGGCGAAGGCGACGAAACTATGGTCGCCACACGCCTCGACAAAAAGACCGAAACCGTCCACACGTTCGGCTGGTACATGCGAAAATACGGCAACGACGTCCGCGCGAAAGGCGCCACGATGATATTCGCCTCGATGGTCCCGCACAAGGATTGGGCCGACAGCAAGATCGTCCGCAAGGAACGCGAAAAATGGGTCCAATGGACCGCCAACGCCGCCAAAGCGACCAAAGCCGCGTACATCGACCTCAACGAACTAGTCGCAATGGAATTCGAACGCCTCGGCCCCGAAAAGGTCGAACCCCTCTTCGCCGACAAACGCACCCACTCAACCCAAGCCGGAGCCTTGCTCAACGCCAAAATGGTCATCGCCGGCGTAAAGGCGCTGAATAAACCGAGCCTCAAGAAATTCCTGTCCAAAACTGCCGGTAACATTAAACCTGCCTCGAAAACGTTCGTGGCCGTCCAACCGTGACGTAACGGCAAGCATCCCTGCTTGCCGCTCCAGTGGGCTTCGCTCCAGTAGGCTTCGCTCCAGTCGGATGGTCGCTCGGGTCAAATCGAGTTCTTCGCTGCCACGGTGGATCTGATCTCGACGATCTTTGTACCGAGTCGTGGGTGTTTGGCGGTCAGCCGGATGGTTCCGGCGCGTTCAGTGGACTTTATCCAGATCGCTCCGGCTCCGCCGACTAGGGCGAAGGGGTTTTCGCCTATTATCTCGCCGTTTTCGATGGCGAACTGGATGGCTCCGGTGGCGTATGGTCGGTCGTTGCCGTATTCGTCGGTGACGCGGAAGGTGACGCGGGTCATGTCGATGCCGTCGGCTTTTAGTTCGGTGTCATCGGCTTTGACGACGAACTGTTTATCGACGCCGCGGCCGGACATTTTGCGTTCGATGACCTTCTTGCCGCCGATCCAGCCCTCGATCGTGAGGTCGGCCCATTTGATGCTGCCCCAGATGGCGGAGCGGATATTCGGGGCGAACGGTGGATATTTGAGGTTGGGATACGTTTTGCGGTCAGGGTCGGCCTCGGTTACAAACTTGTCGCCGACGAAGATCTTGATCTTTTCGACGTTCGAAGAGACGAGAGCGACGGTAAATGCTTCGTTCTCATCCCCGCAAGCCCAGTGGAACGCTGGTTCGAGGACGATCTCTTCGGCGGGGTCGACCTGAGAGCGATAGAAACCGGCAGCGGGTTTCGGCATGCGAAAAATGTCCGAGACACCGTGATAGCAGATGCGGTCGCCGGAGCCGAAATAGTCATGCGTATTGTAGTCAAAAGCACACCATCCCAATCCGCCGGCGATCTTCTGTTGGCCGGCGATATGGTCGTGGACACGGGCGTGGCGATGGGTGTGTTCGCGAAGCCGGTCGCCGTTGTCGAAACGCTTGGTCGGGAACATGTGGCCGTTGAATTCGGTGACGAGATAAAGCGGATGATTCGGCTCACGCATCGGCCAGCGGAAATCGTTCATAGTGAAAACGTCCTCGAGCCGCTGCGATTCGTATCGGAACCGGACACCGCCCGTCTGCCGGCTGTCGTCGAGGTCGTGAGCGATCTTGTTGGTTTTGGTGTAAAGCTCGGCGTTGTCGCCAGATTCGTTGACCCGAACGCCCCAGAGCACGATCGACGGGTGGTTCCAGTCGCGCTGGACCATTGCGTAAACTTCCTGCTCGACGAGCTTTTGCCACGCAGCGTCGCCGATGTGCTGCCAGCCGGGGATCTCCTCGAAAACGAGCAGCCCGAGTTCGTCGCAGGCGTCGAGGAAATGGGGCGATTGCTGGTAATGCGACGTGCGGACGATATTGCAATGAAGCTCTTTCTTCAGTATTTCAGCATCGCGACGCTGAACGCGTTCCGGCATTGCCTGACCGACGAAAGGATAGGTCTGATGGCGGTTGAGGCCGCGGAGTTTGAGATGTTTGCCGTTGAGGTAGAAACCGGTTTCAGTGAATTTTGCTTCGCGAAAGCCGATGCGGGTTTCGTAATGGTCAAGCGTCGTCGCGAGTTCGTTCAGGGTTACGCGAACGTCGTAAAGCTTCGGCGTTTTGATATCCCAAAGTTGGACGCTGCCGAGATTTTCCTTAAGCTCGATCTCCTCGGTTGCGACCACGCCGAAGGGGACATAGGTTTTAGTCGCCGTGCTTACGACTTTGCCGCCGTCGAGCAACTCGGCTTTGATAACGTAGCCGGTCGACGATGTCCGGAGGGTGCCGTCGGTTTGCAGGTCGACGCGGACCTTGACCGAGCGGTTGGGCGCGAGGACACTGACCGGTTTAGCAAAGACGTTCGAGATGAAGGTCGTTGGCACGGCCCGGATCTGAACGTCGCGATAGATGCCGCCGAAGGTCAGGTAATCGACCATGTTGCCAAATGGCGGAATGTCTTTTCGCTCGGTCGAATCGACCTCGACGGCGAGGACGTTGTCGCCGGTCCAGTTTATCTCCTTGGTCATCTCGAAGGAGAAATTGGAATAACCGCCCTTGTATTCGCCGAGGAATTTGCCGTTGAGATAGACCTTCGACGCGGTCATTACGCCTCCGAAGTCAATGAAGATGCGATGGTCTTTGAGTTCTTTTGGAAGTTTGAAATGACGCCGATATGCCGAGACGAACGTGTACTCGTTCTCGTCAAAATTGCTCATCGGCAGCATTTTGTTTGTGTGCGGGATCGTGACCTGTTTCCACGCCTTGTCGTTGAAATTGGCGTCCATCGCGGCGGGCGAGAATTTCTCGTTGTAAAGCCAGCGGTGATTGAGCGGGAAGATGTGGCGTTTCGAGATCGATTCCGTGAGCGTCGGTTCGATGGTTTCCGCCACTGCATTGCTGATGAGCGAAAGCCCTGCGGCACCGGCGGCGGTGGTTTTGAGGAAGTTGCGGCGGTTGAGTTTGGAATCGGTCATAACTGTTTTGCTACTAGTCACCAAGGGCGACAAACATTAAACCCTAGGGTGGAGCGAGTCTTCGAGCGGAACCCTAGGAAAGACGGTTGCAACGTTTGCTCGCTGAAGGCGAGCTACTACAAAACTCGGCGTGGGTTGTTGCTCGCCTTCAGCGAGCGAAATCGTTTATGGTTCAAACCTAGGGTTCCATTCGCGATCGCTCATTTCACCCTAGGCTTTAATGTTTGTCGACGTTGCCGACAGGAATAGACATGGAGTTAACGGCCACGCAACGCGTTGATCTTTTTAGTGAATTCCTCGACCGTGTCTTTCTTAACGACGAGGGTCGGGACGTTGATCTGCTTGTTGGCAGGGATGACGCTTTTGTCGCCCTTTAGGATCTTTGACATAAGAACTACGGACTGGTAACCGAATTCGTAGGGCTGTTGGACAACCGTGGCGAAGATGCCGCCGTCTTTCACGCCCGCCAGAGTTTCGTCTTCCTCGTCAAAGCATACGATCTTGACGCTGTCGAGCTTTCCGCCCTCTTTGACTGCGTTATAGATCGCGGGGCCGTTGTAGCTCCACAGGCCGACCATTCCGGCGATATCGGGGTATTTGACAAGCGTATCGGCAGCATTTGTCTTGGCACGAGCACGGTCGGTGTCGTCGGTTCGGATGTCGATTATCTCGACCTTCGAGCCTTGGAGTGCCTCTTTCAGGCCCTGATAACGTTCAGCCGCATTGCGAGCGTCCGATTTGCCGACGAAGACCATGATCTTGCCTCCGTTCGGCAGTGCTTCTTTGACGAGTTCACCAGCCTGACGACCAGCGGCGACGTTGTCGGTGCCGATGTAGAGGGCACGGTCGCTCGACGGAGCGTCGCTGTCCTGCGTGATGACAAGAGTCTTTTTCGCAGTGTCGTTGATGAGCTGAGTCTGATTGTCAGGATCGACCGGGCTGATCGCGATACCCTGGACGCCGGTCGAGGTCAGATCGTCAATGATACGTTTCTGCTCGGCGGCCGTGCCTTCGCCTGGGAGTTTGAACTCGACCTTGACATCGTTGAGCTCGCCATCGGCTTTTTCGACGCCTTTTCGGGCAATGGTCCAGTAATCGGAGGCGTTGTTGGTGACAAAGGCGAGCTTGAGTTCTTTGCTCGCCGGTGCGGGGTTGTTCGAACCGCCGTTCGCAGGCGCGGTTCCGGTACCGCTGCAGGACGTCAGAACGGCAATGGCCGTGATGAACGAACAGAAGATGGAAATTCGTCTTCGCATATTTTCTCCGTTTCTCGAGTTAGAAAGTACTGATTATTGCTTAGGTTAATCGCTTAATTATTATTTTGCAAATGTCAAAGGCCGTGTTAGAGTAAACAAAAATATTTGGTTTTACCAATTTACCTCGTCCTTAGCCTGAAGAGAACCACTAATGAAACGTGTTCCGAAGTATTTCTTTGTTATTGTCGTTGCTTCGTTGGCATTCCTATTCGGGATCCCCGACTGGCAAGCCAAAGCAACTGCGCAGCGTTCCGTTTTCTTTAACATACGCGATCACGGCGCACGGGGCGATGGCAAAACGCTCGATTCGGCAGCGATAAACAAGGCAATCGAAACCGCTGCTGCCAGAGGCGGCGGGACGGTCTATTTTCCGGCCGGAACTTACCTGAGCTTTTCGATCCGTTTGAGAAGCAACATCACGATCCATCTGGATAACGGAGCAACCCTGCTTGCCGCTGATCCGGCTATCCATAAGGGAAAATACGATATGCCGGAGCCGAATCCGTGGGACATGTACCAGGATTTCGGGCATTCGCACTGGCAGAATTCGCTGATGTGGGGCATCGGGATCGAGAACTTTACGATCGTAGGACAGGGAAGGATCGACGGGTTGGGTTTATCAAAACGCAGTCCAGGGCCCCGTCGTCCGCGAACCGAAGGCGAGACTCCGGTAAGCATGGCGAACAACGTCTCGCCACTTGGCGAAATGTCGGATCGTAAAGAAATGGAAGGCCTTGGGACTAAAGCGATCGCTCTGAAGCTTTCGAGGAATATTACTTTGAAGGATTTCACGATCTTTCGCGGTGGGCATTTTGCGGTGATCGCGACGGGTGTTGACAATCTTACGATCGACGGGTTGCGGGTTGATACAAATCGAGATGGATTCGACATCGATGCGTGCCGCAACGTTCGTATTTCCAATGTTTACGTCAATTCGCCGAATGACGATGCGATCGTCCTGAAAAGCTCTTATGCGTTGGGATTCCCGCGTGCGACCGAGAATGTGACGATCACGAATTCGCAGGTTTCCGGCTTCGACCTTGGCACGATGCTCGACGGGACATATCAAACCAAGACCGAGTTTGCTCCGGACAGAGATCGCGTGACCGGTCGGATCAAGTTCGGCACGGAATCTAACGGTGGGTTCAAGAATATCGCGATCACGAACATCAATTTCGTTCGCTGCCGCGGTCTCGCGATCGAAACTGTCGATGGGGGCTATATCGAGGATGTTGTTGTCTCGAACATAACAATGCGCGACATTACGACCGCACCTATCTTTATTCGTCTCGGGAAACGGCAACGGGCACCGGAAGGAACGCCGGTCGCAAAAGTAAGACGCATAACGATCGATAACGTCACAGTTTCCGGTGCACATCACGAGTATGCTTCGATCATCGCCGGCCTCACCGAAAGCCCGGTTGAGGATGTGAGGCTTTCGAATATCCGTATCCATTACAACGGCGGCGGCACGAAGGCCGATGCCGAGCGAACGATCCCTGAAAACGAGAAAAATTATCCCGAGCCGAGCATGTTCGGCGTGACTCCGGCTTATGGATTTTACGTCCGTCACGCAAAGGGAATTACGTTCGATAACGTCAAGGTCACATATGAAAAGGCCGAGGAACGGCCGGCCTTCGTTTTCGACAGTGTAAAGGGTATCGACCTTTTTCGCATTGACGCACAGGAGCCCCGTTCGTCGTCGCGTTTTGTGCACAAAAATGTCGAGGATATTGCGATATTTCAAAGCAAAGGTTTGAGCGATCAGAGGATAGAAACCGCTGAGATGCGACGGTGGTGACCAATAGAAATCTAGCTAATAGCTAGTTAGCTTACGGTTATTAGCTAGCCTGTTTTCGGAGTTTTGTATGAAAAAAGCGATCTTATTTGTTGTGTTCGCGATGATGTTTGTCTCCGTTGTCGAAGGCCAGATCGGGCGGCGCTTTCCTTCGGAGAGAAAGATCGTGAAGGACCCGGTTACCGGCACGATGCTGACGTTTCTGACCAGCACGCCGAACGGGGATGCCAAGATCTATCAGACGCACAATCAGTGGACTTCGGACGGAAAGTGGCTGATCTTTCGCTCGAATCGCGTGCCCGGCGAGGCGATGGCGGTCAACGAAGAAACGGGGGAGATGGTGCAAGTGACCGAGGGCGGCTACAGCGGAATGCTGAACATCGCTCGCAAGTCGATGAAGCTGTATTTCCTTCGAAATCCTAATATTCGGCCGGGCCAGCCGCCGGTTGCACCGCAGCCGGGTACCCCGCGAACGCCTCCTTCGATGGAAGTTGTCGAAGTCGATCTTGAAAAGCTTTTCGCCGACAGTAAGGCAGGAACGTTGAAAGGCAAAGATGCATATCAAAGGGTTTGCGGCAGGACTCCGCCGGAGATCGGAGCGGGCGGCGACATGGCACTCGACGGCGGGAATGAGGAATGGGTCTTTTTCCGCATAGGACGCGATGAAGCGACACGTCGTTTGCCCGAGGGAACTAAGGTCGAACCGAATTTTGGCCCTCGGAATATGGGCGCGGGGCCTTCGGGCATCGGTGCAATGAATATCAAGACGGGCCAGCTAAAGCACGTCATTTCGGTTCCCTTTCAGGTCGGGCATATTCAGACTAATCCGTGGGTCGAGGGCGAGATAGTTTTTTGCTGGGAAACCGGCGGCAAATCGCCGCAGCGAATTTGGACTGTAAAGGCTGATGGAACCGGTTTGAGGCCGGTTTTCCCTGAGGATGATCGCGACTGGGTAACTCACGAGGCGGTGATCGGAAAGGATGAGGTTGCTTTTGCGATCATGGGCCATCGAAAGATTCCCGGAGGAACTAAGGATGTCGGCGAAGCGACCGGCGTCGGCGGCGTAAATCCCGGGCACGAGCCCGAGTGGGGGCCTTCAGGAACGCGCGAACGCCCAACCGGGTTGGGGATCGTCAATCTTCGATCACGGGAAGTTTTGATCGTCGGCCAGACCAAGGAAGGCAGCGGGTTATGGCATGTGAGCGGTTCTCCAGATGGTCGATTTGCGGTCGGCGACGATTTCGCGCGCAACATCTATCTTATCGACCGGCGCAACGGTGAAATGATTCTGCTCTCTACCGGCCACAAAGCAACCGCCGCCGATCACCCGCACCCGACGATGAGCCCGGACGGAACCAAGATCCAGATCCAGTCGGCTATGCTCTCAACGGACAATCGATCGATGAATATTTGCATTATTCCGGTTCCGGAAGCATGGTTGAAACGAAAATGAGGATAGTAGAAGAAACCATCCGTTTGCTTGGTCCAGCGGTCTTTCTTGCGTTCTGTAGCGTCGCCGTTTTTGCGGATGTTCGATTGCCCGACGTCATCGCGAGCTCGATGGTGCTGCAGCAGAAGCAGATTGTTCCGGTCTGGGGTTGGGCGGAGCCGGGCGAGGCTGTGACGGTCGTTTTCGCGGGGCAAAAGAAAACTGTCGTTGCGGGGGAAGACGGCAAGTGGCGTGTTGACCTCGCGAAGATGAATGCGAGCGATGAGCCACGGTCGATGACTATTGCCGGCAAGGACACCATCGAATTGAAGGACATTCTCGTTGGCGAGGTCTGGCTGGTTTCAGGGCAATCGAATATGCAGTGGCGGCTGCCCGAATCGACCGATGGGGCGGCCGCGACCACGGCGGCTAATCATCCGATGATGCGGCTTTTCAACGTCAGCCGTGATGTTGCGTTCAAGAAGAAGCAAGGGAAGCTAGCCGAATGGCTTGCGAGCACACCGGAAAGTGTCAAGGAATTTTCGGCCGCCGGATATTATTTCGGGGTCGAACTGCAGAAGGTGTTGAAGGTGCCGGTCGGTCTGATCAATTCTTCCTACGGCGGTTCGCAGGCTGAGGCGTGGACGCCGGTTTCGTACTTGAACGCGTCGCCCGATCTTAAACCGACCGTCGACCGAACCAAGACCTGGGAAGCCGAACGGGAAAGGGTTCGAGCAAATCACGCTGCCGCGATAGCCAAATGGCGTGAAGATTCCGATAAAGCGAGAGCCACCGGAGCGAGGCCTTCGCCTTCGCCGGGCGTGCCCGATGCGTTGCGCGACTATCGAATTGCTTCCTCGATATACGACGGAATGATCGAGCCGCTGATGCCTTTCGCGATCAAGGGGGCGATATGGTATCAGGGTGAATCGAACGAAGCACGGGCCGAGCAATATAATCTGCTGCTGCCGACGATGATACGGGCGTGGCGTGAGCGTTGGGGCCAGGGAAATTTTCCGTTCGGAATTATTCAGTTGCCTAATTATCGTGCCGTGAAGCCCGAACCTGAAGAATCTGCGTGGAGCTTTATCCGCGAAGCACAGCGAACAACGGCATTAACAACTGTCAACGTGGGTTTGGTAGTAACGATCGACATCGGCGAGGCGAACGACATTCACCCGAAAAACAAACTCGATGTCGGCAAGAGAATGGCGGTTTGGGCATTGAAGAATTTGTACGGCAAGAAGTTGGTTGATTCACCGGTTCTGACTGGATCCGATGTAAGAGGCGACAGGATCGTGTTGACGTTTAACGAAGTGGGCAGCGGATTGAAGATAAAAAGCGGAGCCAGATTGAACGAGTTTGCGATTGCCGGTGCAGATAAGAAATTTGTGTGGGCTGAAGCGAAAATTGTCGGCAAAAATAAGATCGAAGTATGGTCGTCAGCGGTCCGCTCGCCGCTTGCGGTTCGATATGCGTTTAACAGCAATCCCAAAGATCCGAATTTAACAAACGACTCTGGTTTGCCCGCGTCGCCATTCCGTACCGATAACTGGCCCGACCCGACTGCAGGGAAAAGGTGAAAGATTTAAGAGACGCTTTTTCGCCGTTTTCACGTTGACTATGTTGGATCTGAACGAACACTCCCACCGAAGACTCAATCCGCTTACGGGCGAGTGGGTGATCGTGTCTCCGCATCGGACCAAGCGGCCATGGCAGGGACAAACTGAGAATTCGCAAGGTGTTTCGCTTCCGAGCTTCGATCCAGAATGTTATCTCTGCCCGGGAAATGAGCGGGCGGGCGGGATCGTGAATCCGCAATATGACGGGGTTTTTGTCTTCGATAACGATTATGCTGCCCTACAGCCCGATGTTCCTGCGGATTCGATGAACGATTCGGGTTTGTTGATCGCCGAGCCGGAACGCGGTGTTGCTCGTGTTATATGTTTTTCACCGGATCATAGTTTGACGCTTCCACGAATGAACCGTGGCAACATCCGCGAGGTTATCGACCGCTGGGCGGACGAGTATGTTGACCTTGGAAGTCGCGATTTCATCGACCACGTCCAGATATTCGAAAACCGGGGCGAGATGATGGGAGCGAGCAATCCGCATCCGCATTGCCAGATCTGGGCGAGTGAATCGGTACCGAACGAGCCTGCGAAAGAGATCGCTCGACAGGAAGAATATCTCGAAAAAACCCGCGGATGCCTGCTGTGCGACTATTTTCGATTGGAGATCGATACCGGCGAGCGAATAGTTTGCGAAAATGAGTTCTTTGCCGCTATCGCTCCGTTTTGGGCGGTTTACCCTTTTGAAGTAATGATCCTTGGTCGCGATCATCGCGGTTCGATAGACGAACTCGGCGGCGACGAACGCAACGCTCTGGCGGACATCCTAAAACGGTTGACGACTCGGTACGACAACCTTTTTGAAACGCCGTTCCCGTACTCGATGGGTTTCCATCAAAATCCGACAGACGGTCGTGAGCATGATGCAGTCCACTTCCACGCTCATTTTTACCCGCCGCTGCTCCGCTCGGCGACGGTGCGGAAGTTCCTTGTCGGTTTCGAGATCCTCGGCAGCCCGCAGCGTGACATCACGCCTGAATCAGCGGCCGAACGACTGCGCGGTTTGAGTGAATCTCACTATTTGACTTGGCCAGTCGGCTAACCTCGATATGAAAAGGCTCCCTTCGCGTAAACTAGTGTTCGAATCGTGATAGAGAGTACCTTTTTAAGGTATCAGTTGTCAGTTACCAGTTATTAGCTTATGAATGCCGGGCAGCTAAAGGAGAGATTTGTAGCACGCTTTGGCGGCGAGGCCCGTGTTTTTCGCGCTCCGGGAAGAGTGAATCTGATCGGCGAACATACCGATTATAACGACGGTTTCGTGCTACCGGCGGCGATCGGATTTGCGACAAATGTCGCCGCGGCTGTCAGGGCCGACCGGACGATCCGAGCGGCATCCTTAAATTTTGACGGCGAATACGAGATAGATCTCGATCAGCCGAATACGGGCATTCTTCCCGGATGGGCCAGATACGTCCAAGGGGTTGCGACTATTATCGAACGCGAGGGGTTTCGTCTCCGCGGCGCTGATCTTTTGATCGATAGCGATATTCCGATCGGTGCCGGCTTGAGTTCCTCGGCGGCGCTCGAGGTCGCTGTGGGATTCGCGCTTACGCAGCTTGCTGGCTGCGAGATCGATGGGATGAAACTCGCGAGGATCGGACAGCGGGCAGAGCATGAATTTGCCGGTGTTCGAAGCGGGATAATGGACCAATTTGCTTCGGTTTATGGCCGCGATGGACATGCGCTATTCCTGGATTGCCGGTCGATGGAGTGGTCTGCGGTGCCGGTCCCTTCGCGTTTTTTGATCTGCAATACGAAGACGAAACACCAACTCGCCGACGGCGAATACAACCGACGACGAGCGGAATGCGAGCGTGCGGCGGAGTTCTTTGGCAAGTCGTCGCTTCGTGAAGTGTCGATCGAGAACTTCGAGGAACATCAGTCGCGAATGCCGGCGATCGAACGGAAACGTGCCAGGCATATTCTTTACGAGAACCGGCGGGTACTCGATTCGGTTGAAGCCCTCCGTTTCGGCGACATTGCGGCATTCGCCCGTCAGATCAATGCTTCGCACGAAAGCCTCCGCGATGATTTTCAGATAAGCTGTCGTGAGCTTGATGTAATGGTCGAGGCCGCACGGCGGCAGTCTGGTGTTCTTGCGGCTCGAATGACCGGCGGCGGATTCGGCGGTTGTGCGATAGCCCTCTTGGAGGATGACGTTTCGCCCGATCTTCCCGATGCGATCGCGGCGGAATACAACGCGGAAACCGGTATCAAGCCGGAGTTTTATGAGTGCAGAATTGGAGGCGGTGTGCGCGAACTGCAGGATCGGCGACGTGACATAATTAAAAGTTAATTGGTATTACCACTTTTTTCTGGTAAGGTATTGCCATTCGTTTGGAAAGTTGTTACTCTTCTGTTTTACGGCAGGTTAAGCGGTTTTCTGATGACTCGAGAGACAGCGTTAGCTGCTCCGAATAAGCGACCTATTTCATAAGTAAAAATACCAAACGATAATGAGCAACCAAGCGACACAAGAATTGAAATACAAACACGTTAAATATCTCTGGAACGATGCCGACGTAGATGGGCTGGATGGCGTCGACCGCCTCGTCTATCGGTCGAACCGTCTCGGGGACGACCTGACGCTGACAAACACCGGCGGCGGAAATACTTCGTCAAAACTGCAGGAGAAAGATCCTCTGACGGGCGAGGATGTCGAGGTTCTTTGGCTCAAAGGGTCCGGAGGCGACCTTCGCACTGCGAAGCGCGATGGTTTTGCGTCGCTTTATCTCAATAAGGTGCGCGATATGCGTGCGATCTACGAGAACGACCCGAACAACGGGCCGAAGACGCCGATCGAGGACTCGATGTACCCGATGTATTCGCACTGCACGTTCAACCTGAACCCGCGTGCGTGCTCGATCGATACGCCGCTGCATACGCTTGTTCCCTTCAAGCATGTCGATCACCTGCATCCGAATGCGGTCATCGCGATCGCGGCTTGCGTCAATCAGGAGCGGCTGACAAAAGAAGTTTATGGCGACGATGTAATCTATATTCCTTGGCAGCGGCCGGGCTTCGACATTGGTTTGAAGATCGAGCAGCTCATCAAGGACAACCCGCAGGCAAAGGGCATCTTGCTCGGCCATCACGGAATGTCATCGTGGGACAATAACGACAAGACCTGCTACGAAACCGCGCTCGAGATCATCGACCGTGCTGCACAATACATTGAGGAACGCGACAAGGGCGAAATGACGTTTGGCGGCCATCGTTACAAGGCGCTCGACGATGAGACTCGTCAAAAGCTGCAGATCGAGATCATTCCATTTATTCGCGGCCAGGTTTCGGTTTATCGGCGATTTGTCGGGACTGTTCAGGACGACAAGAAGATGCTTCGTTTCGTTAACAGCGTCGACGGCCCGCGTTTGGCGGCACTCGGAACGTCGTGCCCGGATCACTTCCTGCGGACCAAGATCAAGCCTCTGTTCGTCGAATGGAACCCTGAAACCGGCAATCTTGACTCGCTCAAAACGGCGATCGCCGATGGGCTTGTCCAATATCGCAAAGATTACGAAGAATACTATAACCGCTGTAAACATCCCGATTCTCCAGCAATGCGCGACCCGAATCCGACGGTTTGTCTGATTCCCGGACTCGGCATGATCGCCTGGGGCAAGAACAAATCGGAGTCGCGAGTGACTGGCGAATTCTACAACTGCGCGATCGAGGTCATGCGCGGAGCCGAGGCAATGGACGAGTACGAGGCGATGGACCAGCAGGAAGCCTTCGACATCGAATACTGGCTGCTAGAGGAGGCAAAACTTCAGCGAATGCCGCCGGAAAAAGAGCTTGACCGCCAGATTCACGTTATCATCGGCGCTGGAGCTGGGATCGGAAAGGAAACGGCCCATCGCATTGTAAAAGAAGGCGCTCACGTCGTCTGCGTCGATAAGGACGAAGCGGCGGCGAAGGAAACTGCCAACGAGATCATTGCAAAATATGGAACCGGAATTGGCGTTTCCGGTACAGGCATTTCAAACTGCGGCGTTGCGATCGGACTCGGCTGCGATATGACCGACCGAGAATCGGTTGCAAAAATGCTCGATCAGGTAATGCTTGCCTACGGCGGTATCGATGCCGTGATCGTCACGGCGGGCGTGTTTGTTCCGCCTGATAAAACTGGTTACATCGAAGACAAAATGTGGGATTTCACCTTTGGCATCAACGTCAAAGGAGCTTATATTGTCGCCGATGAAGCTCACAAGGTATTCAAAAAACAGGGCCTTACGGGCAACGTCATTCTGACGACCAGTGCGAATGCGGTTGTTGCGAAAAAGGGAAGCCTCGCATACGACACTAGCAAAGCTGCGGCAAACCATCTGGTCCGCGAGCTCGCGATCGAGTACTCGCCGATGCTTCGTGTCAATGCGGTTGCCCCGGCGACTGTAGTCAAGGGCAGTACGATGTTCCCGCGTGATCGCGTTATCGCATCTTTGGCGAAATACAGCATTCCGTTCGAAGATAGCGAGGACACGGACGCGTTGACCGAGAAACTGTCCAATTTCTACGCAAAACGCTCACTCACGCAGACGCCGATAGAACCTTCGGATCAGGCCGAGGCGATCTTTCTGCTGCTTTCAAAGCGGTTGAGCAAGACGACGGGGCACATCATTCCGGTCGATGGCGGCCTGGCGGACGGATTCATGAGATAGCGGGACGCACACGGCCCCGTCTTGGAGAAAATATGGCGGCAAACTTTGAGATCGAACAAGATCTGATCGCTGAACAAAACAAGGCGAAGAGCGGTTGGCTCGCCGAAGATCTCGACTATCTGTCCAGAAAGCTCGCTCGTCGGGGGCTTGAGATACAGCCTTTGATCCAGAAAGCTCGTCAGCTCAAAGTTGCGGTCCCGTCGTGGGGTGTCGGAACGGGCGGAACGCGCTTCGCGCGGTTTCCGGGACAGGGCGAACCGCGTGGCATTTTTGAAAAGCTCGAAGATTGCTCGACCATCAACAAACTCGTTCGCACGACCCCGGCAGTTTCACTTCACATTCCGTGGGACAAACCTGAACAGACCGAGCAGCTTGTTGCCGCGGCAAAACAGCATGGGCTTGAGTTTGACGCGATGAATTCGAACACGTTTCAGGACCAGCTTGGCCAGAAACAGTCATATAAATATGGCAGCCTTTCTCACGAAGATGCCGCGACCAGGAAACAGGCGATCGAGCATAATCTGGAGTGCATCGAGATCGGAAAGAAGATCGGCTCGAAAGCGTTGACTGTGTGGGTTGGTGACGGCAGCAATTTTGCCGGGCAGTCGAATTTCCGGCTGTCGTTGGAGCGTTATCTGGAATCAATGCGTGAAATATACGCCGCGGTTCCCGACGATTGGCGGCTGTTTATCGAGCATAAGTTCTTCGAGCCCGCGTTCTATTCTTCGGTCATCAATGACTGGGGGACGAGCTATATCTGTGCGACCGAGCTTGGTTCTAAGGCTTCGTGCCTCGTTGATCTCGGCCATCACGCGCCGAATGTGAACATAGAGCAGATCGTTTCGCGACTGATCCAGTTCGGAAAGCTTGGCGGATTTCATTTTAATGACAGCAAATACGGCGACGATGATCTCGACGCCGGCTCGGTCAAGCCGTTTCAGCTGTTTCTCATATTTAATGAACTCGTCGATGCCGAATACAGCAAAGTTCCCGGCTTTGATCCTTGCTACATGCTCGACCAATCGCATAACATGACCGACCCGATCGAATCGCTGGTCGTGAGTTCGATCGAGATCTCCCGAGCGTATGTACAAGCCTTGATGGTCGACCGCGAGAAGCTCCGCGAAGCTCAAAAAGCGGGCGATGCGATCACTGCACTTGCGACGTTGAAAGAGGCGTTTACGACCGACGTTGCACCGATTCTTGCGTCCGCCCGCGAACGCAGCGGTGGAGCGATCGACCCGATCGCCGTCTATAGAGCGAGCGGTTATCGCTCGCAGAAAGCGAAGGAGCGTCCGGCTCAGATCGGGGTTTCGGCAGGGATCGTTTAGGGCTAATTTTAGCCATTAGCATTTAGCCGATCAGTTCTGTTAGCTTTTTTCTGGAATGCAGGCTCCGCTATTTATGGCTATCGACCTCGGTGCGGGAAGCGGGCGAGTTTTTCTGGCTGGAGTCGAACCGGGCGAGTTCTTCCTGGAGGAGATTCACCGGTTTTCGTATCCGCCGCGATCAAATGACGGGCATCTTCGATGGGATCTTGCTCACATCGTTGCCGAGATCAAAATGGGGCTCAAAGGGGCGGCTGCTCGTGCTGTCGAACTCGATAGGCCGATCCGCAGCGTCGGGATTGACAGTTGGGCGGTCGATTACGGGCTGCTGAATGCGAACGGCGAACTGATCGCTGACCCTGTCTGCTACCGCGACGACCGCACGTTAGGTGCGATGGAGCGGGTATTTGCTTCGATCCCAAAAGAAACGATCTTTGAAAAAACGGGAATTCAATTTCAGAACTTTAATACGCTCTACCAGCTAGTTTCGGACGATGCCGCAAAAGACGCTGCGAGCGTTTTACTCTTGCCGGACCTGCTCAACTTTTTGCTTACAGGCAAATCGGTGACGGAGTACACGAACGCAACGACCACCCAACTCGTCAATGCGAAAAACGGGGACTGGGACGAAGAGATAATCGCGAAAGCTGGAATCGAACGTAGCCTTTTGCAGCCGATAATTCCCGCGGGAACGGAACTTGGAGTCGTTCGATCAGATATCGCGGCCGATCTACGCCTTGAAAACGTAAGTGTGATCGCACCAGCGACGCATGACACGGGAAGCGCGGTCGCGGGTGCTCCGCTCAGTGCGAATTCGGCATATATTTCTTCCGGTACGTGGTCGCTGATCGGCGTCGAGCTCGACTCGCCGCTGATAAACGCCGAAGTTGCGGCGCATAATTTTACAAACGAAGGCGGCGCTTACGGCACGTTTCGATTCTTGAAAAACGTGATGGGCCTTTGGATCTTCGAGTCCTGTCGTCGTGAATGGATAGAACTCGGAATGGCTGCCGATTACGAAACGCTTCTGACGGCAGTCGAAAAGATCCAGGGAATAGGGCCGTTCATATTTCCCGACGATCCCCGATTCCTAAATCCGCCGAGCATGCTCGACGCGATCGGTGATCAGTTAGTGGAAAGTGGACAGAAATTTGACGAAAGCCCGGCCGCTGTTTCAAAGATAATATTCGATTCGTTGGCGTTCAGATATGCTTCCGTAATTCGAACGATAGCGAAATTGACAGGTAACGAGATTTCGAACGTTCAGATCGTCGGCGGTGGTGGACGGAATCGATACCTTAATCAAATGACTGCTAATGCAAGCGGTCTTACCGTCCACGCGGGACTATTCGAGGCGACGGTGGTCGGAAACGTTCTGGTGCAGGCGGTGACAAGCGGAAGATTTACATCGCTCGCAGTCGCTCGCGATCATGTCAGGCAAAACGTTGAATTAACGGCATTTAGCCCGGCCGTCAATGTAGAACAGGCGGCTGAACGTTATTCTGAAGTCGAAGCCAGGCATTTACCTCCAGTTCTCAGTTTTCGGTAGTGAGTTTCGAGCTGCTGGTAACTGAGAACTGCAAACTGAAAACTGTTGCAAAACCAAAGTGAAAGTCTCGCTCTTCGTTACATGTCTCGTCGACCAGCTTTGCCCGAACGTCGGCGTGGCGACGGTCAAGGTTTTGCGAAAGGCGGGTTGCGAGATCGAGTTTGACGAACGGCAGACGTGCTGCGGCCAACCGGCTTTCAATACGGGGTATCGCGAGGAAGCTCGGAAATTTGCCGAGCGGTTTATCGAGATCTTTGAAAATTCAGATGCCATTGTTAGTCCATCCGGATCATGCACGGCGATGGTTAAGCATTTTCATGAACTGTTTCCCGATAGCCGCGAATGGCGTGATAGATCGGCGAAGCTGGCGGCCAAAACGCATGAGCTAGGGAGTTTTTTGGTGAACGTACTCGGTATCGACGATGTTGCGGCCACTTCGTCCGGTAAGCTGACGTGGCATGAAGCATGTCATGGTTTGAGAGATCTCGGTATTCGCGACGAGCCGCGACAGCTGTTGAGGAACGTCAAAGGGATCGAATTTATCGAGATGGAAAATGCCGACGTCTGTTGCGGCTTCGGCGGCACGTTTTCGGTGAAGTATCCCGAGATTTCCGCAGGGATCGCCGACAACAAGGTTGAGTGGATAGAAAAGAGCGGAGCCGACACTGTCGTTGCCTGCGACGCGAGCTGTCTGATGCAGATCGGCGGACGGCTTTCACGAGCTGGGTCTAAGGTCAAGACCAGACATTTGGCTGAGGTTTTAGCCGACGATGAGTAGCTTCGTTGTTATTACCGTAGGTGGTACCGACAAGACTTATGCACCTAACCGCCGAAAAATTCGACCAAAACGCTCGGGCCGCGATCGCGGACCCGGTCTTGCACGGCGCTTTGCGAAACCTAGCGGATAATTTCGTCGGCCGCCGGCGAAACGCCATGGCTTCGGTCGACGATTGGCAAGGGCTTCGAGACCGTGCGAGGGCGATAAAAGATGAGACTTTGCTCCACCTCGACAGCTATCTCGAACAGTTTGTCGAAAATGCCGGGAATGCAGGGGCAACAATTCATTGGGCAAGCGATGGCGACGAAGCGTGCCGGATCATCCTCGATATCGTAAGGCGAACCGGTGCCGACATGGTTGTTAAGGCCAAGAGCATGGCCGGCGAAGAGATACATCTCAATGAAGCTCTTGAGAATGCCGGGATCGAGCCGGTCGAAACGGACCTCGGCGAATGGATCATTCAGCTCGCGGGCGAAACACCGTCACACATCGTCGTTCCGGCTATTCATAAAACGAAGCAGCAGATCGCTGATCTTTTTGTCGAGAAAACTGGCATCGAAAAGACCGAAAATGTCGATGTGCTCACGAAAACTGCTCGGCGGATACTCCGCGAGCGTTTTGCCGAAGCGAAGGTCGGTATCAGCGGTGTGAATTTTGGTGTTGCCGAAACCGGCACGATCTTGATCCTTGAAAACGAAGGAAACATTAGGTTGACGACCAGCCTGACTAAGACACACATTGCGATCATGGGCATTGAGAAAGTGATCCCGCGATTCGCTGATCTGGACGTTTTTCTCAAGCTTCTTCCGCGTTCTGGTACCGGGCAAAAGCTGACGGCCTATCAATCGCTCATAACCGGGACCAAGAAGAGGGAAAGCGACGCCGGGCCGGATGAGGTTCACATCGTGATGCTCGACAACGGCCGTTCGCGAATGCTCGCTCATCCTGTTACGCGGCAGAGCTTAGCGTGCATCCGCTGCGGGGCGTGTTTGAACGCGTGTCCTGTTTATCAGCAAGTCGGCGGCCACGCTTACGGCTCGGTCTATCCAGGCCCGATCGGTGCAGTGATAACGCCCCAGTTGATCGGCATTTCGAAAGCGAAACAGCTTCCATATGCGTCGAGCCTTTGTGGTGCCTGCAGGGAAGTTTGCCCAGTGAAGATCGATATTCCTGAACTTCTGCTGCACCTACGTGCCGAGATCACCGACGGAACCGCGGCCGGAACGCGAGAAAAATACGAACGGCGAACGAAGGTGATCGAAAATGTGGTTTTCAAAGTGTACGCCGCCGCGTGGTCGAAACCAGGGCTTTACAGGATCGGCACAAAGGCCGCAAGGCTGATGCAGAAGTTGATCGCTCGCGATGGGAAGATCGGTAAGGTTGGCGGTTTTCTGGCCACGTTAGTGCCGCCGCTTGGGGCTTGGACGGCGTGGCGAGATGCTCCGGTAGTTGCTAAGCGATCATTCCGCGACGAGTGGAAAGAGATGGGAAAAGGTTGATGACGGCACGGGAACATATCTTCAATTCGATTCGCCAGAATCTGGCCATAAGCCGACGGTTTGACTCCGTGCATGCCGAACATCATCACGGCGAGATTCGAGTTGGTACGTTTGACGCCGATCAGCGTGCCGATAGCGATGACTTGCTGGAAGAATTTTGCAAGAACGGCGCGGCCCTGGGTATCCACGTCGAAATCGTCGATGCTGCGGACGTCGGAACAACGATCAACTCGGTGATCGACGTCGTGGGAGCTACAAAGATCGCTGTTTCGAACTCCGCATTGGTTGCGGGATCGATTGATGCGATCGACAGTGCAGCTTTCGTTCGCAATCCTTCGACCGATTTCCTTTTCGACTCCGATCTCGGCATCACGTCGGCCCAATGGGCTATCGCAGAAACGGGAACGTTGGTGCTCGATGCGGAATCCGAAGATCATCGTTTGATCTCGCTCGTCCCGCCAGTCCACCTTTGCCTCATCGAGGCGAGTCGAATACGGCAGACGATGGGCGAGATATTGGAGTTGACCCGCGACGGCCTCGGACACGCGATCACTTTTGTGACCGGAGCGTCGAGGACCTCGGATATCGAGCTTACGCTGGCGATCGGCGTTCATGGGCCGGGGGAATTGCATGTGATTATTGTTCGTGACTATTAAAAGCTAAAAGGACCTATATAACGTATTTGTCCTAACTCATTCTGACCCAGTAAATGCTGTTGAGAGCCGACAACATTTCAAAATCCTACGCCGGTGTTCACGCACTGCGGAGAGCCTCGTTCGAACTGCTCCCCGGCGAGGTTCATGCTCTTGTCGGCGAGAACGGAGCGGGGAAATCGACATTTATCAAGATAGTTACGGGTGCGGTTGAGCCTGACGGCGGAGAATTGACCGTAAATGGCGAGGCCATTCGCGAAAACTCGCCGGCGATCTCTAAGACACTCGGCATTGCCGCAATATATCAGCAACCCGCTCTGTTTCCTGAACTTACCGTCGCCGAAAACATCGCGATCGGCCTCGAAAAGAAAGGGCTGTTTGGGCTCGTGAATTGGAACGAACGTCGACGGATCGCAAAAGAACTGCTCGACCGTGTCGGTGCAAGGATCGATCCCGAAACACCCGCGGGTGAGCTTTCGATGCCGCAACAGCAACTTGTCGAGATCGCTCGGGCTTTGGGAGTAAATGCCAAAATACTGATCTTCGACGAACCGACCGCCTCGCTTTCCGAGGAAGATACGCAGAATCTGTTTCGCGTTATTCGAGAACTTAGACAGCAAAACGTAGGGATGATTTACATCTCCCATCGACTCGAAGAATTGCCCGTGATCGCCGACCGGGTAACCGTTCTGCGTGACGGACAGACCATCGAAACCCGCGAAATGGTTGACGTGACCAGCGAAGGACTGATCCGCCTGATGGTCGGCCGCGAACTTTCGGCTGTGTTTCCAAAGCGTGCGGTGGATCATGGCGAAACGATCTTCGAACTGCGAAATCTCGGCTCGCGTGCCCTCGGAACGCGAAATATCAACTTGTCGATAAAGGCCGGCGAAATTGTCGGCGTCGCGGGCCTGGTCGGGGCTGGTCGAACCGAGCTGGCGAAGACGATCTTTGGCATTGTCGAGGCGGATGAGGGTGAGATCCTCCTTCACGGGAAGCCCATTCGCGTTGGCCATCCTATTGATGCGATCAACGTCGGTATCGCCTATCTGCCCGAGGATCGTCGGCGTCACGGTGTTATGCTCGACTTTCCGATCAGCGCAAATATCACGCTCGCTTCGCTTGGCAAAATATCCGGTTTTCGCGGCATGAACTTTGGTCGCGAAAAGGAGATCGCGGCTGAATACACGCGGCGGCTTGGCGTGAAAACGCCGACCATTTTCAATGCCGTTTCGACGCTTTCGGGCGGCAACCAGCAGAAGGTCGCGCTCAGTCGATGGCTCGTCACAAAGCCGTCGGTTCTTATTCTCGATGAGCCAACGCAGGGTATCGACGTCGGGGCAAAATCGGAGATACATTCGCTGATGATGGAGATCGCCGAGCAGGGCGTAGCTATTTTGATGATCTCGTCGGAACTGCCCGAGGTGCTCGGCATGAGCGACCGCATCGCCGTCATGCGTGGTGGGACTATCGCCAAGGTTTTTGATCGAGAGGAAGCGACTCAGGACAAGATCCTTGCGGTCGCGCTCGGGCACTGACCCTGAAACATGAACTTTAGTCGATACAAAAGAGAGATCTCGGCCGCTGGAGCGTTTGTTATTTTGCTCCTCGTGCTGGCCATTGTCGCGCCTTCCTTTTATAGTGCCGGCAATCTTCGTGATCTCCTTATAAATAATGCTCCGACCCTGTTGATCGCGATCGGGATGACCATGGTTATTCTGGTCGGCGAGATCGACATTTCGGTCGGCTCGCAGTTCGCGGTTTGCAGCATCGCGGCGGGAATGCTGGCTAAAACGGGCGTGCCAATGCCGCTTCTCGTTGTAATGATCGTCGCGATCGGTGCCGCGATCGGATCGGTAAACGGCCTGCTCGTCGGCTGGCTGCGGCTTCCTTCGATCATCGTTACGCTGGCGATGCTGGTGCTTTGGCGCGACGCTTTGCGTTGGTTTACCGAGGGCGCGTGGGTCCAGAACTTGCCTGAGACATTCCAATGGTTTGGCCTGGCACAGGGCGGGGGCGAACTGGTCATATTTGGAATAACTACCATAGTTTTTGCCGTTTTTGCTTTCGGCCTCCGCGGTGTGGTTGCCGGCCGCCGGATCTACGCTGTCGGTTCCGATGCCGAAGCGGCTCGGCTCGCGGGTATCAGTGCTCCGAAAGTTGTCTTCGGAGTTTTCGCCCTCATGGGAGCCTTGACAGCGCTTGCCGCTATGCTGAATGCCGTCCGCTTTTCTGAGATCCCGGGGAATTCGGGCGTGGGGCTCGAACTCAAGGCGATCGCGGCCGTCGTGGTAGGCGGGGCGGCGATAACGGGCGGCCGGGGGACGCTTATCGGCACGCTCATTGGAGTGGCGTTGCTTGGTACGATCGGCACGGCGCTCACTTTTTTGGGCATAAATCCTTTTTGGGAGAAGGCAATTCAAGGTGCGATCATTCTGGTCGCACTCGTTTCGGATGTGGCTCTCGGGAGCCTGGAGAAAAATGGAAGAAGTCATATCGCCGGAGCGGCCGCTTAGTACGGAACAGCCGCTTCGCGAGCGGCTTTTTCCGAACAACGAATGGATACTGCTGATCGTCCTAGCGGTCGAGTGCCTCATCTTTTCCTTTACGGGCAGCAACTTTGCAACCTCGGGTAATGCCTTTGAAATAACGCGCCTCGCGGTAGAGATCGGCTTGCTGGCCCTCATTATGACGCCGATCATTATCACCGGCGGCATCGATCTTTCGGTCGGCTCGATGATGGGGCTTTCGGCGGTCGTCATGGGCTCGCTGTGGCGCGACGGCGGCGTTTCGATGCCGGTTGCGATCGCGATCACGTTATTCGTCGGCCTGGCCGGCGGAGCTCTCAACGCGGCCATGATAACTAAGCTCAAGGCCCCGCCGCTGATCGTAACGCTCGGAACTTTCTCGCTCTTTCGCGGCATCGCCGAAGGTTTAACGCGCGGGATCGAGAATTATTCGGGCTTTTCGCCATCGTTCCTTTTTCTCGGCCAGGGCTATGTTGCCGACGTGATCCCAACGCAGCTTTTTATATTTATCCCGGCCATCGCGGCCGTTTGGTGGTGGCTGCATCGCACGGCATTCGGCCGAAGTTTCTACGCGGTTGGCTTTTCGCAGGAAGGCTCGCGTTATGCGGGCATCAAGGTCCGCCGCCGGCTGAACTTTGTTTACTGTCTGTCGGGCCTGACCGCCGCACTTGCCGCCGTTATTTATGTAGCTCATCTCGGCCAGGCGAAATCGGACGCCGGAACCGGCTACGAACTCACGGCGATCACCGCAGTCGTGCTCGGCGGTGCTTCGATCTTCGGAGGACGCGGGACCGTTTTAGGCACGGTGCTTGGGCTGTTCGCGATCGTCATCTTGCAAAACGGCCTGCGTTTGAGCGGGCAGCCGGCGGAGCTGGCCGGCATTCTGACGGGCGTTTTGCTCGTCGCAACTATCTTGCTCGACCGCCTGTCGAGAGCAAACTCAGCGAAGCCGAAAGCGGTTTCACAGGAGGAATTTGAAGTGAAAAATTGGCAAGTCGGAGTTTTGAGCGGCGTTATCGTCGCCGCGGCACTCATCGTTGCGGGCAGCAATTGGCTGCTCGTTCGCTCGATCAAAGAGGACAAGGCCGCATCGCCGCAAACACAAGGTGCGAACGCATCCACCGCCCCGGCCGGCAAGAAGAGCGTGATCGCGATGATGCCGAAGGCGAAGGGTGACCCGTATTTCATTAGCTGCCGAAAGGGAGCCGAGGAAGCCGCAAAGGAACTCGGTGCCGAACTCCTATGGGACGGCCCGACTGATCTTGACCCGGCAAAGCAGAACGAAGTCGTCGAAGCCTGGATCACCCGCGGCGTCGATGTGATCGCGGTCAGCGTCGAGAACAAAGAGGGCATCTCGACCGTTCTCCGCAAGGCGAAAGAGAAAGGCATCAAGGTCGTCACATGGGATGCCGACTCAGAGAAAGACGCGCGCGATTTCCTCATCAATCAGGCAACTCCGCAGGGCATCGGCGAGGCGCTTGCGGATGAAGCCGCCCGCATCATGGGCAGCAAAGGCGAATTCGCTATCGTCACCGCATCTCTGAGCGCCGCTAACCAGAATGAGTGGATCAAATACATCAAGCAGCGTCTCGAGGGAAAATACCCCGAGATGAAACTCGTCACGATCCAGCCAAGTGACGGCGACCGCGACCGGGCGTTTCAGGAAACGCAGAATATCCTCAAGGTTTACCCGAACGTCAAGGTCGTGATGGGCATCGCCGCCCCAGCCGTCCCGGGCATCGCAGAAGCCGTCAAACAATCGGGCCGAGCGGATGTGAAAGTCACCGGCCTTTCGCTACCCAATATGTGCAAGCCATACATCAAGAGCGGCATCGTCGACAGCATCGTGCTCTGGAACACCGGCGACCTCGGCTACCTGACCGTCTTCACGTCCAACGCCCTTTCGAACGGCACCTTCAAACGCGGCGACAAGACCATCAAAGCCGGCCGCCTCGGCGGGATCGAGGTTGTCGAAGACGAGGTCCGCCTCGGCAAGCCGTTTATCTTTAACAAGGAGAATGTCGATAAGTTCGATTTCTAAAACCCATGCAAAAGCCCGCGCGTTAGCAAGGGCGATTCATCCGACGTGTGCTGAGGAAGTTCTCTAGCCACGAATCACACGAATAGCACGAATCAGAAACCAGAGTCTCGTTCTTCTCCGCGCCTCAGCGGTAAGAAAACGTTGCGAAAAACGCCCCTTTTCGCGTGCAAAAAGCCCCTTTTATTGCGGAAACTCCTCGTTTTTTCGTCAAAAACGGCCACTTTATTGCGGAAACGCACCTAAAATCGCGGACAGGATCTTCGTATTTTCGGCCGCCAAACGCCTGTAAACACTGGGTCCGGAACGCATTCTTCGCAGTTTTTGTCCACTCGCTGTCCGCAGCCTGTCCGCGGCTTGTCCGC
The DNA here is from genome assembly GCA_964410495.1 of uncultured Chloracidobacterium sp. GTDB lineage: Bacteria > Acidobacteriota > Blastocatellia > Pyrinomonadales > Pyrinomonadaceae > OLB17. The sequence continues at coordinate 488,363 of CAYPGP010000001.1, forward strand.
ACCTTTGTCCGCGATTCTGTAAGACGCGTAAGTAGTTGAACACCATAAGGTTACGGCATTTTCTCCGTCAGTTTTAGTGGAAATTTACAAAAAAAGTTTTTGGAATGTCAAAGATCAAAAGATGTTGCAAGGGTAGCACAAATTTTACCAAAAGTCAAGTAAAAAATTCACCGATCGAAAATAAAATCGCAGAGCGGTGAGGCTCTGCCTCACTAAATGCCAACAATTGAACGGCGAGGCTATTTCCTAGGCGATGTGAAGGCTTAAACTCGAAGACTCATGATCACTAGGATTATCGCGGCTAAAGTCGCGGCTTAGCCGAGGCGGACTTGCTCTTCGGGTCGAAGAGATGGCCGTGGAGCGGCCTAAGAAAATAGCCAGATGCGGAGCTTCTGGTGCGGCGATAAATATGTTTTTGCCGCGTTGAAGACGCGGCGAGAGGGAGTCTGGTGCGGCTCCACCGCACGGTCCGTCTGGTGTAAGTGACCAGAAGCTCCGCATCTGGCTATTATCTCATCGCCGTTTCACGGCGCGCGGAATCATGAAGTTCCTCACCGCTTCTATCCAAGGCGTTTAAGAATTGAGCTCTAATCTCTCGGCTACCCCCGTCCAAGTCCCCGACTATCTCGCCCAAATTCGACAAGCCGACGCTGTCCTCTACTGCTTGGTCGCCATCGTCCAAAAATGTCACTACTACCCGTGAACGCCGAATCTTTTTCGGAACCTCCAGCAGTTGAATCTGTCCGTTCTGATAAATCCCTTCGATCGCCTGCATCATTCTCTCAGCCTCTGAGTCATTGTCGCACAAAACGGTAACGTTTTTGCACCCGACGAACAAGGCACGACGGCTAAGCCTCGATATTGGTACATAGCTAGAATCTACTTGCACGCATTGTTGATTTCGGATTGACTTTCCTTACGCGAACTTGTCATCTAAACAAAGTAGTGATGAGCAGGCGGAGAGTTGAAACATTTTGGGACGCGGTTGTGATTGGACTGGTCCTACTAATTGGCGGGGTCATTGCGCTCGTCCTTTCGCCACTTTGGGTTCCTGTCTTGGCGGTTCACTGGATAGCTGAAAAATTTGCTCAGCGACGATTCAGACATTATCTCAGAGCAAACGAGGGAGCGAAGTTTTTTTGTTACACGAACCGGCGTACAAGCGAAAAGTATGTTGAGATAAAGATCGTTCCATTTCTGGCCGACGATGTCCAGGTTTTTAAGGTCACCGACAAGGGCTGGCTAAACCTTAGGGAAGACGAAGGTTTTCAGGTCAGGGTGGTCTGGGAAATGAAGGCGGTTAAAGGTGGATTTCCATATGTTGCCCGGGTGGTGAACGGCGAGGTCGTTTCCGAGTCCGTCAACAGCAGACTCTACAGTGCAATTACCCGCAGAGCTGAGCCCGACGCAGTTCTTCGACAGATCGAGAAGTTTTTTACGAGAGAGTTCTCGGGGAGGGATGGGAACGGCTTGGGAAAGCCGTTAACTGCCCGTGCTTATTGATTTTTCCCACGATTTAATCTACCTTCTTACAGATGCGAATCAAAGACATCGCGCGTGAGGCGGGCGTTTCGACGGCGACTGTTTCGCATGTCATTAACAAGACCAAATACGTATCTGACCCGACGCGGGAAAAGGTTGAGCAGGCGATCAAGAAATTCGGCTACCACCCGAACGCACATGCTCAGATGTTGGCCCTCGGCAAAAGCAAGATCATTGGTCTGCTGGTGTCCGACATTTCCAATCCTTTTTTCCCGGAAATAATCAAAAGTGTCGAAGCCGCTGTGATCGCGGCCGGTTACAACCTCTTCCTGCTCAACACAAACTACGAAACCGAACGGACGCTGGAGTATGTTCAGCGGCTGATCCAGATGAAGGTCGCGGGAATTATCTTGATGACCGGCGAATTTGATCAGGCCTTGGTGAAGGAAGCGAAGCGAAAGAAGACGAGTTTTGTATTTCAGGACCTGGGTTTCGTAGGCGAGAAATCGAGCAATATCATCCTCGACTACGCCGTCGGAATCGACGAGGCGGTCAGTCATCTCGTTTCGCTTGGCCATACGAACATTGTCCATATCGGCGGTGCGCATGAGATCTACTCGGCGGGTGTCCGCTGGCAGGCTTTTGTCGACGCGATGAAGCGGCACCTGCCGAAAGGGCCGGCACCGCGGATGTTCGAAGGGGATTTTCGTTTTGAGGGCGGACGGCAGGCGGCGAGCCAGATTTTGGCTGAGAAAGATCGCCCGACGGCGGTCGTCGTCGCGAACGACCTAATGGCGCTCGGGGCGATGCAGGAATTCAAGGCGGCGGGGCTCAAGGTGCCGCAGGATATCTCGATAATCGGCTTTGACGACATTTCGTTCGCGAGTCTGTCCGAACCGGCACTGACGACCGTCTTTTCACCCCGCGTCGAGATCGGCCGGCGAGCGGTCGAGGCATTGCTGCTGACCGTCGAAAACCCGCATCAGCAGGGCGTCGAGATAAAGATACCGACCTCACTCCTGAAGCGTGATTCGACAGCGCCTCCTCGGAAGTAGGCTGAGAGTTCCGGTCGCGTTCTATTGTCTTCAGCAATGCACTTTCTCGGTATCGACATTGGCACGGGTGGTTCGCGGGCGGTAGTTATCGACATGGGCGGGCGCGTTGTTGCTTCGGCGACGGCGGAGCATGCGGCTTTTGCTTCGCCTGAGATAGGCTGGGCAGAGCAGGATCCGCGGGATTGGTGGCGTGCTTCGTGCGAGGCGATACGAAAGGTCTTGTCCGGCGGAGTCGCGGCGGAATCGATCGCGGCGGTCGGCTTTTCGGGGCAGATGCATGGCTCGGTATTTCTCGATGAACGCGACGAGGTGATCAGGCCGGCGTTGCTTTGGTGCGATCAGCGGACGGCGAAACAGTGTGAAGAGATAACGGACACTGTCGGGCGAGAGCGTTTGATCGAACTCGTATCGAATCCCGCAATCACGGGCTTCACTTTGCCCAAACTGCTCTGGCTTCGCAAGAATGAACCTCAGAACTGGGTACGCGTTCGCACGGTTTTGCTTCCGAAAGACTATGTTCGCCTGCGGCTGAGCGGAGACAAGGCAAGCGACGTTGCCGATTCGTCCGGCACGCTTTTGTTCGATGTAAACAACCGCCGCTGGTCACGGGAAATGCTCGACCTGATGGAACTCGATTCCGAGCTGATGCCCGAGGTTTTCGAATCGATTGAGGTTACGGGAACGGTTTCGGATGCAGGGGCGAGCGAGACAGGATTGCCAAAAGGAACGCCGATCGTCGCCGGGGCCGGCGATAATGCGGCCGGTGCGATCGGGATGGGTATTGTTCGCCCAGGCATGGTGAGTTCGACGATCGGCACTTCGGGCGTGGTTTTTGTGGTAACCGGTGAACCGAAGGTCGATCCGCTGGGGCGAACGCACACGCTTTGCCACGCGATCCCGGGCCGCTGGCACATGACCGGCGTAACGCTTGGGGCGGGGATGAGCCTGAAGTGGTTTCGTGATAATTTTGGAGCGGGTAAAAGTTTCGACGAGCTCGGCGAAGAGGCGGCCGCGGTTTCGCCCGGAGCAGACGGGGCGATCTGGCTGCCATATCTGATGGGTGAACGCACCCCGTATCTCGACCCGAATGCGCGTGCGGCGTTTGTCGGGCTTACGGCTAGCCACGCACGTGGGCACCTCGTTCGGGCTGTTATGGAAGGCGTGGCGTTCAGCCTGCGTGATGCGCTTGAGATATTTCGAGGGCTCGGGGCTGAGACGAGCACCATCCGGCTCGGCGGCGGCGGTTCGCATTCGACGGTTTGGCGGCAGATACAGGCGGACGTGTTCGGGAACCGCGTTGAGACCATCGAGGCGGACGAAGGGGCAGCGTATGGTGCCGCAATTCTCGCAGGCGTCGGCGTCGGGGCGTGGAAGTCGGTCGATGAGGCTTGCGAAACGGCTATTCGAGTTTCCGCCGAACTCAAACCGCAAGCCGAAGCGAGCCGCCGGATGGACGAGAATTACGCAGTTTACACCCGGCTTTACGGAGCGCTGAAGGGTGCGGGAGTTTGAGCGATATTTTTTATGCGGATAAAAGTTGGAGATGAATTTTCGAGAGACCGGCATGTGACGGCCGATGTGATCAGCCAGTTTGCCGAGGTTTCCGGGGACCGGAATCCGATCCATCTCGACGCCGAGTTTGCACGGACCACGAAGTTTGGACGGCCGATAGCGCATGGAATGCTGAGCGGAGCTTTTATCTCCGCGATCCTCGCGAGCGGCCCCGCGGGCCTAGCGGGCGTCTACCTTTCGCAGACGATGAACTTCACTGCACCGGTTTTCGAGGGCGACACCGTCACTGCAACTGCCAGGGTCATGAATATCCGTGAAGACAAGAACATCGTGACGCTCAAGACTATCTGCACCAACCAGAACGGCGAGACGGTAGTCAGCGGCGAGGCCGTGATCATGTTGATGGAGGTCTGAAGTACCGCTAACCGTTCGTATCTATTGGACTTGTGGTTGCTTTGTTTGCAAGAATGAAAGATTATCGCCGATGATCGCTGAGAATCTTATAGGTTTCGAGAATCTTCCGCAGACGATCCCGCATTATTGTTTTGAGTCGTTTCGACGACACAATAAGCGGGATGCTCTTGCATTTAAGGTTGGCGATGCCTGGAGCTACGTCAATGGACAGGCGGCGATCGACCGCGTCAAACGCATCGCGATGGGCCTCGCGGCACTTGGGGTAAAAGAAGGCGATCGTGTGGCGATCATATCGGAAAATCGCCCGGAGTGGTCCTTTGTCGATCTTGCGATCCTCAGTTTACGGGCCGTAAACGTTCCTATCTACACCACGCAGGCAGTTGAGCAGATCCGCTTTATCCTCGAGAATTCGGGGGCAAAGATGCTTTTCATTTCGGGCAAGAAGCTATGGAAACATGCCGAACAGGCGATCCACAGCGTCGAGCATATCGAGAAGCTTGTGTTTTTCGAGGGCGAAGGGATGCCCGAGGGCAACAGCCGTGCAGTGACGCTTGCGGAACTCGAAGAGCGGGGCGATGAGCATGCGAAGATCGATTCCGAAGTTGTTGAGAATGCTCTGAAGCAGATCCGATCGGACGATCTGGCGACGATAATTTACACCTCCGGCACGACCGGCGAGCCGAAGGGCGTGATGCTGACGCACGAGAACTTCGTCTCGAACATAGTCGCTATTTCTAAGGGATTGCCGATCAAGTCCACCGATCGAAGCCTCGCGGTTCTGCCCTTATCACACATTTTTGAGCGAACGGTTTTTTACGTGCTTTGCTCGAATGGCGTGTCTATCCACTATTGCGCGGCCTTCGACCAGCTTGCCTCACACCTTCAGGAAGTAAAGCCGACGATAATGACCGCGGTGCCGCGATTGTTCGAGCAGGTTTATCACAAGATCGTAAAGAAGGGGAAATCGGCGGGCGGTTGGAAGACGAAACTGTTTGATTGGGCGCTGGATGTCGGGCAGGATTATTGGTCGGCGAAGGATAATCATAATTCGGTCTCGCCGGCACTCGCGGCAAAACACGCCGTCGCGAATCGCCTTGTTTTTTCGAAATGGCGAGCGGGCGTCGGCGGTAGTTTAAGGTTTTTTGTATCGGGTGGGGCACCGCTCTCGAAGAAACTCAGTTATGCGTTCTGGGCAGCGGGAATCCCGATCCTGCAAGGCTACGGCATGACCGAAGCGTGTGTCACCTGCGCAAATCGGCCGGAAGACAACAAGGTCGGCTCGATCGGGAAGCCTTTCGAAGGGATCGAGATGAAGATCGCCGAAAAAGACGGCGAGGTGCTCATTCGCGGTAAGAGTGTAATGCAGGGCTACTATCACAACGAAGAAGCGACGGCCGCCGCTCTCGACAGTGAAGGCTATTACCACACCGGCGATGTTGGATACATCGACGAGGATGGGCATTTTTACATCACGGACCGGATCAAGGACCTTTTCAAACTTTCGAACGGCAAATACATCGCCCCGCTTCAAGTCGAAAGCCTGCTCAAGCAGAGCCCTCTCATTTCGCAGCCGGTCGTCGTCGGTTCGGGCCGCAAACAGGTCGGAGCGCTGATCGTGCCGGATTGGGACGCTCTGAAAGAAGAAATGAAGAGCGAAGGCCACGATGTGAAGCGCTCACGCGAAGAACTCTGCGAAGACCCGCATTTTGTAAAAAAGGTACAGAACGACGCCGTCTCTCTCACACGCGAACTGGCTGACTACGAGCGCGTAAAACGGGTCTACCTTCTGCCACGCGAATTCTCCATCGACAAGGGCGAAATGACGCCTACTCTCAAGATAAAAAGGTCGGTTATCGACGAAAAATACTCCGAAGCGATCGATGAGATCTGCGGCTCCAGTTAACGCGTTTTCTCTTCGATCCCATCTATCGGTTTCACCCCACAATGTTTGTAACATCACATAAGTAGTTGACATTCGTGATCTTACGGCATTATAATCCCTCCACTAATTCGCAATTTTGAACTTTATTCGGTTTTTTGAACCGAGCGAACTGGCAATACTGTCGGTTCATGCCGGACTACTATCGACAGACGTTTAGTGAGCATCGTAATGCGACCTAAACGGCGGAAGATCTTGGTTTGGCTTGATCGACACGGCTTGAAAAACGACACCGATATCTGATTCGGATCTCAGAGTTTGGGGGGATAAGGAAGTCGTGGGTATGAGGAAATAGGAGATGGTAATGAAGAAACAATTTATGAAAGGCGGTTTTAAGGTGGGTTTGTTCTTGGTTTTCGTATCGGTCGCTCTTGGAGTATTCCTACAGTACTCGGGCACCGTATCGTCCAGCTCCGCTACGGCAATAGCGGAGACTCCTGTCGTAGAAGGCACTGTCTCACGATACAGCAACGATATTATAAAGATCGAACCTACCGGGTTTGCGATCACCTCGCCGGTCCGCGATCTGCCGGCTTTCGATGATGATTCGGTTACCACAAAACTTGAGCGCGAAGAGATGCGAAAGCAGAGACAGCGCGATAAGGGGATGTCGGAGGGAGATGTCCTCAGGGAGGATATAAATCGCCAGAACGCGAAAACCATCAAGAAAGCTAAGGATGACAAGGGCGCCGGCACGGGAACGTTCCAAGATCCGCTGGTGAACAATCGCGTCGAAACCAATGCTCCCCAGGCGATGCCTGTGCCAAGTCTCACATTTGAAGGCATTCCCCACACTGTGGCTAACGTTCTGCCGCCCGACACCGTGGGCGATGTTGGTCCTAACCATTACGTGCAGTCGACCAACGCCAACAGCGCCGGAGCAACGGCCGTAGGTATTTTCAACAAAGCGTCCGGAGCACTTATTAACACTTTCGCGATGCAAAGCCTTTTCGCTTCGCTACCTGCTGCCGATCCTTGCCGGACACGGGATGACGGCGATCCGATCGTAGTGTATGACCCGCTTGCAGACCGTTGGCATATCAGCCAGTTTGCTTTGGCCGCTAACCCAAACAGCTTTCAGTGCGTCGCGGTCTCGACCACCAGCGACCCGACGGGTTCGTACTACGTTTGGAGCTATTTGTATCCCGGCGGAATCATAAATGACTATCCCAAGGTAGGAGTCTGGCCCGACGCTTACCACATGACTTTCAACCAGTTCAATAATGCTGGTACAGCGTTTTTGGGAGCTGGTATTTTAAGCCAGGACCGTCCAAAGGCCTTGGCTGGCGATCCTACAGCTTCGGTCATCTACCGCAACATCTTTCCACTAGATGCAAATGCCGGCGGTTTGTTGCCGACCGATGTTGATGGGTTTGTACCGCCGCCAGCGGGAATGGCCCAGGTGATCGGTGAATACCGCGCCGATGATTTTGGCGATCCGATCGACGGGATCCGTTTTTACAGGTGGGTCCCTAACTTTGTCACGCCGGCAAGCTCATCCTTGACTGTTCTGCCCGATGTGCCTTTAGCTCCGTTTGATGCGCGAAACCCGACGGGCCGAGGGGATATCGAGCAAAGTGGCGGGGCCAATCTGGATTCGATAGCGGACCGTCTCCTACACCGTTTTGCTTATCGAAATCTCGGTACATTTGCGGCACCTGTAAATTCCTTTACAGGACTTTTCACCGTGAATGTCAGTGGTGTGAATCCCACATCGGCCGCTCTCTATCAGGCGGGTATTCGATGGTTCGAATTGCGGCGCAATGGGGACAGCTTCACGGTTTTTGATCAAGGTACCCACAATCTAGCCGCTGGAAACGGAGCGACAGGCCTCAATAACTGGATGGGCAGCATAGCTCAGGACGCGAGCGGTAATATTGCGATCGGCTTTAGCCAGTCGGGTACCACGCAGAACGCGGATATCAAGATCGCGGGTCGAACGGGGCCTGCTGCGGGCACTCTTAACGAGGGAGAAGCCTTGTTCTTTGATGCATTAGGATCCCAGACGAGCACGAGTAATCGCTGGGGCGACTATAGTACGATGAGTGTCGATCCTGCCGACGAATGTACCTTCTGGTATACGCAGGAGTATTATGCGGCGACGAGTTCCGCTCTTTGGACCACCCGCATTGGTAAGTTTTCCTTCCCGGGTTGTACGCCAGCCCCCAAGGCAACCATTTCCGGAAACATCACTTTGTGTGCCACCGGATTACCGGTCGACCAGGCTATCGTCAATGCAACCGGCGGATTTCAACGTATGACGGGCGCGCCTGGAACATACTCAATGACCGTAGCTCCGGGAACGTACACCGTTTCCGCGAACAAAGGATTGGGTCTAGCTGGAACGACTTCGCCGTCCGTGACAGTGACGAATGGCCAGACCGGCACTGCCAATATTTGTCTCGGTGGAAATCCGGTTCTTGTGGCTGGATCCGCTACGCTGACCAGTGAGAGCTTCCTGCCGGCAAACGGTGCTATTGACCCCGGTGAAACCGTCACCGTGAATCTTGGCGTCACGAACATCGGCGGAGCGAACACGGTTGCCGATATCGGCACCCTTGCCGCCACGGGTGGAGTAACCAATGTCGATGCTCCGTCGAACTACGGCGTAGTAACGGCCGGCGGACCGGAGGTGATCCGCGACTACGTATTTACGGCAAGCCCTTCGCTCACGTGCGGAACGAACATTACATTGACGGTCGCACACCAGGACGGTGCTACGAACCTCGGTAATGTTGTTTATACCCTGCCAACTGGGACGACTGGTTCCGCCCAAACGCGCAGTTATACCGGTCCTCCGGTACCCGTACCTGACAACATACCGGCCGGGGTGAACATCCCTCTGGCAGTAAGTGGATTTACCGGGACGATCGCGGATCTTAATTTCCGCTTTGATTCCGATCCTCTCGGGGTCTGTAATGCGACCGTCGGGAATACGGCAGCCGCAATGGATCATACGTTTATCGGCGACCTTATCTTCCGCTTAACGTCGCCCGCGGGAACGACCGTTGTTATCCAAAATGCACGCGGTGGTACTCGGGAAAACATTTGTACAACAACACTCGATGACGATGGCGGTTTTCTGTCATTGTCAACGGTGTCGAGCACATCGGGACAATTCCTAAGCGGTAATTTCGCTCCGGATAATCCACTTTCAGCCTTCGATGGCCAGGATCCAAATGGTACTTGGACTCTGAACGTTAGTGACAATGCGGGTGCAGACACAGGGTCTATGAGGAGATTTTCGTTGGTCATCTCACCCCGAACATGTGCCACCGGAGGTGGGCCGGTTCCGACTCCGACACCGACGCCGAGTGTAACTCCGACGCCGACGCCGAGTGTAACTCCGACGCCGACGCCGAGCGTGACACCAACTCCGACTCCGAGTGTAACGCCGACGCCTACTCCGACACCGACGCCAACGCCTACCCCGACGCCTACCCCGAGTCCTTCGCCGTCGCCAGGTGCGGGCTTCACGGTAAGCTTCACGGGACCTCCGGTTAACATTCCGGATAATACCCCGGCGGGCGTTAACATACCGATCGCGGTTGGCAACGCTTGTACCATCAGTGACTTGAATTTCAGGTTTGATGGCACGGCGAGTGGAACTGTTAACGCCACGGGTGTGGGTGTTACTCATAGCTGGGTCGGCGACTTGATCTTCAAGTTGACGTCACCCGGCGGAACAACAGTTACGTTCTACGATCGGCCAGGCGTTCCAGCCTCATCCATCGGATGTAACAACAACAACCTCGCTCAGGTTCTGATAGACGACGACGGCGGCAATCCGGCGGTCGAAGCCCAGTGCAACGCGGCCGGCGACAACGCTCCGTTCCCAACCGGAACGTTCAGCCCCAACAACGCACTGTCCGCTTTCGATGGCCAGAGTGCTGTTGGAAACTGGACCCTGAACGTAAGCGACAACGCTGGTCTCGACACGGGTGTCGTTCGGGCGGTTTCGCTGGTCTTTAGCTGTGGAACGGGGCCGGCTCCAACGCCAAGCCCTTCGCCATCTCCGTCGCCGGGATCATGTAATCCGATCCCGAATGTCGTTACAGACGGCGGATTCGAAGCGAATACCGGCAGCACAATAGTTACCAATCCGAACTGGCAGGGAACCTCAACGGCTTTCACCACATCCTTCTGTACAACCGCGGCGTGCGGCACAGGTGGCGGAAGTGCCGGACCTCGCGGAGGCAACGGTTGGGTATGGTTTGACGGTACTGGCAACGGTGCCACGGCTGAGAGCGGCTCAGCTTCACAATCAGTGGTTCTTCCGGCGGGCTCGACGGCGACCTTGACTTACTGGTCGCGATTCGGTTCCGTAACTAGTCCGTCTTCATCGGCCATGACGGTTCGAGTTGACGGAGCGATCGTTCAGACGGTCAACGAGCCTGCTGCAGCCGAGGGAGCGTACTCATTGAAGACGGTCGACCTTACGCCCTATGCTAATGGAGCGTCGAGGACGATCAGCTTTAACTACGCACGTCCTGCGGGAACAACCGGAAGCGACAACCTAACGATCGACGATGTGACGCTCGCGATAACGTGCGGTCCAGCTGGAACGCCGACGCCGAGCCCGACACCGTGTCCGGCCGGGATCTTCGAGAACACTACGCCGATCACGGTAAGTGCGACGGGTGCGAACAATGCGGTGCCTTATCCTTCGACCATCAACGTTGCGGGCCTTCAGGGTAATATCTCCTCTGCTCCGGGCAGTGTAGCTGTTACATTGAATGGCTTCAGCCACAGCTTCCCGGATGATATGTCGCTGGTGCTCGTTGGCCCAACCGGTGCCGCTTACCTGCTACAGAGCGCGGCGGGTGATAGCACCGACATGAGCAACGTAACATATACGTTGAGTGATACCGGGGCAACCGCTCTTCCGTCGACGGGTACCTGGGCTGCTGGAACTTTCCGGCCCGCAAACCACACGGCGGCTCGCAGCTTCCCGGCTCCGGGCCCTGGAACGACCTACAGCAATCCAGGCCCGAACGCGGGTGGTACGGCCACATTCTCGTCTGTATTTGGAGGTACGAATCCTAACGGAGCTTGGCGGCTGTACGTTCGCGACTTCTTTGATCAGGACGCAGGGCAGTACGCCGGTGGCTGGTCGCTGAGCATCCGGACGGATACTTGTCTGCCACCTGTGCCGACGCTGAACGTCACATCAGTGACGCGCAATGAAGGCAACAGTGGTACGAGCACGTATACGTTCGACGTAACGATCAATAAACTGCCCGCCCAGGGCTCCGACTCCGTCACCGTCAATTACGCGACGCAGGACGGAACGGCGACCACGGCGGACGGCGATTACGTCGCAACGAACGGGCAATTGACGTTCAACTGGCTGACGCCTTCGCTCCAGCGGATCAACGTCACGGTGAACGGCGATACCAAGTTCGAGCCGAACGAGGCATTTGGATTCCGACTATTCGGAGCTCAAAACGGGCTGATCGTTGACGGAAACGGTGTGGGTACGATCTTCAACGACGACCTGGAGCCGAGCTTCTCGGTCAACAGTCCGAGTGCTAACGAAGGTAATTCGGGTGCTACGCCGCCGCTCACGTTTACGTTCACACGTAGCGGTAACGCGACCGCTTTCGCATCCGAGCTTACGTACGCGACGGGCAACGGAACGGCGATCTCGCCCAACGATTACCTGCCGGCCTCGGGTACCGTAACGTTCGCTCCGAACGAAACGACCAAGACCGTTGCAGTGACCTTGATCGGTGACGTGACGGTAGAGCCGAACGAAACGTTCACGATGAATATCCTGAGCGTGACCAACGGCACGATCGGAACCGGCGTTGGAACCGGCACCATCCTTAACGACGACGGCGGTACGCCGACCCGGCCGGAAGGTGACGTAGTCGACGCATCAGGTGGGCCGAACGGCGATAATGCCGTTCTTGCCAATGACGTAACGGTCATTCGTCAGATGGTCCTCGGTAATCTGCCGGCACCGCCATCGGGCCCGCAGTTCCAGGCAGCCGATGTGAACCGTACTCCGGAATTCAATGAATGCGGAAACGGCCGTATCGACGCTGGCGACGTGACGGTGATCGCGGCTTACAACCTCGGCAATTTCCCGCTCAAGCCGGCTTGCGGACCAACTGCCCCTACGACCACAACTGGTCCGGATGAAGAACGTCCTGACCTGACCCGCATAGTACGTGCGGTGAATGTCAACACGACGCCTGGTTCGACGATCACGGTTGCATTCCAGCTCGATTCGCAGGGTGATGAAACGTCGCTCAGCTTCACGGCTAACTGGAACCCGGCAGTTCTCACCTATGTGAGCTCGGCTGTTGGTAACGGTGTGCCGGCTGGAACGAACTTCAACGTGAACTCGACCCAGACCGCACAGGGACGCCTCGGCGTACTGCTTGATTCGACGAACACCTATGCCCAGGGCACGCGACAGATCGCGACGGTAACGTTCACGGTTGCTGCAAACGCAGCAGTCGGAACGTACCCGATCACGTTCTCGTCGACCCCGACGGTACAGAGCACGTCGAACGCACAGGGAGCACTGCTTCCGACCGCGTACGAGCAGGGCAATGTCGTCATCGTAGTCACAGCAGCTGGCGTTCGCGTCAGCGGCCGTGTTCTGAACCCGAACGGGCAGGGCGTCCGGAATGCTGCAGTCGTTATCACCGATTCGGAAGGCAACCGCCGAACGGTGCGAACGAGCAGTTTCGGATTCTACTCATTTGAAGACGTAGAATCCGGGGGCACGTACGTTATTGGCGTTACCGACCGCCGATATCGCTTTGCATCGCGGATAGTTAACGTGACCGACACGCTCGCAAACGTTGACTTTATCGGACAGGAATAGCAGCTTGTCTCTAACCTCAACCGAAAAGAGCGGTTCCCCTGCGGGACCGCTCTTTTCTTTATAAAGGGAATAATTGTGTTCGAGGAAAACGAATTAAGCCGCCGTTGCCATAACCTCGACCGCCGCAAAACCAACCAGCAATTCGCTAGGCTCGTTAAAGCGGATCAGGGTTTTTGTGCCATCGGCTTCTTCAATGTCGATCACATCGCCGCGTGTTTCGGAGGCGAGGAATTCGACGCGGACAGGATTCTTGATCGTATGCGATTGATGCTTTCCGGTGACATCGCCGACCGAGATATCGAGCATTGTGTTTTCACCCGATCCTTCCACTGTAATGCCGTTGAACGGAAGGGCCGTGTTTAAGGTCTGATCGCCGAGCGTTGGGCTTAGCACTTCAACTTCCGTTCTCCATTCGAATCGCCGTTTGCTGAGCGAGTCAAAAAAACGATTCCAGTCTTCGCGTTTTATTTCGTAAGTCATGATCTTTGTCTCCTTCTTATAGGTTTCTTGCCTGCCACCATGCGTCGTGGGCTTCTTTTGCCCAACCCCAGAGGCGTCCTTTTTTTAATCGGTAGAGTGAATCGTCCCAGATCCCGTAATGAAGATAGATCGAATCGGGGCCATCGGCGTCGATCACGGTGGCGATCTCGTGGTAATAGGTTCGTGTAGGCTTTTCGTCATTTAGCTCGGAAACTATGTTTGCCGCGGCGACCTCGGCCTGGCGAACGGCCATGTGGGCGAATTTTGGTCCCGAAAATGCAACAATATCGCCGACCGCGTAAACGTGCTCGACGCCCGCGACCCGCATCGTATCGTCGACTAGAACAAAATCATCCTTATCGACGATCCCTTCCGACCGAAAAGCGACATTTCCCCGAAATGGGGGAATAAGCATTAGCAGGTCGTAGTCGATCTCATGGCCCGCCGACGAGAGGACATGCTGCGGGGTTATCTCTGTTATTGGAATGTTGTAGTGGACGTTTATATGCTTTTTCGCAAACGCCGCTTCGAGTTCCTTGTGCAGCGCTGCGCCGCCAAATGCGGCTGGCAGAGATTCGGGAAAAATGACGGAGATATGAACGTCGCCCGCTTCGATCTCGAAGAAGAACCGCTTTGCGAGCGCAAACGCAGCCTCACAAACTGGAACAGGCAAACGCCCGTCCGGACACAGGCCGAGTACGATGCGTCCCTTTTTGAAATTCTCCACCGCAGATCCAAATTTCAGGGCCGCACCAACTCCAAGCAGGTGATTTGAGAACTCGAAAAAGCCGGGAACGGATTCGGTCGCGAGACGTCGCCCGGTTGCGATAACGAGATGGTCGTAGTTGATCTCACCCGTGACGTCGTCGCCGGTGATGTGGACGGTCTTCTTCGCGGTGTCGAGATCGAGCATCTCGCCTTCGATGAAGCGGACGCCAAGCTGAGCCAGTTTGTCCGCTAGGTCAAAGGTGATATCTTCGGGATCAAGGTCGCCGAATGCCATACGGACGAGCGCCGGATAAAAGGTAAACCTTCGACTCGGAGCGACGAGCGTGATCTCATGTTCGCCCATCAAGGCGGTCGACAGCCGCTCCGCCGTAATTAATCCGCCAAATCCACCGCCCAGGATCAAGATCTTTGCCATAAACCATTACTCCTACTTTGCTATCGGCAAGACGCATGCCGTGAAATAGATCAGTATATATCGGCATCTTACCAAGTTAAGTTTAGAAACCACGGAAAAAATTCGCGGTTCGGCCGTGAATATTTCACGGCGATGAAAACGCGGTCGTGAGCGTTTTGAGAAGGGTTTCGGCCGTGAAGGGTTTCGAGAGTAATGCGTTGACGTTCAGGTTAGCTAGCTCCGCCGTCTGGCCATCGCTGATCAAACCGCTCATAGCGATCACCTTAAGGTCAGGCGTCATCTTCCTTAAAGCTCGTATGAGCGATGCCCCGTCCATATAGGGCATCGCCATGTCGGTCAAAACCAGTGCGATCTCGTCGCTGCGAGTGGCGTAAACGGCCAAAGCCTCAGTGCCGTCCGCGGCTGTCACGGCGCGATAGCCAAATCTCGAAAGCGTGGCCTCGGTAACATCGCGAATATTCGCCTCGTCATCGACCACAAGTATAAGTTCACCGCTGCCCCGAGGCATTTCGCTTTCCTTTTCTTGTGCCGGTACCGCATCGGGGGCTTCGATGGCGGGGAAATAGATCGAAAATCGCGTGCCCTTCGAAGGCTCGCTATACACATTTATAAAGCCTCCGTGACTGCGGACGATCGTCATCGTCGTTGCGAGGCCAAGGCCCGTTCCTTTGCCTACCTCTTTGGTCGTGAAGAACGGATCAAAAATACGCTTAAGTACCTCAACCGGCATGCCTGTTCCCGTGTCGGAGACGATCAGCCGCACAAAGTTCCCCGGTTCAGAATCTATATTCATGCGGGCGTAGTTCTCATCGACGACTACATTCGACGCGTGGATCTTCAATGTACCGCCCATGGGCATCGCGTCGCGCGCGTTAATGCAAACGTTCATTAACACCTGATGGATCTGAGTAGGGTCGGCCGATATCGTCCAAAGGTCGGGGGCGATCTCGTATTTCACCGTGATCGAACGAGGAAGCGTTTCTGATAACACCGCAACAAGGTCCTTGACGATATGCTTCATCTGGACCTGGATACGCTCTCCGGCCATTCCGCGGGCGAAGGTGAGTACCTGTTTCACCAGCTCCGTTCCGCGTTCGGCATTTTCCTTGATCATGTCCAGCCAGCGAGCGGTTTCGGGCGGGTTTTCGTTTAGCCGGAGCATGTCGACGGACATCATTATCGGCGATAGGATGTTATTCAGGTCGTGCGCAATTCCGCCGGCAAGCGTACCGATCGATTCCATTCTCTGCGCCCGGAACAGGTGTTCCTGCGTTCGCTTTTGCTCCGTGATGTCCGTATTTACGATGAGGTAATAATCGGGAACTTCCTTTTCATCGCGGACAAGTGTCCATCTGCTTTCGATATTTATCTTCTCGCCCGACCTTCGTTTCTGGGTCGTTTCGGCTTTCCATTCGTCCGAATTTTCGAGAGCCTGACGAGCCGCCGCGATATGCTCGGGGTCGCCCATGAGGTCAATGATATTCCGACCCAATGCCTCCTCGGCCGGCCATCCGTAAACGCGTTCCGCTCCGCGGTTCCAGTAGAGAATATCGAAGTTAAGGTCGCAGACGAGGATCGCATCCTGCGTCTTGTCGAGCAGCGATGCCTGCTGGCGGATCCGCTCTTCGCCCTGCTTTCGCTCGGTTATTTCATTGCGGATGGCGACGTATTGAAATGGTTTTCGGTCGGCGTCCAAAAAAGGAATGATCGTGGTGTCGACCCAATAGATCGAGCCATCCTTGGCTCGATTGCGGATCTCGCCTCGCCAAACCTGTCCGTTTGCGATGGTTTTCCAAAGGTTTTTGATGAATTCCTTTGAATGAAAAGCCGAGTTGATTATGCGATGGTCCTGCCCGAGCAGCTCCTCGCGGGAATATTTTGAGATCTCGCAAAACTTATCGTTGATATAAGTGATCCGGCCGCGCTGATCGGTAATCGCTACGATCGCTGCTTCGTCGATCGCACGTTTGAGGTCGGTCAACTCCTTTAGGATCGTTTCGTTATCCCCGGAATTAGCCGTTTGATCTTCCGATTTTCTATTAGGCATCCGCTTCGTAACCTGCCTTTCTTAGCTTGTACCGAAGCTGGTCGCGCGAGATATCAAGGAGTTTCGCGGCCCGCGTCAGGTTGCCGTTCGTGCGTTCGAAAGCTTGTTTCACGAGTTCAAACTCGACCGATTCCAGCGGGATGCCGTCAGCCGGAAGTGTGAAAATGCCTGCAGCCCCGCCCGACTCTGTTGAGGTTCCCAGCATATCGGCCGGTAAATGGGCTGCGGTGACTGTGTCGCCATCCTCAAGGATCGAAGCCCGTTCGATGACGTTTCGCAGTTCGCGGACGTTCCCGCTCCAGCGGTATCGGGTAAAGATCCGTTCGACATCGGGCGAGAGGCCAGTCAAGGCTTTTCCGCGGCGTTTCAGGTTGGCGCGATCGATGTAATATTTGGCGAGCAGCAGCACGTCATTACCGCGTTCCCGTAGTGGCGGAATGTCTACCTGGATCACCGACAGTCGAAAGTAAAGGTCGAGCCGGAAATTTCCCGCCTCGCTCTCTTGTTTCAGGTTTCGATTCGAAGCCGCGATGATGCGGGCGTTCAGGCTTATGTCCTTAAGGCCGCCCACGCGGCGGAAGGTGCCTTCTTCCAGAACCCGAAGCAGCTTTGCCTGAAGGGCGAGTTCCATTTCGCCGATCTCATCGAGGAAGATCGTACCGCCGTGGGCTTGCTCAAAAAGACCTTCCTTCCTCTGCTTGGCATCGGTAAACGCGCCTTTTTCGTAGCCGAACAACTCCGACTCTATAAGATTTGCTGGGAGGGCCGCGCAGTTAATTGCGAGATACGGTGCGTTTGCTCGCTCCGACGCGTAATGGATCGCCCTTGCGAAAAGGTCCTTGCCCGTGCCGGTTTCGCCATTCAGTAATATCGAGCCTACGTCCGAAGCCGCGACGCGCCGTGCGAGATCGATCGCCTTCTTCATAGCGTCAGATTCGCCAATTATCTCTTCGAAACTGAATCCGCGCTTATTTGCCGTCCGGACCCGTTCGACCTCGCGTCGAAGTTCCCGCGTTTCGGCGGCGTTTCTAAGCGTTACTCGAAGCTCTTCGATCCTTACCGGCTTCCCGATAAAATCGTGCGCACCGCCGCGAAGTGCCGCGACGGTGTTGCCGACATCAACGTTTCCCGTGATCATCACGGCGATGGTCGCAGGGCTTTTTTCTTTTATTTCCTTAAGAACATCGAGGCCCGAACCATCCGGCAGGTCGATGTCCAGCAGAACGATACCGGGTTCATCGTCGGCGAACGCCTTCCTGGCCGCCGCAACGGAGTCGGCCTCGAGAGTTTCGTACTGCCAGCTTTTGAGCGCTTCGCACAAAGCCATTCGAACGAATCTGTCGTCGTCTACGATTAGGACCTTGCCAGATGAAACCATAGGTGTGTACGCGGTAATTATACGCTTACTTATTTCTGAAAAAGTAACGGACACCGCGAAATTCTCCGCAGGCAGCCCGCGATTTTTACTCTCCAAGCCTGAAAAACAGCTCGATTTCTCGCGGAAAAGCTGGCACACATGTTGCAATTCTAACTAACCATGAAAATCCTCATAGCCTACGACGCGTCCCATTGTGCCGAAGCGGCACTTGATGATCTGGCCCGCTGTGCCTTGCCGCCTGAAGGGGAAGCACTTGTTGTAACTGTGGCGGAGGTTTGGCTGCCCCCGCCCGATTCCACCGAGGAGACGGATGAGTTTCTGGAGCACATGCTCGCGAAACACCGCGAAAAAGGCAAACGCCTTTTGGGTGAGGCGGAGGTTAAAGGGAAACATGCTTCCGCACGGGTAAAGAAGGCCTTACCGGGTTGGCATGTAAAGCATCTTGCCACTTATGGCTCGCCGGGTTGGGAGATCCTGAATGCGGCCGATGATTTCGAGCCTGACCTGATCATCGTCGGTTCACACGGCCATTCGGTGATCGGACGACTGCTGCTCGGAAGCATATCTCAGAAAATTTTGACAGAGGCGTCCGTCTCCGTCCGTATCGCTCGCGGTAAGGTCGAGGTAGATCCTGCGCCCGGCCGCGTTATTATCGGCTTCGACGGTTCACGAGGAGCAGCCGCAGCGGTCAGTGTCGTAAAAGGCCGCACCTGGCCGGCGGGAACAGAGGTGAAACTGATCGCCGCGACGGATTCCGTAACGCCGACGGCCATCGGGCGTTTCATTCCTTCGGTCGCCGAATGGGCTGACGAAGAATCGAAGCAGGAATACCGATGGATCGATCATCTGATCCAGAAAGCGGCGGTTGACCTCCGCGAAGCAGGCCTTGAAGTTTCGACTGAGATCGTACAGGGAAATCCTAATGATCTCCTCGTTCGTGAAGCTGAAAATTGGCATGCCGACTGCATTTTTGTGGGAGCAAATGCATTCGGCAGCCGGGTTGAGCGTTTTCTTCTTGGCAGTACCTCGGCGGCGGTCGCGGCCCGTGCGGGATGTTCGGTCGAAGTCGTCCGGGTGCTTGCGAAAGAGAGCGATCTTACTTAGAACCGATCGCCGCAATTCCATCCCTAAGCTGCTTTATCGCGGCATTCTTAGAGTCAACGCTTTCAAGTTTTGTCAGAGTAGCCGTCGCTTTTGCGGCGTCGTTTTTCTTTGTGTACGCGACGGTCAGGTTCTGAAGGGTCTGGATGTGATTCGGATCGATCGCCAGCGAGCGGTTAAATTCCTGGATCGCCCGGTCATAGTTCGGCGGGTCACGGAAAACAAAAAGCAGGCCCAGATCGGTGCGGACGTTTACATCATCAGCCTTTTTCGCGAGCGCGGCGGTATACCATTTTTCGGCTTCGTCGTATTTTTCCGCATCGAAATTTGCGTTGCCGAGCGCGATTATCGCCTCGCGGTCATCCGGCTTTAGCTTGTTTGCGATCTTCAGGAAGTCGATCGCTTCGTCATAGCGGCCGATCTGGTAATAAACCACCGCCGCTTTCATCTGGGCGTCGAAGTCGTTCGGCGCCGCTTTTGCCGCGTCGATAGTTTCCTGGACTGCCGGCTGAGTTCCGGTGCTTCCCGGCATTTGCCCGATCTCCGGGTGGCCCGCGGGCATGTTGCTGTTAGCGGTCGTTGCCGTTCGGGCAGGTGCTGCACCAGTTTGATTCACGGAGTTTGCAAACCAGAAACCCACAAAAAGGCCGATCGCCAGACCGGCCACTCCAAATAGGATATTGTCTTTCTTCATAATGACTTATGCGTAAGAATGTAGTCCCGGCAGCAGGTAGCTGACGCCGAGGTAGGTGAAAATAACGAATAGGAACGCGACTATCGCAAAGTAAGCCGAGCGGCTTCCGCGCCAACCGTAGCCGATGCGCGAATGCAGAAAGCCTGCGTATGTCAGCCAGGCGACGAGAGCACCGACCTCTTTCGCGTCCCAGCCCCAATAGCGGCCCCATGATTCGTTTGCCCAGACCGCCCCCGTGATGAGCAGCAACGCGAGTCCAGCGAAAGTGATCCCCGCGAGCTTATACATCAGCCCGTCGAGCGTTTCGGCAGAGGGCAAGATCGATCTGATCTTTTCGGTCTTTATGCCGAACAATACGATGAAGAACGTACCGGTAAACGCAGTGATCAACGCGGAAAGTTCGACGGGATTTGCATTGAGGCTCAGGTGAAGCTGTGATGCGTTCTCGGTGATCCACGTGTTTGCAATGTCATAAAGCTGCTGCTGGCCGATCAGGTTGATCTGAGCCTGCGGCATTTCCTGCTGCTGGAGCATCCAGACGGCGAACTTTTGATACTGGGCCGAGCTGATCATCGCAACGACGTTCGAAAGCGTTTTGAGCTGGTAAACGAGCATCGCTATGGCTGCTCCTTGAAGTGCCAGTGCACCGTAGAGAAAACGGTTTCCCCACTGTCTCGCCTTCTCGTCGGCTTTCGAAATGTAGCCGCCATGGCCGGCGACTGAAAGCAGCAGAAATGCTGCCGCCGCAATGAGAAGCCAGCCGACATAGGGAATATCGGCACGAAGCCCGAGGGCCGTTCGATTTGTGCCAACGAACAGCGAAGCCGTGTATGTTCCGAATGTCGCCGGGGAGAAAATGCTGAATTTGCTGATCGTCGCAAACACGGAGAGTGCAAAAAGACTGGTCCATATCGCCATTTTTTCGACCTTTAGGCCGTCTTTGAGCAGGTAAAGTACAGCGACCGCGAAACAGACGAGCGCAATGCCATAGCTAAGCGATGCGATGCCGACGTGGATGGGCCGCCAGTAGGAATCGAGCACCGGCGGCAGATCGATGATCTCGCTCCCGATGAAACGGGCCAGTACGAGAATGATCGCCGCGAGCGGCAGCGATAGTGCCGCGACGATGCGGAATTGATCTTTCCGCATGATCAGCAGCGTTGTAATTCCCGCACCGAACGCGAACGCAAGGCTCAGGTCATAAAGATTTGCGAACGGTACATAACGAAATAGCCACGGCATATCCGCGGCGTTCAGGCCTTGCGACTGAAATATCGCGAGTTCGCGATCGTATGTTGCGACCCAACGGACGAGCCAGCTCGAGAGATTAAAAAACACACCGATCGTCGCCGCCCACAGGCCTAGACGCTCGGCAAACCGGAACGGCGCGTAGATATTTGTTAGATAAAACACCGCCGCGATGAGATAAGCCGCGAGCGAGAGCATCATCAAGGCTCCGTCCGAGGGGAACCTGGTGGGGCCGAATTCGATACGGAGAAAGACGACGGCCAGTGACGCCAGAATTGCCAGGGCGGCCGGGAAATAGGTTTTCATTCTATTGAATGACGCACCTATGGTTTCGTTCGCGGCGATCATCGAGCGATCGAGAACTTGCTGACTCATTACTATTTTGCCTCCAATTCGTTTACAAGACGGCCAAATTTGACGTCGAAAGCCCCAAGGCTTCGATTTGCGTTGCCGCCGACGATGACCCGGCTGGACTCTTCACCTAGCGGTTCGATCAATACCCAAACCCGCTGATGCGAGAAGAAAAAGACCGCGACAAGCGTGATAAATAAAAGAATGAAACCGACATAGACGACGGTCGCTCCCGGGTCGCGTTGGACCGAAAGGACGTGCTGGTCGGCGACTTTTTCGAAGTCGTTGAGCTGAAATGTGTAGCCGGCGACCGGCTTGCTCGCGACTGGGATATTCTCCATCTGCGGGCCGAAAGCGTAGGCAGTTTGCGGCGAGTCGCCAGGTTTCGTGATCTGCAGGACGGCGGCCGGATTCGGATAGGCCGAGGTGTCTTCGTTCGGATCTTCCTCGCCGACACGGAAATTACCGCGAAATTCGCTGAACTTGATCGTCGTTCCGTCGGCCAGTACGGTTGAACCGTCTCGCGGGATAGTGAGCGTTTGATCGCCATTAGCATTTTTCGCAGTAATAGTGATGTTCCGTGCGCGTCCGACCGGGATAAAGCTCGCCTGAAAGAAACGGTATCCGCGATAGTCGAACGGCCTGTTCATCTGCGCCGTCGCTTCGTGAGTACCGGTCTCGTCCTTGATCGTGAAGGTCGTGATCCAGTCGATCGTGTTCATCGCCGAGATCGGGCCTTCTTTCTTGATCAGTTTTTGCTGAAGATCTATGCCTTGGATCTCGAACGGAAGGCGTTTTGTTACCTCTTTGGCTTCGTCCAGCTCGACGACCGTTTCAGATAGAATGTCGGTTTTTTGCCCCGGGGCAAGCGGCAACTGGCCCGTCGTGCCGAGTTGGGCGGTCAGGAATCCGCCCGCGAAAATTACCAGCAAGCCAACGTGAACCGCGTATGCGCCGAAGCGATTCCACACGCCGGATTGGCCGAAAACGTAAGTTTTATCGCCTTTCTGTGTGGTCACGATCTTTCGCCAGCCTATTCGCTTCATCAAAGCGGCCGCTTTTTGGGCTGCATCGCCAGGCTCGCCATCGATCTCGAATTCCGCGGTCTGCTTCTGGTCGCGAAGCCACCTTGTCGGTACGGTAACCGTCGGCTTCGAGACAAAAAGCCATGTCCGCGGGAAGCGGTCTATAGAGGCGAGGATGATATTTAGCGACAGCAGGCAGAGCAGGGCGTTGAAATACCACGCGTGATAGATATCGAAAAGGCCGAGCTTGCCGTAAACCAGCCGCTGGGCCGGTGTGAGCTCGGCGAAGTAGCGTGCAAAGCCGTCGACATTCTGTTGCATGACCAGCATTCCGACGAGACATGCGAGCGCGAGCAAAATAAGCAGCGTTACGCCGAGACGAACAGAACACAGTAAACGCAGGAAACGGGAAAACAGCGATTCCTTAGTGACGGGCCGTTCGTCGCTTTTCGCCACGATCCCGGGTGCGGTTTGATCGATCGTTGCCATAAGTTTCAATTCACCAACGCTTTGCACGTTCGCAAACCTCGTGCCCGCAGTGTCAAAAAGGGAAATCGAGCATTTGCGGGTTAAAAGCGGCATCGTGCGGGCCGTGTAGGAAGAAAAACGGCCGAGTACCGCGAATTCTTGCAGGAGTACCCGTGAACTATTTCGCGATGAGAACCGAGATCCTCGGCCGCAAGACGATGTGATGACCGTCACAGCGAGATCGTGCCCGGCGGAATAAAATCGTTGTCGGAAAGCTGTGTAAAGTGCTGCACATCAACAAAACAAACTGTGTGCGGATATTACTCGCGACACTCGTTGCGGCGATCTTTTGCGCTGGCCTACTGTATAGTACGCCGTCGCCTGTCGATGCTTCGCTTAGCTCTGAACCGAAGCCGACGCCGCGAAAGGCCGCGAGATATTTGGAGTTCCCGCACGATACGAAGGCTCACCGCCTGGAATGTGCGAGCTGTCATAAGTTTCCGTCCGCAAATTGGAAGAAGGTACGTTCGGCGGACTCGGCAATCGAAGATGTGACGGAGTATCCAAGCCACGATTCGTGCATTCGATGTCACACCCAGCAGTTTTTTCGCGGAGCCCAGCCGCAGATATGTTCGATCTGTCATGTCAATGCAACGCCGCGAAACGGCGTCAGACATCCGTTTCCGAATCCCCGCGAGACGTTTGACCAATCGGCCAAGGGTAAGACGGCAGTTTCAGATTTTGTTGTTAGCTTTCCGCACGACAAGCACATCGAGATAATGGCATCGAACGGCCGTCCGCCGGTCTCATTCGTAAATGCACGTTTTGACGCAAAGAAGCGAGCGGGCGAAGAAAGCTGTGCGGTTTGCCATCAGACCCGGATGCCGCAAGGGAACTCGGACGAGGAATTTGTAACTCCGCCGCCGGCAAAACTCGGCGATGGGTTCTGGCTGAAGAAGGGAACATTCAAATCCGGCCCGAACGGCCACACGGCTTGTTTTACTTGCCATTCCGTCGAAAGCGGCATGCTTCCGGCTCCGCAGACGTGTTCTGCATGCCATGCCATAAAGCCGCCGGCTTCGATGGCGGATTTTGATGAAAAACTCGCGGCGCCAATGAAAATCGGCGACAAGCGGATGATGGACGCATGGAAACGGCGTGACGCTTCCGGCACCTTCCGCCACGAGTTTTTCGCCCATGTCGAATTAAGCTGTGCGACGTGCCATAACGTCCAAACTATTAAGACGGCAGACCCCACAACGACGCGGGTTTCGGTCGAATCGTGCGCAGCATGTCACGCGACGGCGACATCCGACGATGGCGGTGCACTAAATTACGAAGCCGACATGCGAAAGGCGAACGCGGGTTTCCAATGCGTGAAGTGCCACATAACGCTCGGCAAACTGCCGATGCCTGAATCGCATGTGAAAGCTATCGCTGCGGCAGCAGGGAAAAAATGATGAGTTTTAGAAAGGAAAGATCAGCAAAGCGGCCGAGGGCGAAGCGCCTCGAGCTCGCGATATTGGTGGTCTTTTCTTTGGCGGCTGCAACGGTTTTCTCGTTCTCTGCCTTTTCCGCGTCGGGTAAGATTACGGCTGAAAATGAGGCCGAGTTGGCCGAGCCCGAGCAGCAGTATACGAAGTTTCAGCATTCGGAACCGCAGCATGCACGAATGCCGTGTCTGATCTGTCATAAGCGTCAGGAAGGCTTAACTACACCCAGATTTCCGGGACATTTGCCGTGTTCGGGCTGCCACGTTCAGCAGTTTGCCGACAACAAGAACCCGATCTGCACGATCTGCCACACCGAGACCGGCGTAAAGCCATTTCCGCCACTCCGCAGTTTCAATGTGACCTTCAATCACGGCAAGCATTTAAGGCAAACAGGTTGTGCGACATGTCACAAACCATCCCGCGGAGGTGTGGCATTATCGGTTCCGTCGACGGTTCGGGCGCATCAGACGTGCTTTCAGTGTCACGGGCCGCGGACCGAGGTGGGCGGCAGGAATATCGGGTCGTGCGGAACGTGCCATCAGCCCGGGCGGCCGGTGCGAAACTCCGATCAGTCGCGGGCGTATGCGATCAACTTTAGCCACGACGAACACGCTCGACGTGGAAATTTGAATTGTGCGGCGTGTCATACCGTTCTGGCGGGCTCGGCCAGGGGACGCCAGGTAACTTCGCCGCTGCCATCGATGCATTTTGCCCCTGCCGGAAAGGCGAGCTGCCTATCGTGTCATAACGATCGGCGGGCTTTCGGGATCAAGGACCCGACAAATTGCCGGCGGTGTCATGAAGGGAGGACATTTAGATTCTGATCGGGTGCGAAAAATTCCACGCCTGGTTGGGGACTTCGAAGGCTTTTCCACGGCGGAACAGGTTCGAGCGGAAGGGAAGGCCAATAAAATCAGTGGTTTACGAGCGTCAAGTGGAGGCACGTGTGTTGCGAATACTATGGTCGGGAGCCTGAGAGTTCCATATGAATTACTCGAGGAGATCGACCATGAAAGTCAATAGAGCAAAACTAATCGCAATAATACTATTCGCCGTTCCGTTCTTTATTTTTACCGTTTTGAACACGACGCCCGCTACCGCAGGGACCGCAGTCGAGGATCCGGCTGCTGCATACAAGGTCAAATGTGCCGCGTGCCATATGCCGAACGCAAGCAAGTTTTATGACCCGGCACACGCGGATGATCATCACGTAGCCGTGATCATGAAAGGAAAGAAGGGCGAGAAACCGCCGTTCATGCCGGGATTTGAAGCAAAGGGCATGACAGAAGATGAAGCCAAGGGACTGGCTGCTTACATGCGTACGCTCAGGACGCCTAAGTAACGAACTGATCTTCTGTCCTCATGCCGTTTGTGTCCGGGCCGTTTGAACCAAAGTGGATGTTGTTCGAACGGCCCTGGCACATTTTCGACGTTTTGAGGTAACGAAGATGAAAGAAGACGACCTGATTGACGAGAGCACAGCTCCATCCAGGAAATCCCCGAGTTTAATGCGGAATTACATAAGCTTTGTTGGCTTCGCGATAATCGCCGCGAGCCTGACGAGCTTTTTTCTGCTTCTGCTTATCGAGTTTTCTCACTCGACGGATAATCCGTACACCGACCTCGTCACCTTCATTTTCGTTCCGAGCGTGCTGCTTTTCGGCATCTTCGTCGTCCTCGCCGGGGCGTTATACGAACGCCGCCGGCGTCGCAACAGAGCGCCGGAAGATATCGCGGCCTATCCGATCCTCGATCTGAACGACCCGCGCAAACGGCGTTCGCTGGTCGCGTTCATGTGTCTCTCCTTCATTTTTTTGTTTTTAACGGCTTACGGCAGTTACAGGGCTTTTGAATACACGGAGTCTGTGACATTCTGCGGTCAGGCGTGCCATGACGTGATGAAACCGGAATTTGTAGCTTACAACGCGTCGCCGCACGCCAAGATACGCTGCGTGGAATGTCACGTCGGCGGCGGAGCTGATGCCTATGTGCGAGCCAAAATGGGCGGAATGCGGCAGCTATGGGGTGTCGTGACAGGCCACTATAACCGGCCGATCCAGACGCCCGTGCACAACATGCGCGAGGCATCGGCAACTTGTCAAAAATGCCATTGGTCGGAGAAATATCACGGCGATAAGATCCGCGTTTTCAACCATTACGGCTACGACGAAAGGAACACGCTCGACCAGACGCGAATGCTTGTGAAGGTCGGCGGTGGCGATGCAGACGCCGGCCCTGTTGGCGGAATTCACTGGCACATGAACGTTTCCAACGAGGTAACCTTCATCGCGGGGGATGACCGGCGGCAGACTATTCCGTGGGTTCGGACGAAAGATGCAAACGGAAATATCGTCGATTACATGACAAAAGATGCGTCGTTTACCGAGCAGCAGATCGCAAATGCGACGAAGCGAAAGATGGACTGCATCGACTGTCATAACCGCCCAGCTCACATATACTTATCGCCGAATCAGGCGGTCGATCGGTCGCTGGAAGCAGGAAGGCTCGACGTTTCTCTGCCGTTTATAAAAGCGAAAGCCGTTGAAGCGCTTGCTAAGCCGTACATGACGAACGATGAGGCCGTTGCGACCATCGCCCGAGACATCGACAACTTCTATCGCACTAATCATCCGGCGATCTATGCGTCGCACTCGTTGGCTATTGCGGGGGCCGTAAAAGAGATCCAGCAGATCTATCAAACCAATTTTTTCCCCGAGATGAAAACCGATTGGCGGGCATCGCCCAATAATATCGGCCATTTGAATGCACAAGGATGTTTCCGTTGTCACGACGGCCAGCACTTCAGCAAGGAAGGAAAGGTCATCCGAAACGAGTGCAGCATCTGCCATACAACGATCGATCGGACATTTGCGGGAAAGACCACCGCAGCGGTAAACGGCGTGTTTCAGCATCCCGTAAATCTCGGCGACAAGAACACCTGGCAATGCGCTCAATGCCACAGGGGCGACCAGCCGTTCAGGCATCCGATCAACCTCGGCGATATTTCACAGTTCCAGTGTGCGGAGTGTCACAACTCGCAGTCGCGACCGATCAGTTATTAACGACGGAAAGCGGGAACATGCGTCAAAACGACACGCGTTGTTCCTGAAACAGCACTCGTCGCACCCTTAGTTCATCGAACGGTTACTTTATCTGCAATAGCTTTTGCTGCACGTAGAGTTGATGTGCACAAACCCAAAAAATCGACGCCGGCAATGCTGAGCATTACCGGCGTCTATATCCGTTTCAGGTCCAGTTCAGCGGTCTCCGCCGAAGTAGAACCTCAGCGACATGTAGGGCAGATGAGCCCGGTAGTTTTGATTGGGCGGGTACGTCGCGTTAGCGGGTATCAGGTTGGTATTGACCAACTCGTTATATGGAAAGTACCCATACTGTAATTTCTCGTTGTACTTGTGGTACTGATAGCCGAGGTTCCAGTCCACGTTCCGGGTCAGCTTGATAGCTATTCGGATTTCCGGAGTAGAAGTGTTGATCGGATATGAGCTAAGGAACCGTTCCATCTGAGTAGCTGCCCGGCTGCCCTGGCCTTTGTCGTTGTTGTAGCGATAGCTCGCGAAAAACGACACGCGATCGGCCGGCTTACCGGAAAGGTCCACGAAGAAGAAATTGTCCTTCATGAAGTACTCGCTAAATCCACGCAGAAAACCCAGATTCCCAACCGGATTGGGAGGCTGAGAAGCGTTCAGCGATAAAGGGATCACCGTGTCCGTCTTGCTCGAAAGGTAGTTGTAGGTATAACCGGTACTCAAGCTCCATCGCGGATCCGGGGCATAGTCGACGAACGCGGAAAACATGCGGCTTCTTACGTTCGCTATGATATCGAACGCCGGAAGGGTGATGCCGCCCGTCGCGTTTCTGTAATCAGCGGTTCGCGACGGGTTCTCGTTATTTCTCAGAATTCCGGAAACATTGAACGTTAGTTTCTTATAGCTCCAGTTGCTTCGTACGCGATAATTCCAGTAGTCGTAGTTGGCGAGCCGTATAAAGGCGTTATCCGCCGAACCGTGTTCGCCATCCAGGAATATCGCCCAATCGTCGGTGGGTTTTAGCTTGGCTCCGAAGAGGAAGATATTTGCGGAATTTTCTTCTTCGTCCTCTTCAAAGGTTGCGGGCCCGACGGGGCGATTTAGGAGATCGTCAACCGTTTGGTTAAATTCGCCGATTCCAACCTGCCGGTGAGTAAAGCGATGGCCGATCGAGAATCCAAACCGGCGGTTTATCTGAAAATCGGCTTCAACTGTGTTCGTGAACCGCTTTAGGTTATGCTGACGCCAGTACAACGAGCGGGTGTCGAGATAGTTTGGCGGCTGCGTGAGCCCGCCTGTGTACGGAAGGCCGGTCGACTGAACCCGTGCGGTCGTGCTTTGGTAAACGTTAGAATCGCCAAAGCTGGTGAACTGGTCGAAGGTAAAAGTATTGGAAAACCTGACCATTTCGTTTGCGGTGTAGGTCAGCCCGAGGTCGCCGCGTGACTGCGGCCGTTTTGATCGGCCGGTGATGTCGTAAATGTCTGCATCAACGAAGAGGGTCGGGGATGTTACGCCCGTTGGGAGGCGGATCTGTCCGTCATAGTTAATGTTGTCTGTGATATTGAATTCGTTCTGCGATTTCGAGTAAATGAACCGCCCGGTGAGATCCACCTTTTGCGCGAACGTCCGATTCATCGAGAAAATGCCGTATCCGGTGTTCCCCGAATTCGGGTTACGCCTTTCCATTCGGTTAATGAAGTTTACGTCCGTCGGGGAAATGCAGATACCAAAAAAGCAGCTTCCCGCGACTCCTACCTGTCGAGATTGAATGACGTATTTGCCAAGGTCGTCGAATCGACGCATACCGCCCGAAAAGGAAAGTCTGAATCCGGCTAGTTTTGTGTCAATTCCCGCCCTGAGATCGGCGGCGTCCGAATCGAGCTTTTCGACTATTGGAAAAACATCGCGTGTTCGGGTCGATGCACCACGGTCTCCGCCGGCCTTGTCGAAGGAAACCCCGAAGCGAAGGCGGAATTTTTCACGTTCGGGAAAGAGAGTTACATCGAAATCGCCGAATTTCCGATCCGTGTCCGAACCGTGATAACCGAGCGCGAGATTGCTAACTCGATTGATCAGATTGACCTTGCGGATATTCGCGTCAAATCGATACGCTCCAGCCTTATCCATGCCAATTCTGATAAACCCGCTCGGATCGGCTCCCCATCCGGACATTTTGATCTGAAGGGAATCAAAGAAACTCCCGCTGCCGGACGTCGGTTTGATCGAAAAACTCGAATCCCAGACGCGAAATCCCGGTCGGTAATTCATATCGCTGCGGAATTTCTCGTCGCTGCCGTCGACCTTGATACCTCGAACTCCGAATTCGACGGATGATGTCACGGTATACGCTCCGAAATTGCCGGGAGCGTCGCTTGGCGTGGGTGTCGCCGTCTGAGCATCGACATGAAACGAGGCGAGCGACAACAGGATCATCGCAAAGATGGTGAACAGGATCTCGTTTTTCATGACAACACTTCCTTTTATTTTGTTTATATTGCGAGTCATAAATCCTCCTTATCCATCATCTGAAGAACACGTTGCTTGAGTTTGAGCCGTGGATCATCGTGTGACAGGCCGTGCAATTTCGTTGCAGCAGCGTCTTTTGGTCATGCGGGCCGCCCGTTGGGCCGTCGGCAAGCTGCTCGGTGATGCCGCTGTGGCATTCTAGGCATAGTTGGCGAACCTGGGGCCGTTTAAGCAGTCGCGGATTTGCCGAGCCATGCGGTGTGTGGCAAGCGGCGCAGCCTTCGACCTTTAAAGGTGCATGTTCGAAAACGAAGGGCCCTTGCTTGTCGGCGTGGCACCTTACACACGAAGCGTCGGCGCCGATACCCAACTTGGCTTGCTTCGTTTCGAATCCGCCGTGAGAGTTGTGACAGTCGCTGCAGTTCATGGTCCCTTCCATCACCTTGTGGCGGAATGGTTTGTTGAAGTGCGACTTAACCTCCGTGTGACAGGCGATGCACAGTTGCTGTTCATTGGCTTTTAACATCGCCGGCGGAGGATTGAGCGTAGAAGCCTGTCCAACCCGCGTAGCCGAACCCAGCCGAGGAGTCTCGAGGGCAGGGCCGTGGGCAACGTGACAATCCGTGCAGCCGACGTTGTTGCGCCAGTGTTCGCCGCGCCGGAAATTGTTGTGGCTCTCTTTTCCGGAATGGCAGGCGAGACATGTGTCGGAAATCTGTTTCGAATTCTTGTTCTTGAACGAGATGATCTTTGTCTTATCAGTCGCGTCTTCGAGATGTGCCTTGCCCGGGCCGTGGCATGATTCGCAGCCTTGTTTTTTGTCTTTCCAGTCAGGAACGTCTTTTAGGCTAGCGTGTTTGGTAGATTTGAATTTTTTGAATTGATCTTCGTGGCATGTCGCGCATGAGTCGCTGCCGACGTAATCGTCTGGGCTCGCGTTCGCGATCAGTTCGTGAACGACCAGTTTTTCTTCGTCCGAATCGACGCCCAGGGCCGTCGAAAACGTCGTAGATATGACCCAGGCGAAGACGAGGATGCTAAAGGTCGTGAGCATCGCCACCTTAAAAAATTTGTTTGAAGCCATGATATGCCTCCGATATGTGAAAACGGTTTCTACTTGCGCTTCGAGGTTACCCGAAGAGGCAGGCCGGTAATGTGAGCATCGTCACAAATGGAAAAAATCGGAAAAGAATAAGTAGAGAACTAGCCGTCGTAACCTTCTATCGCGGCCTTTAATCTTTGCCGGTCGTGGATCACCAGCTCCGATCCTTTTAGGGTGACAAGGTTGGCTTCACGAAAATGCCTCAAGGCCCTTGTCACGGTTTCACGAGACGCGCCGATCATCTCGGCGATCTCTTCGTGGGTGAAGTGGTTCTTCATCCGGACGCTGCCATTCCCGCCGTGACCGTTGCCGCTCCACGAAAGGAACAGAGTCCCCAGTTTGTCAGCAGCCGTTCCGGATAGCCCAAGCGACCGGATCTGGCGGAAAGCACTTTGATAGTTGCGACCTAGCTGACGTGCGGCGTTCAGGCATGCCTGCGGGTTGGCTTTCAAAAAACGGACCATTTCAGAGGCACCGATATAGTTAACCTGACAGCTTTCGAGTGCCTCGGCGGTACCTTCGTAGTTTGTCGAATTCAGTGCAGAACTAAGGCCGAGAATTTCTCCCGCTTCGGCTATGCCTAGGATCATTACGCGTCCGGTTTGCGAGCAGGTCGAGAGTTTTACGCGGCCGGCACATAGCATGTACACCCCTTTTGTCGGCTGGCCTTCGATAAATAGCTTTGCGCCTTTTGAGAAGGAGCGGGTTATCTTGATCTGCTCAAAACGCGTCAGTTCGTCGGGCGGGAGTTCGCAGAAAGAACTGTCTCGCCGTAATTGACAGCCTTGGCATTTATACTGAATATCGAGATTCGTTTTCATAACTTGCTTCCGCTGTCAGGCTATTTCCCGGCCGTTTCGAAACGTAGAACCGTCGTTCCGCCTTCCGAATCCGTAATATTGAAACCGTCTTCGTCGCCTGAGCGGCTGAGGATGAATTTCACTTGTTGGGGTTCGTTGACGATGTGCTCCATCTCGCCGATAAGGATCTGAAGCCTAGTACGGTTTGCCGATGTGTCGATATCTACGCCCAGAAGTTTGCCGCCGCTTTCGAGCCAATAATCAGCGATGCTATCGCCGTTTCGCTCGAATACTCCAAGCCGTGTCGGCCTGCCGGCGTTCTGTTCTGAGAAGAATTTCAGGTATTTTGACCATTCGTGTTTAGGTTGCGGCGCATTCATGTTTTTTACCTCCTGTGTTGTCTTTAAGTACGCTCGATAGTTTCTCTTCAAAAAGCTTTGCCGAGACAGTCAAGAAATCGTATGCGGTGACCAGGCCGACCAACCGGGCATCTTTTACGATCGGCAGGCAGCCGATATTTCGCTGGCGCATTAGTTCGAGGGCATCCAGCGTCGGCGTGTCCGGTGCGATGGTGACGAGGTCGGTCTTCATGATGTCGCGGATGACGATCGGCTCAGCCGATGACAGCTTGCCCGACGCAAGAAGCTCGATCAGGTCGCGGTGCGAGACGATGCCGATCAAGTGGCCGCCGTCGTCCTCAACCGGAACGTGACGGACGTGCCGCCAGTGCATCAAGCTCGCCGCGAGGTCCAGGATGTCCTCGGGCCTGACGGTAAAGAGATCGACCGCCATGAACTGCTCGACGGTCTTGTAGTTATCGATCCAGTCGGATTCGGCCGGGATCTGAGCGAGCGGCCATTCGTGCAGCGGTTCCCCGCCTTCCTGATTGTTTTTTATTGCGGCGGTGAGCGAACGCATCTTCACATTTAATTTCGCTCGCTTGTCCATTGCCGCCAGTGAGTCGATCATCCATCGCGACCCGGACTTTTCGGCCGTCACTCGTTTCTCAATGATCTCAAGCAATCGATCGGCGTCCGCTGCGTCAATACCGGCCGCAAGCAAACCGCGATGGGCACGCGGCAGCAGTTCCTCGAGGATCAGTGGCCCTATGCGTCGGCTCTTCCCGTCGAGCCCACGGATCTGCCCGCCTAAACCGTATCTTGCCGCGTTGAAGAAATTGTTCTTAGCATCATCGAACGACACCAGTTTCGTAACATCGCCGAACTCGTCCGGCAGGGAACTCATGAGGCCGAGAAAGAACGCCGCATTTGCCATCTCATCAGCTACGGATGGCCCGGCGGGTAGATATCTCGCTTCGATTCGAATTCCGGGCTTGCCGCCGACGATGCCGTAGCACGGACGATTCCATCGCCAGATCGTACCGTTGTGCAGTCGCCAGGCTCCGAGCTTGGGAATACCGCCGCAGGCGAGTACTTCAAGCGAATTCTCTTCAACGGCTTGAGTCAAAAGGATGCGAAATCGAACCGCGTCTTCGCGTAGGACCTCGATGATCGAGTCATCGACCCAGCGGTCGCCGAAATTAACGCGAGGCGTCTGATTCCGCTCTTTATGAACGGTCGATCGCGTGTCGGTCGCATGTTGGAACAGGGCGAGCCGCGTTTCGTGCCAAAGGCGATGATTAAGCAGCAGCGGAGAGTTCACTGCGGAAGCCAGTACCGGAGCGGCGATCGCCTGTGCCCAGTTGTAATGCCGGACAAAATCACGCGCTCCGACCTGCAGATGTATCTGGAAACTCGTGTTGCAGAATTCGATAAAGGTGTCCTGCAAAGTCAGATGAAGTTCATCAAGCCCTTTTATCTGGATAACGCGGTTTTCGCCGTGAAGCTTCGTGACGACCCGGTCGATCTCGTGATATCGCGGGTTTGGCGTCAAATTATCGTGCGTTAGGTCGGACAGTTGGATCGTCGGCAGGATACCGGCGAGGACGACACCCGAATCGAACTTTGACGCGGCCTTCCTGACGACGTCAAGCACTTCGTTAAGCTCCTTCTCCATCAACCGCAGGCAATCACCCGAGAAATCGCGTGGAGTTAAATTGGCTTCGAGATTGAATTTGCCGATCTCCGTCGTTAGGCGACCGTCGCGGGCCTCTTCGATCAGTTCCGTGACGATCGGGGCGGGGTGCATTGCCGAATCGACGAGAAACATCTCCTGTTCCGCCCCGATACGACGAACGTCTTCCTCGAACATGCCCGAATCGAGCATATTCTCGAGAGCCTGTAGGTCGTTGAGCACTCCTAGCGTGAACAGTCGCATCTGCTGGTCGTCGTATTCGCTTGTGACCTTTTTATCGCCCATTTGCCTCGCCCTTCCATTTGAACGGTCCACTTGTGTCGTGTTTTCGCCGGCTGACCACCAGTTTGTTTCCATCCCAGCGGCGGCGGCGAAAACCGAGCAAGTGGAATATCTGCAACGGGAATAACTGGGCGACCGCGGTATTGACATAAAGAGTCGACGGGTCGCCCGGCACGCGGCTGACGCCGGGCAATAGATGGATCATTCGCTGAATACCTACCTTTCGGAGTACACCGGAAAGCCATAGCCAAAAAGGCGAGATCTGACGGCCGATGAAGAAACCGTCTTCCCCCAGTTTTTGGTACAGCGGCATCAGTATCACTCCTGATTCAGTGGCCTCGACAGGGCCCGAACGATCCTTGCCTAGCGTGTCGCCGCGTGTTATTGGATCAAAATTGTTGAAGCCCGGATCCATTTCAAACTGGTCGTCGGCGGTTATCGCGTGACGATACCGGACCTCGAAGATCGTCGAATCGTGCATGCCGCCGCCAAGGCGGTGTTTGCACCCCTCGAGATCGGGGACGTGTGCGGCGGGAAGGATCCCGGCATTCACCATCGCCAGCCAAACCATTGCTTGATGATTTCCGATCGTCTTTTCGGTGTAATGCTGCCCGCCTTCAAATCCGAGCGTGACCGCACCGGCATTGTTCAGGTATTCGAGCATCGTGCCTTCCAGCTGCTCTTCGATACCGAGAAGGATCGTCACAGGGAATTTTTGTGCAAACTCGCGGTTTCGCAGCGTATCGCCCACCGTCGCAAAGTGCATTCCTTCGGCGGATGTGGAATGAAGGTCAAGAACAAAGACCTCGTCCATCGCCGTGATCAGGATGCCGTCGATCTCCTGAAGCAGCTCTTCGCGGTCGAGATCTTCCGAGATCTCTTTATCGGCAAAATTCGACATCGCTTCCGATGTCCATAGCCGATTGAGATCGGAGTCGATGAACCGAACGCCTTTCTCGATCGCCCGTATGTTACCGGCCAAGAAATAGACCCTGCCGTTCATCAGATGCTCGAGATGTGCGAGATCCGTGGACATACGTTCCAACGCCGTTGCTCCTGCCGGCTCATTTCCGTGCAGGCTGCCGACCACGATCAAGGTAGGACCCGAAGAGTTTCCCGAGAATGCGGCGATAAGATGTCGGCCCTCTGTCCGGACGTCGTATTGAAACCTGCATTCCTTATCGATCTTGTGTGCTGTCATAGCCATCATTTCACCTCGTGAAATGCAATCGATGTTCCGCAGAAATGGCTGTAAAATGCTTGAAAAAGAAGAAAAACGGATGCAGATTCGCTCCAGAATCAACATCGCTGCGAAAAAATTCGCACCGTTCGATCAGCGCGGAATTGAGCTTACTAGGGCTTCTAGTGGGGAGACGGGAAGTAAGTTCACTACGACATCCGTTTTCTCCAAGATCGTCCGGTAGCATACATTCGCACCCGGCTTTATGCGGATAATCTGAAAAGTCGATCAGTGGACCGGCTCTATTGAGATTTGGACACCTCGACGCAGACAAAGGATATGTCGAAACGGGTAAACAACCGAGATAGCGGCCACAACGTGCTCAACAGCAATATCCTTCGGGCCGTCGAGATCGAGGAAGAGCAGAAAGCTAAGCAAACTCCGGGCGAACGTATCTCGAATGCGATCGCCGCGTTCGCGGGGAGCATGATCTTTGTCTATATTCATGTGATTTGGTTTGGCGGGTGGATCCTTGCGAATACGATATTATTACGTAAACCATTCGACCCATTTCCTTTCACATTTCTTACACTCATAGTCTCGCTCGAGGCCATATTTCTGTCCGGCTTTATCCTCATCAGCCAAAACCACGAAACGCGGCTAACCGAGCGCCGTAATCAACTAGACCTTCAGATAAATCTATTAGCGGAACGCGAGAGCACAAAAACGCTCGAACTCTTAAGGGAGATCGCCAATAAGGTGGGCGTAGACCACGAAGATGCCGAACTCGACGGACTAACAGACCAGGTCGATCCGCGAGACCTTATAAAAGAAATTCAATCGGCATCTGAATAGCCCAGACCTCCCGCGTCTTGGTGTGTGAGTGCCTTATCTGGTTGAGATTGCCACGTTTTGAATGGAGCTGGTGAAGGGACTTGAACCCCCGACCTGATGATTTCAAATGAACAGGGCTATCTATGGAATCAGCTCCGAAAATAGGCGCTAGTATTCAAAACTATCTCGGAAAATAAGGGTTAAATCGAATATCTTCGTTTGCATTGTGTTGCACAATTCGTCACAATCAAACACGGAAATTAGTTCTAATTAGTTCTAAGTTTAGTTCTAAATTTAGTTAATGCGATCTTGGTTTCCGGGGCGAAAGAATGAAAATCTACCAGTCTATTTTTAATCGCGGAAAAAAGGGTGGCGCGAATGCAAAGGCTTACGCGAGGACTTGGGCTCTCCGACTGGTGTATATAGACGATTTCGGAAACAAGACGCCTAGATCTTGGCAGTATGCCACCAAACAGGACGCCAAGGACGATATTGAGAAGCGCCGGACGGAGCTGATCGGGATCGTTGAAAGAAAAAGCCGAGATCTTGGCGACGTTAAGACTTTCAAGCAGTGGGCGGAATACGCGAAAGCCGACTTCTACCGTCCTGCTGTCATCCGGGAAGGCCGCAAGGTCGGGGGTATCAAATCCCACAGGCAGACACATATCCTAATCGATCAGCTCGTCGAGTGTTTCGGCGATAAACCTCTGGCGAAGTTTACGAGATATGATATGGATCGCTACAAGATGTGGCGTCTAGAACAAGGCGACCTTCGTGGGAATAAGGGCAAACTGATGCCTGACGAGCGAGAACCCGTAAGAATCTCGACTGTAAATCGCGGCCTCGCAATTCTCAAGCATCTTTTGATCGAAGCACACGAGGCTGGGTTGATAGCTAAAAATGTAACTAAAGGCTCAAGAGCTATTGACGCTGACGCGGAAACGGCAAGGACGCGGACGCTCACCGATGAAGAAGAACTGCGGTTGCTTAAGTCGTGCATAGGAAAGCGGACGGTCGAATACAAACGAAAGGGCAAAACCGTCAAGGCAGCGGTTGAGGCGGACAATCCGTATCTTAAGGCGCTGATTTTACTTGGCCTCGACTCGGGACTGCGACGCGCTGAGATTTTATCACTCGACTGGCGTGATATTAATTTTGACGCCGGAATTATCCAGATCCTGGGAACCAATACGAAAACACAACGGACTCGTTTGGTACCGATCACGGCAAGGGTCAAAGCTGAACTTCTAACACTGCCCAGTTTCGGGGCGAATGGTCAGGTGTTCCCGTTCAATGACTTCAAACGGTCTTGGGCGACCGCAATGAGAGTGGCGAAAATTGACGGTTTTACTTTCCACGATTTGCGAAGAACCTGCGGAACACGGATGGAACTTCTTGGCGTTCCCCACGCAATCGTCCAGAAGATGCTTGGACACTCAGCCAAGGACATTACCGGTCGACACTATGTAGCAGCGACTATAGAAACCGTTAGGATGGTAGCACTTCGCATTGATGCCTATAACGAGAACGGGGGATTGTCGTTCCTTTCCGAGACGTATGGAACGCATGGCCTATCAGATCACTATGCCGCGAGAGGACAAAACGGACTGGTTAACGTGTCCGAGGCTAACGATGTACGACAGAACCAATGGCCTGAAACAATCGAATAATCAAACTTCAACCGTCTTACGCTTGCCTAATTAACAAGCGGACACCGCCGATTCTCTGACGGCGCTGACGGTTGATTCCCCTTTCAGAGATCGGAACTGACAGAGAGGTTCTAAATGTCACGAAAAGGATTCGCCGAACATTCCCTCACGGCTAAGAAGATCATATCCGAATC
>CAYPGP010000002.1:0-104531 GCA_964410495.1 uncultured Chloracidobacterium sp.
GTCGGCGTCAGTCACGTTTCATCTTTTCGTTAGTAAAGCGTTCTTGCTTCTGCAAAGTGCTTCTGAGCATTCCGCGAAAACGGGTTTTGCCACCGTGCTGGGAGCCTTTAAAGGCACGAAAGAACGAGACGTCTATTTGCCCGCAAGACTCGCGACGACGCCGGACGGACGGCTTACAGCCGAAACGCTTCGGTTCTCGGGTTCATCCGATTTCGTCGGCTTCGCTCGAGCCGATGCGCTCGTTATCGTACCGCGCGGGACGAACCTTGCTGAGGGAGAGATCGCAACAGTAGTTTATCTTTAATTTATGCCTGAACTATCGCATTTCGACGAAACGGGGAAGATCAAAATGGTCGATGTCTCGGCCAAGGAAGCGACGACGCGTCGAGCAGTCGCCTCAGGCCGTGTCTTGCTTAACTCTCAAACTCTCGAAACTCTCCAAACTCAAAAGAGTCCCAAAGGCGATCCGCTCGAGATCTCCCGCATCGCCGGGATAATGGCGGCAAAGAAAACTTCTGAGCTAATACCGCTCTGCCATCAGATCAATCTCTCAAAGGTTAACGTCACCGCCGAATTTCGCGATTTCGGCGTCTATCTCGAAGCCGAAGCCATCACCAATGCCCAAACCGGCGTCGAAATGGAAGCCCTGACCGCCGTCACGGTTGCGGCGCTAACGATCTACGACATGTGTAAAGCCGTCCAAAAAGACATCGTCATTTCCGATGTCCGACTTGAATCAAAAACCGGTGGCCGATCCGACTCGAGATGATCTGCGAACTCATTCGGCCGCAAAAATTTCAATCAAGTTCAGTATCTCGGACCACACGACGCCGCATCTGGCTTGATCGAACAAACGATCGCCTTAAGGGCTTCAAGCTCTAAAGCCAGATTGCGGTTGAGTACCGTCTGCTTGGTGAGTTCCTCCTGCTGCTTCTCGATCTGCTCTTGCTGCTCATTCACGACATTGATCAGCGTTACGGTTAACTGATCGTACTTCACTCCCTGGATCTCGCCTTTCTCGTTGCGAGTGACTAGCAGGGGCTCAACTCGATCCACCTCTTCTGCTATGAGGCCGAGATCGCGTTCGCCCCGCCCCGCCCAGTCAAACGACACAGGTCTTAGACGCTTAACCAAGCTTAGACCGCTTCTGAACGGCATAATGTTTTCTTTGTATCGTTGGCTCGACGAACACGACGCCAAAACGGTACCATTGATGCACAATTGGGTCGCGGTAGCCGCATCTAACAGGCCGACCGACACCGTGTCGCTGCCGCTGCGGCCAAGTTGGATCCGATTGCTCGCCGTTACGATCGCGTTCGAGCCAATGGCGGTCGCAAAATTCAGATT
The DNA here is from genome assembly GCA_964410495.1 of uncultured Chloracidobacterium sp. Lineage (GTDB taxonomy): Bacteria > Acidobacteriota > Blastocatellia > Pyrinomonadales > Pyrinomonadaceae > OLB17. The sequence goes on from CAYPGP010000002.1 coordinate 1,348, forward strand.
GCCCGAGGTGACGTCCGCTCTCCACCCAATTATCGTGTTGTTATCGCCCGAAACGTTCGCGAAGCCTGCACTTTGGCCAAAGAAAGAGTTGTTTTCGCCAATTGTGTTCAGATTGCCTGCACTCGCACCAAAGAAAGCGTTATTGGCGCCCGTGGTGTTTCCAGAACCGGCGCTGGCTCCATAGAATGCATTGACGGCTCCTGTCGTATTAAATCTGCCCGCAGCATCCCCAAAGAAAGCATTACTGAATCCCGTCGTGTTCGCCCTGCCTGCGCTCGCACCAACGAAGGAGTTGTCGCTACCCGTCGTGTTTGACAGGCCCGCACTCTGGCCAAAGAAAGCATTATCGCCGCCGGTCGTGTTGAACAAACCCGCGCTGTGGCCAACGAATGAGTTATCATTCCCTCCCGTATTTGAAGAACCTGCAAAAGCGCCTATAAAGGTGTTGGCTCCCCCAAACGTGTTAGCTGCTCCTGCACTCTTTCCAAAGAACGCGTTAGCCTCGCCGTTTAGGTTCGCCTGACCTGCAAACGTGCCAAAGAAGGCATTTCCGTGCCCCGTCGTATTCGCACGTCCCGCGTTTGCCCCGAAAAAAGCATTGTCAAATCCCACGCTGTTAGATAGGCCTGAATCCCTGCCAAAAAATGCATTGCCAACACCAGTAGAGTTTGTGACGCCTGCTCCCACGCCGGCGAAAAGGTTGTCGGTTCCCTGATTGCTCAATACCCGGTTGCTCGCTATGTTGTACTGCGTCGTCGTGTTGACTATATTGCTGCTAAGCGTACCACCGACCGTTCCATTGCCGCTGATATTGAAGTTGCTTGACGGCTGAGGCGAAATTCTGTTCTGAATGTAATCACCGCTTCCCGCAGTCGGTGGACGGGCATCGGTCAACCGAGCATCGGTCGTCACAACGTACTGGTTCGCGGCAATACCGCCGAGTTGTGTCGTGTTTGCAGAAGTCGTGGCAGTTTCTGAATTAAGGCTTCGAACCGAGTATGGTGAGCTTGTAATTGGTTGCCGCGGGTTCAGCGAAACAAATGCTCCGCTACCTGCGTTACGGACCGAGATGTCAAGGAAACGGTCTGCCCCCGGCAAAGACCCTGCTCCGAAATCCAGCGAGATCGTAAAAACGCCGTTAGTGACCAAGACGTTCAACCGTTCCGCAGTCGTACCAATCTGCGCTCCAGCGCTAGCGGTATCGAACAGCTTGAGCTCAAAGTCGAAATTCCCGCTCGCGGGCACACCGTTATTGCTCAAGCTACCTTGATAACTGAACGCCGTCGTCTGGGCGGCCACCGGTAAAGAAAGGGACATCAATACCACACCCATTAAAACCAACCGGTCCGCCATTCTCATATTCCAAGCCTCCATCAAAATCGTGTTTTCGTCATGATACCATTGGAAAGTTACGTGCCTTAAAAGATCTTCGGCTAACAAACTGTCCTCCAGGGTAAAAAAATGGGGTGACGAGCGAACTTTGAGCTAGAATAAGCGTAAACGATTTTAGCCACACGGAGGAATTATGCCGATCAACTACACACTCGCCGCCGATGCCAAGCCTCAGGTCAAGTTGCTGCTGACCGCTACCGCGATAAGCGTTGCGCTGTGGGTCGTCGGCTGGTATTTCCCGATCGCGGGGTACATCGTTTACCCGATCCAGCTTTTCGCGACCTTTATTCATGAAAGCTGCCACGCTCTGGCGACTCTGATAACAGGCGGTTCGGTAATGAGCTTGACGGTCTCGCCGGATGGCGGCGGGATGGTCTGGTCGCAGACTTCGGGGCTATCATCGCTATTCGTTTCGAGTGCCGGTTACATGGGCACGACGCTTTTCGGTACGCTGCTACTCGTCTGGATGCGTTTCGGCCTGAGATCAAGGCTTGCACTTTACCTTTGTGCCGGGCTGATCGCAGTGATGACCGTCGTCTTCGGCTTTCTCGCCCCGTTCTGGAATTTCCTCCAGAACGTCACGTTCTTTAGCGTCGTTTTCACCGTTTTCTCAGGAGCGGTCTTGACCGCCGGACTCTTTGCGATCGCAAAATTCGCGACCGAAAAATGGGTCAACTTCTCGCTCGCATTCCTAGCCGTGCAGTGCCTGCTGAACGCCTTCTTCAGCCTTAAGACCCTTTTCGTCATCACCACCGCCACCGACGCCTCATCGGACGCCGCCAACATGGCCGCCGCGACCGGAATCCCGGCGGTTCTCTGGGTCATTCTCTGGATCGCGATCTCAATCGTGATGATGGCCGTCGGGATCAGGCTTTACGCAACTCGCGGTATAAAAAAAGCCGACGACACGCTTTTCCTCGACTAAATAAAATCTTGCGATTACCCCGGTAATGCATTATTCTGGCTGTGTGAAAACCATCCAGTCAAAACTGACATCGCAAGGTCAGATCTCAGTCCCCGCCGAAATACGTCGACGCCTCGGCATCGGGCCGGGTTCCGTTATCGAATGGCACGACGAGGGTGAGAAAATTACCGTCAGTCGAGCAAAACGCTATAGCTTCGACGATATCCATCGCGGGCTTTTTGACGAGAAGCCGGAGAAGAGATCGTTGGAAGAGTTGAAGGAAGGCATCGCTGAATACATAAGAGAGCGTCATGGTCGCGATTGACACCAACGTCCTCGTTCGACTTATCGTTCAGGACGATGACGACCAGGTTGCAGACGCTCGGTCTTTTGTAGCGTCGGGGGCGTGGGTATCTAATTTGGTCCTGGCAGAAACGGTCTGGGTACTCAAAGCAGTTTATCGAAAGGATCGCAATGAATTGATCTTCGCTGTTGAGAGATTGGTGGAACACGATACGATCATCCTGGAGGATGAAGTTGCCGCGAAAGCAGCACTAGAAAATTTTCGTACCAGCTCGGCACTTAATTTTTCTGACTGTCTTATACTCCAGATCGCTCGTCGGGCCGGACACACTCCACTTGGCACATTCGATCGTCAACTAGCCAAGCTGGATGGAGCGAGGCAAATCTCAAAATGAAAGCAACTTCCTGCCTGATAGCTATTCTTTGCCTGAACTTCGCGATCGCCTCGCAGGTCAAGAAACCAGTTGCTCCGCCCGTCAAACCATCATTCGAAAAGTCTCTCCAGGCCGTCGTTGTTATTACCGATGATTGGGATAAAACCATCGGAACCGCTGCGCTTTTCGAGCGAAAAAACACCAAAAGCGAATGGAAACGAAATGGTGAAAGCTTTCCGATAGTTGTCGGCCGAAGCGGTCTCGCCGGAATCGAGGCATTCCAAAAGCCGAACAACAATGCCCCAGTTCTCGGTTCGCTCTTTTCACAATATTGCGAAGCGTTGAAGCGGAAAGATGACGATAAAATTGTGCAATTGGTTTCCAAATCAACGCTTGCTCTTTATCGGGAGGCAATGGCTGAGGAAAAAATCTCATCGCTCACTAAGTATCTTGAAGACGACGTAGGTGATAATTGCACAACGAAAAACGAATTCTTTGATGGAAATCGAGCAACGGCTATGATTTTCTCTAGTTCGATGCCCAAAGGCCTTGCAATCCTTTTTGAGAAGGAGGACGGTGTTTGGAAGATCACTAACCGAACGCCTGATCCATGGGTTGTTGGAGCCCTTAACTACGGACTTAGCAAATACGAGGGAGACGGCAATTCGCCCGCGGGGGTTTTCCCGCTGACTTCGGCCTTCGGCACGGGCCCGAAGCCGACGGCTTCGAAGATGCCGTACACAAAGCTCGACGAATACACCGAATGCGTCGACGATCCTAAGTCCAACTTCTACAACCGCATCGTCAATCGCATGCAGGTCGGCAATTTTGACTGGAAAAGCTCCGAGAAAATGGCGTCGATCGTGCCGGAATACGACCTCGGCGTCTTTGTGGCTTACAACACTTATCCGGCAGAAAAAGGCCGCGGATCGTGCATTTTCCTGCACATCTGGAAAGACGCCGCGACCCCGACCGCCGGCTGCACCGCGATGGAACGCAGCAACATGGAACGGATAGTTGCGTGGCTGTCACCCGCGAAGAATCCGTTCCTTGTACAAATGCCTCGAAAGATATACGATTCTCGTCAAAAGGCGTGGAAACTTCCGAAACTCAACTAACCCTCGACAAACTCGCCGTCGGCTCCCGCCTGATCGTCCGTTCAAAAACCGACTGGCGCTTCGCCGCCATCTCGCGTATCTCCGAAGAAAAAGTCACCCTAACAGTTTGCTCGCCAACAGGCCGAAACTATCGCCTCTGGCGTTCGCTCGACGTCGCGGTCACGATGGAAGGTACGATTCCCGTGCTTCCTTACGAAGCCGAAGATACCTGGCACAACAACCTCGGCCGTTACGATCAGCGTTGGTGAAACGATATCAACGAAGCCCGATCGACGCCGCACCAATTACCCCACGATTTCCGTTTTCCTGAACAAATACGACGAGCTGCACATTCTCGGCTTTCCAATCCGCGTTGATAGAAACTGGAGTTTTCGCCGCAAACGAACTCTCGGCCTTGCCAACCGAGCCGAGCTTTTGCAGTTCGCGAACAACACCGGTGTGTTCGAGCATTTTCCCGCCGTTCTCGCCGCCGCCAATTTTTGAGAACAGCTTGCTTTCAGCCACCGCCAGAAAGACTTCGGCGTCAGAATGCTCGGGCAAGCCAGTAACGCGGACATCGAGCGTACCGTTTTCCAATTGGAGCATTACGTCGCCCTTCGACTCGGCTGCCCGAGACTCTATCGCCTTCCGTAGCTGTCGCTCTTCCGATCCGACAAGCTGCAATTCGCCATCGACAACCGATTGCGGCGTGTAGGCCGAATTCAGCTTGAATCGGTTCACATAATTCTCTTGCCGCTTAGAAAACTCCGCGGAAGAAAACTTGTCCTTCCAACCTAAATAGTCCCAATAGTCGACGTGAAACGACAAGGCAATAACCTCGGCCCCCGCCACGTTTCGATCATTGGCGATCGCTGTCAAAACGCGATCCGCGGGTGGACAGCTCGAACAGCCTTCAGATGTGAAAAGCTCGACCAAAACCGGCTTTTCTTTCACAGCCGTGACCGGCCCGGAAACGGCTGCTTGCTGTTGCTGAGCACGCCCGGCCAAAAGCAACCCCGCCGAAAGACAAACCAAAACCACGACAACGCCAATCGTCACAACTCTCATAAAATAACTATTCCGATCCAGCCCCGGAAAATTCCCTAAATTAACGGTTTCTGCTATCTTGTTCTGAACCAATTTGTCTTCTCGCTTTGCCACCGATACGGCCGGTGAAATGTTTCCGTGTTTGATCGATAATGAAAGATCTTTCTGCTCTCACCATTCTTAATGCGAGAAATCGCAAGCCGAGGCTCGGATTCCTTGCTCTCGCCGCCGCTCTACTGGCGCTTTCTGTCTTCACGGTCTTGCAAAGAACGGCGAATTCGCAGGAAGAGCGCGACTCGAATGATCAACCGTTTGAAATCGATGCGGGTTGGACGGCTACGGGAAATCTTATCACCGCGCGAACCGGGCACACGGCTACACTGTTGGCAAATGGCAAGGTGCTAGTTGCGGGCGGTGAAACGCCGAGTGGCTCCGGAACCGCACTTACCGCGACCGCGGAGATCTACGACCCAGCGACTGGAATTTGGACGAGCACAGGAAATCTTATTGTGGCCCGGGCACGCCACACTGCGACTCTACTTTCAAACGGCCGAGTCGTTGTCGTAAGCGGTTCGAATGGAACGGGGTCAACCAACTCTGTTGAGATATATGATCCGGCAACCGGTTTGTGGACGTCGGCTGGTTCCGTTAATGTCACTCGACAAGGGCATACCGCCTCGCTGCTACCAAACGGAAAATTGCTGGTGGCGGGCGGCGTATTTGGGGGCACAGCACTATCTGAACTGTACGATCCCACTACAGGTACGTCAGCTTTCACCGGCAGTTTTGTCATCGCCGCTCGCGTAAATCACACCGCAACTACGCTTGCCAATGGCGGAGTGCTGGTCGCCGGAGGAAATGGGTTAGGCGGTCCGTTTAACACCGCTGAAATCTACGATATACCAACTGGCAATTGGAACCTTACGAGCAGCATGGTCAATGCTCGCGATCTCCATGCAACATCGTTACTGCCGAACGGGAAGGTCCTAGTGTCGGGCGGCTCTTCTGCATCACCGAATTCTTGCGAGTTGTTCGACCCAGTCGCTGGAACATGGTCCGGAACCGGAAGCATGAACTCAGGCCGGTTCGAACATACCTCGACATTGCTTGCCAACGGGTCGGTTATAGTCACTGGCGGACAGAATTCCGTTTCGGGACAAGTGCCACAGGCGACCGAACTTTATAACCCGCTTCTTGAAGCATGGACTGTTGCGGGAAATCTGAATTCGGCCCGCTATCAGCACACCGCAACGCTACTGCCGAATGGCAGAGTGCTGGTTGTTGGGGGACGAAATGGCTCCACATTTTCAAATATTTTGAACAGCTGTGAACTCTACGATCCAACTCCGACCGGTACGCCGACTCCGACACCAAATCCGTCGCCAACACCGACACCGCCGGGTTCATGTTTGGTCAATCCAGTCGTCGACACCAGTGCCGACAGCGGCCTAGGTAGTTTGCGCGCGGCGGTGACGAGTGCTTGTGCCGGGAGTACGATTACTTTTTCGGGTTCCGTCATGAATCCGATTCGTCTGGAATCTGATAGCATCGTAATAACCAAAAGCCTCACCATCGAAGGACCATCCTCACGGCGGGTCACGATTTCAGGCAGCAATTTCTTCAGGGTTTTCAGTGTCAGCGGTCCAATTTCTGTTACCATTCGGCGGTTGACTATCACGGAGGGCAGGAGAACCTCGGGCGGCGGCTCCGCGATAGTAAACTTTAACGGAAGCTCTCTGGAGTTGGACGAGTGCACGGTCGCGGGCAACACGGGCGGCTCAGGCCTGGGCGGTGCGATCTCAAACTTTGAAGCCACCTTAAATATTCTTAACAGCACGGTATCGAACAATCGGGGCGGGTCGCGAGGTGCTGGAATTGGGAGCAGCGGGACTTTGACCGTTGCAAACAGCACAATCTCCGGGAATTATCTACAAGATTTTGGCGACGGCGGCGGCGGGATTTATGTCGGAAGTGGTGTCGCCAGTGTCGTAAATTCAACCATTACCGACAACGGGACGCTAAGCATGTCGGCAATTGCTAGCCGCGGCGGCGGGATCTTTAATGATCGCGGTACGGTAAGCGTAAGAAACACGATCATTGCAGGTAACGGTGACCTCGGTCCAGCTTCCCCCGCTCCTGACGTTTTCGGGAGCTTCGTTTCTCATGGATACAATCTGATTGGGCAGAATGACGGATCGACCGGTTTTCCCATCGGTAACCCGAACGCTGCTCTCGATATCGTTGGATCGGGGGTTTTACGAAGTCAACCCGATGCTGGGGCCGCTCGCTCCAAATGGTGGTTCGACGCTAACCCATGCATTGCTCGAGGGCAGCCCGGCGATAGATAAAGCGGCGCAGGCTACTACGTCCGGGACTCCGGGTGTTGACAACTTTGATCAACGCGGATTGAGACGGCCGGTAGACATTCCAGGGATCGCTCCCGCACCCGGTGGTAATAACTCGGACATCGGAGCATTCGAGGTTCAGATCCAATCAACTATCGGCATTGAAGGCGATGTGGTCGACGGTAATGGTGGACCGGCGGGCGACGGGCTGGTACTGGTTAACGACGTGACCGCGATGCGTAATTTTGTCTTAGGCCTTTCTACCCCCATGACTACGCCGAATCAGTTTCAGCGGGCCGATATTAACGGAACGTGTGGCGATGGTTTCATCAACGCGGCCGATGTGACGGTCGTCAGATTGATCATCCTCGGTACAGTTTCGCCGATAGCGGCTTGCGGCCCGACTACCGTAAGCACGTCGGGCTTCTAAGGCGAACAAGGATTCTTCGCATTATGAAGAAGTGGCTAAAGCGCATCGGCATTATCATCGGCCTGTTGGTCCTGGTTCTCGTCGGGGCTGGGTTTTGGACGGAGATCGATGAGACGATACTGACGGCGCGGGTTTCGCAAGCCGAGCTTCAGACTGTCAGGCCCGATTGGCCGGGTACGCCGGTCGATCAGCGGGGGCGGTTCATGAACGACGAGTTTCCGATGGTCATGAAGACTAGCCGGTTTTTGCAGTGGCAGTTTGGCTCGAATCCCTTTGAAGAAGAAAAGGCGCGCGACACGTGGCGGCCGAACGTTGCCGATCCATCGGAATTTTTAGCCAGCGACCGCAACGGCCTCGTTTGGCTCGGTCACGCGACTTTTTATATCCGCGTCAACGGCGTCGCGATCCTGACCGACCCGATATTCGGTTCGCCGACTTTAGTTGAGCGATACGTCGAGATGCCCTCGCCGCTTTCGAAGATACGGAAGCTCGATTACATCCTTCTCTCGCATGACCATCGCGACCACATGGACGAACCGACCATTCGCGAAGTGACCGCCAAGTTTCCACAGGCGAAATTGCTGGCCGGGATGCGCAGCGAGGAGCTGCTGCGTTCATTCGCGACACCCACGAACGATGTCCGGACCGCCGGCTGGTTTCAGCGTTTTGACCTCGGTGATTCGCCCATCGAGGTTTATTTCCTGCCCGTCCGCCACTGGTCGCGACGAGGATTGTTCGACACAAATCACCGTCTGTGGGGCGGTTACGTCGTCCGCGGCGGCGGCACGAGCATTTATTTTGGCGGTGACGGCGGCTACGGCCGTCATTACCGCGAAACCGGCGAAGCGTTCCCCGCGATTGATTACTTCCTGATCGGCATCGGTGCCTACGAACCTCGCTGGTTCATGGAACCAAATCACAACAACCCCGCCGATGCGGTCAAGGCATTCAAAGACATCGGCGCCAAAACCCTCGTCCCGATGCACTACGGCACATTCGACCTCTCCGACGAACCGCCCTCTGCTCCGCTTCGTGATCTAAAGCTGGAGGCCGAAGCCGCCGGGATCGCGAACCAGCTTCGAACCCTCGATCTGAACGGATCGCTTTATTTCCAGCCCTGATCTGCTCGCTTTTTGCGGGGAACGTGTGCTGTAAGGGTTTCCTTTGCGTATTCTTTGCGTTCTCGGCGTCTTTGCGTGAGAAAGATCATATTTCACGCAAAGTCGCCAAGAACGCAGAGAAAAACGCAAAGAAACCGTCGTAACGCCACAGAATCACGCAACACCGCCATCCCGCGGGCGTTTCATGCATAGAATTTGCAACATTTTATGATACATTTCGTAAGATATGCGTATGACCCAAAATACTCATAAATACGGACTTCGCAGGCGTCGAAAATTTGAGTGTCCCACCAAAGTAGTCAAATTTGTGCGGGACAACGGGACAAAGCGTAACCCGTTTGTTTACTTGTACTTACATGTCCCATCTTTGTCCCGCGGTGGGACAAGGGAATTTTTGGCGAAACGCGGGTTAAGGTTAATGCGATCAACAGTTTACGGCCGCGTAGGGCATAAGACAGTTCGCTGTTTGTGTTCGGTTTCGATACCGAACCTGCAGGTGTTAAAATGGAGTTTTGTTTGATTCTCAGTGACGGTGACTATGCAAGCGGTGAAACCAAAAGAAGAGCAGATCGAGGTACGCGGGGCGAGGGTTCATAACCTGAAAAACATCTCCGTATCGCTCCCGATAAACAAATTGACGGTGGTGACCGGCGTTTCAGGCTCGGGGAAATCTTCGTTTGCTTTTGACACGCTCTACGCCGAAGGCCAGCGGCGTTATGTCGAATCGCTGTCCGCATACGCCCGACAGTTTCTCGAACGGATGGACAAGCCGGACGTTGACGAGATAACCGGCATCTCGCCCGCAATAGCGATAAGGCAAAAGAATTCGACCAAAAATCCGCGTTCGACCGTCGCAACCCAGACAGAAATATACGACTATCTCCGGCTGCTTTTCGCCCGTGCCGGCACCACCATCTGCCACAAATGCGGCCGCGAGGTAAAGAAGGATTCGCCGGAATCGGCGGCGGATGAGATCCTCGCCGACCTTCCGGAAGGTACACGTTTTTACGTTCTGTTCCCGATCCAGGACGAACTTTCACGCGAAACGGTCCGTGCGGCCAGGGCAAAAAAGACGAAATCGACCGACAAGGCTCTGAGCACAGGTGCAATGGTCATGGCCCTGATGCAGCAAGGCATCACGCGGCTGTTTCGCGACGGTGAGATCGTCGAACTACAAAAGCCGGAAGATTACACTTTCGACGATTTTGATAACACCTTCGCACTCGTCGACCGCCTCGCCGTCAGCCAGGATATTCGCCAACGTCTCGTCGATTCCTTAGAGATCTGCTTCCGCGAGGGCCACGCAGCAGTAATACGAGTTGCGGCCGGGTCAGTACCACCTTCGGTAGCAGGTGGGTCCGTCAAGTCGCGAGCCAAAACCCCGCCCGCTACCGACTCAGCGACAACGCTCCGGTTCTCAGATAGCTTCATCTGCAAATACGACGGCACGCGATACGAAGAGCCCGAGCCGCATCTTTTCAGCTTCAATTCGCCGACCGGTGCGTGCAAAACTTGTCAGGGATTCGGCAACACGATCGGTATTGACTACGGACTGGTCATTCCGAATCCTCTAAAGACACTCAAGGAAGGGGCGGTCGAACCGTTCACTCGCCCGGCTTATGCGTCGCTCCAGAAAGAACTGCTGAGATACGCCGCTTCGGCGAATATCGACATAAACACGCCCTACGTCGATCTGCCTGACTATCAGCAGAACTGCATCATCTACGGCGACGAAGGCTGGCGTGGGATCAAGGGATTTTTTCAGTTTCTTGAGACAAAGAAATACAAGCTGCACGTCCGCGTGTTCCTCGCAAAGTTTCGCGGCTACACTCGTTGCCCCGACTGCGACGGCCAGCGGCTTCGCCAGGAAGCCCGTGATGTGAAGATCGGCAAACGCTCGCTGCCTGAGATCGTCGATATGTCGATAGCCGATGCTCACGCGTTTTTCGAAAAACTCGAACTCACGCCGGAGCGAACAAAAATCGCCGATAAAGTTCTGCTTGAGATCCGGCGAAGACTAAAATTCCTCGTCGATGTAGGGCTCGATTATCTAACGCTTGGCCGTCTCGCCGCGACGCTTTCGGGCGGCGAGGCTCAGCGAATACAACTCGCGACCAACCTCGGTTCCCTGCTCGTTGGAACGCTTTATGTGCTCGACGAACCCAGCATTGGCCTGCACCCGCGGGACAATACGCGGCTGATCAAGATCCTCGAAAACCTCCGCGACATCGGCAATACGCTGATCGTCGTTGAGCACGACGAAGAAACGATGCGTGCCGCCGATAACATCATCGATATCGGCCCACTCGCCGGCGAAAACGGCGGCGAAGTCGTTTTTGAGGGTAATTTCGAGAAGCTTCTGAAGAGCGAAACGTCGCTCACGGCGAAATATCTTCGCGGCGATGCCGAGATCAAAGTCCCGCTAAAGCGCCGCCCGAAAACGAAGCGAAAGATCGAGATCGTTGGTGCCCGCGAGCATAATTTGAACAACGTTTCGGTCGAGATCCCGCTCGATATGCTCGTTTGCGTGACCGGCGTTTCGGGTTCGGGCAAATCTACGCTCGTCCACGACGTCTTGTACGCCGGCCTCAAAAAACAACTCGGCGAATGGAACGCTCCGGTCGGTTTTTTCAAGGAGATCACCGGCGGTGACAACGTCGACGACATCATCCTCGTCGATCAATCGCCGATCGGCCGCACGCCGCGTTCGAACCCGGTCACTTATATCAAGGCATACGACGCCATTCGCGAAGTTTTCGCGGGAACGAACGGCGCCAAAACCAAGGGCTTCAATGCCTCGCATTTCTCCTTCAACGTCCCCGGCGGCCGCTGCGAGATATGTCAGGGCAGCGGAACGGTGACGATCGAGATGCAGTTCCTCGCCGACGTCGAACTGACCTGCGAGGACTGCCGCGGAACGCGATTCAAACAGGACATCCTCGACGTAAAATATAAGGGCAAGAACATCGATGAAGCCCTGTCGCTGACGATCCGCGAAGCGATCCTATTCTTCAAGGACGTGCCAAAGATCGTCTCGCGGCTAAAGGTTCTCGATGCCGTCGGCCTGGGCTATCTACGGCTCGGCCAATCGGCAACGACGCTTTCGGGCGGCGAAGCTCAACGCGTAAAGCTCGCCTCGCATCTCGCTCAGAAAACCAGCTCGCAAACGTTGTTCATCTTCGACGAGCCAACGACCGGCCTGCACTTCGACGACATCAATAAACTGCTCACGGCCTTCCGTGCCCTGATCGACAGCGGCGGCAGCGTCCTCGTTATCGAACACAACATGGACGTCATCAAAACCGCCGACCACATAATCGACCTCGGCCCCGAAGGCGGCATTGGCGGCGGAAATATAGTAGCAACCGGAACGCCGGAAGAGGTTGCGGTATGCGAAGATTCGCATACGGGTAGATATTTGAAAACTTATTTGAAGTAGTTACTCTACTTGAAGTTTGTGGAACGACAATGCCGTCCATACGGACATTCGCCAACCTGAACCCATTCGTAGAATTCGTTCGTGTTGCCTTCGACGGCGTAGTAGACCTTCTTGATCGTTGGGAACTGAGTCAGGGTTTTCTCGATCATTCCGAAGTACTGGCCGCCGCCGCAGCTGGTTGTGGCGGTACCCATTTGTTCAAGAACGCGGTTAGTAAAGTTCACGTAAGCCGCCCCGTTTTTGACGTTTATGCTCTTTAGGATGCCGTCAGACTCAGCCGTCGGGATGCTTCCGTAACCCTTCGCTTCCTCGTCCTTCGTCACGCCCTTGAACAGTTCTTCGAGCGCGGCTTTCGCAACAGCTGTGGTTTTCGGGATCGTGCGAGAGACTGGAAACACCTTGTTGCAGTCGTCGATATTCGGATTGAGTTTCTCGTTCGAGAAGAAAACCTTGATGTTCATGGTTTTCGTACTCTGGCCGTATGCGGCGGTTGTGATCATTAAGATCACCAAGGCGACAAGAAAAGGCTTCATCTTCATACTAGTCGTCTCCAAATTTCGCCCGCCAGATCGGGGCGATCTCGGCTAGAACCTTGCAGTCGCAATAGCCGCCATTGGCGGTCAGCCATGAGGTTATTTTCCCGAAATCCAGGCGATTGTCCATCATGTACCGCATTGCATATTGCAGGCTGTGATTGCATTCGGTCTCGTAGAGTTCGTCTTCGACAAAATCGAGCAGCTCGCTGATCGTATGCTGGGCGGCGGGCAGCGAATCGAGAAAGGCTTCAAGCTCCTCGCCGCTGAGCTGTTCAAGATTTTCGATCTCGCGTTTTCGTAAGATTGGCATATTTCGAGAATAACCTATTCACTGTCTTAATTTAATCAGTAAGAAGTGAATAGTGAAAGGTGAACAGATCTAGAATTCCGACTCGCTCACTCTGGCCATTTCGGCTCGCTGGGCTTCTTCGATCTCTTTCTGCTTTACGCCTTCGCGGCCGTCGTAGGTCAGGAACTTCGGCAGCAGCAGAGCGGCTCCGGCGACGGAAACTACACAGAGTATCCCGCCGGATACGAGGGCTATTTTTACGCTGAACACCTCGGCCACGATGCCCATTTTCGCGCTTCCGAGCATTGGGCCGGTCAGGTAGCTCATCATCTCGATGCTGGCTAGGCGGCCGCGGAGATAATTCGGAATTGTCTGATTCCAGATAGCTCCGCGAAAAATGCCCGAGATCATATCGAAGAAACCGGCTGCGAAAAGAAATGCAAGTGCCGGAACGATCGATGTTGAAAGCCCGAAAAATATGATCGCAACGCCCCAAAGCAGTGCTGCCGCCGTAACAAAAACGCCGTGACGATGAATGTTCTTCGTCCATCCGGATGTCAAACTAGCGACGAGGGCTCCGAGAGCGATCGCGGCAGGAAAGAAACCGACGTATTCAGCCCCGAAGTAAACCGCAAGCGCTGGATAAAGAGCCTGAGGCATCGCGAAGAACATCGCCGCAATGTCGATAAAATAGGTTCCGAGCAACTCCTTGCGGGAAAAAGCATATTTCCACGCCCGCTTTATCCCTTCGATGCTCGGTTTCTCGGCATTCTCAGGCGAAGGTACGGCCGAGATGGCGTAAACGGCATAGATCGTCCCGACAAACGTAACCAGGTCGATCGCATACGCCACCGACGGGCCGAGCGACACGGCGATGATCCCGGCGATCGCGGGGCTGATGATCGCCCCGACGCTCCAGCGGATCGAATTTAGGGCCATCACCGCCGTCATCATCTCGGCGGGCACGACCTTTTGAATGAACGCCTCAAACGCAGGACGCTGAACCGCAGCGAGTCCAGCATGGGCGGCGACGCAGAGGAAAAGCACCCAGATCTGCGGCTGAGGTAGAAGCGAATTGATCAACAGAACGAGCGATGCCGCACCTTGGCCTAGTTCCGATATTCGCAGCAGTTTTCGCTTGTCGAAATAGTCGGCCAGAGCTCCGCCGACAAACGCGAGGGCGACCATCGGAACGAATTCGGCGAGGTAAATGTACCCGACCATCGCCGACGACCCAGTCAGCTGATACATCTGCCACGGAACGACGATAAACGTCATCATCGAGCCGAAAAACGATATCAGCTGGCCAAAAAATAAGAGGCGATAGTCTCGCGAAGCCCGAAGGGGCGAAATATCGAGGAGCATTGTCTTCAGCTTATCACGGGCAAAGGTGACCAAAAACCGCATCAGCCAAAGGTTTAAAACCGGGCGAAATCTGGTATCTTTGTTCAAGCAAATCTGATCTTTTTTCCGATCGGGATTCGGCCGCCACGCGTGCCGACGGGCGGATCTTATAACCTATGCTCGCAATCTTTTACCTGCTTCTCGTTTTCGTCTTCGGCGACGCGATCTGCAGACGGTTTTTCCCTTTTGTTTCCACGCCGCACCGCGTTGCTACCGGCTTTTTGGCAGGCTTACTGCTTGCCACGTGGATAACTTATGCCGGGGCGTATCTGTTTGCCGGTACGTCTTACCCGATGCTCGGCGGAAATATCGTGTTTACGATAATTGCGATCGCGGTTAGCTATCTCCTAAATCGAAACGCGGCTCCCGCTGCGACCACGACGATCGATCCGGAAAAAACTAATTTTGTTCGTGCCGACTGGATCGTCGTCTGCATTTTTTTCGTCGTAGCCGTGGTGATGGCTTACTCGACGTTCACGATGAACGAAGGCACAATACGCATCGCTCATCACCAGTCCAGCGATTTCGGATCGACCGCGTCGATCATGCAATCGTTCGCCGTGGGGCACAATTTCCCGACCGAATATCCGCACTTCGCCGGCGACAAGATCAGATATCACTTTCTCTTCTACTTCCAGGCCGGAAATCTGGAATATCTCGGTTTCAGCCCCGCGACTGCGAATAATACGCTCTCGATCCTGACGCTGCTTTCGCTGCTCGTGCTGGTGATGACGCTGGGTTCGGTGTTATTCAAATCACGCACGGCTGGCCGGATCGGAGCGATCCTGTTCTATTTTCACGGAACACTCGCCTACATTCCGTTTTACCTCAAACAAGGTTCGATATCGGCCGTGTGGGAAAAGCTCTGGAAGATGCAGGATTTTCTCTCGTCGGGATTCCCCTATCGCGGCGAGGATTGGGGCGTTTGGTCACAGGTCGTTTACTTGAACCAGCGGCATCTAGCGAGTTCCATCGGTATTTTCTTGTTGGTAGTGGTTTTCTTGTCGATCCGGCAGCGGGAGCGTTACGAAGCAAAACTTGCCGCGGCCCCGGTCTCTGAACCCGTTTCTGCAAGTGATACGGATTCCGAAACGGACCGTTCCGGCGATGAGGAAGCGGCCGATGAAGAGAACATCGAACCAGTAACCGCTCCGCCCGAGGACGCCGTATTAGCTGATGATTCCACTTCCTTGAAAGATCTACCGGACACCGCGGCCTTAGAGGCGGACGAAAAGATCGCCCTTGTTGATGAACCGCTTCCGGCCGCAGAAACGGCTAATGATGACGAGTTAGAGGACGAGGAGCCAGATTCGCCCGATCATTCCGACATTCAGGAAGAAAAAACGGATTCGCGTGAGACGATGATCGCCTGGGCTCACAGGCTCGCACCTTATGCGTTTTGCGGCCTGCTTCTTGGCCTGATGCCTCTATGGAACGGTGCTGTTTTTGCCGGGGCGGCGGGCGTGCTGGCCGTCATGTTCTTTTCACTTCCGCTCCGTCGGGAAATGATCGCCGTTGCGGTGGTCAGCGGTTTGATAGCTCTTCCGCAAGTAATTTTCCTGAGATCCGGGCTCGCTCCGGTGCAGTATTCGACGTGGTATTTCGGTTATACACTGACCGAACCAACCATCGGCAAGATGCTTTACTATCTTGCATTTACGTTCGGTTTCAAATGGATATTCATCGCTATCGCCCTTATTTTTGCTAACCGTTTACAGCGGCTGATGATCGTTGCGATAACCGCCCTGCTCGTAATGGCGACGTGCTTCCAGTTCAGCGAAGAGATCCTCGCCAATCACAAATTCTTTAACGTCTGGGTGGTACTCATCAACGTCGCAGTCGGTTTTGGCATCGTCAAGCTGTGGAACCTGATGCCCTCGCCGGGAGCGATATTTGCCCGGCTGCTGACCATCGTAATGGTCTTCCTTATCGTGATCGGCGGCGTGATCGACCTGTTTCCGGTCAAGAACAGCTTCTGGGTGGACTACCGTTTTCAAGGTGATCCGCTGGTCGATTGGGTTAGAAATAATACCGATCCAAAGTCGATCTGGCTTTCGCACCGTTACGTAAATCACGGCATCCTCATGGCCGGCCGTCGACTCTATTACGGCCATCCATATTACGCCTGGGGAGCCGGCTATCCGGTCAACGAACGCGACGTGATCTACCGCAAGATGCTCGAGTCGCGAGACATCAACGAGGTCTTCAGCCTGATCAAGGAAAACCGTATCGATTATGTGGCGATCGATAATATCGTTCGCAACGGTGCGGACTTTATTAAGAAAAACAACGAGCAGCTGATCCAGGCATATTTCCCGGTCGTTTTTTCAGACACCGAAAATAAATACGATAACCTGAAGATCTATAAGGTTCCTGAAACGCTCGGCCCGCCCGACCCGTCGTTTACGATCGAGGCCACGCCGACTCCATCGCCGTCAGCGGCGTTGAACGCATTTACCGGCGGCGAGGGTGCGGGGTTGGGACAATTCTCTCGCCCCCGCGGCATTGCGGTAGATTCGAGGGGCGACATTTATGTGGCCGATACTGGCAACAGCCGAATTCAGAAGTTTGATGGTGAAGGAAAGTTTCTCGCGTCATTCGGCAAACCCGGAACCGCCGAAGGTGAACTCAAAGAGCCAAATGGGATCGCCGTCGACGATGGTGGTCGCATTTTCGTTACAGATGCGTTCAATCACAAGCTTGTCATGCTCGACCCGAACGGCCTTGTCCTAAGAGAATGGAAAGGCCCCGATCCGGGCTTCTACGGCCCGCGGGACATCGCATTCGGCCCAAACAAGAAACTCTACATCGTCGATCAAGGCCGCACCCGCATCGTCCGTTTCGATCCGGCGACCGACAGCTTTACAGCGTGGGGTTCGGCCGGAGCAGGCGAAGGGCAGTTCCATGAATCGACCGGCATCGGTGTTAGTGACAAGCATGTTTACGTAGCCGACAACGGCAACAACCGCGTACAGGTGTTCGATCTCGAAGGAGCATTCGTCCGAATGTGGGAAGTTCTACCATGGGAACGCTATGTATGGAACTACCCGGACGTGGCTTTTGATGCAAAAGCAAAGCGGTTGCTGATAGCAAATTCGTGGAAGCAGGAAATACTTATTACCGATCTTGAAGGCAACGTTGTCGATGCTCCGCTGAAGTCAACGCTCAGCGGGCCGCTTGAGAATCCGACGGCAATGTGCTTTTCCGAAGTAGGCAAAAACCGAACGCTGCTTGTTTTGAATACCAGCGGTAACAAGATCTCGAAATTTGATTTCTAGGGTTAAGGCTAGATCTTGATCAAAGATGAGCTCGATTTCACTCAAAACTCCTTTCTGGCGATCGATTACCCGCATCGAGGTATTGCTGTTTCTGGGACTATGGCTTACGTTCGGCGTTCTTATCAATGCTAAGAACGTTGCTGAGTTCGATTTTCAGCAAACGACGATCGAAGCCATTGTTGACTACCAGAGAGTTACGGTAGAAAACCTAAAGAATTGGCCGGCCACGGGCGATGTCTTCGGCTACGACGGACATACATACAGCAATAAACAGCCGGGCGCGGCGATAATAGGTTCTATTGCGTATGCGGGGTTAAAGTTATTCGGCTTTAGCTACGACGATGACAAGTTGCTGACAGGAGCATTGATCATCTTTTTCACCGCATCACTATTCACGGCGTTGGCCGGCGTTTGTGTATTTAGGATCGGGCGTTACCTCGACTCGAACGAATCGACCTTTTGGCCCTTGGCGGCGGCACTGGTTTTCGGATTAGGCACAACTTCGACCGCGTATTCTGGCCTCGCCCACCACGATACGCTGGCAACAGCATTCCTGGTCATCGCATTTTACCTGACGATACTCACTAAAAGTAATTCCTACACCGACCAAACGAATAAACTGATCGCCCTAGGTGCCGGTTTTCTGCTGGGACTGACGATTACGACCTCGATGCTTCACTTCTTCATGGTGGTCGTTGTTGGGATCTACTTCCTCTCGCTGCGTCGGTGGAAGCTGGTTCCTCCTATGATGATCGGCGGATTCGCCAGCGTTCTCCCGATGCTGATCTATAACGCGGTTTGCTTCGGCAATCCATTTCTCCCGCCGGCGGTCGCAAATGCAAAATTTACCGGTTATAACCCGGAAGTTTTTTTCTACCTGGACCTGGCGAATTTTCTTGAGAAGTTGCGGGTTTACCGAATACTGATCGATGACTATGATCCCGTGCTCTGGGTTGGACTCGTCGGCCTCTTCTTCGTTTCGGCCCATCGCTGGCGAGAGGTGTTGGCGATCTTTGTGGCCGTCAGTGTTCTCTTCCTTTACGTCGCAAACGTAGAAGGTTTAGGAACTTGCGCTTACGGCCCACGGTATTTGCTTCCGATCATGCCCTTTCTGTCGCTTGGCGTTGTCGGCCTTCGACGCATCCCGACGGTTATCTTGCGATTGCTCGCCGGTGCAGTTCTTTTGGTCGTCGGCATAAAGTCAGTAGTGATCAATGTGATCGGGGCAATGTACGGTGCCATGTATTGCAATATGGCCGGTTACGCATTCCCCGGCTACTTTGCTGACTTTACCAGCGGCAAAATGCCAGTTCTCCTTATTGCTCCGTGGCTGGTGCCGTTCATCGTGGGTGTCCTCGCGCTGATCGTTATTAGGGTGTTCGTTATTGATCGGTCAAGTGTGGATGAAGATACGGCGACGGCCCAAGAAGATCTCACGAGCCAAACGGGCACCGGGCATCAAATCGCCAGGATCGTCATGGCAGCGGTAATTGTTCTGATCCTGCTGTTTCCCCTCTACGCGTTTTTCGTCCCAAGCGCGTGGGTTCAGAACGTTCAGCCAACGGTGGCGACGTCGCCCGAACCCTCGCCGACACCCGACACTCGACCATTTAACGCCTTTGAAACGGGCACAAGCAATGTAGATGGTCAAATTGCGATGCCCCGCGGAATCGCCGCCGATGGCTCGGGAAATTTCTACATTGCAGATACGGCAAACGCTCGCATCGTAAAGGTACATGCGGCTGGCGGCTTGATATTCGGCTTCGGTACGAAAGGAACAAAACAGGGCGAGTTCCAGGAACCGAACGGTGTTGCGGTAGACCGCTCCGGAAACATCTATGTCGCCGATGCCGCAAGGGGAACTCTGATCAAATTTGGGCCGGAAGGCGGCTTTCTTAAAGAATGGAGTGGCCCCGAACCGGGTTTTTATGGACTGCGCGACATTGCCCTTGCACCCAATGGTCATCTTTATATAGTTGATCAGGGACGGACGAGGATAGTACGGTTTGACCCTGAAACGGATACGTTCACGACCTGGGGACAGTCGGGCTCAGAATCGGGCCAATTCGTCGAACCGACAGGGATCGGCATCGCCGATAACAAGGTTTTCGTCGCAGATCTAGGAAACAACCGCATTCAGATCTTTGATCTAGAAGGCGTGTTCATCAAGGAGTTAGCCGTTCCCGTTTGGGAGAAATACCCGTGGCATTATCCTGACGTTGCTTTTGATGAGAATACGAAGACCGTTTATTTGACTAACGGTTGGAAGGAGCAGATATTGGCGATGGACCTTGATGGAAATCAGTCGACTGGCGAAGTTCCTTCAGACGCCGTGTTACGCAATCCTTCGGCACTCTTGATAGTTGACACAAAGAAAGATCGGCGACTGATAGTGTTGAATACCGGGTCCGCAGCACTCTCGACTTTCGATCTCAAGCCTATACGCGGAAAATAAACCCGAGCTTAATTGTGGGGACCCGCCGAATCGAGTGACTCGACAGTTTCGGAAATAATATATCGCGGCCGGGCCTTTATCTCGTCGTAGATCCGGGCTAAATAGATGCCGATAACGCCGAGGCTGATCATCAGGAAACTACCGATGATCAATAGCAGTAGGATCACGGTCGCAAATCCGGTGACGGCCTGGCCTCGGAGATAGACGTAGAGCGTCTGTGCTCCAAAAAGAAACGCAAAAAGCAGAAATAAGACGCCACTCAAGGTGACGATTTGGAGCGGGATCGCGGAAAAGGCCGTAATACCGGTCAAGGCCAGCCGAACGAGTCGCAGTATCGACCAGCTCGAGCTTCCGCCGGCACGTTCGGGCACCTCAAAAGGCACACTCGCACGGGAAAATCCGAGCCAGGCGGTCATTCCGCGGAAGAAAACATTTCGCTCGTCCATCTTCAGATAAGCGTCGACGGCTTTTCGGCTGAGCAGTTTATAATCCGACGCTCCCTCCATCTCGAAGCCCGAGAGTTTGTTCCAAAGAAAGTAGAACAGCCGGGCCCCCGAACGCGTAACGACGGATTCTTTTCCGCGATCTTTTTTCGTCGCTTCGACTATATCGACGCCCGTTTCACGCCATTTCTCGATGATCTCCGGCAAGAGCGAAGGCGGATGCTGGCCGTCGGCGTCCATGACGATGACCGCGTCGCCGCGCGCCATTTCGAGCCCGGCACAGAGCGCGAGTTCCTTGCCGAAGTTCCGGCTCAACCGGGCGGCCCGGATCATCGGAAACTCCTTCGACGCGGCATCTAAAACAGACCACGTATTATCCGGTGACCCGTCGTCGATCAGCACGAACTCGAAAACCACGTTGGTCGCTTCAAGTGCTGTTCGAATCTCACCTAAGATCGCAACTATATGCTCCGCCTCACGGTAGCAAGGCATTACGATCGAAAGAAACTCTCCTCCTTCAGTCCGCATCTTTAAGCTTCATCTAACCTTCGTCGTCGACGAACGGGCCTCGAATGTGAATTACGATCACCTCATCGCGTATAACGCAAAATATCACCCGATATCCTCCGAGGATCAAATGTCTCACATCATAATCGAAAGCGTGATTCTCAGGAGCAAGCGGACAACTTAATGGAAACGTGGATAAGCGTTCGCCGATCGCAGCCTCCATGAAGTCGTACCATCGGATCGCCGCATCCAGCCCCCACTTTTCAACGCCCCATTCAAACGAACCTGCTAGATCCTCTTCAGCTTGTGGACTATAACGGATCGTATAACGGCGCATCTCGAGCTATTTGAGTTTCGTGATGTTGAAGCGTTTTCGAAGCCGCTCAAAAACCTCGCCATGAGTAGGCCAATTATCCGAATCCTCTACGTCCTTCATCCGCTGCTTTATGATCGCAATGCTCTCGCGATAGTCGGCATCTGCCATCTGCTGATATGTATGGATATCCTGAATAACTACGGCCGGCTTTCCATTAACCGTCAAAACAACAGGCTCGCCGGTTTCCTGCACCTGTTTCACCATTTTGGAAGCGTTCTGTTTGAATTCGCTCAACGTCTGTATGTCACGGGCAATATTCATCAGCAAAGCATACCATAAAAAGCACCGAATAAAGCACCAAATAAAGCACTACGTTACGATGCGTAGATCTTCAACTTAAATTCGTCGTTTGCGATATATATCTCGGGTTTTCTTCCCGAAAACAGGTTAGATTGCTTCAGCACCATCGGCAAGCCGCCGTGCGGGACATTTATGCCATACTCGCGTCGCGTAAATATCGCCGATATCTGAGGATTCAGCCGCTGCGTTATCCCGTACCTGATCGCTTTCCCCGCCGGCGGCGAAAATCCCGTCGTCCGCCGCGGGTTTATAAATTCGATGGCATGATCGTAGATGTTGATCCGCGTGCGAATGTCACGAAGCGCGAGATCGCGATGCATCAACCCATTTATTATCGCCTCGGTGACGGAATAATAATGATAATTCCCGCGAGCGGTAACGACCGTGTCGGTCACCAAAGCAAGTTTCCGCTTCGGCCGCACTTTACCAAGATCGACATAACGCTGAATAAAATCGAGTATCGTCTCGAATTGCGTCAGCATATTTCCCTTCACCTCGATCGCTTCGATCAACTGCGCGGCACCATTATCGCCCGAAAATCTCGCCACCGTAACGTTCGAACGCGGCAGTAACTCCGCGACCCGATCGTTCTTGCCGAAAAGCATTACGGCCGCAACCGTCGGGAAAAATTCGTCCACGTTGCCAACCGCAAGCAAGAGATCTTTCCGCAGGAAATCGCTGGTGTTGTACAAACTCAAATTCGGAGCGTTGTCGTCAAAACCACTCGCAAACGACCAGAGCAATGCATCGTCAAAATCTTCCTCGGTCACTGTCTGCAGCGGGATATTCTCAAATCCGAGCGGCCTTATCTCATCCAGCCACGCAGACAACTCGGCCCGCGAAACCTCCCTCTTTTCCGCCCCGAACCGCAGGTAAAACCGGCCGTCACGTGTTCGGTACGGCCGCTTTCGCCCGTCGATATCTAAAGCTACGATCCGCTTTCCGCTGTCGAACGCGATCGTGTCGATCATCGGCACGAGCGGCGGTACGATCTCCTCGCGACAGATGCGTATGATCTCGGCCTGCACCCATTCCGGATTCGAAACACCTTCGATCCGAAGCTGATCGTTGACGCCGAAGATGATCGTTCCACCGTCGGTATTTGCCAAAGCGACGATCCCCTGAGCGATACGTTCGGAATTTGAAAGCTTAACTTTTAGTTCAAGGTAAGTGTCTTCGCCGCCGCGAATAAGGCGCAGGAGTTCTGTTCGCGTCGTCGTTTGGGTCGGCTGATTAACGAGATATTCCTGAAAGGCTGTATCGCTGGCTGGTTCGAAACGCTGTGTGTGACGAAATTTTCTTCGCGGCATCAGTGTCGACGAGGGACTTTTATGTAAAGACGGCCCCTGCGAAACCGCCCGAATGCGTGGAAAAGCACTACTGGTGTCAAAAATCGAACTGACTCCATTGGAACACTGAACGCCCCGATGCACAAGCCCGCGCGTTAGCGAGGGGGATTCTCCCAACGTTGAACGGATCGCCCTTGATTACGCGCGGACTTGCGCATGGGAGTCGTTGACATCCACCGGGATTTCCTCTATCTACTTAATAGCAAAACCTTGGAAAACGACATCACAATCGCTTACGTAGGGCTCGGTTCCAATCTCGGTGACCGGGCCGGCAACCTGCTCATGGCCGTTCGCGGCCTGATGGAGGCGAGTTTTGTAGTGCATAAACTCTCGGGAATTTACGAAACCGAACCGGTCGAAATAGCCACGGACAAGAAATTCCTGAACATGGTCGCCGAGATCCACGTCAAAAACGTCTCTCCAACCCAGATGATGGCGCGGCTTCTTCGGATCGAATATCTGCTCGGCCGCACCGACAAATCATTGAAAAAGCCGCGAACCATCGACCTCGACATCCTACTTTTCGGCGACGTGCAGATGGAAAGCGAGTTCCTTACGCTTCCGCACCCGCGGCTGCATTTGAGAAAATTTGTGCTAAAACCGCTCGCCAAGATAGCTCCGAACGTCATAGTTCCGGGCCTACATGCCGAGGTCACCGACCTCCTCGCAAATCTCAATGATCGCAGCGAAGTAAAGCGCTGGCGCCCAAATCCGATCGCTGAACAGAGGGCTGAGGAGGTTTCGCTATACGGTTTCACTGCCCTCGACGCACCAGAGAATCGCTAGACTTAAACACGGCAAAACGCTAGACTCTACAACTCTATGGCCTATCTACAACCCGATAAGGAAGGCAAGGTTTATCTTCCAGCCATCCGTGCCGCCAAGGAGCGCGGCGAAAAGCTCATTTGCCTCACCGCATACGATTACCCGACCGCCCGCATCGTCGATGAAGCGGGCGTCGATATCATTCTCGTGGGCGACTCGATCGGCAATGTCATCCACGGCTACGGTAATACGATCCCCGTCTCGATCGACGAGATATGCTCGGCCTGCATCGCGGTAAAACGCGGCACGGAAAGAGCGATGGTGGTCTGCGACATGCCCTTCGGAACTTATCACGTCAACGAAGACGAGAGCGTAAGAAACGCCCTTCGGCTGATGAAGTACGGCGGTGCCGAGGCTGTAAAACTCGAAGGCGGCCGCAACCGTGTTGACCTCGTAAAGCGCCTTGTCGATGAGGAAATTCCCGTCGTCGCCCACATCGGCCTCACTCCGCAAAGCGTTTATAAAATGGGCGGCTATCGAGTGCAGGGCCGTACTGCCGAACAGGCAAAACGCTTGATCGAGGACGCAAAAATGCTCGAAGAAGCCGGCGCCTTCGCAATGGTGCTCGAACTCGTCCCACGCGAAGTCGCCGCCATGATCACCGCCGAACTAAAGATATCTACCATCGGCATCGGCGCTGGGGCGGAATGCGACATCCAGGTCCTTGTCCTCCACGACCTGCTCGGCATGACCTTCGGCCGCCAACCGCGCTTCGTCCGGCAATACGCCAACCTCCGCGACGTCATGACAAATGCTATCCATTCCTGGTCAAAAGATGTAAAATCAGGCGCATACCCGAACGAGCAGGAATCGTACGGGCTGACAAACGAGACCAAAAAGGAAATGGCCGCGAAATGACGCAGTTTGACGAGAACACAAAGCAAAAGATCATTGAACTTTGTAAGAAGAACAAGGTTCGCGAACTCAGTCTATTCGGTTCTCGTGCTCGAGGCGATAATCGATCCGATAGCGACTATGATTTCCTAGTAGATTTTCTTCCGAATTCGGGGGTTGGACTGATCGAATTTGTAGGAATCAAACATAAGCTTGAAGACCTTCTAGGAAATGGAGTCGATCTCGTACCGAAATCTGGACTAAAACGACGCATTCGAAGCCGAGTTCTATCCGAAGCCCAGAATATTTATGAGGGATGAAGGGCTTTATCTGGAAGATATTCTCGAAGCCGCCCAATTCGTGCACGAATTCATCCACGACGTTACTGAGGATGAGTTTTTAGAAAGCGACTTGCTTCAGAGCGCGGTCGTTCACAAACTCACGATAATCGGCGAGGCTGCCGCTCGAATTCCCGAAACGACACGCATTCGCTATCCGAAAATAAACTGGCGGTCAATCGTGGGATTTCGGAATCTTGCAGTACACGTTTATTACGAGCTCGACTGGGGTCTCGTCTGGACTACAGCAACAACCCAACTTGATGATCTTACCGAACAAGTCGGCGTAATTCTCGACAGCGATTTCCCATTCTCCGAAGATGACGGGAGCAGCGAATAATGGAAATCATCAACCGCCGACAACGTATGTTCTCGATCTCGCGTAAGCTTCGGCGGGAGTCTAAGACCGTAGGCTTTGTGCCGACGATGGGAGCCTTGCACGAAGGGCATTTGACGCTGGTCAAAGAGGCGCGGCAGATGTGCGACATCGTGATCGTGTCGATCTTTGTTAACCCCACGCAGTTCAATAACAGCATCGACCTCGAAAAATATCCGCGTGACCTGACAAAGGACGTTTCCCTGCTTGCCGAGTACGAGGTTGATTACGTTTTTGCTCCCGAAGAGCACGAGATCTATCCCGACGGCTTTTCGACCTACGTCAACGTTCAAAATGTCACGGACGGCCTCGAAGGCGAATTTCGCCCGGGCCATTTTCGCGGAGTGGCGACAGTCGTGACTATTCTTTTTAATACCATCAGGCCAGATCATGCCTTTTTCGGCCAAAAGGACGCTCAGCAAGTCGCTGTGATCAAACGGCTAACGACCGATCTGGGGTTCGAGACCGAGATCGTCGTTGTGCCCACAATTCGCGAGGAATCGGGGCTTGCGATGTCGTCGCGGAACGAACGGCTTTCAAAGGAAGAACGCGAAAAAGCCGTCGTGATCATAAACGCTTTGCGAGCGGCAAAAATGGAGTTCAAACGCGGTGAACGAAATGCGTCGCACCTTACGCAGATCGTGAAAGATACAATAGCGACCGAACCGTTGGCAAAGCTTGACTATGTCGAGATCGTCGACCGCGATTCGATGCAAACTATTGAAAAGGTTGGAGATAACGAAGCCCTGATCGTCATCGCTGCTTATTTTGGCGACGTTCGGCTGATCGACAACGTCATCCTCAATCGCAAGCAGTAGCCTGGTATCAAACTTGCATCTAAACCAGTGCGGGGCAGAGTTTGCCCCGCTAAAACTATGAAAACACTAAAACGTGTGTTCACAATTCTAATGTTCACGGTCGCCGCCGCACTTGCGGTGTCGGCGCAGACAAACCTGACCTCGCTCGACGGCTCGCGTGTGAACGTCGAAGGCCGAACGGGCAAGGTCGTAGTGCTCGCGATCGGTGCGAGCTGGCTGCCGCTCTCGAACAAGCAGGCGGAATATACCAATACGCTCGCGAAAAGCTACGTGGGCAAAGACGTCGTGTTCTATTTCATCGCGACCGACTCGGCAAAAGCCGGTTCGAAAAACTTCGCGACCAATGAAGCGATCCAGAAGTTCGCAACCCAAAATCGCCTCACGGCGACCGTGCTACGCGACGCTGATGGTGCGGCGACGCTGAAAAAATTCAACGTCGAACAGGTCCCGTCGTTCGTCATCCTCGACAAAAGCGGCCGTCAGGCTGGCGATCCATTTGGCGGTATCGACCCCAAGTTCGATATCACCATCCCGATCTCGAAAGCGATCAATCGGCTACTTTAATTAAGTAAAAATGGACTGTTCAGCGGCGGGCTTGCCCGCCGCTAATTTTTAGAGCCTGCACCAAAATCAAACGCGGATGGAGCGGATCAAGCGGATTTTTTTGATGTGTTTTTATCCGCCTCATCCGCCCGATCCGCGTTCAAAAAGCCATCAACATCAATACAATTCGTCGATCATAAACAAAACTCGGCAAAATCAGCATTTTATGCGAATGTCGGCATAATCATACGATCCCGGCAGAATTGCCTATCAATTTTCTTCGATTTCGGGTAGCGTATTATCCATGAACACGCGTATTGTATCTGACAACCGCCCGGACCTTCCGATCACCGACGCCGCTGCCGCTATCGATGAACAGCTAGCATTTATCGACAACGTCTGCTCGCTGCTGATCGAAAGCCGATTCGGGTACGGATTTTCTTACTCGCCCTTCAGCAAATTTACGCCGGCCGCTGACGACGGAAAGGATCCGGAACGGCGTTGGATGCCGCTGCACGAGTTCATGCGGCCGAGTTCGCTCGGCCTCGATAGCGATCCGATTCTCGCTTCGAGCCACTTCACACCGCCCGAAACCACCCGGCCCGCTGCCCTCGCCACCCAATGCAGTTCACCGGCCACAAGCAATTCCTGCAAGGGAGTCCAAGCGGTACCAGCTCGAACAATTGAGAATCCTGGGACGCATTTCGCACAATTCCTCTCCGCATCGGCCCAACCCCGCGGCTCGCCCTGCTGAGCCGTAACTGTTCACTATTCACTATTCCCTTTTCACTATCACCGACTGGATCTTTGACAATTTTGGGACGCAGAAGACGGACGGCGAGATATGTCAGTACCGGGAACGGTAGTGACCGGGGCTCTTCCAACTCTCGGCACCACAAACTTCCTGGGACGCATCACGAACTCGCACTATCCCAACCGCAGATCACGCAGAAAACGCAAATAAAAACCCGATCAGATAAATCTGCTTCATCCGCGTCATCTGCGGTCAAATAAACTCCGACGAACCACGGCCGAAAATCCTGGGACGCATTATTTGATGGTCGCGGCGAGTTGATAGACGAGGCTGACCGGCAATCCGACGACGTTCCAGTAGTCGCCTTCAATGCCTTCGATGAACAAGGCAGCCTGGGCCTGGACGGCGTAGGCTCCGGCTTTGTCGAGCGGGTCGCCGCGGTGGGCGAGGAAGGCGATCTCGGCGTCGGACATTTCGGCGAATTTCACGCGGGTCGATTGGCTGCCGGAAACAACTCGCTCGCCGGTCACAAACGCGACACCGGTTATCACCTCGTGCCACTCGCCGGAAAGCATGCCTAGCATTCGGACCGCGTCGTCAATGTCTTCGGGCTTGCCGATGATCTGGTCGTCGATCACGACGGTCGTATCCGCCCCGAGGACGATGCCGCCGGTTTGGGACGCAACCGCTTTAGCTTTTTCGACTGCCAGCCGGAGAACATAATCCACGGGAGATTCGCCATCGCGAACGCTTTCATCAATTTCGGCGACGCGCTTATCAAACGGCCAACCGACCGAGTTGAGTATCTCAGCCCGCCGCGGACTTTGGGACGCAAGGATGATTTTTGGAAGTTCGATCATGAATTCATTGGAGTAATGCGCTCGCGGCTTGCCGCTCTGTTTGCGGAGAAGCTCAGCTTCTCCGCACGCTCAAACAATAGAATAGCGGCTATGCCGCCGCTGGAGTCGGCTAACCAATGGACGTAGTCGGCGGCAAGCCGCCCGAACATCTGTGGACGCCAAACGGAGAAGCACAGCTTCTCCGCAGATAGAGCGGCAAGCCGCAGCGATCCGGTCAGGCTTCGCATGTTTTAGCGTTTCGGTGCAATCTTTACTAGAATAAACGTTACGCTAGCTCAATGACCAATGGAACGAGTTTTCAGCACAATTCCAGCCGTTTTATCAGCTACGGCAACTGACGACGCGACGGCCGAGGCACTGGTTCTTGCGGCTTGGAAGAATATTGCGGGTGAAGCGTTAAACCGGCGGACCCGGGCGATCGGTGTTACTGGAAAGAAGCTGACTATCGCCGTTGCTGACGCGGTCTGGCAGCGGAATCTCGAAGATCTCGCCCCCGGCTTTATCGCGAGATTGAATAGGATCGCTGGCGAGCGGACGGTGACCTTCATCGAATTCGTCGTCGATCCGAAGGCGGCAGGAAGTGGACACCAAAGTGAAACGGCTTCACCGAATTTTGCTCTGGACGAATCGCTGGTCGAAGCGGCGAACGCGATAACGCACGAGGGGCTACGAGAGAATTTTCTCGCGACCGCGGCTGATTATCTTGCCCGGCAGGCAAGAAGATAGAAGCTGGTGCTCACACTGGTAAAAATATGGATGTAAGACACGTAGCAAAACTGGCCCACCTCGAGATATCGGACGCCGAGGTCGAGCTTTATACGCCACAGATGGCGAACATCGTCAGCTATGTCGAGCAGCTCAATGAACTCGACATCGAAGACATCGAACCGATGCTTGGCGGGCTAACGGATGAAGGCGAACAGACCTTCACGCTCCGTGACGACGCACCCGGCGGCTCGCTCGGCCAGACGGCGGCGTTGAGCCAGGCTCCATCAGGAGTTGCGGGGCATTTTCAGGTGCCAAAGGTTCTTTAAATCAAGGCGAAAGGCAAAAGGCGAAAGGTAAAATGACAAGGATCGCTAAAACTTCCCTTTTGAGTTTCGTGTTGTTCGCCGTCGGTTGCGAGGTTCCGAATCTCGAGTCGACTGAATGTCAACAAGCAAGAGTTGCAGCGAAGCAATTCTATTCATTTCATTTAGCAAATGACATGACCCCGACGGTTGAGAATGTAAGACTGCGTCAACGTTTTCTGACGTCGAGGTTTCTGGATGAAGCATTAGACGACATCCAGACTGAGGCCATCGACCCATTTGTCGGAGTCTCGCCTGCACCCACGACTTTTCGTGTTGGCAGGTGCGAATCAAGAGAAAACGAAGCCGGCTTTGAGGTACTTTTTCTCTGGAAGACTGACGCCAAATCGGAACAGAAGTCGCGGGATGTCACCCTTAAACAGGTCGAGGATCGTTGGCTGATCGATCATGTCGGCTCAATTCCGTAGCCATGCTACAATTTTGAGAATATGCAGAAAACGATCGAGCGAGACAAATTCATTGTAAATGAGGCAGGTAAGAAAGTTAGCGTCGTAATGAGCTATCGCAAATATCGTCGACTGATGGAGGATCTACACGATCTGACTGTTCTAGCCGAACGGCGCGATGAAAAGCCAATTCCTTTTGACGAGTTCGAGAGATCGTTAAAATCGCTCCGTTAAACTTGTGGCTTTATGAGTTGCCACTAGCTTCAGCTAGTGGACAAGGATTGGTAGCATGCGAGGCTTTAGCCGAACTAGAACAAGCGGCTTGAATGATCTTGAGCCAATTTGGCTAAAGCCTATCTTTTGGGCCATTTACAACCACTAGCTAAAGCTAGTGGCAACTTATCATCCAATTGTGTCGATAGCTGAAAAAATAACAAAGACTCTTGATGCCGCCGAGCGGCTGAATTCCGAACTCAACTCGTTTCTCTCGATCGAGCGAGACCATGCCCTTTCGCGGGCTGATTTCCTTGAATCCGCTGAGGGCGGCAAGCTGAACGGCGTTGCGATCGCTGTCAAGGATAATATTTGTACGAAAGGTATGCGGACGTCGTGCGGGTCGCATATTTTGCACAATTACCGGGCGCAGTACGATGCGACGGCGGTAAAGCGGCTCAACGAAGCCGGTGCGATCATTGTTGGAAAGACCAACATGGACGAGTTCGCGATGGGTTCGTCGAATGAATCTTCGGCTTTCGGAGCGGCAAAAAATCCTTGGGACGTTACGCGAGTTCCGGGCGGCAGCTCGGGCGGTTCGGCGGTGGCTGTGGCTTCTGGTGTGGTTCGGGCGGCGCTTGGAAGCGAGACCGGTGGTTCTGTCCGGCAGCCGGCATCGCTCTGCGGTATTGTCGGGCTAAAGCCGACCTACGGGCGGATCTCGCGTTATGGGCTTGTTGCCTTTGCGTCGTCGCTCGATAACATTGGCATCTTCGGCCAAACGTCCAGCGATGTGGCGGACGTTCTCGGTGTGATCGCTGGCCGCGACGAGCATGATTCGACGTCCGCTGAAGTGGAAGTACCGGATTATTCCGCGATGCTCGATAACGATATCGCCGGGAAAACGATCGGCATTCCGCGCAGCCTGTTCGGCGAAGGCCTGGACGAAGAGGTTCGCGAGAAGGTACTCGCGTCGATCGATAATTTCGAGGCGATGGGAGCCAGGATCGTCGATGTCGAACTTCCCTACGCAAAATACGGCATCGCGGTTTATTACATCATCGCAACGGCGGAAGCTTCCTCAAATCTCGCCCGTTTCGACGGCGTTCGTTACGGATTCCGGGCCGAAGAGGTCAGCGAGCTTCGGAAAATGTACTTCAAGACCCGCGAAGAAGGCTTCGGACCCGAGGTAAAGCGGCGAATTATGCTCGGAACCTACGTTCTATCGAGCGGCTATTACGATGCATATTATGCAAAAGCTCAGAAGGTTCGGGCGCTCGTAAAACGTGATTATGTCGAGGCGTTCAAGAGCTGCGATGCTATCCTCACGCCAACTTCGCCGTCGGTCGCTTTCAAGATCGGTGAAAAAAGCGATGATCCGATAGCGATGTATCTCAGCGATATTTACACCGTATCGGCCAATCTCGCCGGGATTCCGGGCATCAGCGTTCCGTGCGGACTATCGTCCGAAGGCTTGCCGATCGGCCTTCAGCTAGTCGGGAATTTCTGGTCCGAAGGCACGCTGCTCAACCTCGCCCATAAATACGAAAACGCGCATCCATTGAATGCGCGTCCTTCGATATTTGCTGAATAGAAAGATCTACTGTGCGAGCCGAAGATGCGAGTAATCCGTTTTCGCCGGTATAACTGGCATCGCGTTCGCAGGCAGGATGTTCTGCCAACGCGTGTTGTCAGCGAGCAGGCGTTCGATATCCGCGACCGGAAGCGGCTTCGAGAAGAGGTAGCCCTGGCCGAATTCACATCCCAATATCCGCAGTTGGTGGAACTGATGAATACTCTCAATGCCTTCCGCAACCACTTGTAGATTCAATGCTTTAGCCAAAGCGATAACGGTCCGGACGATCTCGCCGTTCTCCGTGTTCTCTTCCATCGCGCTCACGAACGAGCGGTCGATCTTCAACAGGTCGATCGGAAATCTATGCAGATAGCTCAGGCTGGAATAACCCGTTCCAAAATCGTCGATGCTTACTTTCACGCCGGTTTCCTTGATCTGCTTGAGCATGAGGATCGCGGTTTCGGCGTTGTCCATGACGGCGCTTTCCGTAAGCTCGAGTTTCAAGCTTTCGGGGTTGATGCCGGTTTCATTGATCACCGATTTGATCTGGTCGACCAGCGCCGGATGCCCGAAATGCTTGCCGGAAAGGTTGACCGCAATGCTCAGCGGCTCGCGATTCTTCGATATCGACTGCCACTTTACAACCTGGCTGCACGCCGAATGCAGGATCTGCACGGTCATCGGAATGATAAGGCTGGTGCTTTCTGCGATCGGAATAAATTCGTTTGGCGGTACGAGTCCTCGCTGCGGATGATTCCAGCGGACAAGTGCCTCAAAACCGCTCAGCGATGCCGTATCGAGGCTGATGATCGGCTGATAAAACAGTTCGAACTCATTTCGTTCGATCGCAAACCGCAGATCGGTCTCGAGCTGCAGTCGCGTGACCGCACGGATGTGCATCTTCTGGTCGAAGATCACGTAATTTTCCGAGTTATCCTTCGCGTAGTACATCGCGATATCGGCGTCACGAAGAATGTCTTCAGCTTCCGGATACTTAGAATTACCGTACGCGATACCGATCTTTGCACTCGTGAATACCTGACGGCCATCGAGCGTATACGGCTCGGAAAGGCGTTTGGCGAGGCGGTCCGCAAAAGCCGTGGCTTCCTCGCGGCTGAGCAGGTCGGTCAGGATAATGCCAAACTTATCGCCGCTAAACCTGGCTGTCATGTCTTCCTCGCGAACAAGCCCGGCGAGGCGTTTAGCAACGTTCTTGATCAACCGGTCGCCCAGCGAGTGGCCGAGGCTGTCGTTGATCGTTTTGAAACTCTTAAGATCAAGGAAAAGGACGGCGAAATTTATTTCCGCATCCTCGCGGCTCGCCTGAAGCAGCTGCTTCAGCGTATCCATGAAATAGTTGCGGTTAGGAAGCCCGGTCAGGGCATCATGATAAGCCGCATGGCGGAAGTTCTCATGACTCTCGCGAAGCGCTTCGCCGCTGCGTTCGAGCTCTGCGACATAGTGCTGAAGCTCGCCCACGTGCTTCTCGGCTTGTTCCGCACGCTCGCGTTCCGCCTGCTTGGCCTTATCGACGCTCTTTTTAAGGTCGTCGACGAATTTCCGAAACGTAAGGTAAACGATGCCGAAAAATCCAACGACCGCCGCGATCAGGTAGATATTTATGTGTTCGATGGAGAGAGCCTTGTCAATAGCCCCGGCAACAACGGCACCGGTGAGGTAGATCATGACGGCGCTTCCGAGGTTGTCCGACCAGACCTTCCAGAAGGACCGCTCCTTCTTCAGCGAGGAATAGCCGGCGACCAGCACGGAGTTCACGACGAACATGAACAGAGCCATCGTGCCGACCAACCAGATATCGCTCGACAGGTCGTTCCTCGATCGAACCACCTCGACCGAACCAAACATCAGGGAGACCGCTTTAGCGGTTACGAAGACCGAAAGGGCAGCAAAATATGTGTTGAGAACGATGGTCTTAGGCCTGATCGAAACGCCTTGCCTATAGATATTCAGCGATGCCACGGCGGTCTCGATCACAGCCAGCAAAAGCGTGATCTCGCCCCCGTAAAGGAGCATCGAAAGGATTATCAATCCGTCAGAAATGGTCAGGTGAATATTGACCCGCGGAAGCTGGATGCGCAGATAGCAGCTGCAGAAGATAGTGAGGGCCGCAAGCGTTATCAGCCCGCCGTCGATGCGTTCGACGGACAGTCCGCGAAGCGCCCAAACGACCGCGGCCACCGCCGGCAGCGTCAGAAGCGCTATGAATATGTTGACGGATTTTTCCTTTGACAACATGCGTTGAAGTAGATCGGACGCGTTGATTACACGCAGAGATAGCGGAGAACCGGGTGGACCGAAAGGTAGACTGCACCCCTCGGCATTTGTGAGTATAGCTTAAACATTGTTAGTACACAACATAAATTTTAGAAAACCGCTTTTCTGCCTGTTCGGGAAAAAGCGGAGGTCTGCCGTAGCCGCGCAAAACCTCCGCGTTTTCCTTTCGCCCGAACCCTGGAAAGGTGGTTTCGAACCCGAATCAATGCATTTTGGGCGTATCGTCTCCGTTTGCAAGAATATCCTCGCCGATCGCGATCCCGTTGAGCGGCAGCACGCCGTCGCTAACAAGGATTCCATCGCTCACAAGGATGCCGTCGCTGACAAGGATGCCGTCGCCGGAGTAGACCCCGAAGCCCAGCATGTCAGAGTAATCGAGGAACGGCGATCCATCACTTACCAGGATGCCGTCGCTCACCAAAATTCCGTCGCTGACCAAAATGCCGTCGCTGACGAGTATCCCGTCGCTGACGAGAATTCCGTCGGCGATCGAGAACCCGCTGCCGATGATCTCGCCCAGGCCGTAGATCTTCTGGTACTTTGCGATCAGGTTCTTACCCTGAGCCCAGCCGCGGTCGACGACCATGCCCTGCGACCATTTTATGGGGTCGCCCGCGATGCTGGACTGCTGGGGTGCCGGCATGTTTGCCGTAAGCATTGACGTGCCGAGTGGAGTTGAATTTGTCAGGTCTTTTTTGACCAGTTTTGCGATCTTGACCGCACCTTCGATATTGACCTGGCCTGCGCCCTGTTCGAGATGATTAAACCCGCGAAGCGGCTGCGCCGTGTACATCAGGATGGCTTTCACCATGTTCGGCGTCAGGCTGGGGTTAGCCTGGAGCATGATAGCCGCGGCTCCGGCAACCACCGGCGTAGCCATCGATGTGCCCGACATATAGACGAGTTGGGTCCGCGGATCCAGCCCATCGGTCCAAACTTCGTTACCCGGCGTGAGCAGGTTCATCAGATTGACTCGCGAGCGGGCGGCAATGATCTTGTTGCCCGGTGCGACGATGTCCGGTTTGATGAGATTGTCGAACTGTTTGGTACCGTTGACCGTTTTGTACGATCGCGTAGGCCCTCGCGAGCTGTATGTAGCGATGCCGTCATCGCGGCGGCTGTCGGTTCCGAATGTGTTAGTGGCACCTACGGTGATAACCGTTGGATCATTGCCCGGTGCGTGGATAGCACCGTATTGCTTGTTGCCGAACTTATCCTTGCCATTGTTGCCGGCGGCAGCAACGACCACGATGCCGGCTGCGGTCAGGCGGCGTACCGCCACGCAGACTGGATCCGTCTCCCAGCTTTCGATCGCCGGTGTGCCGAGGCTGATGTTAACAACGCGAATATTTTTCGCGGTCCGGTTGTTATAGACCCAGTCCAGGCCGCGGACCAGATGTGAGCTCGATCCGATGCCAAGATCGGTCATCACACGAACTGCAATGATGTTGGCTCCGGGGGCGATGCCACCGTAGTTTCGAAGCAGCGAGGTCGAAAGCAGATCGCCCGGGCGGCCCGCACGGCCGGCCGCAATAGCTGCGACGTGGGTTCCGTGCCCATAAAGATCCTCGGAAGTGCCGAGGCTGAAGCTTTGCTGAGCAGTAACTCGCGAAGCTCCAGTCGATCCCGAAAATGCATCGTGGCCAGCATAAATGCCCGAGTCGAGCACCGCAATGCCGACTCCGCGGCCGTCAAAGGTGCTGTTGCCGGTAACCGCCCGCATTGCGGCGGCACCAGTGGTTGTTTCGAGATGTCCTAGTTTTTCGATCTTTCGATCAAGTGAGATCCGCGTTATCCGCGGGTCGCTCGCAACCTTTTCTAAAGATCTGATCCGCATAGAAGCGAAGATCATGTTGAGCGAATCAAGAGTGCTATCGATAGTTACGCCGGTTTCCTTAAGAGATTCGATCAGCCGCGGATTCCCCGAATCGTCCGATTGCAGAATAACCTTAACGGTCCTATTCTGGTCGGCGCTTGCCGTCAATTCTCTAAGGTCCGGCGATAGCCTATCGCCATCAATATCGTTTTCTTCAGTTTCAGTTGTCGCGTCGGTCGAAGTAGAGCGGGATGGGACTGTCCCGCTAGCCGTACCGATACCTATAGTCGATAAAAGCAGAGACATAACAAGCACGTACGTCGCCGCTCTCGATAATTTACCCATTATAAAATTTACTCCTTGTATGCTCCGCGACCAGGCGGAATTCGTCCGGGCTCCTATTGGCAACGGTCGTGCCACGAACGAAATAGTCACAAACTGTCGATTCTATCGGGACTTCATCGATCGTATGGAAATGCAGCCGACAGCGGTGGGCAGGGCTTTGGTCAGAATGACCACTGAAATCCGGTCAGCATGACCGAAAAAAAAGCGGCGTCGATGATCGACGCCGCGCGAATAATGTCCAGAAAGCTGTTTTGCCTATTTTGTAATTCCGACCTGAGTCAACGCATATGCGTAGTCGAAGGCGACTTCTTTCAACCGGTCATAACGGCCCGACGCTCCGCCATGGCCCGCACCCATATTAGTTTTCAGCAGGACGACATTGTTATCAGTCTTCATCTCACGTAGTTTCGCCGCCCACTTCGCTCCTTCCCAGTACGGGACCTGGCTGTCGTTGAGCGAAACCTCGATCAGCATATTCGGATATTTCTGGGCCTTAACGTTCTCGTACGGCGAGTACGAGATCATGTAATCCCAAGCCTTTTTATCGTCACGCGGGTTGCCCCATTCGATCCATTCGCCAGTGGTCAGCGGCAGCGTGTCATCGATCATCGTGTTCATAACATCGACAAACGGAACCTGTGCAATGGCCGCCTTGAACAATTCGGGAGCCTGATTTACGACAACACCCATCAGCAGCCCACCCGCCGATCCGCCCTGAATAACAAGTCGGTCCGAAGATGTATATTTGTTACCAACGAGCCATTTCGCCGAATCGATGAAATCGTGGAAGGTGTTCATCTTCTTGAACATTCGCCCATCCTGACGCCAGCGCTCACCGAGTTCGGCTCCCCCGCGAATGTGGGCGATCGCATAGATCATCCCGCGATCGACAAGGCTGAGTCGCGACGTCGAAAAGCTCGGGGTCATCGAAATGCCATAGGAACCGTACGCATACAGAAGCATCGGGGCTTTGCCGTCGAGTTTCGTGCCCTTCTTCATGATGATCGAGATCGGCACCTTCACACCATCGCGAGCCGTGGCCCAAACGCGTGTCGTTTCGTAGTTATCTTTGTTATGGCCGCTTGGAATTTCCTGCTGCTTAATGAGTTCGCTCTGCCGGGTTTTGAAGTTGAATTCATAGGTCGACTGCGGCGTGATCATCGACGAATATCCGTAGCGAACCGTGTCTGTAACGTACTCAGGATTCCCGGCGAGGCCCATCGTGTAAACGCTCTCCGCAGTCGGTATCCGCATATCAGCCCGTCTCGATTTCCGGTCCATCACGCGGATATACTCGAGGCCATTCTCGATCTCCGAGACCACCGCATAGTCTTTGAAAAAGCTGATGTTATCGACCTTGACCGCAGGATTATGAGCGATGAAGTCTTTCCAGTTCGCCTCGGAAGGATCGCTGGCCGGTGCCTTTACGACCTTGAAATTCTCGGCATCCTTGTTGGTCAGAATATAAAATTCGCCCATGTCGAACGTCGCCGAGTATTCATGATTCTCGCGTCGCGGGCTCAGGACCTTCCACTCGCCCAGCGGGTTATCGGCGGAAAGATAGCGGTATTCGCTCATCGTCGCCGCGCCAGACTGGATGAATAGCATCTTCTTGTCCCGCGACCGTCCGATGCCTGAATTGAAAAGCACGTCCTTCTCTTCGTAAAGAAGCGTATCTGGGCCGGTCGAACCTACCACGTGTCGAAAGATCTTATCGCTACGTTTTGAAACGTCATCTTCCTGTCCATAAAAGAAGTACTTGCCGTCCGGAGACCATTCCGTGGAGGTCACGCGTTCGATCTTAGCAGGCAGCAGTTTCCCGGTCCTCAGATCCTTGAACTGCAGCGTGTATTGACGGTAGCCCGTCGTATCGGTCGAATAGGCGAGCATATTTCCATCGTCGCTGATCTCGAACGAGCCGACCGCAAAATACTTGAAGCCCTTCGCCATCTCATTAACATCGAGCAGAATTTCCGGATTGCTTCCGTCTTTCGATTTGCTTCGGAGATAGGTCGCGTATTGTTTGCCTTCTTCGGTCTTGTTGAAATACCAATATTCACCGATCCGCGTCGGAACGCTCAGGTCGGTCTGCTTGATGCGGCCGAGCATTTCCTTGTAGAGCGTATCGACCAGAGGCTGATGCTTGCCCATGAACGAATCGGTGTACTTATTCTCCGCCGTAAGATATTCAATGATCGCAGGATCTTTCTCCTTGTTTCGATCACGCATCCACGCGTAATTATCGGTCACTTCATAGCCATGCATTTTCAACACGGTGGGCACTTTCTTTGCGACGGGTGGTTTCATATCTTGGGCAACGATCACGTATTTGCCGATCACAATGACGATAAACAAAAAGGCGAACGAACAGAATGATCTCATAATTTAAACTCCAAATTTTTGATGCAGAACGAGCTAAGCAATTTTGTACTGTTTACTACGCATCTGCGGATATTTAGTTCAATTATCAAGCATTTCCTCTTCGTCCCCGGCAGGCCGCGGCTGGCCCGGAGTGGCTCGGCCGACCCCGAGGTTGTCATAATGCAGTATCGCGTTGAAGAGCAGCGAGAAGCTGCCGTGAGTCTGATGCCGCCACATCGGGTTATTGGCGAACATCACGACGTGGCCTTTTCCAACCGGAACATCGACAACCGCCGGCTTATTGGCCAGGTCGGCACCGCCCGCAAGCATGCCGCTTATTAGGAGGTCTCGCTCCGCGGCAAATCGCAGGATCACACGTGGCTGCGAAGCTGCCGGCGGCTGCGGCTGGCCCTGACCGAATCCGCCTCCACCGCCAGCGGGCACTGGAGCCATATCGGCTGGTTTGCGGCCTTGTACCACATCAGGATCGCTAACAGTTCCACGCCCGGTCGGACGCTGCGCACCGCCGCCCTGGCCTTGTCCGCCACCACCGCCACCGCCCGGGAAGCCGCCGCCGCCGACCTGGAATAATGGCGCCTGATTGAAATAGACGGCCAGGTTTTCATCATAACCATAAGCGATCGGGCTGCGGCGGTCGGCAAACGTCGCATTAACAACGGAACCGCGTGCCTGCAGCGTATTCGAATCCTGTATCGCCACGCCGGCGGTGATACCGAAGTCGATCGGGATCGATGCGTTACCGGTTACGGTAACAAAAAGGCCGCCACCTTCGATAAATTTATTTAGATTTGCGATGCCCTGAATTCCCATCCCGCCGCGAATATCATCGGTCTGGTCGGGCGAAAGCCCCATGTTCGGAGTCAGATCGCTCGATTTCCATGGAATAGGCGCTTCGTTTTCGCTAAATTTAGGCGTACCGCGAACGATCGCCTGCGCACTGCCGCCGACTGGTCCAAAGATGATCACATCCCAACGATCGCGCAGGTTCGGGGTTCGGCCGATCACTTGATCGGAAATGTAGTCATAAGGAATGCCCAGCCGATCTAGTTCAACTCTGTACCAACCTTCATTTTGCGTGTTGATCCAGGTATGAACCAGGGCTATCCGCGGTACCGAGACAGCGTGATTCGCAACTTCAGGCAGCTTTTCAACGGCGGTCGCATTGATGCCGAGATCGGCAACTTCCTTCGCTATCCTTGCCGCCGTATCCGCCGGATTGCCTTCAGCCTTGATGATATAAGAGCCTGGGTTGAAGTTCTTTTCGCCAACCTTGAACGCCGCCTGAGCCGCCAAGAATTTCACGTCTTTCAGCCTGTATCGCAACTGAGCAACCGCACTTTCGGCGGTGTGATTTACTACCCAGCCAGCCGATCCAGAGCCGTCGACCTTACCCGTCACCTTCGCTGGACCGTTGATGATCGCCATCGACGCGTCAAGGATCTTCTCATCCTTGACCCGAACGGTCTTCACATTTCGAAGCGGCCCGAGCGTCCAGCCCGTATCGTCGTACGGACGCGGATCGTTCACGTTGTAATACTGCGTATCGAGCAGCATGTCGGCCATTCGCGAATATGGCTGATCCATGCGAACCACGTAGCTTCCGGCCGGAAACTTACCTTCCTTGGTCTCGACATCGGCGCTTAACTTATGGACCTCGCAGCCCTGCATTTTTAACAGATTCACGAGATCGGCAGCCTCGGTCGGGCGCGTGTCCGACGACGGCAGAACATATGCCGCGGGCCCTTCGGTCTTAGCTTTCGCGACAGACCGTTTGCTCTTCAGGTAGAAATTATTGAGGAACTTCTCCTTATTCTGAGCCACATAGTTCATCGCGATCAGGATCGCACTCTGCTGCAGATTAATGTTGTTTCGGATCGACCATTTCACCCGAGGAAGCGGCGGATTCGGCCGGAACCAGTCGCGGTTGGATTGCGCACCGACCACTCGGTCCTGCGTATCCGCACCGCCGTTTCCAAAGGTTTCATAGAAGCGTCCGATCGAATTGTGGCCGTTTGCGACATAGAACATATAGTTCGGCGCCCAGCCATCGTAAAAGCCATGGGTCCAAACTCCCGGCACGCCGCGTTTCGTCATCTCCTCGACTTCGTGATATGCGAGGTCCTGCCACTCGTTGACGACGATCGGATCGAGCCACGCGTTATAAGGGCCAGTGCCCGTCGATGTGTAAAGGAACGGAACGGATTCGTGAAGGTCATGCAGAACGGTCGGATGATAGTCGAGGAACTGCGACATCTGATTGCGCGTCAAGGCGAGGGCCATGCCCATCGAATCGCGGTTGTTGTCATGGGCTACATATTTGCCCCAATAGATGAGGTTCGGAACGCGTTTTCCCGGATTTGCTTTGCGATATTTGTAGAGGTCAACCATCGTATCGCGGCCGTCTACTTCGAGTGTCGGCGTGATCATAACGATCACGTTCTTGCGTATCGCCTGGATGAACGGCGTTTCCTCGACCGCAAGGCGATATGCCATTTCCATTAGCATTTCGGGTGACCCCGTCTCAGTCGAGTGGATCGATCCCGACGCCCAGTAGATCGCTTTCCCTTCAGCGATCAACGCCTTCGCGGCTTCATCATTTATCGCGCGCGGATCGGCCAGCTTTGCGGTTATCTCCTTATATCGGTTGAGCTTCGCGATCGACGCTTCATCACCTACCACCACCAGCATCTGCTCGCGGCCCTGCTCGCTTTTCTCGGGTGCGACAAAGGTCTTAACACGTGGCGAGGCTTTCTCCAGTTCCCGGTAATAGCGATATTGATCTTTTGTATATGTCAGTTTCTCTGGAGTGCCGATCGGGTAACCCAGTATCTTTTCCGGACTCGGCACCGTGGCGGAAGCAGGAAGGTGATCGACGATCTCGGTCAGAAACTGCTTGTCTGTCGTGTTTTCGAGGATCGACTTTGTGTACTCGGCATTGATCGGCTGAGTGTTGCCCGCAGGCGCGGATGTTTTCGCCGGGGCTTTGGCGTCAGCCTTCGCCATCGGCCCCTGGGCCGCAGCGGTAAAAGTAAGGGCAAACAACAGAACAAAAGATACTGCGCTCTTCATGGCTTCAGACTCCTTTTTCAGCCGTCCCGGCAAACCGAGCGACCGCGAAAATTTCTAGAATTTAGGTTGAGAACAGCCAGATTGTAACACAGTCGCAACGACGAAAGGCCCAGCGAACAACCGCTCGCGGGCCCTTTCGCCACAAAATTCCCTTTCCCTTCTAACAGACGAGAAAATCCGATGCGATCATCGAAACCTTACCATTTTTGAACACAACCCTGGTCGATCCGGGGCCGTCGCGGTCGTTCATCGCGTAGAGCCATGTGATCTCGCCTGATTCGCGATCGTTGTCCACCGAGTATTTACGACCGAATTTGCTCCTCACGGTTGCGGGCGTATCACCGATCTTTATTCCGGATACCGGAATATTCGGAGCGGTTAGCTCGAACGCTTTGACCTCAAAGGTCTTTTTGTCCTTGCTGTCACCGTCCATGAAGTAGAACGAAATGCCGGGATACTTGACGGATTTTTCCTTCCCGCCGATACAGCCTTCCTCCTTTGCCGGATCTTCTGAGTCCGGCTTTCCAAGTGCTTTGACGACCTGAGCATATGTCGAATCAAGTCCGATGCCTTTGAACTTTATCTTTGCCGGATTAACGCCCTGGGCGCCGGCTGTGGCCGCGAGCAGAGCAGTTGCTATCAAAATGGTGATGGTTGAGGCGATCTTCATATTTTTTCCAATAAAGTACCACACCTACAACGGAAAAAGCCCGCACATCTTGCACGGGCTTTTCGGAAAATTACGAACTATCGACTATCTTGCGTCGATCGGAACATACTTCAGGTCACGGGCACCGATATATTCGGCACGCGGTCGGATCAGTTTGTTGTTCGCGTACTGTTCGAGGATGTGTCCCGTCCAGCCCGAAATACGGCTTACGGCGAAGATCGGCGTGTACATATCAAGTGCGATGCCCATCAGGTAGTACGTCGAAGCAGAGTAAAAATCGACGTTCGGATACATGCCTTTCTTCTCAAGCATCAGCTGCTCGATACGCTGCGACATCTCAAACCACTTTGTCACTCCGGTCTTTTCGGCCATCGTTTTCGAGAATTTACGCAGCCAGGTCGCACGCGGATCTTCGGTTTTGTAGACCGCGTGGCCGATGCCCATGATCTTTTTCTTGTGCTCAAGAGCATCATCGACCCACGCATCGATCTTCGCCGGATCGTCGATCTCGATGAGCATCTTCATCACGTTCGTGTTCGCTCCGCCATGCAGCGGGCCAGCAAGGGCCGCGATGCCTGCGGTTACCGCTCCGTACATGCCGGCGAGCGTACCCGAGACAACACGCGTCGTAAAGGTTGACGCGTTCAGTTCATGATCGGCATGCAGTATCAAAGCAATGTCGAACATCCTTGCTTCGTCCGCGTCTGCCTTCTCGCCACGGAGCATATATAGAAAATTCTCCGCGATCGAGAGGCTCGTATCCGGAGCGACCGGCTCAAGGCCATTTCGGATGCGGTCCCATGCCGCTGCGATCGTGCCGATCTGACCGGTGATGTTCACAGCCGAGCGCATTGCCGATTCACGATCCGTGGCGTGCGACTCGGCGTCATAGAAATCAAGTGATGAAACCGCCGTTCGAAGCACATCCATCGGGTCGGCATCCTTAGGAAAATGCCGCATCATCTCGATGACCTCGGCCGGAGCACCGTAATTGGCTCGCAACTCGGCGGTTAGCGCAGCGAGTTCGTCAGCCTTAGGCAAACGCCCGTTCCAAAGCAAAAAAACGACCTCCTCGAACGTTGAATGTTCTGCGAGGTCGTGGATGTCATATCCCTGATAAATAAGAATTCCCTGCTCGCCGTTGACATCGCCGATCGAGCTCTGGGCCGCGACCACGCCTCGGAGGCCTGCCGCTGCTGCCGTTGTTTCTGTTCCTGTACTCATGTTTGCGCTTATATCCTGATAAATCGATTTAATATCCAACAGAATAGTTTATATGAGGGCAGGAAACCTTACAAGCGAACAAGGGCTGGATGCCGGGCGTTAAATATTAAATGTACTTGCATTTCGTCATTTGCGACCGTCGCGTCCTTCTTCAAGAAACAAAAAGTATTGTCGGAGGTTCCTCGAAAGTGATACCATCGAGTTAGCCGACAGCCGGC
This sequence comes from uncultured Chloracidobacterium sp., assembly GCA_964410495.1. Lineage (GTDB taxonomy): Bacteria > Acidobacteriota > Blastocatellia > Pyrinomonadales > Pyrinomonadaceae > OLB17. The sequence goes on from CAYPGP010000002.1 coordinate 45,370, forward strand.
GATACCATCCGTCGTTGTCCCCACATTCGCTCACAAGGCCCGAAAGAATATAATCAAATTAGCCATAGATCGGCTTTTAGCTGCCATCGCGTTCGATGAAGAACCATCTATTCTCAGACAATTCGACAGGACTGAACTTCGTCGCGATCGGCGGCGGGAATGGTCTGTCGACTCTTTTGTCTGGGCTGAAAAGGTTCGTCCACGCTAGCGTATTGGAGCCGATCTGGCTTGATAATCTGTCGGCGATAGTTGCCGTAACGGACGATGGCGGAAGCAGCGGCCGTCTTCGCGACGAACTGCAAATGCTGCCTCCGGGCGACATTCGCAACTGCATGGTCGCGCTTAGCGAAGATTCGCGGCTGCTGTCCCAGCTTTTTCAGCACCGCTTTCGCGGCGACGGCGATCTTGGCGGCCACAGTTTTGGAAACATTTTCCTCGCTGCCCTCACTGAAATTACCGGCGATTTTGCCGAGGCGGTGAAGCTCTCGTCCGAGATCCTGGCGAGCAAAGGGCATATTTATCCTGCGACGATGTCTGACGCGCGGCTCGCCGCTCAGCTTCACGACGGAACCGTCATCCGAGGCGAAACGCGTATTGGCAAGGTCGGGCAGGCGATAAAGCGACTTTATCTTGAACCACGAGACTGCAAGCCTTTACCAGAAACCTTGAAAGCGATTGCCGAAGCTGACGTCATTTCGATCGGGCCGGGTTCGCTTTATACATCGCTTTTGCCGCCGATATTGGTCGATGGTGTAGCCGATGCTATCGCAAACTCAGGCGCGGTCAAGATATTCGTCTGTAATCTAATGACCCAGCCCGGTGAGACCGACGGCCTCTCAGCCCGGGCTCATCTTGAGATCGTCAGCCAGTACGCTCCGCAGATCGAATTCGACTACGTCATAGTCAACAACCGCCCTATTAACGACCGTCAGCAGCAGATCTACACCGAAGAAGGGGCCGAACAGATCGGCGTCCACGGCTCGCTGACACCGGAAACGATCGAAGGTGCCGAGATCGTGTATGGTAACCTTTTAGACGAAGGCGAAAAGGTCCGGCACCATCCCGGAAAACTGGCGCAAGTGCTGCTCCTGTGTGCTTTGCAGCCACGGCGCAATAGTTTTGTGAGCTCATTGAGTTATGCGAGTTTGCAGAGTTAGCTCCGCGTACTCCTGACTCGCTAAACTCTGCCAACTCTGAAACTCAATGAACACTGACTTAAACATCCTGATACTCGCCGCCGGCCTTGGTACGCGAATGAGATCGAACCTCGCGAAGGTCCTTCACAAACTCGACGGCCGGCCGCTGATCAATCACGTCTGTGAGATCGCGGCTGAGCTCGACCCTAAGAAGATCGTCGTCGTCGTCGGCCATCAGGCCGAGAATGTTAAGAATGCGGTTCTCGCAGAGAATTCCGAAGAAAATACGGCGTTCGCGATACAGGAAAAACAGCTCGGTACAGGCGACGCGGTCGGCTCGGCCCGGTCGATACTTGAAAATGAAGATTCGACGCTGCTTGTGCTATCCGGCGATGTGCCGATGATCAAGGCGGAAACGCTGAGCGGACTTCTCGCGGAACACGCAGCGTCAAACGCGGCGTGCACGATCCTTAGCGTTATCCTCGACGACCCGAGCGGCTACGGCCGCGTTCTAAGAACCGAGGACAACGGTTTCGACCGCATCGTCGAACAGAAAGATGCGACGGACGATCAACGTAAAGTGGGCGAGATAAACTCGGGCATCTATTGCTTCGATACCAGAAAGCTCTACGCCGCCCTCAGACGTGTCGGAAACGAGAACGCTCAGGGCGAATATTACCTGACCGACGTGCCCAAGATCCTAAGCGAAGACGGCGAAAAGATCGCGATATACGTCTGCGGAGACCCGAGCGAGGTCGAAGGCGTCAACGATCGCCGCCAGCTCGCCGCAATGGAAGAAGAGCTAAGAAACCGCACGATTAAAAACCTCATGCTCGAAAGCGGCGTGTCTTTTATCGATCCGAAGTCGGCATACGTCAGCTCCAAAGCGACCATCGGCCGCGACACCGTCATAAGCCAGAACGTCACAATCGAGGGCAAAACCGTCATCGGCGAAAACTGCACCATCCGCCCGGGCGTTCGTATCGTAAATTCAACTATCGGCAACAATGTCGAGATAAAGGATAATTCCTTCATCACCGATTCCACCGTAGGCGATACCTGCGCCGTCGGCCCGATGGCCCATCTTCGCGGCCACGCCGTCATGGTCGAAGGCTCAAAGGTCGGTAATTTCGTCGAGCTCAAGAAAACCACTTTGGGAAAAGGCTCAAAAGCCAGCCACCTGACCTACCTCGGCGACGCCACCATCGGCGAAAAAACCAACATCGGCGCCGGGACCATCACCTGCAATTACGACGGCAAAAACAAACACGCCACCGTCATCGGCGACCACGTAAAGATCGGCTCCGACACCATGCTCGTCGCCCCGGTAACTGTCGGCGATGGAGCGAGCACAGGTGCCGGAAGTGTGGTCACGAAGAATGTCGAAGCTAATAAACTCGTTGTGGGATGTCCGGCCAAGGTGATCCGCGATCTTGGCGAATAGCGGCTCGATTCTCGTGGTAGAATGTGAGGTATCGTTAGTTTGAGGGCGAGTCGATATATGACACTTTTAATTGATATCTCAACGGAAACTGAGAAACGATTGCGAAAACGGGCCGAGCGATCAGGCCGCGATCTTGACGATGTCGTCCGAACGATTCTGGATGAGTCGGTCATGACCCTAGCCGAAGCCGCAGCTCCGCTTCACTCGGCGTTCGACGAAAGTGGTATGACACAGGATGAGCTTGATGTTTTCTCGGATGAAGTAATTCGCGAGGTCCGCGCGGAACGGCGAATGCAGCTTCGATGATTGAGGCGGTCTTTGATACAAATATCCTGCTTCAAGCTTCGATCAGCTCCCGCGGCCCAGCTTATGCCTGCTGGGAACTCGTTGAGCAGGGGGCGATCTTAGTTTACACGACAGAAGCTATCCTAAGTGAGCTTGAGGGAGCGTTAAAAAGACCTAAAACACGCCGCAAATATCCGTTCCTCGTCGACCATGCCGTCGAGATCATTGTCAACACGATCAGAACCCATGCCCTGATAGTCGATCCGGCAAGAAATCATTTCAGATTAAGTCGTGACATCGACGATGAAAAATTTCTCGATTTGGCTATCGAATTAGGCTGTGATTATTTGGTTTCGCGCGACAACGACTTGCTGGATTTGATGGATGATTCGGAGTTTTGTTCAAAGTTCCCGGAATTAAACATCGTCAATCCGGTCGCGTTCCTTGAAATCGTTAGAAACACGTAAAGTGTCTAGGTCGATCAGGAGCAAAAGAGCCATGACCAACGAGCACGACAGACCCGATGAAAAAACAACCTTCGGAAACGAGCCGGAATGGACACCGCCTCCGCCGCCTGATGACGGGTCGATCTTCAGCAGCGGCACGCGAGAGTATTATGCCGAAGAAATTCGAAAGGGATCATTAAAGGCGTTGGTATTTGGCCTGCTAAGCATCTTTTGCTGTCCTCCGATCTTTGCATATCTCGGGTACACGACAGCTCAGGAAGTGATCTCGAACATTGAGATCTACGAGGTCGAAGAAAACCGGAAAGGCCTCGCTCAGGCGGGTAAGATTCTTTCGATAATTGGCGTGGTCTTATGGGTTATCGGCATTATCTTTCGCATTTTGAATGCCTCGATATAGTTTAAAACAATTATGTGCGGAATAGTTGGATACGTTGGAAATAAACAGGTTGTGCCGTTGATCATTGACGGTTTGCGGAAGCTTGAGTATCGCGGGTATGACTCGGCTGGGATCGCGGTGGTGGATGATGCCAATCATCTGTCGCTGCGGCGGGCGGAGGGTAAGCTGCGGAATCTTGAGGAAGCGATCCGGCTCAATCCGCTTGACGGGAATTACGGCATCGGACACACGCGTTGGGCGACACACGGGCGTCCGACCGAGGAGAACGCTCACCCGCACCGTGACCAATCGGGCAAGGTCGTCGTGGTCCACAACGGCATCATCGAAAACTATCTGACGCTCAAAGAGCGGCTCGAAGGCGTAGGGCACAAGTTCGAAACGGAAACCGACACCGAAGTCGTCGCTCACCTCATCGGCCACTACAAAGACACTGAAAATCTCTCGCTCGAATTCGCGGTCAGAAAAGCGGTCAAGGAACTCCGCGGCATCTTCGCTCTCTCGATCATCTCCGTCGACGAACCGGACATGATCATCTCGGTCCGCGAAGGCCCGCCGGTCGTTATCGGGCTTGGTGATGGCGAATTTTTCGTAGCCTCTGACATTCCGCCGATCCTGCAGCACACGCGCGATGTGTTTTTTCTCGGCGACCGTGAGATAGCGATCCTTACAAAGGAATCCGTGCGAGTCACAGACTTTGACGGAAATACGGTGCAGCCTACGCAGCAGCGGATCACGTGGGACCCGATCATGGCTGAAAAAGGCGGGTTCAAGCACTTCATGCTGAAGGAGATCTACGAACAGCCTCGCGCGGTTCGCGACACTGTCCAGGGCCGCGTTTCGCTCGACACCGGCAAGGTATATCTCGACCCGATGGATATTTCGGCCGAAGATCTGCAATCGATCACCTCGGTAAAGATCGCGGCCTGCGGAACTTCGTGGCACGCCGGACTTGCCGGAAAATACATGATCGAATCGCTCGCCCGCGTCCCGGTCGAAGTCGATTACGCTTCTGAATTTCGCTATCGCGATCCGGTCTTGTCCGAGAACGACCTGCTCATCGTGATTTCGCAATCCGGCGAAACCGCAGACACGATCGCCGCCATGCGCGAGGCAAAACAGGCCGGCTGCAAGATCCTCGCCGTTTGCAATGTTCAGGGTTCGATGATCACCCGCGAGGCCGACGGCACGATCCTGACCCACGCTGGGCCCGAGATAGGTGTGGCCTCGACCAAGGCATTCACCGCGCAAATGGTCGCGCTTTATCTTTTTGCGATGTACCTCGGCGAAGTTCGCGGCAAGATCGACGAGGAACGAGCGAAAAAACTGGCCCAAGACCTCGCTGAGCTTCCGCTCAAGATCGAACAACTCCTCAACGATGCCGACTCGATCGAAGAACTCTCGAAAGAGTTCTTCCGCGTGCAGGATTTTCTCTACCTTGGCCGCGGGATCAACTTCCCGGTCGCTCTCGAAGGCGCTTTGAAACTAAAAGAGATCAGCTACATCCACGCCGAAGGCTATCCCGCCGGCGAAATGAAGCACGGCCCGAACGCCCTTATCGACGAAAAGCTGCCGGTCGTTATCATCAACACAAAAGAGACCGGCAACGCCCCGAGCGAACTGCGTTATGAAAAAACGCACTCGAATATCGTCGAGGTAAAGTCCCGCGACGGCATCATCATCTCTGTCCTGACCGAAGGCGACACGATGAGTTCGAAAGTTTCGAGTCACATTATCGAGATCCCCGAAACATCCGACCTGCTCGGCCCGATCCTCTCGATCGTGCCGCTGCAGTTACTCAGCTACCACATCGCCGTCCGCCGAGGCTGCGACGTGGATCAGCCGCGAAATCTGGCGAAGTCTGTTACGGTGGAATAGCAACAACTTTTCCGGCCTAACGTTTGAAACCGTTGACTGACTTACATGTTCACGGTTTTCGAAGCTTGTCCACCGCGACTTGCAGGACGTGGTCTTTACCCTCAACCAGATCCGAGATCTTCGGTGTGGCTTGAATATCGGGAATAATACCGATTCCGACAAACTCGGTGCCGTCCGGAAATGTGTCGCGCTTTGAGCAGATTCGAGCTGTTCCGCCGCCGGGAAGCGAAATGAACAGCGGCTGGCCAGTACTGCCGCCGGTCGGCTCACCGATGACAAGTCCGCGTTTGAGAGGCCGGAACGCAACGAGAAAATCCTCAGCGGCTGAGAATGTTCGTGGACTGGTAAGGACTACAACCGGTTTCGTGAATGGCTGAACGTTCTCGCCCCGGATCCTCTTGATCTCCTGGATCGTCACTTGGGTCGCCTCACTTCCAAATGCTTTGTCCGCTCGGCCCCATGGGCGGAAAACGGGATGGTATTCGCGTGTGAACCACTTCGTGCCCTTGAATGGCAGATCGGTGAGGAATGCGAGTATTCGATAGCCAACTCCCGAGTTTCCGCCGCCGTTGTTCCGAAGGTCCAGTATTATTGCGTCAGCCTTCTCGATCTTAGGAAAGTTCTCGATAAATAACTGATCGGCCCGATCCTCAGGCATCATTGAATTTATTTTGACGTGAGCTATATTTCCGGGAAGAATCTCCAGTTCAAAACCCGGTCGAGGCTTCACGAGTTTTCCTGATTCCTCTGGACTCAATCTCGGGAGCGTCTTTCGAATGATCTGGCCGGAGTGGTCTTTGATGGTAAATCGCACCCGTGAACCGACTCTGCCGCTTAGAAGGTTGTACTGATAGATGCGTGTCTCGAGGGATTGAGGAGTCGATTCCGAAACGTAGGGTGCGATATGTTGAGCGGCGTAGGCATTGACCGGTTGATCGTCGATCTCCAGAACCTCCTGTCCCAGTTTTAAGCCTTCGGCTTTCAGCTTCTCATCCAATATCTGAATGATGACGACACGGTCTTGCACCAGCCTCGTCCTTATAGAAGGCCTTCCGTAGACCTCACCTGCGAGGGCGTCAGGAACATAAACGTTCGTATGTCCGTCACCGAGCAACGAGCAAAACATCTGCAAAATGCGGTAATATTCGAGCGTCGATTTCGTCGCCAGTACTTTTGGAATGAATTCAAGATATGCCTTGTCCCAGTCCAGTCCTGGAACGGATGGAAAGTTTATGAAATTGTATTTAGCTTCCGACCAGAACTTCGAAAGACCGGCGATCTTTTCGGCATCCGAAATATTTGGACTGTAAGGCGTTTTGATCGCCGGCGATTCCCAAAAGCCGCTATCGTTCCAGAAATGAAGTTCATTGCCCTTGATCTGAGTGTGGCATTTCGTCTCGCCTTTCTGAATAACGAAATCATAGGTTTTGCCCGCTTCGACATCGAAACTGATCCTATCCAAATCAGTAATGAATGACACCTTTTTTGTTTTGCCTTTCGTTACAGAGGTTTCATAGATGTCGGGCTTTACTTCGCAGTTGAGCGTCCACGTGTCTTTTCGAAGGTTTTCGCCATCCTGAATGCTCACACGATCAGACGCGGTTTTGATCGTTGGAAGTTTGTCTTGAGCAAGGACCGGGGCCAAAAAAATGAGGCAAAAAAGAGCTGCTTGGAGGATCTTCATCATGCCTTAGTCTAGTTCGTCAGTCGTTGACCGAAATAGAACAGAATTAGCTTTTCGTTATTGAATATTGCGTAGTTCTTTCGGCAAATGCCCGGTCAATTTTTTGAAGGTCCGTGTGAAGTGACTCTGGTCGGCGAAACCGCACAAAAGCGCGATCTCGGTTAACGTTAGATCAGAGTTCCGTATAAGAGGAAGGCTTCGATCGATCCTGATCCGGCGAGTGTATTCTCCCAGGGAACAGAAAAAATGCCGCGAAAATTGCTTTGATACCGTCACAGGATGAACATCGGCGGCATCGGCGAGCGACTTTAGACTTATGGGCTCAGCCCAGCTGTCATTTATCGCTTCGCAGATCCTTGCCAGCCATGCGGGCCGTTTCGGGGTAACTCGCGAGGGTTCGATCATGCTCAGAAATAGCATCTGGATCGATCCCGCAGTTAGATCGTCACCGGCCGCGAGCTCGCTCCGAATTTTTAACATCAACGACCGAAATGACGGCTCGCCAGCGATGGCCTTGCTCACCGATATTTCCGAAATGTCATGTCTATTGAGAAAACAAGGAGCGATATCGATGTTTACGCATTCAGAAGGGAAGACCTTGATGACAGATCTATGTGGTTCGCCGGCGGCATAAAATCTAATATCACACGAGGAACGCTCGTATCTCGATCCTCGTCGATCTTCGATCCCACCACCACGGACCAGAAAGCATATGGTCGCATTTTCGTGAAAATGAAATTCGTCATGCCGAGAAATATGCGAATAAAGCGTCGTTCCGACAGTTAGGCCGTCGAGCGAGCGTGACTGAGTGGTAGAACCTTGATCGCCGTACATAGTGTTTGAATTCGACGTCAGGAAAACACCGTCAGAGCAATGATTGTGACAAGGTGAGCGATCCGACCACGCGCCGACATACGAAAAGCCCCCTCGTTTCATGCCTTTTTTGCAGATGCAGACGTTTAACCTACGCCAGTCAGGTTAGGTAGGAGTTCACAATTCGCTAAACACCTTGCTATTGGTGATCGTCCAAATTCTGGGCTCGGTTGATAACAGTTCCGGGATTCATCATCTTGAAAGAAACCCACAAGTTGTTTATAGGATGAACGGCTTTCCGTTCACCTTTACATTTTTGAGCTTCAGGTCTTTTACGTTAACCGCCTTTAGTCCTTCGTTTTTGAGCTGGACATCGATGTTTTCGAGTTTGATGTCGCTGATCGTTGTCTGATTCGGATTGCCCTGGATCTCGCCGAATGATCCGTAGGCGCCTTTAACGTTTTTCATCGAGATGTTTCGCACAATGGAGTTCGGCGGCGGCTGGCCCTTTAGGTCGAAGAATTGTCGCCACGGACGGACCTCGATGAGGGCTCCGGTGCTGTTCACCGTAATGTCACGGTAATGAATATTCTCGTACTGCTGCGGGGTGTCGGGGCGGAGTTTGAGCCGCATAAGGACGATCGGCCCGACGACCTTTGCTCGTTCGATCACAACATTTCGAATGATCGTCCCTTCGCTGCCGAGCGTCAGAACACCGTGGCCGCGTTCGAATAGGCAATCTATAACACGGATATTCTCGACCGGCGGGCTGTTTTTATCAGCCATCGCAAACGGCCCTTTCGTGCCTTTAAGAGCGATCGCATCGTCATCAACGCGAAATGTACAGCCGCGAATTGTAACGTTCTGTGAGCTGTCGATATCAATCCCATCCGAGCTCGGCGCACGCAGACCGTCTTTCACCTCGAACTTCGCGTTTTCTACAACGACGCCTTTGCAGCGATAAATATGCAGGTTCCAAAAGCCGGAATCTTTGAACGTGACGCCGCTTATCTTCACGTCCTTCGAATTCTGGATCAGAGCAAGCCGCGGGCGTTCGACATCGAGGTTTGTCGTTGCCGGATTAGCCCGCCGCCGCGTCCAAAACTCTTCCCAGAACGGCACACCATTGCCATCAAGCGTTCCCGAGCCAGTGATCCGCAAGCCATCGACCTTATCTGCATTGATCAGTGCGGGCAGCCATTCGATCTGCTGGCCTTCGATCCGCGTGAGCATTTTGGGGTAATCCTTGCGATCGGTGGAACCCTTGACTACCGCACCTTCGTCGAGGTGCAGGTGCACACGCGGCTTCAGAAATATCGCCCCGCTGATAAAGACGCCCTTAGGAATGACCAGCGTCCCACCGCCCTTCGAAGCGATCTGATCGATCGCAGACTGGATCTTGAGCGTATTAAGCGTCGCTCCATCGCCCACGGCTCCAAATTCCGTTACCAGAAAGCGTTTTTGAGCTGAGGCAGCAAACAATGGAATCGCAACCAAAAGAAACACAACTGCGAGCAACGATCGAAAGATCTTCAGTTTAAGGTAGAGCATGGCTATGGCAATAGAGTATTAAATTTGTAATGTCCATGCACAAGCCCGCGAGTAAGCAAGGGCGAACTCTCGACCGGATCATTTCGCCCTTGCTTACGCGCGGGCTTGTGCATCAGAGTTTTGCCGCGCGTCATTATTTGCAATACTAGAAAAATGAAAGCTATCGTCGTTCGCGAATTTGGTGAGCCTGAGGTGATGAAGGTTGAGGATGTCGAGACGCCCGTTCCGACTGGAACTCAGGTTCTCGTGCGTATTCACGCCGCCGGCGTAAATCCGGTGGATGCGTATATTCGTACGGGCATTCACGCTCACGCGCCGAAACTGCCGTACACGCCAGGAAAGGACGGTGCTGGCGTGGTCGAAACGGTTGGCGATGCGGTGACCAAATGGCAGGTCGGCGATCGGGTTTATACGGCGGATTCTCTGACGGGGACTTATGCTGAGTATTCGCTTTGCGAAGAGAGTCAGCTTGGGCGGCTGCCTGAAGGCGTTGGGTTTGATCAGGGAGCTGGCGTTTGGACTCCCTATGCGACTAGCTATCGTGCCCTGTTTCAGAAGGCCGGAGCGAAAAGCGGCGAGACGGTACTGGTTCACGGTGCGTCCGGTGGTGTCGGTGTCGCCGCGGTGCAATGGGCGAAGAATGCCGGCTTGACAGTCATCGGAAGCGCCAGTTCGGACGACGGAAAAGAGCTTGTCAAAGCCAGTGGGGCCGATCACGTGCTAGACCACAGCGACGATAGCCAGTACGATCAGATAAATGAGATCACGGGCGGCCGCGGCGTCGATGTGGTGATCGAAATGCTTGCAAACGTTAATCTCGAAAACGATTTCAAGTCCTTAGCCATGTTTGGCCGCATCGTAGTCGTCGGCAACCGCGGTTCGCTTGAGTTCACGCCCCGAAACGCGATGGGCAAAGACGCGACCATCTACGGCATGTCGCTTTTCAATTCATCCCAACAAGACCGCGACGAGATCCACGCCGCCATCTACAAAGGCCTCAGCGAAGGCTATCTCGACCCAACCGTCAGCCGCACATTCCCGCTTGCCGAAGCCGCGGACTCCCATCACGCGGTGATGGAGAACAAAGCACTCGGAAAGATCATCCTCGTGCCCTGACCCTCGCTGATCGTTCTAAGCAGTATCGGCATTTTGTGCCGATGTCGGCATTCTATGCGGATGTCGGCAAAAGTGCATTTCATTTTTGAGCCGCTCATGGTACTGTGTGCGTACTATGCAAAGTATGGACGTAAATGAGAGCCTGAATTCCGGGGAAGTTACCGACGACACCTTCGATCGCAAAGCCTTTGTCGCAAACACCTGCATGAGCTTGATGTCATGCTTGCCTCTTCGTTCGGATGATCCGGACGCACCGCCCGCTGAAAACGAGTTTGAAAAAACGTTCTCGTTCGTTGAAATGATCAACTACGTCGCCACAACACCGGTGATCCTCTGGGACGGCAGCGAGATGAAAAGACTCTCGCCCGGCGAAGCCGCCCTCAGATTCCTCACCGATCCCGATTACGATATCACCATGTTCGAACCCCGCCCGAAGAAAAGGCCGCAGGCCGAAGCACCGCCATAGTGTTCAGGTTTTGTTCGTCGACCTTAACTTTCCGGCTAATTTCTTGATCTTTGACAATTTTGGGACGCACCTTTGGGACGCAACATTCGGGGCCGCCAACAAGGCAGATCTCTCCGTTCCGATCCATCTGCATGATCCGCTCGATCCGCGGCTAAAAATGCTCGCCCATTCAAAAAACCTGGGACGCAAATTTGCCACCAGTTTTCAGTATTCAGTTCTCGCAATCCTGGGACGCAAAACAGAAAACTGTCTTGAACCGGCAAGAGATCCTGGGACGTTTTAATAGCTATCAGTTTCCAGTTCTCGCAATCCCGGGACGCAAAACTGGAAGCTCATAACTGAAAGCTGTATCAAACCCGAAAATAGCTCCTGGGACGCATGCGAGAGTTTGGGACGCATCCGTTATTTCCAGGTTCTCTTTATCGGATGAGCTTCGGTGTTGAAGATCACTTTTTTGAAATCCAGCGTTTTTTCCGGGCCGAACAGCAGGTAGAAGTACTTGAAGGTTTCCGCCAAAAGGAAGCTGTGCATGTAATCGGTCTTTTCCTTCGTCACCACGTTTTTGAGCCCGGCATAGGCGACTTCGTGGCGGCAGTGTTTTACGAAGTCCTCGAACATCTGCTTGCCCATCGCAAGGTATTTCGGGTCTTTGGTGTACTGATAAAGGATGTAGGTCGATTCGACGATCTCAGGACGCAGCGGATAGCCTGCACTCACGACCTTGCCGGTTTTGTAATCGTAAACTTCGGGTTCGATACCGTGCACCTGCCACATCTTGAACATCGAATCCTGCAAAGCCCTTGCCCGGTTCAGATCGCCATCAAGAGCGAGCAGGCCCGGGAAGAACGCGTCGAGAGCTCCCGTCGTCGTGGCGGTTCGCCTGCCGGTATTCATATCGGCACGGCCATACCAAAGGTCGCCAACTTTCACGGAACCGGTCTGGCTGCGGCTGGTCATGTCGGTGCCTTCGTCGGCAAGATGCGAGTGGACTTTGGCGATCGAATCTTCCCACATATCGCGAAGTTCCTTGTCTTCGAAAAGGATCGCACCTTTTAGCAGGTATTCGTAGTAGCTGTCGATCTCGGCCGAAACGTGACTTTCCGTGTTTGTCCACTTTCCGGTTTCGACATCGATGTTCGTTCCGACAAGGCCGATCGGCGAGCGGCGTTTATAGGTTTCAACCAGGGCTCGCTTTGCCTTGTCGTAATAGACCTGTTTACCTGTGAGCTTTGCGAGAGTGCCGAATTCGATCAGCAAAGTGCCGGTTTCCGCCGGGTTCGATATCTTGCCGCTCGTTTTGCCCGTCCGCAGGTTCACATTCTTATACGGCAATCCGGTTGGAGAATCGAAAACCGGCAAAAGCCGCGTTCCGAGATCGTCCGCAAGTGCGAGCAGCTTCTTGTCGTTCGTCATCTGGTAGCTGGTCAGCAATCCGCCAAGGATGCGGATGACGATCTCGAAATTCTGCACCGAAATGTCCTTATCGAACGAGAGATTTTTGGTGATGTACTCGCGAGTCTTATCCGCTTCGCCCTTAAAGCCGAGCATGTACAACGAATCGAGCGAATCAACCGGCGTCATCAGTATCGACTGCCCATACCAATCGCGGCACGTTTTAGTCAGCGGCTTCAGATCGTCATGGCCCCAGCAGTATTGCTTGTAGCCGTTCCAGGCGTGCATGAACTCCGTCTTGACCTGATCGGCAAGACGGCCTTTGTTGACGGTATTAGATTGGCCTGCAGCGGTAATGGCAAATACAAGAATTAGGAGCAACAAGAAGTAAAAGCGGTTTGTCATGTGTTTTCTAAAGCCTCGGCACCGGGTACTGGAGGATCTGGGAATCGCTCGTAACTATTTTCATTCCACGAGCTATAGTCTGCGAGATGAGCATTCGATCGAATGGATCTCGATGAAGCGGCGGCAAAAGAGCGAGTTCCGATACGTCCGCCTCATCCAGCGATAGAACGTCAATTTGATGCAGCTTACGCTGTTCCGGGAAATAAACCTCAGGTGGTTGGGGCAGAGAAAGTTTTCCGAGCTTACACTTAATGATCGTTTCCCAGAGTGAGACTACGCTGACGAAAACCTCATTTTTACCGTCTGTTATGGCGGATTCCGACACGGATGACAACCTCGCATCACTCGTTATGAACCACAAGAAAATATGAGTGTCGAGAAGAAGCCTCATCAGTTCTCAAAATCGTCGAGCACCTCATTCGGCAGAGGATCGTTGAAATCGTCGGGTACAACAAATGCGCCTTTAGCAAGGCCAAACGGGCGTGGCCCCTTCCCCCCGTTCTTACCCAAAAGCTTGTTCTGCAGCGACCGCCAATCATCTTCACTCACCAGGATGGCGTTTTTTCGTTTTGTAGTGATCATCACCTCTTCGCCCTCGTCAGTGACCTGGTCGATAAGGCCGAAAAGATTTGCTCGTGCGGATGTTGCGGAAATTACTTTCATGATCGGCCACCTGTACGGCATTATGCACGTGTTTATATCCAGTGTCAACGGACTTCCGTTCACAACAAAAAATGCCGCAGACGCCCGGCATAGTCGTGCATCTGCGGCATATTTTACTTATCGGTGTTTATTTCGACAGCAAAATTGGATCGCCAAATCCGAGTTCCTTCAGCCGCGGCAGCTGCGTCTTCGCATCGCCCACGACGAGCCAGATCATCCGGTTCGGATCGAAATATTTCGCGGACAAGTCACGGATCCGAGCAACCGTCATATCCTTAACGATCTGTTCGCGGCCCTTCACATAGTCCGGTTTCCAGCCGTATTTGCTGATGTTCTCGAGCATCCCGAGCTTCGCACCGGCGGTTTCGAACGCCCTTGCGTTGCTCTTGATCAGAAAGCCCTTCGTTGTTTCGAGGTCTTTATCCGAGTAGTTCTTGCCGTAATCCTGAAGGATCTGTTTTATGAGCTGAGCCGATTCGAGCGTTACATTCGCCCGCACGCCGCTCTGGATGGTAAACGTCCCGGAATCACGCGAACCGGAGAAACCGGAATTGATACCGTAGGTGTAGCCCTTACCTTCGCGAAGCTGCTGCGTCAGCTGCGAGGCAAATCCGCCCCCACCAAGGATGTAATTGGCAACGCTCGCCGGATAAAAATCGGGGCTCACTGCCGGCAGTGCCGGATAGCCGAAACGCAGAACCGACTGAGCGGCATTCGGCACGTCGTAGAAGTAAACCTGCGGTTTCTCAGGCATCGCGGGCATTCTATAAACAGGAATATCGACCTTCTTAGGCGCCCATTTGGCCCCGAGGTCCTTGAGCGAACCGGCAACCTTGGCCTTTTCGATGGCTCCGACGACATGCATGCGGGCAACCGACGGCGATACGTTCTTAGCGTAAAACGCCTTCAAATCGTCGAGAGTGATCGCATCGACCGTTTCGGCCGTACCGAGAATGCTGCGCGAACGCATATTGCTCTCGCCGAAGACAAGCTTGTTGAAGTTCATCGTCGCGATCGCGTTCGGATTTGCCTTCTGCTGCTGGATCTGGCTCTTTACGCTTTGCTTGATCAGATCGAATTCCTTAGCATCCCAACGCGGCTCAAGCAGGATCTCTTTGACCAGTGCGAGCGTTGCATCGTAGTTTTTCGCGAGCGTAGAAACGCTGATGCGAACATCCTCGGTCGAGGCATTTACATTGATCGCCGAACCGAGTTGATCGATCGCCTCTTCGAGCTCGAGCGGCGTCTTCTTCGCGGTTCCCTGCGTCATCGAACGGGCCATCATATTTGCCACGCCGACCTTATTGAGATCGTCGAGCAGTTGTCCGCCGTCGATAACGATCTCAAACTGAACAAGCGGCACCTCGGAGTTTTGAATACCATAAACGCGAAGCCCATTCGCCAACTTATCTTCCCAGACTGGCGGGATCTTGATCTGCGGTGCTGGCCCGTAAGGCGGCTCAACGGTGCGGTCGAATGCCGACGGCGTGCGTTCATATTTCGCCTCCACGTTCGGATCGACCGCATCTTCGGCTCCCTGCACGATCTTTTCTTCGACAACCTCGGCTTTCTTCGAATTCTCGAGTGCCAGCGATGCCTTGCCCTTCGGAACAAAGCTCGTTGCTACAAAATTCTTGCCCTTAACATATTTGTTGTAGACACGCATGACATCGGCGGGCGTCACGCTGAGAATGCCCTTGATCTCTTTCTCGATACACCCCGGATCTTTCGCCAGGTAATTACACTGGGCAAGCTGGGCCGATTTGCCAAGCACGTTGGAAACCGAATTATAAAACCCGCGTTCCTGCCCGGCCTTGATCCGGTTGAGATCGGCTTCGGTAATTCCCTGTTTTTCGAAGCGGTCAAATGCTTCCGTTATCGCGGCCGCAACTTCGTCGAGATCTTTGCCCCCAAATGCCCGTACGGACATTTGCATCTGGCCGGCGAGTTCGCCGGAGTTATTGAACATGTTCACGCCGCCGGTCAATTTCTTTTCTTCGACCAGAACCTTGTAAAACGGAGCTTTCTTACCGTCGGTCAGCAATTCAGTAAGCACATCGAGGGCATACGAATCGGGATGAAGCTGCTCAACGGTCGCCCACGAATAGGTCAATTCCGGCAGCTGAGCATAGTTATCTTCGTGATAAAGCCTGAAGTTCTCTTTGACCGTACATGGGCGTTTGACGAGCGGAGCCACATCGGCACCTCGTTTGAGTTCGCCAAAATACTTTTCGACCCATTTCTTGGCCTGCGCGGTGTCAAAATCACCCGCCACTACAAGCGTAACGTTATTCGGAACGTACCAGCGGCGATAGAATTCCTTTACATCATCCAGCGTGGCGTTCTGCAGATCTTCGAGCGAACCGATCACCTGCCAGTTGTACGGGTGATCCTCAGGGCAGGCCGCCTTGTCGATCACGTAGCTTGTGTGGCCGTACGGATTGTTATCGACGCCCTGACGCTTCTCGTTTTTGACTACCTGCTTTTCCTTGGCCAAAACCGGGTCGGTCACAGTGTTGATGAACCAGCCCAGCTTGTCGGCCTCGGCCCACAGCATCTTCTCAAGTGCATCATTCGGAACCGTTTGCAGGTAGTTCGTACGATCGGTCGTTGTCGAACCATTGGCGCCCGAGCCTCCGATACGGGCCGTCAATTTATCAAGCCCGCCCTTGCCGAGGTTCTCGGATTCAAGAAACAGCAAATGTTCGAACATATGAGCAAAGCCCGTACGCCCGGCCTTCTCGCGGGACGAACCGACGTGAGCAGTGAGGTTGACGGCCACAACAGGATCACTGCGGTCGACGTGAAATATAACGTCGAGACCGTTGGGCAGCGTGAATTTTTCGTACTCGATCTTCAGAGCTTGGGCGGGCACGGTGGCGAAACAAAGGATCGAGATTACTATAGAAAGGCAGACTTGAGCGATTTTCATATTTATCAGATAACTGTTCAGTTTAATTCGAAGCGTATTATACGGAGTACGTTTGCCGATTGTTTAGACCATGGCTAATGGGAGACGCAGATTTTTTTCACGAGTGATGATAGTTTTCTCCGGATTCCTCCGCATTCTATTACAGATGCCCAAAAATGGCATCGATTTAATAAAACTTAGGAGAAATTATAATCATGAAAAACAAAGGCAATATGGGTTTCACGCTCATCGAATTACTCGTCGTATCGGCCGGCATCGCCGTCCTGATCGGTTTGCTTCTGCCGGCTGTCCAGAAATAATGGCGGCACCTAACCTTAACCCCGAAGCGGCTCCGGAAGCGGGGCCGCTTCGGCTTTTCTAGTTGTCGATAACCGGCTCTGCCTTTCGCGATTTTCGCCGCTCGGACTTCCACTGTTTTCGAAGCGCATCTACATCAAACTTCCGACGCGTACCGTCACGCATATTCTCCACCTCGTGCTGCACACGGGCGGCGATCAGTCGATAGGCTTCGGCATTTGGCACGCCCTCGGTCATTTGTTTGAGCTCTTCATATTCGAGGAATTTTCCGACCTTTGCCCCAACTTTCGCCCCGATGCTTGTTGTCGGCGGAATTATCACCCCCTTTGGAAACGCCTCGTACGTGCCCCAAATATAGATCGGCAATATCCCGATCCTTTGATTCAAAGCGAGGTAGCCGATGATCGGCTTAAACTCCGCGATCTGACCCGATTCCTGCCGACCGCCTTCCGGGAAAATCAGGGCGTTGTAGCCGTCGTTAAGGATCTGCGTCACGTGCCGCAACGACTGCCGCAGGCTTCCCGTGCGTTCGATCGGCACGAGCGTTGTGAAGTTGTTCATATACGCTCGCTTGTATTTCGTATCGAACCAGTAATCCGCCGCCGCGACGGCGACCGTTTGTTCGGCCACCTCTTTTCCGAGCGCTTTTTTCACCAGCCCGGTATCGATATGCGACGTATGATTCGGAGCAACGATAAAATTCACGTGGTGCGGAACATTCGATTCGCCTTCGATCTGAGTTTTCAGGACGCCATCGTAAAGCTTGTCCTGTGCAAAATCGACCACAGCGTTTCCGACGCGGCGAACGATCGACGGAATATAGATCTCTTCTTCCTGCTTCTTCTCTTCGAGTTTCGGCTCATCGACAAGTTTTTTCGACTTATCGAGCCGTTCTACGGCCGAAAGAAGTTCACGGACGGTCTGCACTTCGTTCAGAGTATCAGGCGACAAAACCCTCCCGCCCGCATCCTCGACCGCGGCCTGAAGTTCAACGAACATAAGCGAATCAAAGCCGAGATCGGCAAGTTTGTCGTCTATCGCGACCTCCGCCAGCGTCCGGCTCGAAACACTTGCAACAACCTTCCGTATCCAAACCGTATTGTCATCGCCCTTCGCCTCGACTTGAGTTTTCGACTTCGACTTCGAACGTTCTTCGAGAGTCTGTATCATCTCGACAACGAGCGGCCGTTTGACCTTTCTGGTCGCCGTTCGCGGAAGTTCAAACGGGGTGACATGCAGAACTTTGACGCGTTTGAAGAAGGGCAGCCCGCTGGAGATCTCGCGAAAATGGTCATCGACCTTCTTATTGGCCTCGCTCCTCGTGAGGGCGATGTCGTACTCATAATCGGGCACGACAAGGGCCGCTATCTTTTCACCGCCATCTTGATCCGGAAGGCCGACAACGCTCAGTTCCTTGATAAAAGGCGACTTCGAATAAAGGTCTTCGATCTCGTCAGGATAGATATTTTTCCCATTCGAATCGATGATCACATCCTTGGAACGGCCGACTATGAAGAGGTTTCCATCGTCGTCTATGCGGCCCAGATCACCGGTCTTCAACCAACGATCCTGCAGCACAGCTTCAGTTGCTTTCTCATTGTTGAAGTAGCCGACCATCACATTCTGGCCGCGAGCGAGCACCTCGCCCACGCCATTTTCGTCAGGCGAGTCGATCTTCACTTCAACGCCCGGAAGCGGCTTTCCGACGCTGCCTTTGAGCATCTTGTTGCCCGGCCGCGCAACGGTAAGCACTGGCGAGGATTCGGTCAAACCATATCCTTCGAGCACCGTAAACCCAAACCCGTGCAGGTCTTTCTGAACCTTCTCGCTCAACGCCGACCCACCCGAGATCAGGTATCGCATCTTCCCGCCCATTCCCTGATGTATCGGGAAAAAGACGATCGGGCCGAGATTGAACGGCGTGTTATCGCGGATCCATGCATTGAATTCGATAACGTTATCGGCCAGATCGGCGATCCAGTCGCCGCGTTCGCGGAGGCGTGTTTTGATCCTCCGATGCAGCATTTCCCAAAGAGCCGGAACGCCGACCATGCCGGTTACGTGGCCATTTTCGATCGTTTTCGAAAGATCTTCGGCGGTGAGTTCATTCAGATATGTGATCTGTGTGCCATTTGAAAACGGCGTCAAAAACCCTGCCGAGAACTCAAATGTATGGTGCATCGGCAGCACGCTCAAAACGCCGTCGGTAATGTCCATCTCGAGCACCGATGAGAGCATCGAGATCATGTTGACGAAGTTCTTATGCGATAACATCACCGCCTTCGGGGTACCCGTTGTGCCCGACGTAAAGATGAGCGAAGCGATCGCGTTCGACGGGATCTTTGCCGGCAGCAAAGCATTCCGCTTCGCCTCCTCGGTCTCCGACTTCATTTCGAAAATCTCATCAAATGTCCAAACAACCGGAGCCGGGCATTCCTCGCTCCCCTCCTTACCAAGGAGGGGTGTCGCCGCTTCGGCGACGGGGTGGTTCTCGCCTGCGACGCCAAATGCCTCGTTAAGAGCATCGCGCAGCCCCGGATTCTCAGCCGCTAACTTTGGCGATACAACCACTGCCGAAGCCTCACCAGCCTTCGCAAAATTCACGATCTCCGCAACCGAAGAAGCAGGATCGATCGGAATCGCCGTCGCTCCTGCTTTCAAGATGCCGAAATACGTCATGCCCCATTCCGGCATGTTGTTCGAAAACAGGATCACTCTGTTACCCGTCGCAATGCCGTTTTTCGCAAAGAATCCGGCCGCGCGATAGGTCAGTTCGCGAACGTCTTCGTACGTGTATTGCTCTTTCCGGCCGTCGCGCTCGATGCGCATCGCCACACGAGTCGGAAACCGTTTGACCGAAGTCTCAAACAGATCAATGAGGTCTTTGTAGGTGTACGCACGCTTTTCGACCGCTTTCAGTTCTTCTTCGAGCGTCGGCAAAACCCACTTCCGCATACCCGGGAAATGGACGTTTAGCCAATAGTCGTACCAGTCAAGTTTTTCGGGGTACCACGGTAGCAGAGCCTTTTCCTTTTCCCGAACCAACGACATTAGGGCCCGAACGTTGTCCGACCGATACAGATATGCGTTATCGATCATGAAGGGCTTAAACATCGCAAACGCATCCATCGTTGCCTGCGTCGATTCCTTGAACCCTTCAGTTGATTTCTTGAGATCGGCGACAATATTCCCGATCCGCCCGCCGCCCCATCGCGGGCTTGCCCAGTCCATTAGATCGTCGGCACCTTTCGCGAGTTTGTTAAGCATCGGAGCGCTTGTCAGGTCGTAAGTCCGCTGCTTGACCGGGATCGCCTCGACCATCCCAGCGAGTTTATTGACGATCTTGCTTCCGGTCTCTTTCTCCTCAAAATGCTGGCGTTTGTACAGGCCGACTAGCCCGACGATCCGCTTCATGTCGTTCGGATTCGAATCGCCAGACGAAGCCTGAAACACGAGCGGTGGTTTTGGATCGACAAGCACATTCATCGCGGCCGCGAGTATCGCACCCGCAACCATATCGACCGGAATGATGTCGAGGATCAGCTTTTCATTGACGGGAATCACTGGCTGACCGCGCAAAGCGATCAGAATTAGCGGAGCGGTAGTAGTAAATCCTTCATTCCATCCCGGAAATGGGTATGCCTGCGACGACTCGACGATCGAAGGCCGTACGAGCGTTTTTACGATATCGTCCTGCGAAGCGATGATCTGCTCGGCGAGCGATTTGGAGTACGTATAAATATTCGTCCATCCCCAATACTCCGCACGCTCGGCACCAAGCTCGGTGGTACGCTCGCGGATCCACATCTTTCGCTCGCGAAATATCGCGGACTTTAGTTCGGATTCATCGTCGGGATCGCGGCCTTCTTCCATAAACCGCTTCCGGGCCTGCTCACGAAACTTCGCTGCCTGCACCGCGTCGTCCGCTTCCTGCCTCGCCTGTTCGCTCAAACGCGCGCAATCCTCGATCTCCTTGTAAACGTCGAACTTCGTACCGACCAGCTCATCCTTCCGCGGAAAATACCCGACAACCGGCTCGTTCTCCCAGATCGGCCCCGACTTTTTCCCTGCCACAAAACACGTGGAAACATGCACCACCCGCGGCTTTTTCATCATCCGCGCAAGCTTAATGATATTGTGCGAACCATTGATATTTGTTCGCAAAGCCGATTCCAGCGGCGGATTGAACGTAACATTCCCGGCCCCGTTTATGATCACGTCGGTATCCCGCATGATCTTCTTCGCCTCTTTTTCATCGAGCCCGAGAAACTCATTCCCGACATCACCATTGACCGGCACTACCTTGGATTTGATAAAGTCCTCAAACCCATCACCATACTTCTCGCGAAGCGGATCAAATGTCGGCGATGTCACGATCGACGTCCAAAACCGGATCTTCGACTCATTGGCATCCCGCGCCCGAACCGTTGCATAAACCTTCCCGATATCCGGAAAATTATGCAGCAACATCGACAACGTAACCTTCCCCACAAAGCCCGTCCCGCCGATAAAGAAGATCTTCTTGCCCTTGAATGTTTCTGTTGGTGATAGTTTCATTCCTTAAAGATTGCGGTGTATCCATTTCCGCGAAAAGCCGAACGGCTCCATGGCTAGTTCCTAGCTTCACGTTTCTCACGCCGAACCCAATTCAAGCACCTGCTACACGTCACGTCGACTCCGTCGCCAATCGTTATATCGCCCATCGCAGCCCGATGAGCAGCTTCGCGATCCCGAGGATTACACGCGACCATGCCGTCTCCGTTGAGTGCGTGAACTTCGCGTTGCTGGCGTCTATCTGAACCCATTTTCCCTTGATCACCGCTACTAAGTTGCATCGAAGCTAAAGGTCGCGTCGTGGTGTCATTCGCACTGCGGGCAGCGTTTCATGATAGTCAGTCTTTGGTCGCCCTCACTTCCAAATACTCCGACTCAACGGCCGTCGTTCCGTCTGTAGCCTGATTGTGTTCGGTCCAGAGGGCTTCGAGGTCGGAGCTCAGGGCGGCCTGGCCTTCCGCATCCAGTCTGCTGAACGCCATTACTGTCGGTCCGAAGTAGAGCCGGAATTGCTCGACAACATCAGCGGGCGGCATCGGGTAGTGGAACATGATCTTGCGCCGCGTCATTTGCAGGTCGGCAATCCCATTGGCAAGCCGTTCGCGAACGGTATCTTCATTTCCCCACAGCACCGGCGAGGGCATTCCGGGCGGGGGCGGAACGTGTTTGGCGCCGAGCTTGAACATCTGGCCGGTAAACGCCTCGGGAGTCCAGTTCGCCATTGCGATAAGGCCGCCGGGCTTGCAGACACGCGTCAACTCGGCCGCCGTTACGTCCGGACGCGGTGCAAACATCGCTCCGAACATGGTCATCACGATATCGAAACTGCAGTCGTCATAAGGCAGATCTTCGGCGTCGCCGACTTCAAATTTCGCATCGAGCCCTGCGGACGAGGCGTTAGCTATGGCCTGCTCGATCAGATTCGGAGCAATGTCGATTCCTGTCACTTCGGCGCCCGCGGCGGAGGCTGGTAATGCGAGGTTTCCAGTGCCGCATGCGACATCGAGCACCTTCACGCCCGGCCCGACGTTCAGTCGCTCGACGAACTCACGTGCTCCATGCTCGATCGACCTAGCGATCACGCCAAAATCGCCGGCGATCCACGTCGCCCGAAGCTTGCCTTTTAGCTCTTCCATTTCGCTAGACATCTGTGTCTGCATCGTTCTTTACCTCCGTTTATCTAATTTCCGCACTCGTCCTTATTTCCGAAGTTTTCAGGCTGGCGGCTCCAGCCGATCTTGCCTTTCGAATTCCTGACTTTGACCCACCAAACCGACTTCGGCTGACGGATCTCACGAAATACGGCACGGTCGTATGTCTCTTCGCTCGATATTCGTCCGCGATACCAGACTTTGCTATAGCCCTCGCCCTCGTAGGTGAGTATGTATAAAGTGTCGCCGGGATTGGCCATGCGGTTTCCGATCTGCGTCCGCTTTAGAACTCGAACCTCGCCGGCCTGTGTGGTTATGACCGCCCCGGTTAAACCTCGAACTTTCTCGCCCTTCCTGAGTTTGAACGCTATCGAAGCCCCGTCGCGCATCGCTGTTCTTACATCCGTTGCTTTATCGACCGTCCAATTTCGATAGGTGCAGCACTCGAACGGGCATGCTCCGTTATCCACATATGGCATCCGCGGCCGAGAATTTTGAGCATTAGCCGCAATGACCGTCGCGATCGCCAGGAATAATACAAAAAGTGATCTGCTCAACATGCTCGCTCACTCCTTCACAAAAAAGATCATTTCCCCCAAGTAACCGTGGTCAGTTTCTATCGATCTCAGCTTTCGGCATCGATGCTCTTCCATGATCGCCGCAACATAGCCCATATCGTACGAATACATCGGAATAAAGGGTCGAGTTTCGCCGCGAATTCTCGCCGAAAAGCCGTGAATTAAAGGAACATCGCGATAGATCCGTGTTCGAACTCGTGTAAACAATGCCGACTTATCTGTGTGCGTAATATGCAGCATCCCCATTCCGCCTGGTCGTAGCCGCCGTAGCAGTTTTTTTATGATCCGATAGCCGATCGCCGGCTCGATATGCTGAAGCACGATATAACTGTGAACGAGATCATAGATCGCGTCGTCGTCCGCCATAAACTGTTCCGCGTTCTGCAGATCGCAGGAAACGCTCTCGGCGTCGAGATTTTTCTTCGCTTCCTTGAGCATACCGGCTGAAATGTCGACCCCGACAACAGAATCGCACCGTTCAGCGAGCGGAATAAGCAACCGCCCTACGCCGCAACCGTAATCCAAGGCCTCTTTCGGCCTGCCGATAACGCCAAGTGCAGCCTCGAGTTCAGCAAACACGAGGTCAATATGCTTTCGGCCACTTTCAAAGAACTCTTTCTTCGCCTGGTCATCGAGGCCGCCGGCGAGGAATTTATCTAATGTCGAGACGCCGAAATAGGCTTCGGTCGCGGCTATGTCTTCCCATATCTTCTTGCCATCGCTCATCTAATCCGTAACATTACACAACCCGATCATCGGCTGATGCAGCATCGTGATCTCGGCATTGCGGCCCATGTAGCTGCGGGCCATCGCGATCGCATCGGTGAGGTTATCCGCCCGTTCCCATCCGAGCATTTCGGGCACGTGGGCGTTTTCGGCACCGGCGACGATGACTTTGCCCACATGCTGACGGCCATTCTCGCCCCAGTACCACATGAAAAAAGCGTGAGCTCCGTGATAAGCGTTGCCGCGGCGATACATCTCGATGTAGGCCGGATTTGTCGCGAATTCGCGTTCGTATTTTTCTCTCAAATAGAACGCATCCCGACTTTCGGGCAGCAGTCGGTGGAAAAATTCAATATACGACGGATGAAATTTGTGATCGAACTCGTCGAAACACGGATGCGTGATGATCATCACGCCGCCTTTCCTGAGCAAAGGCTTGTTGCGGTACATGTTGAAGTGATAACCGAGAGCCATCACCTGCACGAGTATCGGATTCAGTGCGCTGTAAACGTTGTACGGCGAAATATCCGGAATTCCTGATATCAAAATATCGCACTGCCCTTTAACCGGAATTTCGTACTGCCGATAGTTCAGTTCAAGGATCTTGTCGTGAACCGGTTCGGTCTTTCCCGCAAAGCAGCCGATAAGTTCATAAGCAGCGGGGATCGCATGCAGCATCTTCCGACGAGCTAGTCGCGGCAATTTCGAGAAAGTTCGCTTCATCGCCTCCCATTTCAAGCGATCGGCAAATGAGAACTCGTCCTCGTTCCGCGTCAGAATGTCGTAGCCCTCCGGAAACATGCGGTTGTTTAGCGCGGTTTCGATGTGAAAAACCTTGCAGTTCTCGTCAACAAGTTTTCCAAGGCGAATCACCTTGTGATTCAGGACCGATTTCGGCGGATCCATGTACGAATCCGATTCGCGGATCGTCTGCGGGTCGTGATGGGCACGCAGAGATTCGTAATCGCAAAGTCCGACAGCGACGGACTTGTGCCCACCGTCCATCGGCACGAGATTAATGTTCAGATAAATCAGCAGATCGCTTTCGATCGCACGTTTGTTTACACGAAGCGGCTCGTTATGCCGCGTGTGGCCTAGCGTAACGAGTTCGTCGTCGGCCTCGGCGTCGTGGTTGTAATAGCGGTCGGGATAGAACTCGTTAAAGATATCGGAGCCGACCATTCGCTTCATTTCCCACTCGGTCATCTTCCGGTGCAGCGAATTTGCGATGATGAGGTGCACGTCGTCGACGCCGTTCGCCGCACACATATCAAGCACGACCTCGAGCATCGTTTGCCGCATGTCCGGCAAAGCCATCGGCGGCAGCGGCAGCGAAATATCGTCCATCGCGATGGTCACCCGCATTCCGGGCTCGAGCAGAGCGTAAAGCGGCTCCATCTCGATCGGATGATTCACCGCATACCGGATCGCCGCCTCGCGATTAGGCAGCCCTTTGATCGAAGGGTTCGGATAAATAACGCGTGTCCCGACCGGCAGATCTTCAAGGATAAAATCCTCGCCATTAGGCATGATCCGCGGTGCGGAGTCTTTGTCGATGTACACGATCGATTCGTGCGTTTTTCGTCGTAATTGAAGTGCCATACTTAGAAAAATTGCCAGACTACTCGATGACTAACCGTTTACGCACCTCGGTATCCCCAAGCCTGCTTTACGCAGCCCTTCGATCCACTGCTCCACGAACTCGGGGCCGAGCCACATTCCCACATCCTCCCGAACGGTATCGGCTATATTCGGCTTTAATTCGAGAAGTCTCTGCACGGACCGTTTTGCGAGTTCTTCATCACCCAGTTGTCCATAGATCGCGGCAAGATTCAGGTGAAAGTAATAGAAACCGGGCAAATTTGGTTTCAAGGCATAACTTAAAGCTCGATGATAGTCCTTTTCGATCAGATAGGCTCGATTCAAAAATGCCCCCCAGAACCAACCTGGATGGTGCGGATTCAGACTCATTGCCTTTTCGGCAAGCCCGCAGCCACGCTCCCAGTCGCCTGAACAGCCTAACAAAACTCCCATATAACCGATAACCGCTCCATCAAATGGATTTAGCTCTATCGCCCGTTCGGCCGCTTCACGAAAAGCCGCAAACTCCCGACGGAAAAAACAAACGTGGGCGAGCTGACAGTTGCTGGCGGGATTCGAGGGATCCAATTCAACAGCTTTGGAAGCCGCCGACAATGCGCGCTCCAACGGATTCGATCGTACGTTGTAACCAAATTTGTACTCATCGAGATAGATGTTCGCAAGCATCGCCCAACAATTCGCGTCTCCGGGATCCGTAGTCACAGCCTGCTCCAGAGCAATGCGCGCAGCCATATGATCGTCCGCGGTGACTCGCAGGTTGTAACCGAAAAAAAACAGCAATGCTTCATATGGGTTAAGCGATTCCGGAGGCCTGGCCCTGATTTCCTCGCTCATGCTTTTGGGCAAAACACCGTACCAATCGGCTACGGTAGAAACAATCCGCGGCACTACGTCATCCTGCAGTTCAAAGAACCTTTCCGGATCAATTTCCCTCTCGTAGGTCTCGGCCCACAACTGAATGCCCGTGGCTGAATCCACCAATTGAACGGCAATTCGAACCTTAGCCCCGGCCCTCCGCAGGCTGCCCTCCATTACATAACGGGCTCCCAACTCACGGCCGATCAATCGGGCATCACCAGTGCCGCCTGCATAACGGAAGGTCGCCCCCCTCGCGATCACATGAAGATATGAGAATCGCGAAAGACCGGTAACGACCTCCTCGGAAAGACCTTCAGCCAGTAGCTCCAAATCTTCTTGCGAGCTCGGATTCCGGAAAGGAAGGACTGCGATCCAAAATCCATCATGCGAACTCGATGCGACCGAAGTAGATGAGTTTTCAATGCCTGCACCAACGTCATCAGCTCGCGCGATATTCGGTAAAACCGTGGTAACAGCTTCACCTAGCGGACGGCTATCAGCAACGGCTGCTGCTCTATCTTTCGACGGAAAATAAAGTAGCTCGCTTCCATCATCCAGACAGAAGTTCATCGTTACGTCGTAGTCTCGGCCACACCGCGGGCAACTTTTCATATCGCGCTTGCAAGCATTCTACTTCGTTCCTTGTTTATCAAGTTCTCGCAAAGCTTCGATGATCGTCTCAACCGCCTTCACGTAGAAATCCTGCGGAACCTTTTCGAAATCGTCGGTCGGTTTGTGATAGTCGGCGTGGTCCTCGACGCCGAAGTAGATGAACGGGATCTTTTCTCGATGGAACGATGCCTGGTCCGATTGGTTGGTCCAGTCGTCACGGCCCAGCTTTGGATCGTCATGCCCTAGTAACAGTTTGATCGCAGCTTTCTTCTGCACTGCATCGAGCGCCGGCTTGAATTGCGGATACGGAAAAGTGCCGGCCGCGTAGAGTTCGCCCTTATCGCCTCGGGCGATCATGTCCATGTTTACATTCAGCAAGATTGACGCCTTCGGTATCGGTAGATTTGCAACAAAATGACGCGAGCCCTGCAGACCACGCTCTTCTGCGTCGAATGCGACGAATACAATTGAGTGATCTGGCTTGTGTTTCTTGAAGTACGAAGCTATTGCAAACAGCGCCGCCGTCCCTGAAGCGTTGTCGTCGGTTCCATTGTAGATCTGGCCGTTTCGAATACCGTCGTGATCGTAATGAGCGGTAACGACTATGTATTTGTCGGCTTTCTTGCCGCCCTTTATCTGGCCGACAAGATTGATGCCTTTAAGCGGCGCCGAACTTCCCCGCTGCTTGATCTCGAACTCCTGTTTATACGATGCCCCGATCGGCTCGATACCCGACTCACGAAAGCGTTTTTCGATAAGATCCCGTACCTTTCCAATGACGGGCCGGTCGGCCGAGCGGCCTTCCATGTCGTCCGCCGACAACGTTTGCAGGTCCTTTAGCAAAAGCGCCGCGTCGAAGAGCTTTGACGTCGGTGTGCCGGCAGCGAAGACTGCGGCCGTTATGACCAATAGAAATATGATCGCCTTAAAATTATGTCGCAATTTGATAAAACCTCTACTTATTTAAGATCGACAACTGCCCAATCATGCTGTATGGCTGTTTGCTTCAGCCGGAAATCCGGGCAAACGGCCACCGGATGGCCGACGATCGAGAGCATCGGAAGATCCGAAATGCTGTCAGAGTATGCATACGAATCTGACAGGTTGATGTTTTCCCGCTCGGCAAATTCACGTATCCACTGTGCCTTCGTCGCAGAAGCCATCACCGGCGGCAGCACGCGGCCCGTCGCGTAACCGTTCACGAATTCAAGCCGGTTCGCAACGTAGTCGTCGATACCGAGGTGGTCCATCAGCTTGGCGATCGTAAAATCGAGCGCGCCGGTCAGCACGACCTGTCGCTGGCCGATCTTCTTTCCTGAACGGATCAAATCGAATGTTCCAGGAAATATCGCCGGCTTCAGCACTTCTTCAAAAAGTTCATCTGAAAAATACCGCAGTCGGTCCTGCGAAAAGCCTTCGTAACTTCGAAAAAAAACCTCGTTGAAAACGTTGCGCGAGTAAAGGTCTGTGATGCCGAAAAACGGCAGTTTCGCGAGCGTACCGACGCTTTTCTTTGCAGTCTGCCAAAGCCCCTGCTGACGCTTCGCATAGAACGCGAGCGTGTGAACCAAGTTTGTACTCACCAACGTGCCTTCAAGGTCGTAAAAGGCGGCGGGCTGTGCGTTTTTATTCATTCGCCGTTTGTGCTAATTTAATCAAACTTCTAAAAAGCTATAGATGTTTGGATATCGAGCATCTTATCACGACAGGAGAGGTTTTGGGTATGAAACTCGTGGTCTTTTTCGTCGGCGTAATTACATTGTGTCTACAATTTGGGTGTTCCACAACAGATGCTATCGAACCCGAACGCCCGAAGGTAAGCGCTGAAGCGATCACCGCTGCGTTGGGGCAGTCGGAGACTCTTTTCAAACAGCGTGAGGATGTCGCGAAGCTTCGAGAAGCGGTCGACCGGCTACGAAAGGTTCGCGACTACAAGCAGCGAAACTTCGAGGTCGAATGGAAGTTTGCCAAGTACAATTACTTCCTTGGAAAGCAGTCAAAGGACGAAAAGGAATCGAACTCGGCTTTTGAAGATGGGCGTGATTCCGGCAAGATCGCCTCCGGAATGGAGCCGACAAAACCGGAGGGCTATTTCTGGTACGCCGCAAATCTCGGTGAAATGTCGCGCAAGAACATGCTGACGGGCATCAAGTCAGTCGGCGACGTCCGCGGTGCGATGGAAAAGGTGATCGAACTACAGCCGACATATCAGGACTCGAACGCATACGATGTGCTCGCTCAGATAGAAATAGAAACAAAGCTGTATGGCGGGAAGATCGAGAAAGCTATCGAGCTTCTCGAAAAGGCCCTGGAAACCGAGAAAAATAACATGAATCTTCACCTCCATCTCGGCGAGGCTTATCTTTTGGTAAAAAAGGAGGCAGAGGCAAAAAAGCAGCTTGAAAAGGTTCTGGCGATGAAGCCCAACCCGGATTACCTGATCGAATGTCGTGAGGCAGTCGAGAAGGCAAAGAAGTTGCTGGACACGAGATTCTAGCTAATGTGCAAGCCCGCCCATAAGCAAAGGTGAAACCTTAAATTTGAATGTATCGCCCTCGCTTACGCGCGGGCTTGCGCCGAAAGACGAAATGAGACGAGCAATTTTCCCGGGATCGTTCGACCCACTTACGAACGGGCACCTCGACATAATAAAACGCAGCGCACCGATCTTTGATGAGATCGTGGTCGCGGTGCTCAATAACGCGGACAAGAATCCGATGTTTACAGTCGAGGAACGATGCGAGATGATCCGCGAGGTATTGCCGTCGGTCGATACGGGCGAATGCCGCATTTTAGTTGACAGTTTTTCGGGCCTGACGGCGGATTTTGCCAAACGAAAGAACGCGACTGCCATTGTCCGCGGTATTCGTGCGGTAAGCGACTATGAATACGAGCTTCGAATGGCCTTGATGAACCGGAGATTGGAGCCCACGATCGAAACCGTATTCCTGATGGCGGGCGAGGAATACAGCTACGTATCTTCGACGCTCATGAAGCAGGTTTTCCAGCTCGGCGGCCGTGTCGAAGGTCTTATACCCGAACTCGTCGAAGCCCGAATGAGCGAGAAAACTCAGCAGCAGTAACATATTTTTCTACATATTTGTAGCTCTTTTGGCCCGGCGATCGCGATATTGCGTTCAATACCGCGATGTGACCTCTGCGTCTTCGCGAGATTGCGTTAAGATATTGTCCCGTATGGCAACCTTCCCCGTATCGGAACACGTAGCTAAAATGAAAGGTTCTTCGACGCTTATCGCGGCTCAGGCTGCTGCCGAAATGCGTGCGCAAGGAATAGACGTGATCGACCTTTCGGTCGGCGAGCCCGACTTCGACACGCCTGAATTTATCAAACGCTATGCGTGGGAAGGACTTGAGAAAGGCCTGACGAAATATACCGCCACCGCCGGGCTTGTGGATTTTCGCAATGCCGTCGTCGAGTTTTACACGAAACAGTTCGGAGCCGAAGTAAGGCAAGCTGAAGTCGCGGCTTCATGCGGCGGCAAACAGGCTCTTTTCAATGCTGCGTGTGCGATCCTGAATCCCGGCGACGATGTGCTCATTCCCAAGCCGTTTTGGGTCACTTTTCCTGAGATCGTTACGTTTTGCGGGGCCAATAGCGTCTATATCGAGACCGAGGCGACGGACTTTATCCTTACGGCTGACCAGGTCGCAGCCGCTATAACCGAGAAAACGAAACTTCTAATTCTGAACAGCCCGAGCAACCCGTCGGGCCGCGTCGTCCTGCCCGCCGAGATGCGGAAGATCGTAGAGGTATGTGCTGCTCGGGGTGTTTATGTCCTGACCGACGAATGCTACCTCTTTTTTGCGTATCCGCCCGCCGAACCATTCTCGCTAGCGGTCCTGCCCGAAGAACTCAGGGAATATGTATGTATAGCGGGCAGCTTTTCCAAGACCTTCGCGATGACCGGCTGGCGCGTTGGTTACACGATCGCAAATGAAACCTGGACGAGAGCCATGGTAAAGCTGCAAAGTCATTCGGCTACGCATCCGACGTCTTTTGCCCAATATGCATGTGCAAAAGCCCTGCGCGATGAAAACTCGATGTCGGCTGTAAAGGCTATGACCGGCGAATACGAACGCCGCCGCGACTGGTTCGTCCCGGCCCTGAACGAAATAAAGGGCTTCGTAACGCCGATGCCGGAAGGGGCGTTTTATGCTTTTGTCGACGTGCGGGGAACGTTGGGCGAAAGATTCAAAACCTCCGCCGATGTTGCCGATGTCCTGCTCCGCGAGGCTCACATCGTCGTGACCGACGGCGAGTCGTTCGGCGCCGACGGATTTTTGCGACTCTCTTACGCCACCTCATTGGAGAATCTTGAGCGGGCGATAGAAAAAATGAAGGCCATCTTTGGCCCGAAGTCTGCTTAAGCCGTTCCCCCCCCCCCCTCGCTTAACGCTTCCTTGCGAAGGGCCCGGCGGTCCAGGTTACGTTTGATGACGGTTTGCCCTTGTGATGGGTTATTCCTTTCAGGATCCCATCGGCCCAGGATGCGGAGGCATTGTAAACGCCGATGTGACCATTCCAGTCTATCTCTACCCGGAACTGATCGACGTTGCTCTGCCACCCGGACGCTCCGTTGGTTCGAAAAGATCGTCCTGTCACCTTGCCCGTCAGATTACCGCCGCGGGTGTAGGCGATCGCCCTTCCCTGAATATTGCCAAAGCCGTCGTGCTTTAGGTCCAACTCAACGATAATTCCGTTGCTTTGCTGCAGCGACCACTTGCCGCCAAAATTGTGTACCGGTTTGCCGTCATTTCGCTGGGCAAAACTGCTTATCGCGAACGCGACCATCATTAGTATTAGTGTCGCCAACTGATCGACTCGTATTCTCATTTCTTCCTCCTACTTCAGATAGGGTGTGTTAACCACTTTCCTACTCAAGCCCTAACCGCATCAACGACCGATGCGAGTCCCGCGTGTGGCCGCTCCCATGATGTTGCCTTTGAGAGACTTTCCATCCGCTTCCATTACAAGTTCACCTTTGCCCATGTACTGATCGGGTAGGCCACGCGGGAAAGGCGGGGCAGGGCGCCAGATCGTGAATCGCAGCGTATTGCCGTCGATAACGCCCTGCTTGATCAGGCCCAGATCCGGTCGGCCTGCGACCAAATGCCCTGAAACGTCATTTCCACTTTGCTGGAGCAGAAGTTGTGGATATAGGAATTGTTCTCCTGATTTTACCTGCCAGACTCCGTTGAAAACGGGTGCGCGAGTACCGTTCC
This sequence comes from uncultured Chloracidobacterium sp., assembly GCA_964410495.1. Lineage (GTDB taxonomy): Bacteria > Acidobacteriota > Blastocatellia > Pyrinomonadales > Pyrinomonadaceae > OLB17. Next base: position 77,618 of record CAYPGP010000002.1, read on the forward strand.
AGGTGCCACCCGTCGTATCGTCGGGATCATCGGTTCTGCTGAAAGTGCCTTGGAATGATCGTCCATCGGGCGCCATTACGAAGCGGCCGGCCCCGCGACCGCCGTCCTCGTTCCATTTGAACCGCAAAACGTTTTCCCTGACGGTTCCGGTGATCGAGCTGATGTTCTGGACGACAGGTTCTGGTGCAACGGACGCGAGCACAAATGAAATTTCCGAGCCGTCCGTAGGCCTGTAAGTCGCCGTCAGCCCGTTTACCGCATAGGTTCCTGTTACATTCATGCGGCGATCAACTGATTTCAAAGTTAAGACGATCTTTTTCCCTTTGCTGGTCACCGTGTTCCATGTACCTGAGAACTCGACGGGGCTGCCTTGGCCGTACGCGATCGAAGAGCTGGCAAACAACAGCAACATTCCGGCGAGAATTCTTAACCAACGTTGTAATTGAAAATCCATCATTTTGGGTTCTCCTAATTTGTTCTTTACCGAATCTGTTTACTTGGAATATCCGGATAAACGGTTACTGCGCAATGAAAGCCACTGAGGATAAGATCCTGCCGCTTGCGGTGAACGGAACGGTTCCCGTCGTCTTTTCGGTTTGATCTCTCCGCTCAACCTCTTTGGCGGAGAGTGCCTGCAAAACCGCTCCACGTCTTCTGCGCAGGGTTGCGGCAAAACAGAAAGGCAGGACGAACGCGATTGCCGCAGCAGTTCCAATTGATCCATTGGTCTTCATTCTTTGTGCCCTCAATATTCCTACGGTGCATTAACAACAACCGCCGCCAATCGCTTACCTGAGTCCGTCAAGATATACAAATACGACTTTCCATTCTCAACGGTGATCTCTCGTTTGCCTTTTCGTTGCTCGACAACAAACGTTTCCTCGCCATCGTCAACCTTTACCCAGACTTCGGCGTACGGATGATCTGGACCGGCATCCCACGAAAGGGTTTTTGTCCCCGGTTTTTGTCCCGGTTTTGTATAGGTGAGAATGCCGGGAACTTTCGTAACAGCCCCGTATCCTCCCGGCGGCAAGGTTTTTATCGAACCGGCTATGCACTTCATCGACCGGTCGCTTGACCATTCGGCATTTTGCGTTCGGTCGCCGATCAGCAATGCGGTGCCCGCGATCATTCCGTTTGGCGCGATCTTGCCGACGTAGACTTCCGCGTTCGATCCGTCAGCCGATTTGCCATCCCAAAGGATGTAAACATTAAACGTATCGCCGTCGGACATGCCGTTTTTGACGGTTCCGGTCGTCGAGCCGCTATCCGTCACCTTTCCGGACAAGTTCTTACCCGATTGTCGAAACGAAGTGTTAGCGACATAACCTTTTCTAGCTCCGCTAAAGACTTCGATCTTCCATCCGCCGCTGACATCCCATTGCGTGCACTGGGCCCGAGCCGAAGAAGATAATAAGGGAAGGACCAGCACAAAAACCCCGATTTTTGTAAGCATAATTTTCCGCATTTCAATAAACCTTGAACGATACCCATGAAGTGCAATATGTGTGAATAATGACGGTACGCCTGCACCTGCAAGCCTGCGGGTTCTAGTTGACGATTATGTCCAGGCCTCGAATGCCGCTGCCGGCATCGCTCGTCGTGATGCGTGCGAAGGCGAATTTGTAGCTGCCCCAGCCTTGAGCAATTGGAACCGGTTTGTCGATGGTGGGAAGAAACTGGTTGGAAATTCTTCCCGTTGTCGTATTCCAAGCTCCATGACGGGTATAGACGAGCGAGCCATCGTTCAGCACAAAATAGAGGTGTCCTTCGCCCGGCGAGAAGGCGTGTATTGCGTCGCCCACGCCGGCCATTATCTCTAGCGGCCCGTTCCACTGTGTGAGCCATTGTTGATATTGCACCTGCCCTCCAGGCATTATTTGCATCGCTTTCCATTCATCCGGTACTGGATTCATGTAGCGGTTGTGCTTCATCCAGTAGAGTTTCCCATCATGGCCGATGCCGTAGAGCACACCTTTTCCTCCCGCAAAAATCTTTTTGAATGCAGCAAAATTGATGGTCTGGGCGGTCAATCTCATTGCGAATCCGGTTTTCGGCATGCCCCTGTTGTCGTAATTCGCAGTTCTGCCCCACATTATGCCGGGATCGTTTGGATGAAGTCGGCCGTACATAACGCCCTCGTCCTGCGCAATAACCTGATGGAAGCCGTCCATTTTTTTGGCAGTGACGTAATTCGATCCGCCACGGAATTTCGAGCTTCCATCGCTGAATCCGTCGTGCCAGAACCATTGCAGATCCCCGTCTTCACGCAGGGAGTAGATACCTAGCAGACCCGCATGCATCACATCGCGGACGCCGGACGACCAGCCCGAACCGATGACTTTTGGCGGGTTAAATGAGTGGGCCGCTGCATTTTTGTTTCCGCCCGAATATCTGATCATATGCCGATGCCAGGTCAGCGTGCCGTCCTGAGATACGGTGTACAAGATATTGAATTCGTCGGCTTTGAAATTAGTATCGAACGTGCCGATGAATTGTTCCCGTAGCGTGCCGTTTTTCTTTAGTCGCCCCAGCGTTTTAGCGAGCGTTTCCATTACTTCCAGTCCGTAGGCCTTTTCAAAATCGCTTTCGGCCTGCGTTGCCTGCCGGGTCAAGCCAGCTGGCACCGAACAAAGGCTGTTGGCGGTGGTAACCCTGTATTCGTAAGTTCCGACAAATTTTGTCTCACGAGCAAAACCATCTTCTACGTACTCGCTAAAATTGCACATCAAATTTGCGTCAGGATATTTCGTAGTCGGCACATACATTGATTGAACCTGCTGTTTTAGTTGCTCGGGCAAAGTGACGGCTTTGTCGCTAAGTTCGTCAAAATCCCCCTTGGCCCTTCCCATTTCCGCAGCCGTTCTAGTGCTTAGATAGCTGATATGACGCTGCAGATCCTGGCCGTACAACGTGTTAACCTGACCGGGATTGTTTGCGTATTCGATCGCCGCCATCCACGCCGAGAGGGCCGCAAAGTAAACTTCCAGCGTCGGTATCGTCTTAAACTCCGCAGGGAGCATCGTGCCCTTGGTGACAGTTAGCTTTAGTTCGTTGAGGCCCGTGGTGCCGTTGAAAACCGGAACAAATTGATCCTTAACTGTAAGGTCGGAATACAGCCAGAGGTCTTTATCCTCATATATCGCATTCGCGGTTTGCTTGGCCCTGAGAATGATGCCGTCTTTATCCAGCTCCTTTCTTTTAAGATCGGAAACGACTCTTTCAACTTCGTTGCGGTGCCGGCGCAACTCGCGAACCCTTGCGAGATTTGCATCCTCAAATTGCTTATTGTTGAGAGCACGAATTTCGTTCTCGATCCTGTCTATACGCGCGTTCGTGGCATCGATTCGCTGATTTATGGAGGCGATCGCGGCACCCACCGGATCTTCACCTTTGAAAAAACCGAGTGCACCCATCATGTCCTTCATGATCTTGGCCGCGGCAAGTGCCGCAGGAGCTCCCGGACCGGTTGCCAAAGACAACACGCCGATGGTAGCCCCGACGAGTTTCTCGGCGTTCTTCGGATCGGACGCGAAATCCTTTTGTGCCGGCACCTGCCAGGCCGAAATCGACAAGAAAACGGATATGGCGACGAAAAACGCCATCATTGTACGAACACGGGTACGTAAAGATCTTTTTATAGAATTCATTCTGTTTTTCCTCGACGTATTGAAATTGTTGTCGGAGCACAAAACACTCTTCGCCTTATCCGGCGGGTGGGAGCCCCGCGGAACACCTGGTCGATATGCAGTGTTTTACCTACGCTTGATCTTCTTCGCGCCCGCATTGGCCCGTTGCAGAATGCGCACCTGCTTGCTTAGTTTTTCGATCGTCGCCTGCTGCTCCTTGATCGCGTTGAGCATGGCGAGGATTATGGGATCGTTGTTAACAAGGCGAATGCCCTGCTCTGTTTTTGTCACAGCTTCGGGAATGACTTTCTCAACTTCCTGAGCGCTGAATCCTATGTGTTCGCCTTCTGATTTCACACCGGCAAGGTTTTCTTTCTTGTACTCGTATCGCAGCGGCTGCAGCTTCATTACGGCCTTGAGACCATTGTTGAAACGTCCTTTGATGTTCTTCAGCCGTTCGTCCGAAAATGCGAGCCATGAGCCTCCGCCGGGCTTGCTGGCGTTTCCGTTAACGGACAAGGCCTGATCGGGTGTGTTGGTGTTGATTCCGACTCGGCCGCCGCCATTGTTGAGGAGTAGCGTGCCCGTCTGATTGGTGCCGTAGTCAAATGCCGACACATAGCCGAGCGTGCCGGCGGTTCCGATCGCTATACCCATTCCCGAACCCGCATTCGCGACGGTGAGTGGTGTTGTATCACCCTTAAAGAAACTCGTGCCTTGTGTTTTGAGAGCAATTGCACCCTGCCCTATAACGCTCGCTTCAACTCCCCTCCCGAAGCTGCTGAATCCGTCGACCCCTGTTCCGCTGCTGGTTTGTCCAACCACGCCGTCCGCACTGCCGGAGCCTTCCCCAATAACCCCAGTTCCTAAACTACTAATTCCATACACGCCAATGCCGCTGGATCCGGTCGCTCGTGCGAGAATAGTCCCGGCGTTTGTACTCGAGTCCACGACTTCCAGTCTCGTGCTTGGATTATTAAGACCTATGCCAACCCTTCCGTTGGTTCCGATCGTTAGACTTGCCCCGCTGTTGCTCGTAAAAAAGCTGAGTGGATGACTGGATCTTGTTCCAAACCATCCCGCTCCCGAGCCTACGTAGGAACCAACTGAGATCGCTCCGTCGGTATGGACGAGGCCGTAATTATTGGTCGCAGTTTGTACAGTTAGTCTGTCGGTCGGTGCTCCGAAGGTTCCCACGCCAATGTTGCCGCCCGACTGCGAGATCTGCGAAGTGCCCAGCGAGGTAGCTCCATTCCAAAGAGCGATCTGGCCCGCCGTCCCGCTTCCGGTCAAGCCGCCGCCGCCCGTCAAGGCGATCGTGAGCGTGTTTCCGGACGGCGTAAGCGTTATATTCGATCCAGCCGCAAGCGTCACGTTGTCGGTTAGTCCGTTCACGCTCTTGACAACCTGGCCGCTCGCGATCTTAGCAGATGTAACAGCAGAGTCGGCGATATTGGCAGTCGGTATCTGGCCGAGCCGGGCGTTCGCGAGAGTTCCCGAAGTAATATTGCTGGCGTTCAAATTCGTGATCGTTGAGCCATTTATTGGAGCAGTCAGCGTGCCCAGCACAACCAGATCACCCGGTATCCGCACTGTGTCCGCCGGTCGCGATGTGTTTGCACCGTTTACGAAGTAAGTTCCTGCGACTTTGCCGAGGACGATCTGATCGTTGCCCGTGGCAAGTGCGTTTGCTCCGATGAGGGTCGTAAAAACCCGATCGCCCGCGTTAAGATTGGCCCCGCTGCCGACGACCGTATTATACTCGCCAACGGTGTTGACCTGTCCCGCAACCGAACCGAAGAAAGAGTTGTTATTTCCAGTCGTGTTATTTAATCCTGCAGAAAAGCCGACAAATGAGTTCTGATTCCCTGTGGAGTTCGCCGAACCCGCACTCGCCCCAAAAAACGCATTGTTAAAGCCGGTATTCGATCCTGCTGTCCCGGCGTTCAAGCCCGCGAACAGATTATTGGTTCCCGCGACGCTGAAGGCGCGACTGCCGCCGATGTTGTACTGGCTCGTAGTATTGACAGGATTGGTAAAGGTCTTAGTACCGCCAACGTTTTCTGTCGAAGTCAGATCAACAAAGTTTCGTGTCGACGAGCCCGTTCCTCCGTTTGCGATCCCGACAACGCCAGTGACTTTCGATCCGCTGACGGTAACGATCTTGGAATCGACCACGCTGCCTTCGGCTAATTGTCCTGTCCCGACGCCGCCGGGTCCGATCCCGAGCGTAACATTGCCGGTCGTGCCGCCGCCCGTTAAGCCCGTTCCGGGCGTGACTCCTGTGATCGTGCCGCCGCCCCCGCCGGTTCCAGCATTATCAGTGGCGGGCACCCACTGGTTTGCAACACTGTCAAACTTCAGCACCTGTCCGTCGAGCGGAGGCGTACTTGCGACGTTCCTGTTCTGCAGCCGTGCGACCGTAGTATTGCTCTGTGTTCCGGTAACGTCACCCGCGAGATTCCCGGCAAAGTTGGTCGCCGTTAACGCATTCGTAGCATTAGCGGCATTATCAGCGTTATTTGCGGTGAGACTCTTGATCGAATAAGGAGCACTGGTCACCGGCTGGCGCGGTGAGAGAGTCGTAAAAGCCCCGCCGCCAGATTGCCGCACACGAATTTCTAAAAAACGCGTAGCACCCGGAAAGCCCTGCCCAAAGTCGAGGTTAACCGAAAATATCCCGCCCGAGACAGCCACCCCACTCCGCGTCAAAGTAGGGCCGATCTGAGCTCCGCCCCCGTCGAACAAAGCAAATTCGAAGTCGAAATTACCGCTGGCTGGTGCGGACGCGCTTTGGAGTTGGCCTTGATACGTGAGTTCGGTCGTTTGGCCGAGGACGCAGGCCGTCAGAGCGAAAAGGATAAAAGCTATCCATAGTAATTTCATGTTCGAGACACCTCGCTATCGCTTTTTAGAAGCGGACAAAGTCGACCGGTGCATAATTTGCTGTCTTAGAGCAAAAGTCTGCGCTATGCTATCGGTATCTTTCCAGAGATCCGATGACCGGTTTAGTCTTGTCCGCTCAGCTAGAAATTTAAGCTGGAGCTTTAGGGATGTCTTTGGATTTAACGTTAAAAAATCTTGAATTTAAGTTTAAAGTGGTAAATTCCTCGGAAAACAGGGTGTTTGAGTTTGAAAATTTTCTGCTGGACGCCACCTCAAAGCTCCTCTACCGCGACGGCGAACAGATCGATCTCACTCCAAAGGCGGTAGAAACGCTGATAGCTCTCGTCGAAAGCCATGGTAATGTCGTCGGCAAAGAAGAGCTGATGCAAAAGATATGGGCCGACACCATCGTCGAGGAGTCGAACCTAGCCCAATATCTTCATGTCCTCCGCAAAACACTGGGTGAAACCAGAGACGGAAAGCCATACATCGAAACCTTGAAACGGCGCGGCTACCGGTTCAACGGTGCGGTGCGCTTTAAGAAAAACGGCAATGGGCCATTGTCCTCGAGCGAAGATGTTAACGTGCATCTAGCCGGGCAATCCAGAGTTCCGAATATGGTGTCAACCAGCGCCGACGGTCGCGGGGCGGCTCGGGCGCTTAGTAACCCCGCGATCGAACGTGAAAGCGTTCCGCGAATAAACGTCGAGCGGTCGGACAATATTTATACGGTTTCCGATTGGCAGCGTCCGCAGCATGCCGATACCGCCCTGCCGGTCGTTCCACCTGCCCGGCCGATGTGGATCTCACCCCTGGCAATCGCGGTTTTCGTCGCCGTTCTCGTAGGAATTACGTTCGGCATTTACAAATTTTCAACATCCGGCCAGGCGGTTCAAAACCGCACCGTTCCGTTTTCCGGAGGGGACCTAACGAGATTGACGACCACCGGAAAATCAAAACGGGCCGCCATCTCGCCTGACGGACGATACGTCGCGCATGTCGCCGGTGGTTCGGATGGCGACAGCCTTCTTATCAGACAAGTCGCGGTTGCAAACGATACGCGAATCGCCGGCCCGCTACAGACGGATTTCGTATGGGTTACGTTTTCTCCCGACGGCAACTTTGTTTATTACCTCTCGCTCGAACGAGACAAGGGCGATACGGAGCTATTCCGTGTGCCTCTGCTTGGCGGGCCTATCGTAAAGGTTGGGCATAACGTCGGAGCCCCAGCCTTTTCGCCGGATGGCGCGAGGCTCGCGTACATGATGATGAAGAGCGGCGAAACCCGGCTGATAGTCGCAAATGTTGACGCCATGGGCGAGTCGCTCAATATTAAGCGGCAGGAACCCTACTTTCTAATGCCAAACGAAAGGAAATTGGTGTCGCGGGTCGAGCCGGATTATCTGAATGCATTCTGGTTTTCACCGGCGTGGTCTCCGGACGGGAAAAGCCTGGCCTTCCCGGTAGCGCAGGGTGACGAAAAAGGCCGATACGAGACGGTCCTCGCCGTCGATGTAGAAACAGGGATCGAACGTAAGCTGACGGACGAACGCTGGCAGCAGGCAGGACAACCGCGTTGGCTGGCAGACGGAGTCGTTTTGACCGCCTCTGAAACATCAACCGGCCCGCAGCAGCTCTGGCAGATCTCTCTGCCCGACGGCAGGGCTTCTCGCGTGACGCGCGACCTCAACAATTACCAGGGCATCAGTCTTTCGTCCGACCAGAAAACGCTCCTGGTTATTCAGACCCATACGGTTTCGAATATCTGGACTGTAGACGAAAATGGCGGAGCGGCGAAACAGGTCATGTCCGAGGCCGGCACTTTCAACGAGATAATCTGGCTGCCCGACGGCCGGATCGCATTCACTTCAAATGCAGGTGGCAGTTCGGATGTGTGGACCGTAAACTCTGATGGATCTGGCCTTCGGCAGCTTACCATGGGCGCAAATGCGAGGCTCGGACTTGCCGCCACAGCGGACGCGAAGCACATCATATTTTCCGCCGAACGAGATGGGAAGTACAACCTTTGGCGAATCGGTATCGATGGTTCCGATATGACCCGGATCACGAATGGCGACGGCGAATACTATCCACAGTGCACTCCCGACGGTCGCTGGATCGTATATCAGTCGGGCGGGAATTATCCGACGCTTTGGAAAATGCCGTCCGTCGGCGGCGAGACGATCCAATTGACCAAAACGACAGCTTCACGGCCATCGCTCTCGCCCGATGGAAAATTCATCGCCTACCATTACCTGGACGGGACCATGACGCCTATGCGTTGGGGGATCGGCATCAGCAGTGTCGAGGATGGCACCCGTGTCAAACGTTTCGATTTTTCGCCGACGGTTGTCGAACGGCTGGTGAAGTGGACGAGAGACGGAAAAGGGATCGCCTTCATGAACAGCCCGAACGGGATCCCGAATATCTGGATACAGCCGCTCGACGGCGGACCGCCAGTTCCGCACACGAACTTTCCATCGGACAACATAATCGCCTTTAACTGGAATTTCGACGGCAGTCAGCTCGCGGTCATTCGCGGCGTCGAGACAAGCGATGTCGTGCTAATAAACAGGGAGAAAATAGAATAGTGAAGCGAACATGCTATTCGCCAAAGACCAACTGAAAACCATTGCAGTCGCGGATCGTTATTTCCACACAGTCATAGATACGTTTTATAGGACCTTCAACGATATCTACGCCGCTATTGAGGAGTTCTTCGTGTAGGTCGTGGATGCCCAGAACAACAATATAGACATCTGTGCCTAACCCGCGACGCACGTTTTCGTTAAACTGCGAATTGCCTGAGTCCGATCTCCCGAAATGTATCTCGGCAACTCCCCGACGAACCATCGCGTAAACCGGCGGTTCGGCGAAGTAACCAAGGATCTCAAAGCCCAACTTGTCACGATAATATTCAGCGGTCGCAACTACATCCGGAACCACCAATTGCGAAGCCAGTCCCGTGAACACGGCTGCCATTATTTTCCTCCGGTCATCAATAGCCCGATCTCTTCGACCGACGCGCTCTTTGGATCGACCTCGCCGACAATCTTCCCTTCCCGCATTACGATCAATCGGTCGGCGAGAGCGGTAACCTCTTCCAATTCGGCGGAAACCAAAAGGATCGCCGAACCGGCGTCGCGAAGGTCGATCAGTTTGCGATGAATAAACTCGATCGCTCCGATATCGACACCGCGTGTGGGCTGCGAAACGAGCAGGAGTTTCGGATCGAGCCCAAATTCGCGGCCGATCACCAGTTTTTGTTGATTGCCGCCCGAAAGCGATTTTGCCGTCTGGGTCGAATCGCCCGGGCGCACGTCGAATTTCTCGATAATGCCACTCACGCGCTTTCCTACAGCAGCACCGTTAACAAGGCCGGATGCCGCGGCAATGGGCGGCCGATAGTGAACTCCGAGGATCGAGTTGTCCGCGAGGTCAGACTGAAGCAAAAGCCCGCGCTTATGCCGATCTTCAGGAATGTGAGCCACCCCAAGTTCTTTTAACTGTCGGGCGGTGCAGTTCGTAACGTCCTTGCCGTTAAAGGTTATAGAACCAGAAACCGGTTTCGCGAGCCCGGCAAGAGCTTCGATCAATTCAGTCTGTCCGTTCCCCTCGATCCCCGCTATACCTACGATCTCGCCGGACCGCACCTCGAACGAAACACCGTTGACCGCGAGCCCGTGTTTGCCGTTTACCTGCAGTGAAGTAACCGCTAGGACCGTCCCGGCCGGATCCGCATCGGTCTTTTCGACGCGCAAAAGCACGTCGCGGCCGACGATCAGGCGGGCGAGTTCCTGGGCGCTGGTTTCGCTCGTAATTACATGGCCGACCGTTCGTCCATCACGCATCACGGTCACCTCATCTGAGATCGCCAGGACTTCGTCAAGTTTGTGCGTGATGATGACGATCGTCTTGCCCTGTTCCTTCATCCGGCGGAGAATGCCAAAAAACTCCTCGACCTCCTGCGGCGAGAGTACGGCGGTCGGTTCGTCAAGGATCAGCAGATCGGCGTTTCGGTACAAAGCCTTCAGCAATTCGACCCGCTGCTGCTGTCCGACGGAAAGGTCTTCAATGACCGCTCGCGGATTTACGCCTAGCCTGAGCTCGTTTGAAAGCTTCAGGATATCTTCGTTAGCCTTTTCAAGATCAAGGCTTGCCGACGAACCAGTTTCGGCACCGAGAATAATATTCTCGGCCACCGTCATCGTATCAACCAGCATGAAATGCTGATGCACCATCCCAATGCCCAACGCGATCGCGTCGTGCGGATTGCGGATTGTCACGGGCTTTCCATCGACCAGGATCTCGCCGCCATCAGGGTTATAAAACCCATAAACGACCTTCATCGCCGTGGATTTTCCCGCCCCATTCTCGCCGACAATAGCGTGGATCGTCCCTTTCGTGATCTTTAGCGAAACATCTTCATTTGCAACACAATCGCCGAAGGTTTTTTTTATGTTTTTAAGTTCGAGCATCAGCTGAGTTTATTCAAAATATTGGTTTTCCAAAATCCCACCGCGTCTTTTGTTTTCAAAATGCGAATCGTGCCTTCGTCGAAAACGAACGTATATTCTCCACGTTGTTTACTGTTAAACGACCCGATGAGCGATTCCAGACTCTGTAGAACCCCAACCGCCGGATTTACGTAGAAGCACGTGGACGATTCGATCTTGTCCATGCCTTCCGTTGGACAAGCTTCCAACTCGGGACTGTCGACGACAATTATAGGGATGTTGGATTCGCGGCTAAGTATCTCGATCGCACTTCGAACGGAGGTTATCTTTCGCGTTGTCGGCGTCGCGTTCTGTGCGGCTTTCCAAAACTTGGGGTCGACATGCTTATTTAGTTCGATAAAAATGCGGTCTCTATCATAGAACTTCGAATGCTGTAGATAATCGAGCAAGGGCTTCCATGTCTTCCGCTCTCCGAATTCAGCCAAGATGATCCCGAGTTGGCCGGCACCGTGGTCATTATCCGAGCCGGGGAATCCCGAGTGCGCGAGACGCGTGAATTCCGCGAGTATGTCATCGACCGCCTCGCGCGCATCGACCTCTAGGAGTACCCGTGCAACATACCCATTTGGGTCCCAAGGAACGCCACCTGGAAAGTTCTCGCGATAGATCGAAATCGCGGCCCGCGACCGGTATGCGTAGAGAAGTTGAAGAACCTTTTCCCGCAACCGCTTTTCTGCCGCAGGATCAGCCAGGAACCGCGTCTTGGTACGATAAAGCGATATAAGTTCTGGCAGATAGAAAGCGGGCTTATTCTTCGAAATAAATTCGAACGCAAAATGCTCTCTCGCAAGCTTATCCGGTGATTCCGAGGAAAAACCTTTCAAATCTTCGAGGACGAGTGGCAGGGCCATCTTATCCTCGAACTGAACAAGAACCGCGATTGCAAAGCCCTTCTGCCGAGCGTTTTTGCTCTCTTTTAAAAATTGCCAAAGTGCCCCAGCCTGGGACTTCGCGTCTAGACGAGCCAATGTGTCGATTGCCCAGTAGCGGTTATTCTCATCGGAATTTATCAGAAGCTTCCCTATCGCTGGAGCCGCTTCCACGGCTCCGATGTGAGCCAGACGGTTCAGGGCAGCATACCGATTCGGCGCCTTTGCATCCGCAAGCTGCGATATCAACATCGGAGTCGCCTTTTTCGACCGTAAGCGAATGAGTGCCTCGAATGCCTCGCGTCGAACGTCTGGATTATCCGCTTCCAGAAACTGCGCGATTACCAAATCGCCACTTGGCGGCCGAAGGAATGAGAGAATTCCAATCAGTGAGTATTGAACCCTCCAGTTTTGTTCGTCCCCGTAAGCGGCTACCGTGTCGGCGAATTGCGTCATTCCGTATTTGCCGATCAGAAATGAAAGGTAGCCCCATATTTCTGGCTTCGTTTTCTCGGTAAGTGTGCGGAGATCCTTCTCAAAAATCTTGCCCACGATGAAGATGTAATCTTCCTTAGGCAAGTCGAAGCGCATCTTGAGTTCTCCCGTACAGCTTAGCGGAACCGGTATGATAAGCTCCCTCAAAACCGAAGCTCTTTCGAGAACATAATCCGAATTGAGCTTTTGAACTGAATCTGGATAGGCCCGAGACAAGGTCGACGGAAACTGCTGCGCCCGAACGGTACCGCTAATAACCATCATCGCGACAGCTACAAGCGTGAAGAGCAAGAGGATCCTTAGATAGCTACGCGACGTGTTTGGCATGTGAGCTCCAAGCTTTCGACGACACCCCTCCGACAGACGCCTTAGTACGTAATCACATTGAACCGGCGGGATGTCGCGCCCCCCGGCAATCGATCATAATCTAATTCGCCATTGCGTCCGTCACCTTTATCTCGCCGCCGACGATCTTTTTCTTGGCTTCATCGGCTTTGTTGATAATGTCCGGCGGAATAAGGCTTCGATTGAAGTCATCCACGGCGTACGCAACCCCGTCCTTCTCCAAGCCGAACGTGTGAAAGCCGCCCTGGAAGCGTTTTTCGAGAACTTCTTTTACGACGTCGAAGACGGCGTTGTCGACGCGTTTTACCATCGAGGTAAGAACAAATCCGGGCTTAACACCGTTCTGGTTCGAATCAACGCCTATGACGAATTTGTTCGCTTCGCCCTGCGCATTCTTACCGTACTGCTCTACGGCGTCAAAGGCACCGAGGCCGGAATTCCCAGCAGCCGTGAATATCACGTCAGCCCCCTTTTCGATCTGGGCGAGCGAGATCTCTTTGCCCTTTCCCGGATTGTTCCACGCGCCGTCCGTCACGCCTACATAATTGACTACGAATTTTGCGTTCGGATTAACGGCCAAAGCCCCTTCCTGATAGCCTTTTGCAAACCGGTGAATGAGAGGAATGTCCATCCCGCCGAGGAATCCGAGCGTCCCGGTCTTTGATTTCGCCGCAGCGATCATACCTACAAGATAAGACCCTTCATGCTCGCGGAAAACGAGCGAAGCGACATTCTTTAGCGGGGTTTTGCCGTCCTTCTCGAAAATAACCCCGTCGACGATGGCAAACTTCGCGTTAGGGTAGTCAAGAGCAACCTTCTGCATGATCGGCCCCTGTGCGAAGCCGACACCGATGACCAGATCGAAATTCTTCTCGGCAAAGGCTCGCATTGCAGGTTCGATCGACGTCGGGTTTCCGGGTTCAACGTCGTAAAGGCAAATACCAAGCTCCTGTTCCGCGCGCTTTACGCCTTCCCATGCTGCCGCGTTGAACGACCGGTCGTTCTTGCCGCCGATGTCGAAAACAATGCCAACGCGAATATTGCAGTTTGTCCGAGCGTCCGCCGCCTGCCCACACGACGACGTAAAGATCGCGATCGCAAAGATCGACAGCGTTAGAAAGAACTCTTTGTATCTCATCCCAACTCCAAAATTCTTAGACTACCGCACGGATCAGTTTCGATGTCCGCGTAACCTCGCGGGTTATCTTATACGCGCCGCGAAGGCGGTCGGTCATCTTTGCCGCCTGACCTTTTCGGCAGTAAATGATCCCGATCTCATCGCCTGCCTGAACTCGGTCGCCGATCTTTTTGACGGACGCATAACCAACCGCGTGGTCGACCTTGTCCTCTGCCTTTTGGCGTCCGCCCCCGAGTTCGCAGACAAGATTACCGATCGCCAGCGAATCAACATCGGCAACATACCCGCTGCTTTCAGCCATTACCTTAACTTCAGCCAATCCTTTCGTCAGCAGCATCTCCGGTTTATCGCAAACCTTAGGATCGCCGCTTTGCATCTCGATATTTTTGCGAAAACGCTCAAGAGCCTCGCCAGTCGCAAGGGCACGGCGAATGCGGTCCCTTGCGTTTTCCATTGTCCCCGCGATGCGGCATTGAACGAGGAGTGTCGCTGTGAGTTCGACCGAGAGATCGAGGGTTTCTTTCATTCCGTCCTCGGCCTCGCCGCGCAGGATCTTAAGGCATTCAAATACCTCGAGCGCATTGCCGACGTACTTCCCGAGGGGCTGGTTCATTTCCGTAATGATCGCTTTCGTGTTGACGCCAAATGTCTTACCGGTTTCGCAGAGAGATTTTGCGAGCTTGAGCGTGTCGGCGTATTTAGGGATGAAGGCTCCGGTGCCCGTCTTCACGTCCAAAACAAGAGCGTCAAGTCCTTCCGCGAGCTTCTTTGACATGATCGACGCAACGATCAATGGAATGTACGGCACGGTCGCCGTCGCGTCGCGGAGTGCATAGATCTTCTTATCAGCCGGAGCGATCTCCTTTGTCTGTCCGGCCAGAGCAAACCCGCATTTTTTGAGGACCTTCTTGAAGTTGGCAAATGAGAGATTTACATCAAAACCCGGGATCGATTCTAGTTTGTCGAGCGTTCCGCCCGTGTGCCCCAGCCCGCGACCCGAGATCATTGGAACCGCCACCCCACATGCCGCCGCGAGCGGAGCGATGAGCAGCGAGGTCTTGTCTCCAACGCCGCCTGTCGAGTGCTTATCGCCCTTTGGAGCATCGATGTCAGAGAGATCCATGATCGTCCCGGAATTCAGCATCGCCCCAGTGATCGAGTACTGCTCACGCCGGTTCATCCCACGGATAAACATCGCCATGAGCAATGCCGTTATTTGATAGTCGGCCCACGATCCGTCGCAAACGCCGTCGATAAACGCAACGATATCCGCATCTGAAAGTGCTTTTCCGTCGCGTTTTGTCGCGATTATTTCTTGTGGACGCATAAGAATTCGGTGCTATAAGTTTCTCATAGATAACGAGATATTTAAACGGGTGGCAGAACCGACGATGTCGAAGCAACGCAAAACCTAACACAAATCTATCGCTGTTGCTTTGCTAGCAAAACGACCGCCTGAGCTCGAATTGCGCGCCGTTCGCCAACGGCATCAACCGCCTCGCCCGTTTTCGCCTTGACGCTTACATTTTCCATGTCGATCCGCAGAGCGTTAGCTACACTTTGACGAATCGACTCGATATGCGGACGTAGTTTTGGGGCTTCCAGATCGATGGTCGAATCGATGTTCACAACTGTGTAACCGCGTTCCGAAGCCAATCCGACAGCGAAGAGCAAAAATTCCGAACTCTCCGCATTTCGCCATCGCTCGTCCGTATTCGGAAAATGCGTCCCGATATCACCGAGCGCTAGTGCTCCCAGAACCGCATCTGTTGCAGCATGCATCAAGACATCGGCATCCGAATGGCCTTCAGCTCCGAGATCGGATTCGATCTCGACGCCGCCAATAACGAGCCGCCGCCCGCTTACAAGCCGGTGAACATCTGTGCCAAAACCGATTCGAAACATAATAGATAAGACTTGCCCGGTCTAGGATTGCTGCCTTGCTAAAAGCACTTCAACCACCAGTAGGTCTTCTGGGCGAGTAACTTTGATATTGTGCGAACTTCCCTCAGCGAAGGTGATTGGATGTCCAAGTTTTTCAACCAGATAACATTCGTCTGTTACCGCGTCGGTGAGATCGCCGATCTCGAAGGCCCGCTTGAGCACATCAACCTGAAAAGCCTGTGGTGTAAGGGCCCTTCGCAAATGATCGCGGTTCAGAGTCGCGGCGATCTCATCGCCACGGACCATCTTTATAGTGTCCGTTACTTCGCCGACCAGACACGCGGCACCGGTTTCCGCAGCTTTTTCGATCGTCGCGGCGATCTCCTCAACGCTTACGAGCGGACGCGCTCCGTCGTGAACAGCGACGACCGTTGTCTCGCCCGGTACCGCCCGCAATCCGTTCAACACAGACTCTGCACGTGTGGTTCCACCGGCGACAACCTTATGTATTTTTGGTATCCGGCTAACGAGCGCAGAAATGGTAGGATCGCCAAGCACGCTCTCGGCAAGAACCAAGACAATCGCGTGAACAGCCAAACACGCTTCGAATCTTTCTAATGTGTGTAAGATCAGCGGTTTGCCCAGGACATCGACGAACTGCTTCGCCTGATTCGCTCCAAATCGGGTTCCGCTTCCGGCGGCGACGATTATGGCGGTATTCATTGGGCAACTGGTTGGAAACTAGGATTCGATCTCTTCGATGATTGTCGTCTGGCGAAGTTCGCGTGTCGCTTTTCTAAACCCAAGCGAACGCGAATCGTGAATGCTCATGCTTGCGTCGGTATGTCCGTTCGCCTCTTCTTTTTCTTCCCACAGCCTTCCAAATATCATTTTCCCGGCGGTCGTCTGGAGAACGCTCGTGACGGCAATGTCCGCGGTCTTACCGATCAGCCGACGGGCATTGTCCACAACGACCATCGTGCCGTCATCGAGGTAGGCAACACCCTGGTTATATTCTTTGCCTTCTTTCAAGATGAATACGCGCATCGCCTCGCCCGGCAAAACCACCGGCTTCAAAGCATTTGCGAGCTCATTGATATTGAGAACCGCCACACCGCGAAGTTGTGAGACCTTATTGAGGTTGAAGTCGTTGGTGACGATCACCGCGTCGAGCTGAGTTCCTAATTCGATAAGCTTTAGATCGACTTCTTTAATTGCAGGAAAATCAGTCTCGACGATCTGGACGTCCAGCTTGCTGTTGTTTCGCAGCCTCTGGAGCATATCGAGCCCCCGACGACCACGCTGGCGTTTCGACGAATCTGCCGAGTCGGCGACCTGCTGCAATTCGGCCAGAATGAAATGCGGAATTATCAGCGAACCACCCAAAAATCCGGTTTCGGCGACATCTGCTATACGTCCGTCGATGATCACCGAGGTGTCAAGGATCTTGTAGTCTCGCTTTACGTTCTTGTCGCTGAAAATGCCACCGAGAGCCGAAAGATCAAGATAGTCTCCCTTCGCCGCGCCGATCATGAGGCCAATATAGCCCATGAAACCCATCAGCGAGATGGTAAGAAACGTCTGCATCTCAGCCGAGACCGCCGCTTCCTTTTGTATCGAGATCAAAACCCCTATGAGAAATGCTCCGACAATGCCAAGGATCGAACCGACGGCCGCACCGATAAGCGTTTTCAGTGAAGCACGGCGAACACGTATCTCAAACACGATCACCAAGGCTCCAAGGACCGCACCAAGCCCCGCCGAAAGCCAATGGCGAGTCGTATCGTTCCCGATTATCCCGAGCCCAAACCTCTGCGTCCGCTCAAAAGGGTTTAGCAGATAGCCCAGCAAAATGAGCAATCCGACAAAGGTGAGTCTGAGGATGAGAACGTCGATCTTCATCTGACAAAATGGTAACACGGAAGACCCATCGGAGTTAAGCTTAGGAGCCCTAGACACTTATGGATCGGTGGAATTAAGTACATTAAAAAAACTATTATTAGCGGCCAGTTCCCAGAAATAGAAATGGGGCATAGCATGAGACCTCATGCCATGCCCCGTGAAGTTCGATCGATCAGATCGAGCGATTATTCCACAGCGATAATATCGATCTCTTTATCCCCCGCACGGAATGTCTGGGGCGTAAATCGATAGCGTCGTTTCGAAACTCCGATAACATATGAAACGTCAGCATCGACATCGTCAAACGCATAATTACCGAACGAGCCGGTTTGTACGGTTCGCTTACGGCCATTCTGATCGGTGAGTATAACGTCAGCGTGCGGAACACCGCGTCCGGCAGAGTCCAGGACACGCCCGCGTAACACCGACTTACGATACTTCGATCCGACAGATATTACACCGTCCTCGAAATTCGCCGCAATGAGGTCGCCATTCGAACTCGAAACGCTGCCGGCTCCTGCCGAACGATTAAAGCCAAGAGGATATTCCCCAGCTGCGGCATCGGGTGAAACGTCGAACGTTATGGTCGCCATCTGCCTCGAACCTCGCTCATACGAATTCGTCGAATCGATCAGAAGTCGCAAACGTCCCTCCTCCGTCGAGTTCACGCCCAGGTATGATCCCGCAGGAACACCGTCACCCAGGCTGGAAGAAACATAGGTGAACACCTTTGGATCAAAATTGAGCGTGTAAGCGGCCGAAGATTCGGCACCGCGCGAATCCAGGAGCAGCGAGACGGTAACTCTCGATCCGGGATCGGCCGAAGCAGATACAGCACTGATCGTTCCTGCATCGGCAGACGCAGGTACCGGACGCCCTGCCTGAGCAGGTGCACTTGGACCGCCAGCAGCCGTCTGCGGAAGGAATCCGAGAGCATACTGCCTTATGAGCGTAACGTCAGCGGCATTAAGAACTCCATCGCCTATCACGCCGGTCGCTGTGTCTCGCGGAGCAACGTCAGCTCGCTGGAACTGATTAGGCGTTGTTACCGCTTGCGGGATAAGCCCAAGCACCATCTTTCTGATGACGCTAACGTCGTTCGAGAAGACAGTACCGTCGCCCACTGGGCTTCCGGCCCCGTCGACAATATCACCCTCAATGCCGCCGGCGGTTATCGAGTCGTCATTGACAATCGTACCTATACCGTCGCCGCGTCCGATCGTTCCGTGAGCAACCTCCACCATTCGCAGAGTAAAGCTCTCGTTAGGCTCGACCGTAGTGTCGCCGTTGACCGAAACCGAGAATGTCTTCGAGGTCTCATTGGGCTGGATCACGACCGATCCGCCGACGACGGGTACGAAATCGCTCGGTGAGGTCGCGGTACCATTGATCGAGTTGAAGGTAATGGTTGCCGGAACATTCGTTAGATTACCCGCCTTGGTGATCGTAAATGACATGGGCGTCGTGCCAGTGTTGCCTTCTGTCACGGAAGCGTCGCTGACCGAATAAACCGGCGGAACATCATCGTTGTAGATAGTTCCAAGGCTGTATATGTTCGGCAGGAATGCATTTACAGCGTTGAAATAGTAGATCCTGAACGTCTCATTATGCTCAAACGTCCTATCCCCCTTGATCGGGATCTGAATATTGACCAAGGTCGGCGTATTCCAGGCGAAGTTGATGACGCCCGACTGTGCCGTGTAGTCGTTATCCGCGACCGTAGCCGTTCCATCAAGTGTCGTCCAGTTGATGCTAATAGGCTCGGAAGGAAGCGGAACGCGATCGATGGTCACCACGAAGTTGTAAAGCTTCGTGCCTGCATCATCTTCATCCTCCGTAATGTCTCCTACCCAAACGACAGGTTGTCGCGGAGTAGGCGACGGAGTAGGCGTCGGAGACGGTACCGTTACGGACGTATTGACGAATACGCACGTCTGCGTCTCTGCAGCATCGAGGTCAATGGTAGCGAACGGGCCTGTAATAATATTTCCGCCGTCCGTGTCACCGGTACATTCAATGCCAGTGAACTGCCAGCCTGTAGGCAGCGCACCTTCGGAGATAGTCAACTGCCCCTCAGGAATATTCGCAAAACTCCTCGTACCCACTCCACCGACGGTGGTCAGTTGGAACGTTGTCGGAACTATGCCCGGAACCCCTACGCCGGAGGCGTTGAAATTGAACGTGCCGTTTCCGCCCACGGTTTCCTTGACGATCGTCAGGGAACCGGCCGGTGCAACCGTCGGCGTTGGTGACGGCGTCGGTGTCGGCGTCGGAGTTATCGGCGTCGGCGTCGGCGTCGGTGTCGGGGTTGGCGTCGGTGTCGGCGTCGGGGTCGGTGTCGGCGTCGGTGTCGGCGTCGGTGTCGGCGTCGGCGTCGGCGCGGGCGGAACAAACGTATTCACGAATGTACACGTCTGCGATTCACCAGTATCCAGATCGACGGTCACCGACTGGCCTGAGATCGTATTCCCGCCATCCGCATCCCCTGAGCAGGCGACACTATTGAATACCCAGTTCGGCGGTATAGGATTGGCCTCAGAGATCAAGATTGGTCCTGCCGGGGTATTGGTAAAGCTGACTGACCCCGTACCGCCCACAGTGGTAACCGAGATGGTATCTGGTATCGTTCCGGGAACTCCGGTGCCCGCAGCTGAAAAATAAAATGTATCGTTGCCACCAATAGCCTGCTTAACGATCGTCAGCGACCCAACCTGTGGTGGTGTTGGCGTCGGCGTTGGCGTCGGTGTCGGCGTCGGTGTTGGCGTCGGTGTTGGCGTCGGTGTCGGCGTCGGCGTCGGTGTTGGCGTCGGTGTCGGCGTCGGCGTCGGCGTCGGTGTCGGCGTTGGTGTTGGTGTCGGTGTCGGTGTTGGCGTCGGCGTCGGTGTCGGTGTCGGCGTTGGTGTTGGTGTCGGCGTCGGTGTCGGTGTTGGCGTCGGCGTCGGCGTCGGTCGGATATCGTCGTTTGTCACCGTACACGTCTTTGTCTCGCCGTTGGTGATCGTGCCCGTACAGTCTGTTGAGTAGGAAACTGAATAACCAGTGGCCGCATTCTCGACAACGTTATAAGTTCCGGCCGCCGTCATTGCCTTCGATTGACCCGGCGTTGCCGTCCCAACCCATGTGTTGCCGCCGCCAAATGTCGCGGTTCCGGTGATAGTTCCGCCAAAGTCTCCGGCAACAGCGGTTCCGCCGTTGTCGTTGATGACGTTCTTGATGATGACAAGCGTTCCCGCCTGGTCATCGTTCGTCACGGTACAAGTCTTTGTCTCGCCGTTGGCGATCGTGCCAGTACAGTCTGTCGAGTACGACACTGAATAACCAGCAGCAGCATTCTCGACTACGTTATAAGACCCCGCGGCCGTCATTGCCTTCGATTGACCCGGCGTTGCCGTCCCAACCCATGTGTTGCCGCCGCCAAATGTCGCGGTTCCGGTGATAGTTCCGCCAAAGTCTCCGGCAACAGCGGTTCCGCCGTTGTCGTTGATGACGTTCTTGATGATGACAAGCGTTCCCGCCTGATCGTCGTTAGTGATCGTACAAGTCTCGGTCTCGCCGAGCGAAACGACAACGTTCGAGCAGTTGTTGTATGTCGTCGTGTAGCCCACAGCGGCGTTCTCGACGATGTTATACGTTCCGGCATTGACCGTAGCCGAGTTGGATGCGTCGGCCTCGAACGGTATCGGCGCTCCGCCGTTGACGGTGTACGAGAAGCTGGTCACCGGTTCGGTGCCGCCGTTGTTCTGCGTCAACACTTTGTTGACGATCAGCGTACCCGCCTGGTCGTCGTTAGTGATCGTACAGGTCTCAGTCTCACCGAGAGATACGACCACATTCGAGCAGTTATTGTATGTCGTCGTGTAGCCCGCAGCGGCGTTCTCGACGATGTTATATGTTCCGGCATCGACCGTAGCGGAGTTGGATGCGTCGGCCTCGAACGGTGTCGACGCTCCGCCGTTGACCGTGTACGAGAAGCTTGTAACCGCTTCCGTGCCGCCGTTGTTCTGCGTCAGCACCTTGTTGACGATCAGCGTTCCAGCCTGGTCGTCGTTCGTGATCGTACAGGTCTCGGTCTCGCCGAGCGATACGACCACATTCGAGCAATTGTTGTATGTCGTCGTGTAGCCCGCAGCGGCGTTCTCGACGATGTTATATGTTCCGGCATCGACCGTAGCGGAGTTGGATGCGTCGGCCTCGAACGGTGTCGACGCTCCGCCGTTGACCGTGTACGAGAAGCTTGTAACCGCTTCCGTGCCGCCGTTGTTCTGCGTCAGCACCTTGTTGACGATCAGCGTTCCAGCCTGGTCATCGTTCGTGATCGTACAAGTCTCGGTCTCGCCGAGAGATACGACAACGTTCGAGCAGTTATTGTATGTCGTCGTGTAGCCCGCTGCCGCGTTCTCGACGATGTTATACGTTCCGGCATTGACCGTAGCCGAGTTGGACGCGTCGGCCTCGAACGGTATCGACGCTCCGCCGTTGACGGTGTACGAGAAGCTTGTAACCGCTTCCGTGCCGCCGTTGTTCTGCGTCAACACTTTGTTGACGATCAGCGTACCCGCATGGTCGTCGTTAGTGATCGTACAGGTCTCGGTCTCGCCGAGCGAAACGACAACGTTCGAGCAGTTGTTGTATGTCGTCGTGTAGCCCACAGCGGCGTTCTCGACGATGTTATACGTTCCGGCATTGACCGTAGCCGAGTTGGATGCGTCGGCCTCGAACGGTATCGACGCTCCGCCGTTGACGGTGTACGAGAAGCTTGTAACCGCTTCCGTGCCGCCGTTGTTCTGCGTCAGCACCTTGTTGACGATCAGCGTTCCAGCCTGGTCGTCGTTCGTGATCGTACAGGTCTCGGTCTCGCCGAGCGATACGACCACATTCGAGCAATTGTTGTATGTCGTCGTGTAGCCCGCAGCGGCGTTCTCGACGATGTTATATGTTCCGGCATCGACCGTAGCGGAGTTGGATGCGTCGGCCTCGAACGGGATCGACGCTCCGCCGTTGACCGTGTATGAGAAGCTTGTGACCGGTTCAGTGCCGCCGTTGTTCTGCGTCAGCACTTTATTGACGATCAGCGTTCCCGGCTGGTCATTATTGGTGATCGTACAGGTGATCGTCTCACCGTATGTGATCGTAACTGTATCAGCGTCAACCTGTCCGCTCGTACAGACCCACGCGCTGGCCGAATAGCCAGCCGGCCCTCCCGACTCACTCAAGTCGTAGGTTCCAGGATCCAGATCAGCAGGGCTGGTAACATCCGCATTACCTGCCGCGCCTGGCCCACTAAAGCTTGCCGGAGTGGTCGCAGGATTGCCGGTCGCCGTCAATGTCCAAGCCGATTCCGCTGCCGTACCGCCATTATCGTTAACGACTACCTTGTTGAGGATCAACACAGGTGTCGGTGACGGCGTTGGTGTTGGTGTTGGTGTTGGTGTTGGTGTCGGTGTCGGTGTCGGCG
Source organism: uncultured Chloracidobacterium sp. (assembly GCA_964410495.1). Classification (GTDB taxonomy): domain Bacteria; phylum Acidobacteriota; class Blastocatellia; order Pyrinomonadales; family Pyrinomonadaceae; genus OLB17. The sequence continues at coordinate 100,738 of CAYPGP010000002.1, forward strand.
TCGGCGTTGGAGTCGGAGTCGGTGTCGGCGTCGGAACGAGGGCATTTGTAAAAGTACAAACAGTCTCGATCCCTACCTGTATCGTAATGTTATCAACACCTGTAGCCGTTGGCGTACCAGCTGATGGACTGCCGGCCACATTCAGTACGCAGCTTGCCGAAGTTAGAGCCCATCCCGCGGGCACGACCTCATTTAGGTCCAGGGTCGTTCCCGGCACGTATGATACCTGCGTTACGGTTCCGCTGCCGTTTCTCGACCATTGTGAAGGCCCAGTCTGAGTCGGACCCGAAGGGGCCGAGGCATTAAATACAAACTGCGTCGAGTCGTTCGGGTTGGCGTTCTTAATGATGGTCAAACGTCCTGTTGCCGGATTTACAACGCAATCAGACGGAGCCGAATTTGGATTTGAAGGATAGCTACAGACGTTTGTGATTCTACTGTTCGAACCACCAACATCCGTCAAGTTAACCGAAACGTTCGCAACGGAGTCGTCGGTTCGACATCCAGGCGTGTTGTTACATTGGTTCCCCGTTAAATGCGATGGAACCGTCCGAAACGGATCGATGTTCGATACCACCGAAGCAGTTCCGGTCGAAAGTGGACTTGGGATCGCAGTATTTCCGGCACATCTATCCGGATTGCTATCGTTACAACTGTAGAGTTGAAATGTCGGCGGCGGGGCAGTCACGGTTTGCGAGATGGTGACGCACAAAGCAAAATTCGCGTTGCCGTCGGCATCACTGTCATACAGGACGCATGCATCACCGGTGTTACCCCCCGGCCAATTGATATCGTCCCATCCCCACGCTACAGCCTGCGTACCAAGCGAAATATCGCTGTCGATAGTAATAAAGTTCAGGTCCTTCTGGCCTGGCTGATCATCAGGGCCCGCGTCGTCGATGATCGTCGTGACCACGTCAGTGAAGGTCGATGATGTCTCGATTCCCGAGATATTCCCACGCGCGGTCATGCGGAACAAGGAGTCCGCCGAGTCGTCTGGGTCTACATACCAGGAAGTGCTGATTCGTCCATTGGCATCGGCTAAAACAGTGAACGGATCGTGTCCGTTTCCGCCGGTCCGGCCATTTGCGTGCAGAACCTGTAGCGTGACCGACTCGCTCGGATTAAACCCTTCCCCCGTGATATTGGCGTATTCACCGGTATTGTAATCAAACTTGTCAGTCTGAACATTGGCCACTCGACCGAAAGAAACCTCGGGAGCACCTTCCACGACGGCCTTGTATAGGAAACCTTGGGCATCTATGCCGACCGTCCACGTGGTGGTGAACATTCCGTCACCGCCAACCGTCACGGTAGTTCCTTCATGATTACCACCAGCCTCGGCTCCGCCGTCAGCGTGGACGACCCTGACAAGAACACTTGAACCAGGCGTAAAGCCCGCGCCGCTGATATTTACTACTTCACCAGCAAGATAGCGGCCCTTGTCTGTAGCGATAGTTGGAACGTCAGTTGGCCCAAGGAAATTAGCTGCCGGCTCCTCTACCTTGGCCGGAGCAGCACTCGCAGGCGCGGAAGTGAATTCGGGCGCGGCAAAACCGTAGTGCGCCAAAATAGAGTCCCCATATGCAAATCCGGTGACCAAAAAGGCGATAGATAAAATTGTAATGATAACGAATCTGAAAGAAATAGATTTGTGATGGATACCCATATTATATGTTCCCTCCGGGCAGGTCGCGGCGCGCAAAAACCCTTAAAATACCTGGCCGGCAAATGCCGCAATACAGCAGGGGACGCAGTTTTGCGGCCTGAATACTTCGACTATTCGAATGTACTTTGTATACGCTATTGCAATAAAAGAGTCAAGGAGAATTTTTTCCAGTTTTTATTGCTCTTTCCGCAATTTCGCGATTTCCCAAAGCATCAAATTTCCCCTTCACGCCCCGTTAGTAGAGGTTGTAAAGCTGGAACGGCCGGCAGTAAAATTCTTGCAACACTCATCCTCCCTTGCGACGTTTTTTTCTCCGCGTTACATCGATCGAGCATATAGAACGCTCCAGGCGCGTCTCGATCCCAAACGTTAAGTACACATTTGAACCAGGGCTGCTTCAACGGTATTCGCGGCCGTTTTGCGGTGTCGAGCATCGAGCAGAATGGCGTAGCTCACCTTTCGGCTCCACGGGCATACCTGGTTCGGATACAGTAAAGCTAGGCAATGCCCATGCCATCCGTTGGGCGTGCTCGCGGTAGGACGCCTAACTCGTGGAAAGAAACGCCTTTCGACAAATACTCGGCAGTGCGGGAGGAGGTTCAAACAAAAAAAGTGAGACCTTTTCTCACTCAAAGTAAGAAAAAATCTCACATTTCGCAGCGACTTAGCCGCGACTGGCTTTTCTTTGTTTAGTTGGTGTTCTCGCCGCTCAACAGGCCGCCGCGTGCCTACTCAAGTCCTGCGAAATTGACGTCACCAACCGTATCTTGCACCGGTAAGGTCCGTGACGCGAAGCGATAGCGGCGAGATTCGACGCTTACCACGTATGTGCGGCCTGCCGGGACTTCGGTGAATCTGTAGTAACCAAAGGAACCCGTGCTGACACTACGGATCCGGCCTGAAGCGTCGCTCAAGGTCACCTTTGCATTCCTCAGCCCGCGGCCGTCGGGAGTCGTAACTCTGCCGGTGATCTCAGCGGCGACGGTAGTTGTGGAACATGGTGAAAATATCACGGTATCTATCCAGGCACCGGAAGATGCGCCGCTCGACCCGCGATTATCTGCCGCGACGACCCAACGGACTCTTACCAGCTGGCCGAAAGACTGCGTAGGCAGGCTGACCGTCGTGGTCACATAGCTCGGGGCTGTAGCGGTGCCGGCGGATAGACCACTCCATGCTCTTCGGCCGCTCAGCGGACTGCCGAAGTTCGGACTGATTGTCCTGGTGTACCCACCCGTAACAAACGTGCCGCCAGCTGCAACGATGTCCTGATATGGACCACCGTTAATGCTGATCTCAAGCACCATTCCATCGAAACCGACCTCGGGATCATTGAGGTCGTGATCCAGGTTAAAGGCGTTGCGGAAGGTGATCTGAGCATCTGGCGCGACGACGAACATCGGAGTGATCATCTCCGTCCGGCCCAGTACGGCTTCCGAACTCGCAAAGGCAGCGTAGGCAGATGAAACGTCGGGATTTGAGTCCGAAGTCACCCAAGGCCGCATCCCATCAGAGCGGGTCGTACTCCAGCTGGATGGCAGTTCCGGGGCTTCCACCGTATCAAAAAACTGATTGCAGATAGTCGGAGTTGGCGTAGTCTCCGGCGTAGGGGTTGGGGTCGGATCAGGCGTCAACTCAGGCGTCGGAGTCGGAGTCGGGGTCGGCTCTGGCGTCGGTGTCGGCGTTGGCTCCGGTGTCGGCGTTGGAGTTGGCTCCGGCGTCGGTGTAGGCGTCGGAGTTGGAGTCGGCGTTGGCGTTGGCTCCGGTGTTGGAGTCGGCGTTGGCGTCGGCTCCGGTGTTGGCGTCGGCTCAGGTGTCGGCGTTGGCTCCGGTGTCGGCGTTGGAGTTGGCTCCGGCGTCGGTGTAGGCGTCGGAGTTGGAGTCGGCGTTGGCGTTGGCTCCGGTGTTGGAGTCGGCGTTGGCGTCGGCTCCGGTGTTGGCGTCGGCTCAGGTGTCGGTGTTGGAGTTGGAGTCGGCGTTGGCGTTGGCTCCGGTGTCGGTGTCGGTGTTGGAGTTGGCGTCGGCGTTGGCGTTGGCTCCGGTGTCGGTGTCGGCGTCGGCGTTGGCGTCGGCTCCGGTGTCGGTGTCGGTGTTGGAGTTGGCGTCGGCGTTGGCGTTGGCTCCG
>CAYPGP010000002.1:104631-454168 GCA_964410495.1 uncultured Chloracidobacterium sp.
AGTTGGCGTCGGCGTTGGCGTTGGCTCCGGTGTCGGTGTCGGCGTCGGCGTTGGCTCCGGTGTCGGTGTCGGCGTCGGCGTTGGAGTTGGCGTCGGCTCCGGTGTCGGTGTCGGTGTTGGAGTTGGAGTCGGCGTTGGCGTTGGCTCCGGTGTCGGTGTCGGCGTTGGAGTTGGCGTCGGCTCCGGTGTCGGTGTTGGAGTCGGCGTTGGCGTCGGCTCCGGTGTCGGTGTCGGCGTTGGAGTCGGTGTTGGCTCTGGGGTCGGCGTTGGCGTCGGTGTTGGAGTCGGTGTTGGCTCCGGGGTCGGCGTTGGCGTCGGCTCCGGGGTTGGAGTCGGCGTCGGCGTCAGCTCCGGGGTCGGGGTCGGTATTGGTGTGGGTGCGGGCGTTTGAGCGGCTCCCAGCATTGAGTAAAGCAGTCGATTTGGCGAGTCATTCCCCGGACTGATAACTACGTCGGGTGTTGTGTTTGCCGTGATCGCGGCATGAACTTCCTGCGGTGTCGCATTTGGATTGGTTTGAAGATACAGCGCGGCTGCCCCTGCGACGAACGGACTCGCGAACGAAGTTCCGGAAACGTAAGTGACTGCCGTAGCCGAGGTGCTCCAGGTAGTCTTAACTCCCTCGCCGGGGGCAAATAGATCCACACACGAACCGTAGTTCGAATATGAAATGCGATTGTCGGACGAATTGGTCGCACCGACTGTGATGGCTTCACCTGTAGATGCTGGCGAAAACCCGCAGGCGTCTGCGGTATCATTTCCCGCTGCAACTACGTACGTAATACCCGTCGCGATCGAATTTCGGACTGCGTCGTTCAAAGCACTCGAATGCCCCGTTTCGAGGCTGATATTGGCGACCGCCGGGCGCTCTGCATTCGCCGTAACCCAATCCACTCCCGCAAGAACATCCGATAGCGATCCGTTTCCGGTACACGGCAAGACCCGAACGGAAACCATCGACACACTCTTCGCAACTCCATGTACCGAGCTGCCGACAACACCGGCCACGCCCGTGCCGTGACCATTGCACTGCTCGACCGGAGGAGCACTTGGGAAAGCATTAAATCCGTTCTGAACCCGCCCTTGAAATGCGGAATGTGCGGTCTGAATCCCAGAATCAAGGATGTAAACCTTGACGCCGCTGCCGGTTGAAGAATAATTGTATGCACCATCAAAAACCGCTGGCCGCTGATCGATGCGATCAAGCGCCCAGCCCGGATTTATCTGTGTTTGGGCCTCTGAGACAACCGCGTCTTCCTCCACATATTTCACTCGCGGATCGCGGCTCAGTTTTACCGCTTCCTCGACCGACATCTCGACCGAACTACCTTTCACCGCAGCCTCAAAGCTCCGGTCCACGCTCATTCTATAATCGCGTTTCAGCTCAGCCGTAAGCTCCGATGAGCCGATCTGACGGGCGTTTAACACTGAATCATCCAGAACCACGATGTAGCGGTTGGCAATCGAGCGTGAGGCCCGGCGAAATTTATCGCTCTGGCCAATAGTCGTAGTTGGCAGCCAATAGAGGCCTGCGCCAAGCAGTAAAAATATGAGGAAGGTTATGGAGGCTCTCTTCATCTTATTTACCAGGTTTCGCAGAGTTGCTCTGCTGAGGAACACGTTATTTCGTAGCGGTCGCGGGACAGGAGTTGATCGAGTAGCAGGTTTTGGTGATTTGTTAAGCATTGCCTAACACTGTTTAGAAATGTTTATCATCTAAGGTATTCCAGTTTTTGTGAAGGAAAAATTCAGCTGTTTTTTTGAGTGTCTAGTCGATGAATGGGACTAGCATGGTCACGAAGGCGGCTAGTGATGTAACCTATACGACTTAGGAATCCGAATGGCTCGAACCCCCTCAACTATCTTCGTCTGTCAGAACTGCGGATCGCAGTCGCGAAAGTGGCTGGGCCAGTGTCCGGATTGCCAGCAATGGAATACTCTGGTCGAGGAGCGTTTTCGAGCCACGGCACAGCCTGCCGCTCAGACGAAATTTACCGCTCAATATCGCCAGGCTGAGCCGATCGCCTACGGCGAGATCGAATCGCAGGACGATGCCCGAATTGGATCGGGCATCGACGAACTCGATCGAGTGCTCGGCGGCGGTATCGTAGCGGGATCACTGGTCTTGATCGGCGGCTCGCCGGGCATCGGTAAATCCACCATCGTGATGCAAATGGCCGATCAACTCGGCAGAAACGGTACGAAAGTTCTATATGTTTCCGGTGAAGAGTCGGAAAGACAAATAAAAATGCGGGGCGAACGGCTCGGCGTAGCGGCCGACAATCTGTTTCTGCTGCCCGAGACAAATCTGCAGTCGATCCTCGCGGAAACCGAAAAGCTAAAGCCCGATTTTCTGATCGTCGATTCGATACAGACTGTTTTCAGCGACCAGATCGAGTCCGCTCCCGGAAGCGTTTCCCAGGTCCGCGAAGTTGCGGCTCAATTCATGCTTTTTGCGAAACAGACTGCGACGCCCGTCTTTCTGACCGGCCACGTGACCAAAGAAGGTTCGATCGCCGGGCCCAAAACACTCGAGCACATTGTCGACACCGTCCTCTATTTCGAAGGCGACCGCCACCACAACCACCGCATTATCCGCGCGACAAAAAACCGCTTTGGCGCGGCAAACGAGATCGGGATCTTCGAGATGACCAATTCGGGCTTAGTACCAGTTGGCAATCCTTCGGAACTGTTCCTGCAGGAACGGCCTGAGAATGCAACGGGTTCTGTCGTGACCGTCTGCATGGAAGGCACGCGGCCGGTTCTCGTCGAAATACAAGCCCTCGTTAGCGGCACGAAATACGGTTCAGGCCGTAGAATGACCCAGGGTTTCGATCAAAATAGAACTTCCCTGCTGATCGCAGTCATTGAAAAGCAGCTCGGATTTCAGCTAGCGGGCGACGATGTTTTTATCAACGTTGCCGGCGGAATGGAGATCGACGAACCGGCCGCCGACCTCGGCGTCATCGCTGCGATCGCCTCTAGTTTTCGAAATCTGCAGGTTCCTGCTGACACCGCTATCTTCGGCGAGGTCGGACTTACGGGCGAGGTCCGCGGTGTCCTCCAGGCCCAGGCCCGAGCCCGCGAGGCTCAGAGCTTAGGCTTTAAAAGGCTTATCCTACCCGAGTCGAATAAAAAGGGACTCGAAAAACTCCTCGGCATACGAGTGATCGGCGTTCGCAACCTTGGTCAGGCAATAGACAGCCTGTTCTAGATTCTGACGAAACATTCCTGGCGCGTTAATCGTTACAGTTGATTGATTTAGCGAACCATCATGAAATTTCTATTGCCATTTTTGATATTTTCCCTTTCCGCTCTCGCCCTCGCCCAAACGCCGGATAAAAATGAGTCGGCGATCCTCGGTACGATCAATGACCTCGTAACCGCCCAAACAGCGTACGACCTCAAAACCATCGATCGCATTCTGTCGACGGACTACATTGAGGTCTCGCCTGTGGGAGAATTTGATCCGCGGGCGAAAGTGCTGAGCTTTTATTCGCCTGAAGCAAAAGCAGCCGCGGCCAAAATTTCGGCGAAGGTTTCTGTGGCCGAACCTTCAGTTCGAGTCTATGGTGACCTTGCGATCGCAATAGTGAAACTCGAATACACTATGACGGCCGAAGGCAAGCCTATGCCGCCAAGAGCGATTCGAGCTACATATGTATTTCGGAAATCTGGAAAGGATTGGAAGATAGCGTCGGCCCAATATACAGGAATTCGGCCAACAGCAGCTAAGCCAGCCTAGTCGACCGACATGATGCGTTCGAGGATGCTGTCACGCTTCTCACGGATCTCCGTGATCTTTGGACTTACGTCCTCCGAAACAAAGGTCGGCGGCAGAGTGAAAGGATCGATCTGGAGCGGGACGCCTTCCATGTCGAGTTTATGGGCGATGATGCGGGAGATCAATTCCTGTTCGAACGCACTGATATTCAGAAATTTTACGCCGATCCCCGCGTGATCAAATCTGTAAAGGGCCCGGCAATGAAGCGGCAAGAAATTGCGGTTCGGCAGTTCGATCTCCATTCGGAACTCGTCGCCCACCAGAATATTCTCTTCCCAGGCCGTAAAACATCCGCCCACGCTGATCTGTTCGAGGCGCGTGTGCTGCTTTTCGCCAAACTTGGTGTAAATTATCGCCGGGATATCAAGCGAAAATCGGATGTGTTGTCGCTGATTGATTGACATTATCTGGACACGAACGGCGAGGCAACGGCTCTACTAGGCCTTTAGGTATTCTAGCCATTGTGCACGACATCACGCAATAGTTATTATTCGCGGCCTCTTTGCGTTTTTCGCGTCTCTGCGTGAAAGCGAAGATCTGGTTTCCCGCAAAGACGCAAAGGACCCAAAGAAACGCAAAAAAGACCGTCGAAAAATCAACGGCCTTTCCCAAACAGCAAAACCACTAACTTAATTATTCGCCGCTTCCGCTTTCGAGCAATGCTTGCCGAAAGCTTCGATCAGAGCCTGCGCGATGACCTGCGGCGGACGGCCTTCGAGGTCGCGCCGTTCGAACATCTCAACGAGTTCACCGTTCTTCAAGAAGCCGATCGACGGCGACGATGGCATGTAGCCTTTGAAGTACTCACGAGCGACATCCGTCGCATCGATATCAGCACCCGCAAAGACCGTGATCGCATGATCAGGTTTCTGCTCGGAATGCTGCAATGCCATCGCAATGCCCGGCCGCACGCCGCCAGCTGCACAGCCGCAAACCGAATTGACGACCACCATCAGCGTTCCGTCCGTATTCTTAACCGCATTCTCGACCGCTTCCGGCGTCTTCGTTTCCTCGATGCCGAGCCCCACAAGTTCGGCTCGCATTCCGTAGATCATCATTTCTGGATATGGCATAAATTAAACCTCTTCAATAATCTTGATATTTTTTTCAAGTATATCAACTTTCCGCAAAAAATCAATCATGAATTCAAAACGTGACTTCGAAAAAACAGATTGTCGATCGCACATTGGATGATTCGCGCGCCAAGGTTATCATTGAACCTGCGAAGTTGACTTGAAGCAAAATGGCCATTGAGATCGAAAAAAAATACAAGATCGATAAAAAGATACTCGTCGAACTGACCGCGAAACTCCGCGAACTCGGTGCTGAGTTTGCGTATGAAACCTTTGAAGAGAACTACCTTCACCGCGGCGGCCTGCTGGACGGCAAGTCAGCAACGCTTCGTGTCCGCAAAACCTCCTCAAGGATAACGCTGACCTACAAGGAAAAATTCACGACCGAAGGCGACTTCAAGCAGCAGATCGAGTTCGAGACCGATGTTACAAATGCCGAGGCGACCGAAAGCATCATTGAAAAGCTGGGCTATCGGCTGTCGGTGATCTATGAAAAACACCGTGAGGCCTGGCATTTCAAAAATGTCGAGGTCACGCTCGATGAGTTGCCCTTCGGCTACTACATGGAGATCGAAGGCGAGATCGAGGACATTCTCAAGGTGGAAAAACTCCTCGGTGCAGACAAACTTGAACTCGAGCCGCGCGGCTATCCTCGTCTATCCGCCAAATACGGCCAACCGAATGCCGACAGCATCACGGAATCGCGTTTCCCCAAAAGTGCTATCGCGGGCTAACTCGGCGTATCGAGCCCCACAAAGTGCATCTGCGAATCGAATCCCGGCTTCGTACGCGATGAAAGTCGCTTGTAAGTCCCGTCGAAATTCAGCGTACGGGCGTTCAGCTGATCTTTCAAATAGGAACCTAACACCTCCGTCTTAAGATATTCCCGGATATCGGCATCGATGACCGGCGTAACAACCTCGACACGGCGGTCGAAGCTGCGATGCATCAGATCTGCGCTTCCGATGTAGACCTCTTCCGCTCCGCCGTTGAGAAAATAGAGTATCCGGCTGTGCTCAAGAAAACGGCCGACGATCGACCGAACCCGAATATTCTCCGAAAGGCCCGCAATCCCCGGCCTCAGAGCACATATCCCGCGGATGATCAGGTCGATCTCGACGCCTGCTTTTGATGCCTCGTAGAGTTCGTTAATGAACGTCGCATCCGTGATGCTGTTCGCCTTGATTATAATGCGTGCATCACGACCGGCGAGTTTGTGTTTCTTCTCGCGTCGAATAAGTTCGATCAGGCGTTCCCGCAGGTTCAGCGGTGCGACGATCAGGCGTTTATATTTGTCCTGCTGCGAATATCCTGTAAGGAAATTGAACAAGCTGGTCGCATCTTCTCCGATCTCCGGATCGCAAGTCAGCAAACCCAGATCGGTGTAGATCTTCGCCGTAAACGGATTGTAATTCCCCGTCGCTAGGTGCACGTAGCGAACGAGTTTTTCTTTCTCGCGGCGAACGACAAGCAGCACCTTTGAGTGCGTTTTTAGCGTGCTGATGCCGTAAACCACGTGAACGCCTTCATTTTCAAGCCTGCGGGCCCACTCGATATTGTTCCCTTCGTCAAATCTCGCCTTGAGCTCGACCAGCGCCGTTACCTGCTTGCCCAAACGGCTCGCCCGCATCAGCGAATTAACGATCGGCGAGTCTTTTCCGGTCCGATAGAGACATATCTTGATTGCCTGAACATCCGGGTCTTCCGCCGCCTCGGCTATAAAATCTGTCACCGCACTGAACGATGTGTACGGATGATGGAGCAGAATGTCCTGCTTCCGAATCGCCTCGAAAACGTCCTCTTTCTTATGAAGCGGAGCCGGAATGATCGGCGTGATCGGCTTGTCCTTGAGCGCCGGCCGATCTAGCGAATAGAGCTGCATCAGATCCGGAATATCAACAAAGCCGTCAACCTTGTGAACCTCGGCTTCGGTCAGGCCGGTTCCGGCCATCAGGAGCTTGACCATCTTATCCGGCATCGCGGCGGCAACTTCAAGGCGGACCGCGAAGCGATCGCGGCGGCGTTGAAGTTCGCGTTCCAGGTTCCGGAGCAGGTCGCCCGCTTCGTCTTCGCGAAGTTCTATATCGGCATCACGAGTCACACGAAACAGGAACGCTTGGCTCGTCTTCATGTGGGGAAAAAGCTCAGCAACGTTGGCTGAGATAACCTCTTCGAGCAACGCAAAACGGCTGCCACGCGGCGTTATCGGGATCAAACGCGGCACAGTCGGCGGCAGTTTGAGACGAATAAAACGTTTCTGCCGAAAAAGGTGCTTCAGATTTGGCTGCGTGAAGGCACGGTCCGGCTCGATGTAAAGGCCGAGATTGAGGCTCAAATTTGAAACGTAAGGAAACGGATGGCTCGAATCGACCGACTGCGGCGTGAGGATCGGGAACAGGTTGTTGTGAAAATACTTGTCGAGGGCCTTCTTTTCTTTAGCGTTAAGACTCGAATACGCTTCGACCGTTATGCCTTCCTTTTCAAGCTCGGGAAAGACCTTTTCGCCCAGGTATTTCACCTGTTTTTGGAGCATCGGCCGCAACCGCTCGTAAATTTCAGCGATCTGTTCCGACGCGGTCATTCCGTCCGGCGAAGTGCTGCCAAGGCCCTCGGCCGCCTGTTCCATCAAGCCGGAAACGCGGATCATGAAAAATTCATCGAGGTTCGTCGAGAAAATACACAGGAACTTCAGCCGCTCGAGCACCGGCAGACTGTCGTCCGTCGCTTCGTCGAGCACGCGACGGTTGAATTCAAGCCAGCTCAGCTCGCGATTGAAATACGGCCGCCCGTCGAATTCGGGCAGAGATGGCGCGCTTGGCCGGGTCGCCGGCTGTGGTTTGTCTCGTGTCTTTTTCACCGCGTCAAAAGTCATGGCGGGCTAATTATAAGAAAAGCCGCTCCCGCCTCAAAGAAAATCGATGTTAAATTTTCAACCGCTCGTGCATACCCTTGCGGAAGCCCGCACGAAGTAAGGGCTCCGTCGCGAATTCTGCACCACTCGGCATGACTAAAAGCTTGGTCATATCATTTCTCCTAGTTCTTCAAAGATCACCAGAGCCCTTACTACGTGCGGGCTTCTGCAGGGAGCCTACGCATTTATCGTCACGAGCCGCGGCTCATCCCCATCGCCTCCTATCCTGATCTCGATCACGTCGCCCGGAAACGAAGCCGAACCCAGTCGGTCGGCCCATTCGATTATCGTGACCGCTTTTTCATCCTCAAAAATCTCGTCCAGCCCGACCGCTTCGGCCGCGTTCAACCCAGGTTCGATCCGCCAGAGATCGATGTGATAAACGTCGAATCGTTCGGTCTTATACAAATTAACGAGCGAAAAGCTCGGACTCGTAACCTCGTCCACATCAAACCCAAGCCCGCTCATTATTCCCTTGGTCAACAGCGTCTTCCCTGCTCCGAGCCCGCCGTAAAGCAGCACGACCTCGCCGCCCGAAAGCGACGCAGCGAGCCGCTCGCCGAGGGCGAACATCTCGTCAGGTGAATTTGCTATGAACTCGCCGCTCATTCGATCGGCAGCCCCACTTGTCGAAACCATGAAAGCTTGTCCCAATATCCCTGCTGAAGAATGATCAGCCCCGCATCGTTGAAAGTAAAGAACCCGCATCCGCGTATCTCGAACGCCTTCCCCGTCGGCTGATTGCCATAAAATTCGCCCAAGAACGTCCCGCCGCCAATCCATTCCCAAGCCGCCCGGTTCCCGTCGCCGATCAAATTCTCGACCCGCGACCACGCATCCGGAAACCCCCGAAAAAACTCCGCCGTAGCCGCCGCTATTCGGTCTTTTCCGATCGCCGGCTCGCCCGCCGCGATCTGAAAATTGATGGCGTCCTCGGCGTAGCAACTAACCACCCGATCAACATCCCACGCCTGGAAAGCCTCGATCCAATTTGTAAGGAGCTCCTTCGAATTCATATTTCCCACCTCGCCGTTGACGACAGATCGGCGAACACATCGACCAAACACTCGCGAACATCGGACGCGGTCATCACGCGCTTTCCGAACTTCTTCTCGGCGACGTCCCCCGCCATTCCGGCGACATAGACCGCGGCGACGACGGTTTCGAAAATATCGATATCGAATTTCACCGCCTGAGCGATAAAGCCAGCGAGGATTCCCGCGAGAGTATCGCCGTTTCCGGCCTTCCCAAGCCCCGAATTTCCCGTCGGGTTCACCACCACACGCCCGTCCGGCGAAGCGATCAGGACCCGCTCACCCTTCAAGACCAGTATCACACCATTTGCCACTGCATAATCCCGAACCGCCGCCACACGGTCCTTTATCGCCTCTTTGTCATCGGAGCCAAGCAGCCGGAGGAACTCGCCCTCGTGCGGTGTAAGTATAAGCGGATGGAGCTTGGACACTCCTGTCCGCATGGACGCCGCTTCGGCGTCTTCCAGGCTCCCCTCCTTACGAAGGAGGGGTGTCGCCGCTTCGGCGACGGGGTGGTTCGCTACTCCCGGTTCCACGGACGTTTCTTCACCCCGCGACGAGAGAACCACCCCGTCAGATTCGGCCAAAAACGCCGAATCTGCCACCGCTCCTTTGTAAGGAGGGGAGCCGTCGCGAGTGGACTTTTGACATAAGCCGTCCGGCGGATTGAAGAACCATAATGCTCCCGCGTCGATGATTACAGGAACTGTCCGGTTCTCAACTATCTCGCGAACCAGCTCCTCGATCCCGTTATCCGCCGTCTTCAAGCCCGGCCCGACGAGGATCGAATCAGCCTGGCGTATCGTCTCCGCGTTGGCCGTAAATGCATCGCCGCTGACCTCGCCGTCTGTTTCAGCCAGCGCCCTCACAATCACTTCCGGGATCACCCGCGAAGCAACCTCGACCTTGCACGACGCCGGAACCAGCAAAGTCGTCAACCCAACCCCCGACCGCATCGCCGAATTCCCACACATCACCGCCGCCCCGGAATAATCGTCAGAACCAGCTATGATAAGGGTGTGGCCACGCTTGTTTTTATAGTCACTAGTTGAGAATGCCGCATCGTCCAGCCAAAGGAGCACGTCGTCCTCCTCTGCCAAGAAAAGCTGAGAAGGCTGTTGGTCGATCAGTTCGCGAGGCGAACCGATCGATTCGATCACGAGCTCCCCGTTTTGCCGGGCAGGTAGTGCCAGAACATTCCCGGCTTTAGGCGCCGTAAACGTAATCGTTATGTCGGCCTCAAATGATTCGCCTACCGGTTCCTCGGCATCGGATAGCAGGCCTGACGGGATATCGATCGCAACTCGGAGTATAGGCTTTAACTCGTAGGAAAACGTCGCGTCGTGAACTACTCGCCGAGCAAGCTCTTGAAGAGGCCGCCTAAGACCGGTTCCAAATAAAGCATCTACAAAAACATCAAATCCTTTCTGCAAGTCGCCTAGGTAGTAATTTTCCCAATCCTCAACAGTCTCAATTTCACGAAGTCGGGAAAACTCGGTGAGGTAAGCACAGACATCGTCGTATTTCTGGACGCCGAGGATCCGAAGGTTAGTGTGAGCATCGCCCTTTGCTTCCGATATCCTGCCGAGCAGCGCCACATCTACGAACGCACCCGACATTCCCAAGATCCTAGCCAGAGCAGCTCCATCACCCCCGTTATTTCCTTTCCCGCACATGATCAAGATCGATTTCCCCTTGACCGAACCACCCAGTTTCTCCGTGATAACCCGGGCGACAGCGTGGGCGGCGTTTTCCATTAGGAGGATGGACGGAATGCCGTACCGCTCCGTCGTCAGGCGGTCGACCTCTCGCATTTGTTCGGCTGTTAGAACTTTTAGCATTCTGATCCGGTCCGGGCTTCCAAATATACCATTTTTGCCCGCTTTCTTGTCCCGTTTTGTCCCGCCGCGGGACAAAACGGGACAATGCGAACACCTTCTAACTCATTCATTTTACACCTTTTAGCGTCCTAAGCATCGTTTGTCCCGTTGTCCCGCACAAATTTGATCGTGTTCATATTTCGTTCGTCTTTGGCATTTTTGCATAGTTCCGTAGGCAATGGCATTTTCACCGTATTTCTACCTTCGACACACCTCACCTTCCATTATACGAAATGTATTATCTTTTGTTCATTTTTTTATCGCTGCAACGGATATTCCCGACACGCGGTAAAGTTTCTTAGACATCCACCCGGAACTGCGTTAGAATTCTGGCTAATGACTACGCTGCTGAAAACCCTCGCCCTTAGATAGCCGCTCGCGTTTACAGGCGCGACGCGGCGATGCTCATCCGAACCCGTATAAAATCCTTATATTTTGGCGAATTACTTGAACAGTAATTAATAATAACTTTGTAAAGAACAGCATGGACGACAAATATTTCGCAAAGAAGATCGAGCAGAAGTGGCAGAAGATTTGGGCCGAGACCGGGGCTTTTGAGGCCGAGGTCGATGATGAGAAGCCAAAGTTTTACGCTCTCGAGATGCTTCCCTATCCTTCCGGCAATCTGCACATGGGCCACGTACGCAATTATTCCGCGGGCGACGCTCTGGCATGGTACAAGCGCTTGAAGGGGTTCAACGTCCTGCACCCGATCGGCTGGGATTCGTTCGGCCAGCCCGCCGAGGATGCGGCTGTCAAACGCGGCGTGAATCCGCGGAAGTGGACGGAAGACAATATTAATGTCATGCGCGGCCAGCTTCAGCGGTTGGGTTTGAGCTATGACTGGCGGCGGCAGATGTACGCCCACCGGCCGGAGTATTACAAATTCGACCAGTGGTTCTTCCTGAAAATGTACGAAATGGGCCTGGCGTACAAGAAGCAGACTCAGGTCAACTGGTGTTCGCACGACCAGGCGACGCTTTCAAATGAGCAGGCGAGCGGGGGGCTTTGCTGGCGGTGCGGCAATCCCGTCACGAAAAAAGACCTCGAACAATGGTTCCTGAAAACGACCGCATACACGGACCAACTGCTCGACGACATGGCCGAGATCGAGGCCGGCTGGCCGGCGAGTGTGATCAAACGCCAGCAGGATTGGATGGGCCGCTCGTACGGTGCATATGTCGATTTTGAAGTTTCAGCTTCGGGCGAAACTCTGTTCGTGTGCCCTATCGTCGACGGCATGACGAGCGTTGGCGAATTGGGCAAGAATCGCGTGCGGATCTTTACCACGCGGATCGATACTATCTTCGGAGCGAACGCACTCGTCCTCGCCGCCGAACATCCGGTGATACAGGCGAACATGGACAATTTTGCCGAAGATGTCGCAGCGAAGATCGCTTTCATCCGCACCGAAAACGCCAAACCCGCCGACCACGAGGCCGAGATCGAAAAAGACGGCATCGACACGGGCCTGAAGGCGAAAAATCCGTTTTCGAACGAAGAAATTCCCGTCTGGGTCGGCAACTACGTAATGATGGGCTACGGGACTGGGGCCGTAATGAGCGTACCGGCGCACGATGAACGGGATTTTGAGTTTGCGAAGAAATTCGGGCTGGAGATTAAACCAGTCGTTGAACCGCAGAGACGCGGAGACGCGGAGGATCAGAAAGAATCCGTGATCGGCGAGAGTTTTTCGGACTATGGGGTTCTGATCAACTCCGGCGTTTGGTCCGGCATGACGAGCGAGGATGCGAAGACCTCGATGACCGAATACGCCGCGAAATACCACTTCGGCGAAGGTGCGACCACGTATCGCCTGCGTGATTGGGGCATTTCAAGGCAGCGTTTCTGGGGTTCGCCGATACCGATCGTTTACTGCGACGACTGCGGCACCGTGCCTGAGAAATACGAGAATCTTCCGGTCGAACTGCCCGAGACTGCTCCGTTTACGGGCACCGGCGAATCTCCGCTCGCGAAAGTACCGGAGTTTTACGAAACGACGTGCCCAAAGTGCGGCGGCGCCGGGCGGCGCGAGACGGATACGATGGACACCTTTGTCGATTCCAGCTGGTATTACTATCGCTACACCGACTCGACCAACGAGATACTGCCGTTCGATCCGGCAGTTGCCCAATATTGGACGCCGGTCGACCAATATATCGGCGGCGACGATCATGCGGTGATGCATTTGATCTATGCGAGGTTCTGGACAAAGGCCATGCGGGACATGGAACTAGTGCCGTTCAGCGAGCCGTTCAAGAGGCTGCTGACGCAGGGAATGGTCGTCGGCGAGACGTTCTTTGACGACTCAACCGGGAAGCGCGTGTATTACAAACCTGACGAGGTTAACGTCGAAAGAGACGCCAAAGGCCGGATCACGTCAGCAACCGCAAAGACCGAAGACCAAAGCCCGAAGGCCTTGAAACACGCGATCGAGCGTATGTCCAAATCGAAGGGTAACGGCGTTGATCCGGATGAGATGGTCGAAGTGTATGGTGCAGATGCGTCGCGGCTTTTCGTGATGTTCGCGGCCCCGATCGACAACGAACTGGTATGGAACGAAGCCGGGATCGAAGGCGGCGTACGCTTCATCCAGCGCGTCTGGCGTCTCGTCCACAAATGGTGCGAACTGCTGAGCACGACCTACGAAGGAGCTCCGCCGGCCGAAACGTCGGCATCGCGAAAGCTGCGTCAGAAAACTCACCAGACGATCCATCGCGTCGGCGATAGCTTCGAGAACCTGCAGTTCAACACGCCGGTCGCGGCATTGATGGAGTTGTCGAATGCGATAGGCGATTTCCCGGTCGAGCCCCAGCACGCCGCAGCCGAAGAGATATTTGCCGTCCGCGAAGCACTTACGGCACTTACGCTGATGCTCACGCCGTTCGCTCCGCATGTGTCGGAAGAGCTTTATTCGGTGCTGGTCGGCAACGAGAATGGGCTGATCGCGAACAATGCCCGCTTCCCCGAATACGACGCCGAACTCGCAAAGGCTGACGAGATCGAGTTCCCGATCCAGATCAACGGCAAGCTGCGTTCACGCATCGTCGCACCGCCCGAGACGCCGAACGAAAACCTCGAACGCCTCGCCTTCGCCGACCCGAAGGTCAAGGAATTCACTGACGGAAAGGAGATCGTCAAGGTTATAATCGTCCCGAAACGGCTCGTTAATATCGTCGTCCGTTAGCCGCGTCATTCGAGCCCGACAAAGTCGACGTCGGCGACCGAAGTCGTTATTGGCAAGATGCGCGGCGCAAACCTGTACCGCTTTGTCGCGACGCTCAGTGTGTAAGTCTGGCCAGGCACTACGTTGGCAAACTGATATACACCGAACGAACTCGTCACTGCAAAGCGGGCGGTTCCGGCCGAATCGGTCAAGGTGACCCTTGCGTTTCGAAGCGCAACGCCGGCGGGCGTGAAAACACGGCCCGAGATCGTCGGTTGGGCTGCATTCACCGTCGTCGTCGCCTCGGCGGCGGTCTTCGGCCCTTCACGATTACCCGCCGCGTCGGTCGCAATGGAATAAAAGCCATAAGTATGGCCGACTTGTCCGGTAAACACGGAGTTTGGGAGAGTTGTATCCTGCACAAATGGCGTGAAAGCGCCTCCGTTATCCGAAACATAGACAGTGTAACGCACGATGCCGGAGCCCGTATCGGATCCTGCCCACGAAACCGTAAAACTCGTCGGAACGCTTGCCGAAAGCGACTGGACCGAACTCGTCGGCGTCGAAGTATCGAGCGTATTGGTCCACACCGGCGTATCTATCGGGGCGTTGGCATCGAATACGATCCGAGCCTGATTGGTGATTTGCGTTCCGGAGGTTACGGTCGACTTAAGCCTGACCCGGAACGAAACCGAGCCTTCGCCGCGCGGGGGAGCGGTATTCGGCGGCAGAATTCCCGCGAGCGGTTCGTCGGTTGGTAATCCGGTCGCGGGATCGATAGAACTAAGTCTCCATGTGAGCAATCCGCTCGTTGTGTTGAGATCAGCCTCGATGCGGGCGATGATATTATTCGCGGGACGAAGATCGAAGTCCCTGAAAAAGTTGGTCCGGGTATTTTGCGGGGAAAACGACTGGCTCCCGATAGTGACATCTCCGAACGCAAAGGTACTTAGATCATATTTCGACACATCGATCTGATCGGTGACCAGGACCGTCTGAGCCGGTGCGGTGGCCGTTGCCAGATTCTCGAAGTTTACGATGTATGTGAGTGGCTGCTTTCCATCTAAGTAACGAGCCGAGCCCACTCCTGGTGACCCTACCTTATCGTTAGGGTCGAAAGATCCTACTGGAAAAACGACGATAGATCCATCATTTTCGGTTCGGTTATCAGTGGAATCCCCGCCTTGTGGGGGATCCGGCGGTGGCGGTCCAAAACCGTATCCCATCCGAGCGTCCATGGTAATACCCAAATTTCCGTTGGGCCTTTCCGAATTAGCTGTGGTGGGAACGGTAATGGTGAAAGATGTCCTGCCGGAAGATCGTGCCCGTATTCGCGGAATTGTTGAGGAAATAATTGAATCGCCCGTCTCCGGTCGCTCCTCACCTTCAATCCCATGGTCCGCAAAATTCAAAATGATCGAATCGGGCACTCGAATATATAGCGGAACGTCGAAAACATCCGCGTCGCCATTGTTTGTATATTGCACAATATATCGATAAGGCCTTGCTCTCAGGATAGTCGTTCGACCGGTAATACTTACCTCAAGTGCGGGGATTCGCTGAACGTATTTCATGTTGAACGTACGGATCCCAACACAGCCGTTCCCGTCGACCGCCTGAACCGTTACCAGGTACGACGCAAAGTTCGAATTGGTCGGCGTTCCGGAAATCAGACCGCTCGGGGAAAGCGTTAAACCAACCGGCAAGTTGTTCACTCCAAATCCGGGAGCTTGTGAGAAGGTATATGGGCCGGTTCCTCCGATCGCCGTTAATTGCTGATTAAAGCTGCGGTTTAAGACGGCGGTAGACAATGGCTGTGGGTTAACGGTTATCGCGGGACAGTCGCCCGGCTGAGTTGCGATTTTGGCAATAAACGAGCTGTTCGATTGACCTCCGGGTTTCGTACCCTGCGGAGCCCCGGCAGAGATTGGGAAATTGGAGGCGTTGGTCGAACCGGTAAAATAGGCTGCACCGGATTGATCGATCGCAATTGCACCCCCGATCGAACTTCCGTTCGATCCGCCAAAATGCGTAGAGTACGTTAAGGCCGTTCCCGCGGGGTTAATCTTCAGCAGAAACGCGTCGTTGTTTTGAGACACAGGTTGAATGGCATTGACAGCGTAAGCGGCACTAATGCCTTCACCGCCCACGACATACGCGCTACCGGTACTGTCGACCGCGACGCCGGTACCACCCATCGCCTGCCGCTCGGTACCGAGCGATGTAGAGTAAACGAGGGCCGTACCTGTCGCGTTAATCTTTGTAAGAAAGGCGTTCTGGACGGAGGCACAACAGTTTTCGCCCGCGCCGTTTCGAAATGCGTTCGGCGTGAACGGAAACCCATTGGAGCCATCAAAATTGCCTGTAACGTAGGCATTTCCGCTAGCGTCAACCGCGATCGCTCTGCCTATTTCGTCACTATTTCCCCCAAGGTATGTTGAATAAACGAGGCTGGTCCCGTTCGGGTTCAATTTGGTAACAAAGGCATCGAGCCTTGATCCGGGAAAGGTTTGGAATGCAGAATTAGTGACGGGGAAATTCTGCGAAACGGACTGGCCCGTTATATATGCGTTTCCGGCCGAATCGACAGCAATTGCATTTGCCCGGTCAAAGGGGTCGGTGTTTGGAACCGGCGTGTTTATTCCGACGAAGGTCGAATATACCAGCGACGAGCCCGTAGCATTCAACTTCGAAACAAAGGCGTTCTGGGTATTGGGAACGAGGGTTCGCTTGAAAGCACCGGTCGTCGTTGGAAACGTCGGCGTTTGGGTCCACCCGCAGATATAGGCATTATTCGCCTGATCGAGGGCAATTCCCGTTAGTTCACCGGAAAAGAGGAAATCGGGGCTGGATAGATAGGTCCCGAATACCAGACCATTGCCTGCGGGATTCAGCTTTAAGACAAAACCTTTAAAGTTGCCGCCACAGTTGGGAACAACGGGCATGAAGGAACCGGGCGTTGTCGGAAAATTGCAGGATTGGGATATACCGGCGACATACGCGTTTCCGGCCGAATCGACCGCGATCGAGCTCGCAGCGGAGTTATTGATGCCGCCGATCCCGGTCAGATATGTCGAATAAACGAATGCGGTACCGGCGGCATTTATCTTTGTCACGAATGCCGCGTTTCCACCCAGGTTCTGATCCTGAAAAGGAGCAACAAGTGGAAATCCTGTCGTAGAGAAAGTACTCCCCGCAACGTAGGCGTTACCGCTTGAGTCGACGGCGATAGCATTTCCGATCGTCTCTGCATTCCCGCCGAGATAAGTTGAAAAGCTCAGTACGGGATCGATCACCAGTTCGCGGCTCCTATCGTATTCACCTAGTTTGAAGCCGATCGTGTCCTTCGAATTTGGTGCCGAGATCATTTCATACTGAACAGGGATCTCGACCCGCTCGCCGCCAACTTGCTGATAGGCGATGGGCTTTTTCTGACGCAGCGTCATCCCGTTCGATACAACAACCAGTTCGCCAGCCTCATTAACATAAACCTTGTCAACGCCTTCATATCCGACGGCGATCCTTTCGGCAGCCGCGTGTGGAGCTATCACAAAGTCGTACTCGATATTCTCCTGATCGCCATAAAACACTGTATCGACGCCTTCGTAAACCTCTTTGTATCTCACCCGCCCGTAGTTCGGAACTTTCGTTTTCCAGTTCCTCGGATCGTTTCCGATGATGTAGTTCGTGCTTCCTTCGAGCATGTTTTCAGCTAAAGGCTGCGCGCGTTCGCTTGCACCGACTATCTTCATCTCGATAAACTCGGATCCCGCTCGCCCTTTGATCCCTTTTCGTTCTCGCAGATGTACGATCGCGCCGTTTTTTGTAAGAAAGAACTCGTAGTTTCTGGCTCGGGCGAAATACCGAACTTGTTCTCCAGCCTGCCCAACGTTCGGTTCGAAATGCAGTGGGATCGCCCCGTAACCTGGGAACGACGTTGCTTTCGGATCTCTACTCTTCGCACCGTTCGGATACAGGGACGTTAGATCTGCGCTGTCCGTGTTCGCACCGGTAAACACGTTATTCGCCCAATTCCCACTCGCCTGAACCGAACCCTCGGCCCCAAACTGCGAAAATAAGATCATCGAGAGAAATATCGCCGAAACGATCCCGGCAGCCAACAGATTCCGCCTTGCACCCATTTGTCACGCCCTCCAAAAGCTGGTTTACAAAAAAGATCTCTGGATTGATCGAGTCAAACCGGTCTATAATCCAGAAAAACAATAATTTTGCCGATTAAGATATCGGGTTTTCCGGTTTAAAACTGGAAAGAAAACGGAAAATAAACGGCCGTGCTGTTACAGGATCTGGAAAAACAAGAAGATCAGAATGAACTTCCCGTACGCTCGTATGTGTTCGGCGAATTCGTGTTGGACACCGTCGCCCGGACCTTAACCAGAAACGCTCAGGACGTGCACCTACCGCAGCGTCCGTTCGCCATACTCGAATGGTTGATCCGCGAACGCGACCGTGTTGTTACGCGAAATGAGCTTCTGGATAAGTTTTGGGAAGGTCACGATGTGTACGATGACGCCCTGAGGAAGTGTATCGGTTCGATCCGAAAAGCGTTGGGGGACACATCTCGGCCGGCTCGCTTGATCGAAACGAGGTACGGCGGCGGCTATCGGTTCATTGGTGAGGTTAAGGTTGTATCGACGAACTCGCTCAGTTCGTTCAGTACCGAATCAACTTCGCTCACCACTAAACCACGATTCGCCCGCATGTTTCGGCCCTTTGCGATCTCGGCCTCGCTGCTTTTGATCGCGCTTCTGACGGTCGGATTCTATGTATTGGGCCGCAATCGTCAGGCTGACGCAGCCGTTCCGCAAATTGACAGTTTCCCGCGGATCCGGACCATCGCGGTCATGCCGCTCAAAAACCTTACCGGGAATTCCGACAATGAGTATTTCAGCGATGGCGTGACCGATAGCATCATCACAGAACTTGCCCGGGCCAACGACTTGAAGGTCATATCAAGGACCTCGACGTTTTCATTTAAAGGCCGTGAGGCTGACCCGCGAGCGATCGGCCGCGAACTCGGCGCGGACGCCCTGCTCGAGGGTACGGTCCAAGGCAAAGGCGATACCGTGAATATTCGCGTTCGGCTTATCAACGCCGCGGACGGCTCGATCATCTGGACCAGCAACGATTTTGAGCGGCAGTTCTCATCAGCCTCCGACCTTCAGGACATCATCGCCTGCAACGTCGCCGCCGAACTCCGGGCTGAGATCTGCGGTAAGGGCGATGGCCACATCACCCGAAACGGCCTTGCTTATCAGGAATATCTCAAAGGCCGTTTTGAGTGGAACAAACGAACCGCGGCGGGGATCACTAAGAGCATAGAGCATTTTAACCGAGCTATCGCCGCCGATCCGAAATACGCCCTCGCCTATTCCGGACTCGCTGAGAGTTACATTCAAGGCGTCTGGCATGTTCCGTTCGACTCACGCGAAGTACTGCCAAAAGCGCGAGAGTTCGGTCTGAAAGCCGTTTCCCTCGACCCTAACATCGCCGAAACACATACAGCTCTGGCAAGCGTTTATTCGATGGAATGGAACTGGAACGGAGCAGTCGCGGAACTCGACCGGGCCATTGAGATCGATCCAAAATTTGCCCGGGCCCATCATGTGCGGGCTTTTATGATGATGATCCTTGGTCGTCACGACGAGGCTATCGCATCTATCGATCGTGCGGCGGAATTTGACCCAGCAAACATGGTCATCAAGACAGATAAAGGCAACCTGCTAAGTGCCGCTAACCGCATTGACGAGGCTTTTGAGCAATGGGACCGCACGATCGCCATCGATCCTACTTTTGTCCTTGCGCGTGAGCACCGCATTGTCGGATATGAACGGATCGGAAATGACGAAAAGGCCTTGAGCGACTACATCGAGGTCCTGAGGCTGAAGAATACGGCGAGCAAAAAGATCGCCGAGATCACTGAACTCGGCCGCAAAAAAGGCTTTCGGGACATACGCCGTCGGGAGTTCGATCAGCTTCTGGCCCGTAAAAAAAGGGGCGAAAAGGTATCGCCAACTCACCTCGCACTTTATTCTTCGCTTTTGGGAGATGCGGACGAAGCCTTCCGTTGGCTCGACCAGGCAGTTAATGAACGAAACAGCGAGATCGTCCTCATCCTCGATCCGGTTTATAGCCTTATTCAGACCGACCCACGTTATCCGGAACTGCTCAGCAAGATCGGTTTAGTAACTTCTTATCGAAATTGAACAAACTTGCCTGCGTTTGGCAGAGAAATTAGAAGCAAACCGTGTTAATCTACAGTTTTAGGGTGGCGCGTATAGCGGTTTTGTTCGTGCACCTGCCGGTGAACTTTCCGCCATCTAAATCTCGAGCATGAAAGAATGCCAGCTTTGTAAAAACTGTTTCGTCGATAGTGTCGCGACGTGTCCGAACGACGGCATGCCGACCGTGCACACTATTCCGGGCGAACCCGTACTTGAGGGCAAGTACGAGATCGAACGCCGCCTCGGGCAGGGCGGAATGGGTGTGGTTTACAAGGCTCGTCATAAATACCTGAAAACCCAGCTCGCCATTAAGGTCATTCTTCCCGATCTGGTCGGAAACGACCCGCAACTCGTGACCAGATTTCGTCAGGAAGCTCTCGCCGCTGCTGCGATCAAACATCAAAATGTTGTAGGTGTAACCGATTACGGCGTTATCGACGGCAGCCTGCCTTTCCTCGTCATGGAGTACGTCGAGGGCGAATCGCTCCACGACCTGCTCGGCCGGGAAAAAGCGTTGTCGCCTGAGCGGACTTTCGAGCTGATGTCCGCTGTTTGTGCGGGCGTTGGGGCAGCACATCATCAGGGCATCGTTCATCGCGACCTGAAACCGCTGAACATCATGATCTGCAGCGACAAGCCGAACTTGTCGCAGGCGGTAAAGATCCTGGATTTCGGCCTTGCAAAGATCAAATCGGGAGAACTGCTTGGATCGTTCATCCAGGCTCAAACGACCGGGCTGATGGGTTCGCCGTATTACATGGCTCCCGAGCAGTGGGCCGACGAAGATCCTGATTCCCGTGCTGACGTCTACTCGCTTGGCGTCATGTTGTACCAGATGCTCGCCGGCGATGTGCCTTTCAAAGGCTCGTCGATTCCGGCGATCATGAAAAAGCACATTTCGGATCCTGCACCGACGCTGGCGGCGGCCGGTCTTTCGGTTTCGCCGGAGTTAGAAAGAGCCGTTCAGCATGCTCTTCAGAAAGACCCTGCAAAGCGAACACAATCGGTTGACGTGATGGTCAGCGAGCTCCGCGACGCGATCATGCCCGGCACTCAGTTCATCCACACGCTGCCGGTTTCGTCGCTTAAGGTCGTTTCCCGCCCGCCTCAGTCGGCGGTGTTCGTCGATAACGTAGCGGTCGGCAGAACTGCCGACACCGGCTTGCTCACGATCGAAGGCCTGCAAAGCGGCAACCATCGTCTTCGCGTCACCCATAACGGCTACTACGATTGGATGGGCGAGGTCACCTGCGACGGTAAGCCCGTCGAGGTGGTTGCCGAGCTCCGGGCCGGTACGCTTGATTCCGGAAGCGCCATCCCGATACCCGATGTGACGATCGGCGGAGTACACAAAACTATCGCGGTTGCCAATCAGAATGGTGACGATATGGCGCAGACCGTTCAGCAGGAATTTTCGCCAAGTCGCTACGAAGTCAAGATCGACACCACGGACGAGAAAAAGAAGTCCACCGGAAAAATGCTGGTTTTCGGAATCGGCGGACTATTGTCTCTTTTGCTGATTGGAATTATTGGACTCGGGGCAGCTTATATGCTCGGAGTGTTTGACACAAAGCCCGTTGGCCCCGGAAATACTACGCCGACTCCGATCGCATCGCCGTCGCCGGTCGATCTTCCGCCGGTATCGGACAAGATCGAGATGATCGCGATCCCGGGTGGAACGTTCACGATGGGAAGAAACGTCGAGCCCTACGAGTACGGCGAGCATCGCGTTCAGATCGCAAATTTCTCGATCAGTAAGACCGAGGTGACGAACGCCCAGTATCTTGAATTCGTCCAGGCTCGCGGCTACGTCGCCCCGAGACATTGGGTAAATGGACAGCCGATCCAGGGCACTGAGAAACAGCCGGTGTCGTTCGTTACTTTGGATGACGCCATCGCGTTCACCAAATGGCGTTCGCAGACCGAAGGCGGTACTTATCGGCTGCCGACTGAGCAGGAATGGGAATACGTCGCCCGAAACGGTACGAAACAGAACCTTTACCCGTGGGGCGATGATTGGATCGAAGGCAACGCGGTAATGGGTCGGGAAGACTCGGAGCTTGCGAATGTAGGTTCAAAACCGCAGGGTGCGAACACCTGGGGCGTTCTCGACTTGATCGGTAACGTATATGAATGGACTAGCAGCGAGTATTACCGCTATCCAGGCAGCGAATCAAAGGTGGTCGTCGATCGCAATAAGGAAAGAGAATTGAAGGGCAAGATCGTAGCACGCGGCGGAGCGGCCGACGACGATCCTTCAAAACAAAAGATAACCGCAACGTATCGGGCTTTTGTTCCAAAGGATACAAAGAACAAAGTGCTCGGCTTCAGGATAGTTAAGGAATAAGTTGGTAAAAAATGTCTGTTGTAAAGCTAAAATTCTCGCTCTTGGTCGTACTGGCACTCGCAATAGGTGCATCGGCTCAGGATCTGGGAAGTAGTAATAAGCTATTCGGCGGTTCAAAAAAATCGACTCCGGAAAAAACTGCCAAGAAAACGCCCGCTGCTTCAAAGCCGGTTGCAGCGAAAACAAAGGCGACTCCTAAACCAAAAGCCAAGCCAACCCCGAAGGCCTCGACCGCTAAAGCCTCGGGACCACGGAAGCCAGCAACTGCCTCCACCAAAACGAAATTTACAGAATTCAAGGACGCACAGCCTACTAAGGTCGAGATCACTGCTGGGAAGCCTCAGCGAAGCGTTATCGAATCTGGGAGTTCCAGCGAAGAACGCTACGAAGACCTTATCGAATCCGGAAACGCTGCCCGCGACGATCGAAACTATTCGGCCGCGGAATCGGCGTACAAGAGTGCCAGGGTATTAAAACCCAAAGACCCGCGTGCGACTTACGGCCTCGGCAATCTCTACAGCGATCAGCAGCGTTGGGAGGATGCGGAGAACGCTTACCGCGCCGCACTGCAGATCGATCCCGGCAACGCTATCGCTCACGTGGCTTTAAGCTATGTACTTACGCAGCCCATCGCGGCTCCGGATCTGGCGGATAGATACGAAGAAGCCGAAAAGGTGGCCAGAAAAGCTATTCAGTTGGCACCGGCAAATGCTCTTGCGTTCGATCAGCTCGGCGCGTCGCTCGAACTTCGCGGCCTCATCGGTGCCGAAACGGAAAATGCATATCGCAAAGCGATCCAACTAGACCCCGGATTTGCTCCGGCATACGCTCACTTGGGCAGACTGCTTCGCCGCCGCGGAATGAAGCAGGAATCAGCTGCGGCCTACGAAAATGCGATCAAAAGATCGAACGATGTAGCAACTTTGATCCTTGTTGCAGAAGTTCTGCAATCAGAGCAGCGTTATGCCGAGTCGGAACAGCTGCTCCGGCGTGCCCTGGGCGGTGACCCGCGAAATCCGTCCGCACTGCTGCTGCTCGGCCGTGCCCTCATGGCCCAATCGAAATTTGTCGAGGCTGAGAGAACATTGCTTTCAAACCTTGCGGTAACAACCAATGGATTCGCCGGCAACAGTCTTCTTGGGTCGCTCTACGCGCGACAGGGACTTTTTGACCGGGCAGAAGCGGCTCTTATGAACGCCGCCCGCAGCGTCTCGCCGCTTGAGAAACGCGGACTTTCGATGCAGTTCGAAAGCGTCGGCGACGGTTTTATGAAGACCGGAAACCGCCGGGCCGCGGAACGCGTGTATCGTCAAGCCATCACTTTCGATGCCGAAAATCAGGCCCTTGTGGGCAAATTATCAAAGGCCCAACGAGGATAGACGGCATATCAGATGTATTGTCCCAAGTGTAAGGATACTTTTGAAGAAGGTTCGAGGCGTTTCTGCCCGACCGATGGTTCGCGCCTGATCCCCGAAGGCGGGGCCGCGGGTCGCCCTGCCGGCGGCATTTTTGCGAACCTCATCCCCAAAATACAAGCTGTAAGCGCCACCGACGAAACCCTGATAGGCCGTAAGAGCCCGGTTTTGCGTCAGTCGCCGCCGCCGATCCCGCAGCCTTCAAGGCCGCCGGAAGCAGAGGACGTACCTTTTTTTGAACTCGACGATCTCGACCTGAACGATACTCCTGCCTTCAAAGGACCTGAAGGTCCGGTAAAACATCTCATCGAACCTGCCTCGGAGGCTGATACCAGGCCGATCGCTCGAAAAATTCAACCGTTCGAGATCCCGGCAGGCCATGTCGATCTCCACGCCGAGAACCGATTTCCGAGCCCTGCGGAGGATTTCAGCCTCGATAATCCCGAGCGATTTATCGGGCGTACGGTCAAGGGAAGATATCTCGTTCTCGAATTTCTCGGCGGCGACGAAACCGGCCTGGCCTATCTCGGCGACGACAAGATAGTCGACGGACGCAAAGTGCTGGTGAGGATCCTCATCGAGGATGATCCCGACCCGATAATGAGCAGCATCCTGGCCGAAGAACGCGTGTCGCTTTCGCATTTCAGTCACCCGAATGTTGCGAGAACGATCGATTCGGGCGAATTCTCGAACGGAATGGCATTCCTCGTCAGCGAATATGTCGATGCCCTGTCGGTCAACGACATCCTGACGATCCACGGAAGATTCAATCCTCAGCGTGCAGGCCGGATCATTCGGCAGGCAGCAAACGGCCTTAACGAAGCTCATCAGGAAGGAATAATCCACCGCGATATCCGGCCCGAAAACCTTGTTGTCGACGCATCGGGCGATTCGGAGCAGGTGATGGTAGTGAATTTCGGTGCGTCGAATGGTGAGCCGAACCCGCAGAACCTGCCTTATAAAGCTCCAGAGGTGCTCGAAGGCAAGATCGCCACGGTCGCATCCGATATATATTCCCTAGCCGTCGTCGGTTACGAAATGCTCACCGGCGTTTCGCCGTTTGACGGAGAAGATGATCGGGCTTTTC
This sequence comes from uncultured Chloracidobacterium sp., assembly GCA_964410495.1. Taxonomy (GTDB): domain Bacteria; phylum Acidobacteriota; class Blastocatellia; order Pyrinomonadales; family Pyrinomonadaceae; genus OLB17. Next base: position 129,574 of record CAYPGP010000002.1, read on the forward strand.
TACGAGCACAGCGCAATGGACTGACGTACATGCCGAGCTCATTGAATCGCGAACTGTCGCCGTCCGTCGATGAAGTATTTGAGCGGGCGCTCGCGTACGAGGCATCGGCCCGGTTTCCGAAGGCAAGGGATTTTGGCGATTCTCTCGTCGCCGCTTTGGCTGAGCCGGTCCGACTGGCCGCCGCACCTCTGCCCGTCGAGAGACCGGCCGAACCGATACCTCAGCCTGTCGCGGAGCCCGAAGTGCCGACACAGATACGAAGAGGCCCGGTTATTTCGCTTGAACCCGCCGTTGCGGCTGTCCCGAATCAGCCCGCTCCGGCGTCGGGAAATGAAGAGCCGAATTGGCGAAACCGCTCGCCCGAACCTCCCGTCGAGTATTCCTCGCGCCAGTGGATGTTCGCCGTTGGGGGCATTCTGGCGTTGTTACTCGTCGTCGCGGTCGTTTGGTATTTTGCGGGAGTTGGAAGACCAGCCGTTGAGACCGGAAATCAGGCTGACAATGCAGCCCAGCCGGCCGCTAATGTCGCCAATACCGAGATGCCGCCGCTGCCGCGGACTATATCGCAGCCTCCAAACACGACTTTCTATCAAAACAGCAAGGCCAATCTGAAAGGCGATCTGCTTCGCAACTTTGTTGGCTTTTCGCTCTTTTATCCGCAGAGCTGGAAGGTTAACGGCCCGCAAAGCGGTTCCACGCCGAATGCACGCGGAAAATTCCTGGACATCTCCCGCCTCGGTGAAGACGGCCGCATGATGGAGCAAATGCTCGTAAGTTATTATCCGAGCAAGGGAACATTCGACCTCGACGGCGAGAAATTTCCGCAGATGGTCAAGGAGACCAACGAAACGCTGAAGAAACTGCTGCCCGGTTACCAGATGATCTCGGAAGGCGAGATCAAGCTGAATCAAAACTGGCGTGCTTACGAGATCAAGTTTCAGGCCGGTGGTAAATCCGAGTCCGGTGAAGATCTGGTCGTCTGGGGCCGACGCATTTTTGTTCCTGCCGCCCGTCCGGGCACCCGAAATGGCTTTGAGATCACAATGCTGGCGACGTCGCTTGCCGCCGGGCTTTCCAGCGTCGATGATGTCGGAGTAAAAGGAGAACTTGCGCAGGTGCTCGAAACCTTCGAACCCAGCCAGAATTTTTAACCCTAAATTCCAGAAGAAAAAACAGTCTCCCGGGATGAACGTTTTAGCGTATCCGGGCAACTGTGTTTCGAAAGATTTCGATCGAAGAGATTTGTTACAATTGACTGCGTTCGGGCCCCTCTTTTACTGAGCCGCCTGAACCTCTTGCCCTTTCAGCCGACGCCGCTTTCGGGCGGCTCGCCAAGTGCGAATTCCTTCACCGCTTAGGCTCAGAATGGTTCGCCGGTTATCGAAAAGCAGTTTTACCCACGCCCATTTACTCATCTGCGGGAAATATATCCCACGGAAAAACAACCTGGCGACGAGATGACTTATGCGAACATCGATGGGAGCTTCCCGGATCGCACTGACGGCTTCCCAGTTTCGCTCGGGGCTGTACGATCGCGACCATGCGTCGAATGTCTCCTTCTTCGCGTCCTCGATCGTCATCTTGAGCGGATCGTGAGCCATTACGAAGGGGGCGAAATCGAGCCAGTGTTTGGGACGCTTCAATCGTCCTGCTTTTTGCAGGCGGTCATAAAGCGGTGTTGATGGGAAAGGAGTCAACTGTCCGAACACCGGAAGTCCCGGAGCCCAGCTTTCGATCTCGTTCACGGTACGGTTTGCGACGCCGGGCGTGTCGTTATCCATTCCAAAAATGAAGGAAGTGATCGCGTAAATATTTCGTTTCCTCAGACCCTCGAGAACCGATTGATAGTTCTCCGGCCGCGAGAAATTCTTGTTCACATCGGCCATATTTGCAGGGTCGATCGACTCCATGCCGATAAATATCCACTTTCCGCCCGCCTCGGCGATCAGATCGACTAGTTCTTCGTCGGAAAGCAGATTCGCGCTGATCTGGGCGACCCACGGAAGCTGTGCTCCGGCGGCGATGATATCCCGCAGTAGGCCTTTCAAACGCTTCTTGTTAATTGCGAGGTTATCGTCAATAAAGAAGACGGCCATCTGCCCCTTTTCTTTCTTTGCTCTCGCTTTGAGGCGAAGCAGTTCCTCGACCACGCTTTCGTTGGTCCGAAAACGGATCGAATCACCGAAGAATCCTGTAACCGTGCAAAACTCACAGCCGTACGGACAACCGCGGCCGGTTTCGATGGGTACGACAAAGAACTTGCCCCAGCCTTCGCCCATCCTCGACATGATCGGGCGCAAGAATTTTGGTACTAACGAAAACTGATCCAGGTCGAGCGTTTCCCACGGAATGTGCGGATACTGCTGCAAACCAGGCTTTACATCGTTTCCCTTTTCGTCGAGCTTTGGCTGATAGATCTCTTTGAGCGTGCCGTTCGCCGCATCTTCGACGATCTGGGCCCAGTAATCGTCAGCTTCGCCAAGCGCTACGGCATCCGCGTGCCGCGGCCCGCCGTCCTTGCCTAGAGCCTCGTCCGGGCATTCAGTAACGTGCGGCCCGCCCATAACGACCTTGAATCCAGCCTCGCGAAGAGCATCTGCGACCAGATACGCGCGGGCGACCATTCTGGTCATCGAACCGATACCGACGAGGCCGATATCGTTGTCACGGCAAAATTGAACAAGCTCCGGACGCGTCATTGCCTTTGCATTACCGTCGATCAAGATAACTTCATGCTCAGGCGGTGTAAGCGACTGGAGAAGAAACATCCAGAGATGCGGCATAAAATTGCGCGTTATGCCGTTGTCGGGGTTGTAAAGCAAAATCTTCATTAGGACACTTGCCTGCAACAAAACCGCAGGTCAGGAAAAAAAGCAATTTGTCTGAAATAGCTTATAGCAAACGGAGAGCGAACCTATAAGCGTATCTTCGCACGTTTCTACTTATTTTACTATCGCAAAACGACCTTTCGAACAATGGGAAGAAACAAAGCGTCCGGCAGAAGCCTTCGCAGTGTCAAAATTGCTCTCGAATTTACCGGATATCGCATCTTCCACGAGCCGTCCGTCGCGGCAGCATAGATCACCTCGGCCACAACGGAACCGTCGGGTCCTGTTTCGCCCGCCTTCTGCATATTTGGCATAGCTCGGGCAGCAAAATTATCGTACGCGGTCAGGCCTTCCTTTTTCGAAATGCTCATCGAGCGGTCGTAAAAGTCAGTCTTTATCGGCCCCGGCTCTATTATTTTGATCTTGATCCCGAAATCCTTCACCTCATACTGCAGCGATTCGCTGAATCCTTCAACCGCCCATTTCGACGCGTGATAAATGCTGTAAAGCGGAAACGTAAGCCGCCCGCCCATCGACGCGACGTTGATGATCGTTCCGCGCTTCTGCTCGCGAAAGATCGGCAGGATCTCGCGGCAGACGTTCATCAGGCCGTAAACATTTGTCTGCATCTGGCGTTCGATCTGCTCTTCCGTCGCTGCCTCAAATGGCCCTACGACCGCAAATCCCGCGTTGTTTACCACCGCGTCGATCCGCCCAAACTTCTCGATCGTTCCAGCGATCGCGTTTCGGATAAAGTCGTTATCCGTCACATCAAGTCGAAAACACTCGATATCGACTATCTTCTGCAGTTCCGTCGCCTTCTCGGGCGAGCGCATGGTCGCGGCGACTTTCCAGTTCTTTGACTGAAACAACTTTGCGGTATGCAGTCCGATGCCGCTCGAAGCTCCCGTGATGAGCACGACCTTTTCCATACTCGACAATTATACCGCGAGCCCCCGTAAAATAAAGAGGTCGACACCTCTGTCGCGACACAAAAAAGAGGCCGCCGTTAACTGTGGCGGCCTCGCTAAGTTTTGTCAGGCTTGCACCAAATGCTACCGGATCTGGGTCTGGTAGGCGGTCTTGATTCTGAGCTGTTGATTTCGTGTCAATCGAATGTGCTTACCGCGTTCGATCACAACCGCTCCCACACCAAATGCTGCTCCGACACCGGCTCCGACTGCGACGCCGACCGGCCCGCCGACGACTCCGCCGATCAATGCTCCGGCACCTGTCGCTCCGCCGACCTTGATCGCGTCGCTCTTAAGCGAACTTTGCCCCAGGGCGGTTCCTTCAGTATCGACTTTTTTAACGTTATCTCCTTTGACCGCAAGAACTTCGGTCAAAGTGCCGCCGAAATTGCTCCAACGGTTGTCGTCCAGAATTATCCGGTCGAACGACAGCGAAAGTTCGCTGCGACGCTTGATACGGCCCGGGCGAAGCACCTTCGCGACGCGGCCCTCGATCGTAGCTCCGGCGATCTCAGACGGCGATACTACTCGGGCGATGAATTTTTCACCTTCGCGACTCTGTTCGGTGCTGATATCGTCCTGCAATTCGAGGATGATCTCGGTGTCACGCGGAATAATAATGATCGGCGTGCTGTTCGATTGATAGTTGGTTGCTACGGGATCGATACGAACCGGCTGCTGCGGCTGAGAAGCCGGTGTATTGTCGCTATAACCGGTGTTCTGAGTCTGTACCGGATTCGTGATCGTTGTAGGTTCGTCACGCGGCGTGTTTACCGCCAACTGGCTGTCGTTCGGGACCGCTCCGCGTTTCTTTAAGCCCGCGGGAAGCTGCGATTCGAACGAACGGCGGTCGTAGCCGGTATCGTACCCTTGCTCAAAACCCTGTTGGTAGCCATCGCGGTAATCCTCGAGCTTGCCATAATCCTTATTGTAAGCACGATCGGCTTTGCCGTAGTCGGCATGTCGGGCGTATGCTTTCGACACGCTGTCGATGGTGTCGCGGTATCCGGCCATGTAACCGTCCGAATATCCCGTGCGATATCCTCGCTGAAGTGCCACGCCCTCTTGCGTCTGCGCCATGACCGGTACAGCAAAAACGGTTGGCATCGCCAGAGAGGATAAAATAGTGCATAACGCCACGACGCGTAAACTTCCGCGAATCTTCATTTTCTGATCTCCTAATTATTGAAGCCGAATGGCAAGAAATGTATTACCCGCATTATTTATACACTAATACCTGATCTTCTACAAGAACTTTTTGCATAAGAGTGTCGGCGCAACGATTAAGGACATGCTTAAAAAAGCGGTGGATTCGGCAAAATCCACCGCGAGGAGCATGGTCAGAGGTAATCGGTTTAGAAGCTCTTTCGGAAAAGGTACGACATGCGGATGAAAAACGTGCGGCTGTTTCGTTCGAATCCGGGCTCGTAGTTGCCCGTGAAGGGATTGATACCGTTACGGTTAAGATTATCGTTGTAACCGGCGTACAGTGCGGTTCCCGGGCTAGGAGTCCAGCCGAATAAGGCCTGGCCCGCAAAATTCTTCTCGGTTCCGTCGTAGTCAAGTCGCAGCCGGGTGAACAAGAACCGCGTGAAATAATAGGTCGAACGCAGGCTCAAAATGTCCGAATCGAACGAGCGTATACGATTATCGTTTCGCGTTAGTCGGCTCTTGTTATAGCTCAACGAAACCGCAAAAGGATCGGTCGGTTTTAGGTTGATGTAAGCCTGTACATCGAACTGCCGGCCCGGGCCCGGATTCTGAAGCCCTGTCGTCGGATCGAAATAAAAGAAATCGAACGCGTTCCTGATCGTACCCAGAAACATTCCGTAGCTCAGCCGTTTCGTCGGGGTTTGATCGAGATTAGCGGAGATGAAATGCTGCCACGTCGATCGAGTCGGATCGCCCAGGAATGTTCCCAAAGGCCTGGTCGGCGAGCGTTTCAAGCCGAATTCTTCTTCGAATATCCGCTCGTAGGCCGCTCCGGTCGAGAAGTTTAAGAACGTATTTCGCTGAAGGCTCAGGTTACCGTTCGTTTCGAAATTGGCGGCCGTCAGCTTGCCGTCCCAGCGATAATCTGCTCCGCCCATCTGGTTCCATTGGGCACGGATGATCTTTCTCTTTGAATTTGATTTGGTCGAAAGCCGATGAAAGAAGAAAAGGAAATTCGTATCGGTCCGACGAGTAAAGCCGGAATCCGCACGATAGAACTTGCTTCGTCCGCCCGCCTCGAAGAACCAGCCGCGGGTTTCCTGGCTGTAATCCAGATTGAAATAGTAGCCAACGCCATTTCCCGTTCGATACTGGTTGAACGGGCTTCCCTGTACGGTCACGCCGCCGACGGTTCCTCCGCCGCATATAGCCCTGTTCGCGGCCGCCTGTACCGGATCGAGCGTCGGTTCGAATTCAGGATCGAAGAAGCATCTGCGTGATGTGGTCCCAACGACCTGAAACTGTCCGGTCAGACGTGGATTGAACTTGATACGTCCGTCGATGCCCGCGAGAAGATTCTTTTGCTCGGGAAATCCACGATAGGTCGCAAAGAATCCGATGTTGTTCTCCGCGCCGAAGTCACGCTTTAAGCGAAGTACGCCAAAGACCGCATTCTTATCGAGAAATTCGTCGATACGCGGGCGAACATTCGGGTCATTCCGCTCGTCCTCGTTATAGTTTCCGGGCGCATTGTCCGACGCGGCAAGCAGCCCGAACGACGTTTTGCCGAATTTACCGGAAAGCTTCACTGCAACGTCGGGGTCGACGATATTGCGCGAATAAAAGACTTGGAGCGGCGATTGGAATACATCTGCGCCTTCAAGAAAGAAGGGGCGTTTTTCCTGAAAGAATATCGGAAAGCGCTGATTTGCCGTGACGACCGGCGCATCGGCTTCGATCTCGGCAAAGTCGGGATTTATCGCTGCATCGAGAGTGATGCTTGGCGTGATCGTGTATTTGAGCGTGACGCCGATCTGGGTTTTCAATGGTTCATTTACAAACCTTCCCGCAGCGACCTCGCGGGCAGCGACGCGATTGCCGGTCTCGCTCAGCGTCACGGACGGCACGACCTCAAGCGTTCGCTCGTACTTGATGTCATCGAGTCCGCTGATCCTTCCATGCTGCGGAAGAAATCCGGAGACGTTTCGGTCCTCGGGCAGCCATTGATTGAACTCATCGTTGAATCGATCGATATTCCTCGCGACGTTAAACCCCCAAAGCGTTCCCGGACCGGTCTTGTAACGAAGCGACTTGAACGGTATTTTCGCCTCGACAGACCAGCCCCAATCTTCGATCACGCCCTTCGATTCCATGACGATGTCGACCGAAAAATCGGCACCGCGGCCTTCCGTATATATCCCATCGGCCTGTATCCCAAGCGGGTTGAAGCCGATAACATACGCCCTTCGGCGGTCGTTGTAGGTGTCCAGCCAAAGCCGTACATTGTCCTCCGAGAATACATTGTCGCGCTTCGCAACTGTTGCCCGGATCTTGTCTTTTTCATCCCAGCATTTCCACGCGACGTACAAGTACTTTTCGTCGTACATCATGTAAAACTCAGTCGGTTTGGACGGGGTGGTGTTGTTACCGGGATATGTTTGATAGAAGTCTTTGAAAACCGCCGCCTGCTTCCATAGTTCATCGTCGAGCCGTCCGTCGATGACTGGTGATGCCGCGGTCTTTGGGATCCGCATCGGCTCGCGTTTTTCAGGTGGCAATACGAGCGCTCCGGGCTTCGAAGTCTCAACAGAATCAGTAGACTTCGCGGGGCCATTGGTTTCCTGGCCGAACGCCATTGCCGAAAACACGAGTGCCACAAGAATGGCCGAGAAAAAAACACGAGGGGTACGAATCATTGAACGCATGATCTTGTCGAATTAGATCTTTGTCGGAATCCGGGAAATTTGTTGTCAGTGACTAAAACGCAGTGAGGGTCAGAAAGTTTCAAGGAAAAGCGGCGGTGTCCAAATTAATTTGCACCGCCGCTTCAATATTATCGATTATCGGCAACCAACCGGTCGCGATTTTGAACCGTCACGGCTCCATCAACCGTTTTGAACTTATATTTTTTCGAGCCTTTTCCAAAACGCCAGTTGTTTTCGGAAGTCTGCTTGCCATTTTCCATGTCTTCGAAGCGAACTGAAAAACCGCTTTCACCCGAACCACTAATGTCGGCGTCAACGTCTTCCGGTACGATCAAGACGAAGTTGCCGTCGCCTGCCTGTCCATTGATCGACGTAAAATCTCCATCTAGACGAACATTGCCGTCCTGTGTCTTCGCGACCAGGTCGCCGCGGAAACCGACGATCCTAAGCTGTCCGTCCTGGTTGGTAACGTTCAGCTTCCCGTCCGAATCCCTTACGTCGATATTCTCGTCGCCGCCGATGACCTGCAGCTCACCCGATACGCCGTCCAAACGGATCGTTCCGTTCGCGTCGATCTTGAGATTCGACTTTTTTGGCACAAATACCTCGATATGAACGCGGCGTGAATCGCGAAAGGTGCCTTCGCGAGCATCTATGGCAGGATTGTCGACCTTAATGTTGACGGAGGAATCGTTGTGATTTTCCTTTACATTGATCGGCTGTCGGTTTCGCGGGTCGCTGTACTGAACTACACGATACTGTACTTCCGGACGGTCCCAGCCCTTAACGGTGACCGAACATCCGCGTCCCGTGATCTCGACCTTCGGTACGCCTTTTACAGGAAACGAATCGCTCTTTTTTTCTACCCGCGGAATGCTCGGGAAAAACGCGGCTTCGGAAAGGCGGTTGAGGGCGTCGCGGCTGACTCGCTGTGAGTCACGCATCGTATCCCGCATTTTGTCGAGCTGGGCGAGATCTGCAGCCTTAGCAAACTCCCGGCTCGCTTGTCTCATGGCGTCAGCGTTGACTTTCGCGAGTTCCGGCCCCAGGTTGTGCAGTTCGATCGCCGCATCGCTGAGCGCCTTCTCAGCTACGGTGGACGAAATATCCGCACTGACCTTCACCGAATCCTTGACCGCCTTCGCGATCTGCTTGTTCATTTTCGCCGCATCTACCTTTACCTTCGCATCAAAATCGCTGTCCCAGTCTTCACTATCTTTGCTCTTCTGCTGCAGAAGATCGACCGCGGGGCTTTGTGATTTTCCATCGTTCTTTCGATCAATGGACAGGCCGCCGTTCACGCTTTCGAGCTTGATCTGAACGTCACCCGAGCCGATCTTTCCATAAAGGTCACGCCCGACATACTTTCCTTTTCGAACCGGCAGCCCGAAACCGTTCGAGATGTTACCGTTCAAGGATTCAGCGCGAACCGTAGCGTTCGAATCCGACGGCAGGAGAAGATTAACCGTTCCGTTAACGGTCTCAAGCGAGATCTTGCTTCCCGATTCCAGCCGGTCAAAATCGGCCCTGACCGTGCCGTTGACGGTCGAAAGTTTTGCGGCACCGCGGATATTCGTCGCCGTGACCGAACCGTTCACAGCCGATGCAACGGTCGTGTTTACAAAGTTGGACACGGTCACCGAACCGTTTACCGTTTCGATCTCATTTAGAACCGCACCCTTTGGGACCCACAGCTTGAACTCGACATTCAGCTTCCCGTTGTTTCGCCAACGGTCGCCGCCGGTGCGTTTCCAGTTATCGTAGTTGGTTTCGGCACGAAAATACTCGGGACGGGATTCGATCTCGACCTCGACCTCGGCCAGCCGCTCTTTCGTGTCGGCGATCTTGGTGTATTCAAGCTTAACTTCGTTGCGGTCCCAGGCCTCGACCGTGATCGATCCGTTTACGTTCGCAACGTTGACTCGGCCGTTTGCGTTAAGCGGATAGCTCTTCTCGAATTTTTCCGTCTCGTCCGCCGCCTGCTGCTCGATAACGGCAGGGCAGCTTTCGATAACGTCGGCAGTCAGCGGCCTCTGATTCTCGTTCGACGAAAATACAAGCCCCGCAAATACAATTGTATATAACCAACTCATGACCAAAAGTCTCCTAAGATAATTGGGAATTTTCCCGTTCTGATGTTGAAACACCGCTGACGTATCTATTGTGACAAAAAATATCCGGATGTTTAATATATTTCGACCCTTCAAAAAAATAGGCCAGATTCGGGGGTAACTAGCTTTTCGTTATGCTAGTATCTATACTTTCGTTCTAACGCGCGGATACAACTGCGCTTGAAACGCAACTCTAGATCGGTAAGAGAACTTCAGTTTGAAGGACGCTCATTCAACAGACAAGATGGAGATGATGGAGAGAGAGACAGCACCGTCGTTGGCTTATGCCGACGAGGCTATCCATCATTCCATCGCCGAAGCCGACGACATGGAGGAGGTCTGGGACGAGAGTATCTCCGTCTCGGACGTTCTGAAGAATCTCGCCCAGCATCCCGCACAAATAATAACGCGTTGGAATTGGAAATCGGCCATGATCGGGGCAGTGCTGCGTGCTTCCTTCTACTTTGGTGTTTATCAGGCGAGCCGCGAAAGCTGGCTGGTAACGCTTACTGCAGTTTGCGTCGAGCTATTTTTCCGCTTTTTGACGACCGGCATGTCCGGCGCGGTCGTGCAGTCGTTCCGCAAGGCAAAGCCATTCTGGCTCGCAAATATAATCGTATCGATCCTGCTGCCGGCATTCAGCCACACGGTTGAGTTTGTTACGCATTACGCACAGGAGCGTTATTTCTTCGATGTCTTTGCGGCGACTGCCGAAAACAGCGTCGCTCGGCAGCGTGCCTTTGCCATCTCGGTATTGTTTTCAGTCCTTTCAGCTCTCTTTAATCTTTTCGCAATGAAGCACGGCGTTTTGCTCGTCGGTGCAGGCGAAGAAACGGGCACGCTGTGGGACGACATCAAAAAACTTCCGAGAATGGTCGGCGAATTTACGGCGTTTCTGCCCGTGATGATCGCAAAATACCTTGAGGAAGGTAAATATCTTAATGCCCTGCTGACCTTCACTTCGTTCGGGCTGATCGTCGGATCGATCCTCGGGATCATGAGAGGTTTCCGATGGCAGTGGGCGTGGACGACCGCCGTCGGTTCGTGGGCAATTCTTCTCTTCGCCGTCGGCATCACGATCTTTGCCCGCTACCTCTTCAAACGCAAGGGCACGATGTACCGCAAGCGTTACTAAACCCGCCAATTTCGTTCGATGCTCGAACTCGTTTTCGCAAATCTCAAGGTCCGGCCCTTTCGCACGATCATCAGTGTGATCGGCGTCGCTTTGGGCGTGGTTCTCGTCGTGATGTTCACCGGCTTGGCGCGCGGAATGACGCAGGACCTGGCCAAACGAGCTTCGAACTGGAAAGCCGAGATCGTCTTCACCCGCCCCGGCGGCATGGACACAATGAGTTCCAACGCTGCGGTCGATCTCCGTTACGCACCACGCCTGCTTGAGATCGAAGGCGTCGCCGCGACAGTCCCGGTTTATCGATACATTGCCGCGGATTCGCGTGGGAATTGGGGCATCCGCCAGATAGACGGCATCGACTGGGAACCGTTTGCCCAGATGAACGACATGCAGCTGGTCGAAGGTCGAGCACCGTCGGCGAATGACGAGGTAATCATCGATCAACGCCAATTGGCAGACGATAACCTAAAAGTCGGCGATAATGTCGAGCTCTTCGGCTCAAAGCCGTATAAGATCGTCGGTGTTTTCGCCCCGCCATCGGGAGCCCGCATCAAGATGTCGCTCAAGGCGATGCAAACCGCGCTCGAAAGCGATAAATGCACGTTCATCCTAGTAAAGATAAAGGACGGCTACGACGCGGCCGCGGTCGCGGCGAAGATCAATGAAGTTTTGCCCGGAAACAAGGTCAGCCTCACCCGCGACCTCGTCGCCGAAGCCAGCGAACGGATCCCGGGCCTCAACACTTTTCTCCGGGTCCTCGTCGCTCTCGGAGCGATCGTCAGCACGGTTTTCGTCCTGCTCTCGATGTACACAACAATTACGGAACGCCGCAAGGAGATCGGCATCCTGAAGTCGCTCGGTGCGTCAAAAGGATTCATCATCAAGACCATCGAGGGGGAGGCATTTATCATCGGCATTCTCGGCATAGTCTTCGGTTTCGCCACCGCGTTTATCGCCTCATATCTCATCAGCTCTCGCTTCAACCTCGCCTTCGAATTCAGCCCCGGCTGGATCGCAACCGCCATCGCCATAGCCATCGGCGGCAGCCTATTCGGAGCGCTCTATCCCGCCTGGCGCGCAGCAGGGATCGATCCGGTTGAGGTGATGGTGAACGAATAGTCATGCGGACGTTTTCCTCAGCTTTACTTATCTTGGTCTTTTCTATATCCGCGCTTTCCCAAACGAAGGATGATGCTCCAACGGTGGTCCAATCGGGCGTGATGACGGACGCTCAGCGCAAGCATTCGAAAATTTGGGCAGATCAGGAATACGGGCGTTTATCATTTCCGCTTGTTGAAGATATTCTGATTTATATTGGAGAGCCTTTTGCCAGCGGATATTTCAGTGGTGGAAAGCCCGGCAAAGAGGCCGATTATATTCAGTTTCTTGGTTGTGAAGCAGATGTCGTCGTTTTGGGAACCATCGGTAGCAGGGTTTCGCAGCTCACTGGCGGGTCTCCGATAGTTTTTTCAGATCTCGATATTGATGTCAGTAATGTCCTAATGAATCGGTCTAAGCGATCGATCGCTGCTCCGCAGAAGATCGTACTAACAACGGCCGGCGGAGCGGTAAAGTTGGATGGCCGAGTTATCCGCGTCATAGTTGAACGTCAAAATCCTTTGATCGTTGGAGGCGAGTACGTCTTGTTCCTAAAATACGAGCCGAAAGCCGAAACGTTTGTCCTCAGCAGCTTTCGCGGGATCTTTCGTATTCAAAACGGTCTTGTTAAAGCGTCTTATTTCAGTGACACAAATGATTTCGGGAAACGAGACGATGTCCTGAGTATGGTCTCAGGAACCGTTAAAGCTCTCTCCTGCGAACCTACTAAAAACTAGTTTTTATTGCCCCCATCTAACGCTCCCTCAACTCTTGCTTTTTCGTCTTACCTGCATTATTCTATCTCTACTGTTTCATTTATGAAACATCGTCTATGTCAAATCTCGCCCTCGTAAAACCACTTTCCCGTCTCCGCGAAGAGCGGCGGCATGTTGAGGAGGTCGAGGTTGCGGGGTTTGGATTGTCGGTGGCCCGCGGGGCGGTTGCTGAGGTGACAGGCGAGGCTAGCACGGGGAAAACCAGCTTTGCACTTTCCCTGCTCGCCGGGCTGACATCGAATGGCGAAATTTGTGCGGTGGTCGATGGTGCCGGCGGTTTCGATCCGCAGACGGCTTATCTTGCGGGCGTGAAGCTCGAAAACCTGCTGTGGGTAAAATGCAGCGGCGACGTCGAAAAAACATTCATCTCCGCCGACCATCTCGTACAGGCAAAGGGCTTCGGCTGTATCTGGCTAAACCTTTGCGGGCTGGCCAAAGACAAGCTCCGAATGGTGCCGAAAACGTACTGGTTCCGCTTTCGAACACGGATAAAGGAAACGCCGACCATCCTGCTCGCCACCGCCCACGAACACGTCACAGGCTCGGCCTCGCATGGAACATTCGTCTTCGAACGCGAAGAAGCGAAATGGTCCGGCAGCGGAAAATTCCGGCTATTAAGAGAATTCCGCCTGAGAATGCACGAGGGGAAACAGCTATTCGGCAAAGACCTTAGAACTAGGGTGGAGATGGATTATTCGGAGGTCTGATTTTTATCAATTGCCTCCACCTTCAGGTGGAGGTTTAGATGTGAAAAAGAACATAAGGCTTTAGCCAAAATTTCGGCTAAAGCCAAGAAATCATTGGATACGCCAACCTCCAGCTAAAGCTGGAGGCAACTGAAAATACAAATGCCTAAACTCTACGCCTGCATCATTTCGCCTGATATCACGCTCGACCGGCATGCCTTGGTCGGCGTTGCGGCGGGGTTTGCGAGTTCGATCGAGGTGATCGAGGACGGCGTTTTGTTTGACGTGAGCGGCCTCGAAAGGCTGATCGGAAAGCCGGATCGTGTCGCCCGGAAAGTGATCGCCGAATTAAAGCGAAAGAATTTGGCCGGAAGTGTCGCGGTGGCCGAAACAGTTGATACGGCAAAGCTGCTCGCCCGCAACGCTTTTTGCAAAAGCCCGAGCGTAAGCAAGGGCGAAACGCTCACGGTGGAGGAATCGCCCTTGCTCACGGGCGGGCTTTTGCAACAAGAGCTTGCACAGCCGGACATGTTTGATCAGATCCCGCTGGCCGAACTAGGCCTCGAACGCGATACGCTTAACGTGTTCAGCGAATTGGGTTTACGCACGGTAAAAGATTTACAGGCAGTGCCGCATGACGATCTCGTCGGTCGTTATGGCCGCTCGTTCCGCGATGTGATCGACGTCATCGAACAACGCGGCAAATCGCTGATCACGCCCAATATAAAAGAGAACAAGGTCGCGTGGAACTTTGAACTAAACAACCCGGTCGAGGATTTCGAACAGTTGATATTCCTCCTAAATCACGGCCTCGAACGGCTTTTTGCCGAGGTAAAATACGCCGGACGAAGCACCGAGCACATTGATCTCAGGCTGAAACTAAGAAATAAAACGTCGAAATCGTATGAGATAAAAACCTCGTTCCCCACACTCGACCGGGCGTTCTGGCTCAAGCTGATCAATCTCCGAGCCGCGCTCGATGCGCCCGAGGAACCGATCACGGCGGTCGATGTGGTCGCATATTTCACAAAACCCCGCACCGACCAACGCGGTCTCTACGCCGTCTCGCGGCCCGAACCCGAAAGCCTTTTGCTGACGGTGAACAAACTAAAAAAACTCGTCGGCCCCGAAAATGTCGGCGTTCCGGTGCTGGTGAACCAACGCATCGAAAAGCCCTTTGAGTTAAACGCCGATGCGATGCCAAATGTCACCGCCGGGAGCGCGGGCGCCCTCGCCCGCAACGCCGGTTCCTCCGGCGTGACAAAGATCAATATTTCTCAAGTTGAATCATCACCCCGCACATCAGCGTTCCGAAGCGGAACGCTTGCAGGCGAGGGCGCCTGCGTTCCCGGCATCCAAGCCCCGCCGACGTGCAAAGGAGCAAAGCCGCAGACGCTTTTTTTGGTGCAATCGGAGAGCGATGAAAGTCCGTCTGTTGTGTCGCCCAACACAGATAAGTCCTTTTTGCCGGGATCCGCGCATCTTCGGCCCGCTACTATCGGCTTCAATCATTTCACCACGCCCGTCAACGCCGAGGTCCTCGTCCGCGACGCCCAGTTGGTTTACGTCCGCTCACGGCTCTTCGCTGGCTACATCGCCAATTTCAGCGGCGTATGGAAAGGAAGTTCGCACTGGTGGGACCGGCCCTGGAAAACCCAAGAATGGGACATCGAGATAGAAAACGGCGGTATTTATAGGCTCTGCAAGGTGAAGGAAGAGTGGTTTTTGACGGGGGAATATGACTAACAGTGTTCGGTTGTCAGTGGTCAGTTGTCAGAAAAACAACTGACCACTGTCCACTGTCCACTGACAACGGCAAAGATGTTCTGCGAACTTCACACACGTTCCGCTTTTAGCTTTCTCGCCTCCGGCTCGCAGCCGCAAAGGCTCGCGGGGCGCGCGGCTGAACTTGGGATGAAAGCCGCGGCTTTGATCGACCGCGACACGGTTGCCGGAGCGGTGCGGTTTCATTTTGAGGCGAAGGAGCACGGCGTCAAACCTATCATCGGCAGCGAGATCACGATGGACGACGGCAGCCTGCTGCCGCTCGTTCCCCTAACGCTCGAAGGCTATCAAAACCTCTCGAAACTGATCACCGAGGTCAAATTTCGCCACAAAAAAGGCGAGCATTTTGCGACTCGTGAAGATATCGAGAAATATTCGACCGGCCTGCTCTGCTTCACCGGCGGAGCGGACGGTTTTATGCACCGAAGCATAAAAAACGGCAACGGTTTGGCCGATCTTGCCTGGCTCAATTATGTTTTCCCCAACCGCCTCTACGTCGAGCTTCAGCGCCATCATCTGCGGCACGAAGAGCACCTTAATCAAACGCTGCTCGGCTACGCGCACAAGCTGAAACTTCCCTATTTCGCCGCCAACGGCCCGTATTTTGCTGACGAGTACGACCGCGAACTTTACGACGTTTTCACCTGCATAAAAAATCACACGACCATCTACGATGCCGGAAAACTGCTCTCGGAGAACAGCGAACGCTGCCTGAAAGACCGCCGTCAGATGCTCCATCTTTTCTCCGACATGCCCGAAGCGGTGGATATAACAAACGAGATCGCGGACCGCGTAAATTTCTCGCTCGACCAGCTTTCATACACATTTCCCGAATATCCGCTGCCGGCGGGCGAAACTGCCGATGCCGTGCTGAGGAAAAAGACCATCGAAAGATCGACCGAACGTTACACCGGTGAGCTTTGGGCTATCAGGTCGCAGGTCCTTTCGCGGCTCGAAAAAGAGTTTCGGATCATCGAAATGAAAGGCCTTGCGGGCTATTTTCTGACCGTTTCGGACATCTCGGATTTTTGTAAGTCGAACAATATCCTCTCGCAGGGCCGTGGTTCGGCGGCGAACTCGGTCGTCTGCTACGCACTCGGCATAACCGCCGTCGAACCGATAAAAAACAAGCTGCTGTTCGAGCGTTTCTTGTCGGAAAAATACGAACAATACCCCGACATCGACATCGATCTGCCGTCGGGCGACGACCGCGAATCGGTCATTCAGCACGTTTACGGAAAATACACCCGCAACGGTGCCGGAATGACCGCGAACGTCATCAGCTATCGCGGAAAATCCGCCGTTCGTGAGGTGGGAAAGACCTTCGGCTTTGGCGAAGACGTGCTCAAACGCCTGTCGAAGCTGAATTCGCATTACGAAACCTTCCGCGGCAAGGAACTCGACCGCCGGCTCAAGGAAGAAGGCTTCGATCCGTCGACCGATAGGGCTCTGCGAAAATTTGCCGATCTTTATCAGCGGATCCTCGATTTTCCGCGACACCTCGGCCAGCATTCGGGCGGCATGGTCGTCTCTTGGGGCAAACTCGACGGCGTCGTCCCGCTCGAACCTGCTTCGATGGTCGACCGCACGATAATTCAGTGGGACAAGGACGACTGCGAAGCACTAAAAATTGTAAAGATCGACCTGCTCGGGCTCGGCATGATGGCCGTGCTCCGCGACACGATCACGCTCATCCGCGAGCATCACGGCAAAGACCTGAGCCTGTATAAAATTCCAAACAACGACCCCGAAGTTTACGAAGCCCTGCAAAACGCCGACACGGTCGGGATGTTCCAGGTCGAAAGCCGTGCCCAGATCGCGTTTCTTCCGAAATCGAAGCCGAAAAAGTTTTACGACATCGTCGTCCAGGTCGCTATCATCCGCCCCGGCCCGATCGTCGGTAAGATGCTGCATTCCTATCTCAAACGCCGACAAGGTTTGGAAGAGGTGACCTACATCCATCCGTCGCTCAAACCAATTCTGGAGCGCACACTCGGCGTACCGCTTTTTCAGGAACAGCTGCTGAAAATTGCCATGGACGTCGCCGGATTTTCGGGCGGCGAGGCCGAAGAGCTGCGAAAAGCTATGGGCTTCAAACGCCCCGACGTCAAGCTCGACCTGATAGGCGAAAAGCTGCGTGCCGGCATGACCGAACGCGGCGTCGCCCCCGAGGTCCAGGAAAACATAGTCGCCTGCGTCAAGGCTTTCTCGAACTACGGCTTCCCCGAATCGCACGCCTTCAGTTTCGCCCTGCTCGCCTACGCTTCGGCATATTTCATGGTGCATTACCGCGCGGAATTTATGACCGCAATGTTCAACAACTACCCGCTCGGCTTCTACTCCGCCGCCACACTCGTAAAAGACGCGCAACGCCACGGCCTCCATTTTCTGCCGCTGGATATCAATAAATCGCAGTATGACTTCACGATCGAAACTGTCAGTGCCGGGAACGACAGTGACCACGACCGTTCTGTCAGAACCGGGAACGGTAGTGACCGGGGCTCTCGAAGCCGCGAACGCCGAGTCCGCGTCGGCCTCAAATACGTCCGCGGATTGAGAGAAGAGATCGGTAGAAAGATCGTCGAATGTCGCGATGGAGCAGCTCATAGCTTTTCCGGTCGGCGATTTGGGGAAAGATCTGATGGAGATCTCAGATCTGAAATTTCAAATTTGAAATTGGAATATACATCCATTGCCGACCTCATCGACCGCGTGCCCGAGATAAACAAACGCGAGATCCGCGCCCTGAGCATCGCCGGGGCCCTGAATTTCGATAATACGGTTCATCGCCGCGAAGCCCTGTGGCAGTCGGAACTTGCAATACAGCCGGAAGGCGAGCTCTTTGAAAATGCAGAATATAGAATGCAGAATGCAGAATTGGACTTCCATTCGACATTCGATATTCAAAATTCATCATTTCTTCATAGAATGGAAGGCATCGAACTCGTCGACGCCGACCTGCGAAAAACCGGCATCTCGATCGGCAAGCACCCAATGGCGTTTTTCCGCGAGGAATTGCAGCAGCGAGGCGTTTTATCGGCCAGAGAGACTCTAAATCTAAAAAAAGGCCAGGTCGTCTCCGCCGCCGGTGCCGTTATCATCCGCCAGCGCCCGATGACGGCGAACAACGTCGTCTTCATCACGCTCGAAGACGAAACCGGCTTCGCAAATTTCGTCGTCATGCCCGACAAATTCGAAGAATACCGAGCCGTCATCAATCAAAGCAATTTCCTCATTATCCGAGGCATTTTCGAAGAACGCGGCATGCTAAAAGCCATCCACTTCTGGCCGCTGGCGGAGGCAAAGACCGAAGTGGTTTCGCATAATTTTAGATGAATAATGAGAATATCAGGCAAAAATCCCGTCGATATCGCGAGCACCGTGAAGCAGTCGCACCAACTCGATCGAACCTTCGTTAGCCAGATAAAAGAGAAGATACGATTCAAAGCCCTTTACCGGCCAAATCCGCAGGTTATTAATGGCAGGAAAATGCTTCACCTTGCCCATCAACGGCATTCTCGACAATTGTTCGAGGCTATCTTCAACAGAGACCAGGAACGATACGCCAATGTCGAGATCTTCTTCGGCGATGAAAACGAAACACTCCTCAATATCACGCTCGGCGTGGGGGCGTTTAAGAATGGGAAGACTCATCACTTGATCTTCGCCTGCAAACGTTTGAGCCCTCTTTCCTTTATAGCTTCGAAGTCCTTCTTGGTAAGAGGCGTCGCCTCGCCGCTTTTCAAGCCTTCGATCAGTAGATCTTCGAGCCTCTTTTCGCGGCGTTCGTGGAGATATCGGCGGACGAGATCGCGAAAGAACTCGCTGGTGTTGCCATAGCCTTCATTGGCGATGATCTCGTCAACGTCCTCTTTCATAGAGCGTGGTAGCGAGATGTTAATTGTGGAAACAGTCGACATGCCAAAATGATAATCATTTTGGCATTTAATAGCAATAGATGGCAAAGAATAAAACCCCGATCAAACAAGATGACCACGCCATCGCGATCGTTGATTGCAACAACTTCTACGCCTCGTGCGAGCGGGTGGTGAATCCGGAATTGCTGAAGCGGCCGGTGGTTGTTCTGTCACATAATGACGGGATCATTATTTCGCGGAGCAATGAGGTGAAAGCGTTAGGCGTACCGATGGTGGCGCCGTTGTTTCAGTATCGCGACCTGCTGGAGCGGAACAACGCGGCGATCATTTCGGCGAACCATGCACTTTATTACGAATTCTCGCACCGCGTGATGAACGTGCTGACCGAAGATTGCGGGGCCGAAAAACTCGAGCTTTACTCGATCGACGAGGCGTTTATCGACGCCGGCGTGCCGGACAAGCTGAACTACATGGGACGACACATAAAAGAACGGGTCTTTGAGGCGACTAAGATACCGGTTTCGGTCGGAGTCGCGAGGACAAAGACACTCGCAAAACTTGCGAACAACATCGCAAAAAAATCGAAGAAAGCCGACGGCGTGCTTGATCTATACGATTCGCCGTTCATCGACCTTGCCCTCAAAAAGACGGCGGTCGGCAGCATTTGGGGCGTTGGCGAGCGTTCCGCGGCGAAGCTCGAGAGCCACGGGATAAAGACCGCGTTCCAGCTAAAAAACGCCGATCCGGAAACCGTCCGCGGTTACCTGAATCAGTTCGGAGCGAGGACTGTTCTCGAACTAAACGGCGTGAAATGCCTTTCGATGGAGGTCAGCCACCGGACGAATAAATCGATCGCCCACACGCGAACATTCGGCAAAGTCGTTTCCGACCCGGCCGAACTTCGCACGGCGATCTTTCATTTCACGACGCGAGCGCTCGAAAAAATGCGTTGGAACGGGCTGTCGACGCGGACGGTCGAAGTCTTCGCCCATACCGACCGTTTTCGGCCCGTTCCGCGTAAATATTCCAAGAAATACGTTTACCGCTCCGTCTATTACTCGGACGTGACGAGTGAGATCTACGAATGGGTCTCGAAATGCCTCGACGAAGTGATTGCTCCCGGAATCCATTACCGAAAGGCGGGGGTAATTCTCAGCGACCTGAAACCCGCCGAGGCCATCGCCACACGCCTCTTCGAACGCCGCGGCTACGAACGCCGCCACACGCTCGCCAAGGTCATCGACGAAGTAAATTACCGCTACGGCCGCGACGTTCTCCACTTCGCCTCCCTCGAAGAACGCGACGCATGGAAAGGCAAAAGCGAACACCGCGGAAATGATACATATCATCATATCGGGAGAGATGAACTAGGCCTAGGGAAAACGATGAGCCGGTCGATGCGGTTCCTTTAATTGCAAAAGCCCGCGCGTTAGCAAGGGCGATTCTGTCAGCGTTACAGCGGCTGCCGGTCATTGAACTCAACAACGACCTCATACCCAGTTGTGGGATCGCTGATTGAAAATCCTTTCTGGAAAAAACGAACTTCTGTCTCTCGCTCGATCTTGACCCTATTTTCAAACGAAACTCCGATCGGATCTATGTCGTGCGTAAATACGAAACCAAAAACTTCGTAGAATTTTGTAGCCGGCGCCAAGATCTTTTGATTTCCCATATCAACGAGGACGCTGGAACGGGAGTCTCCAGGAACCATGACTCTGATTAGCTGATTTGGACACCGATTCGCCGAGATTGGCCGGGGAACCCCATTTATGTACAAGAATACGCCCTCAAGGGCTGGGCAATGTCGCCGCAATGCGAATCCCAAACCTGCAGCTGCGGTGACAAGCAATAGAAGCAGTAAAATCCTGAGTTTCATTAGTGGAATCAAACGCGAATAGCCGCAATTGGTTCATTTTTTTCGTCCAAATATCGTCAACCCGATCCCGCCCAGGATCAACCCCGCCGCGATCAGCAATCTTGCGTTCGCCGCTTCGGCGAGAAGGATCACTCCCAAAACGGCCGCGATCACCGGAACGGATAGCTGCAGCACGGCGGCTCGGGTCGGTGTGTGATATTTCAGGGCGGCGTACCATACGGCGTAGCCGATGCCGGAAGTGACGGCTCCGGAAATGATGGCGAGGATGAGACCGCGCGTTGAGAGTTGGATCGTTGCTAAAAATGGGCTCGCAACAACTGCGATCATCGGGACCGAACGGACGAAATTTCCTGCCGTGTCTGCCAGTGGATCGCTGCTGCCCTTGCCGCGAAGCGTGTAAAATCCCCAAGTCGCACCCGCAGCGGCCATCAGCGCCGAACTGACGAGCGGCGGTGACGCGAGACCAGGGAAAACCAGATAAACCAATCCGCCGACGGCGACGATGAGCCCCAGCCATTCCAGCGACGACGGCCTTTCCCCGCGAACAAGCGAGACAGCGATCATCGTAAGCTGCACGGAACCAAACAGGATCAACGCCCCGGTCGCAGCCGTCAGATCGAGATAGGCCAGCGAAAAGCAGATCGCATAGGCGAACAAAAAGAAAGCCGACGCCCAGTTGCCCATTTGCAAAAGCCCGCGCGTGAGCAAGGGCGATTCGTCCAACGTGCGCGAATCGTCCTTGGTGACGCCCGGGCTTGTGCAAACGACCAGGATCGCCAGCAAGACCGCCCCAGAAACCAGCCGAACGACCGTAAACCCAACCGCATCAGCCTCACCCCCGCGTAGGGCGAGCCGACACAGAATGGAATTCAGCGCAAACGCGCTTAGGGCGAATGTTGTAAGGAGAAATGCCTTCATCACCAATAAGGAGAATTTATAATTTTCACGTTTTCATAAAAATTTCAGAATTTCTTCAAGATTTTCGGCTCCGTGCATTCTATCGTAGATGTGTGCGGTAATCTCCGCATAATTTTATATACGATAGGAGTAATCTATAAATGTTAGACACAATGTACGATCAAGTAAAAGCAGAGGCCTTCTCGGAGCGGATGGTCGATATTCTGAACAAAAGTGCGATAGCGCTTGGGCTCAGCATCGGTTCGCGGTGCGGTTTGTTCGAGGTCATGGCCGGTTTGCCGGATTCGACCTCGGCACAGATAGCCGAAGCAGCAAACCTAAACGAACGCTACGTTCGCGAATGGCTTGGCACCATGGTCACGGGCCGCGTCGTGAACTATTACCCGGAAACTCAAACTTACCAGCTCCCCGAAGAACACGCCGCCTTCCTTACCGATGGCGGCGAATACAATTTCGCGACCGGTATGCAGTTCGTTCCGGTCCTCGCGAACGTCGAGGACGAGCTGATCGAATGCTTCCACAAGGGCGGCGGCGTTCCCTATTCGTCCTATCCGCGTTTTCATGAAGTAATGGCAGCGGAAAGCGCTCAAACCGTGGTCGCCGGCCTCGAACCGTTCATTATTCCGCTTGTGCCGGGCTTGCGGCAGAAGTTGGAAAGCGGGATCGAGGTGCTCGACGTCGGTTGCGGCAGCGGCCAGGCGATGATCGAGCTGGCGAAGAAATTCCCGAACGCGAATTTTGCGGGATATGACTTCTCAGACGAAAGCATCGAACGCGCCCGGGCAGCGGCGGCGAAGGCCGGTGTAGGGAACGTGCGGTTTGAGGTTCGCGATGCAGCAAACATCGGCGAGACCGAGCGTTACGACCTGATAACGTCATTCGACGCCATTCACGACCAGGCGAAACCGGCATCGATGCTTGCAAGCATCGAGAAAGCGCTGAAACCGGACGGGACCTATCTCGTACAGGACATCGCCGGTTCGTGCCACGTTGAGAAGAACCTCGAACACCCGATTGGGCCGTGGATGTACACCATCTCGCTTACGCATTGCATGACCGTATCGCTGGCTTACGGCGGCGACGGCCTCGGAGCGATGTGGGGCGAAGAAACGGCCGTTAGGATGCTGAACGAAGCGGGATTTGCGAACGTCTCGGTCAATCATCTCGATCACGATTTTATGAATACGTATTACGTCGCGACGAAATGAGGATGGCTAGGCCTTGGGACAGAGTTTAGTGCCTTTCAATTGCCGTTGCCTCTAGGCAACGGCATGAAGCATCCCTCACTCGAATGGCTTCAGCCCTAACCTAGGTTGGGCTGAAGCCCCTAAAGTGAAGTTTACGAGCACCGTCGGCTGAAGCCGACGGTAATTCGAAAGAAGTTCCTATGGGGGCAAGGAGGTTATGATTTCGCGACAGAACCTATAATGAAATACAAAGTTCGGCTATAATCACAAGTTGTTGTTTTGCTGTATGATCAAGTCCCTTTTTCTATTCTCATTACTGATCGCTGTCGGGCTCTTGCAAATGGGCTGCGACACTGGCGTGCTCGGCGCGAATGATACCGCGACCGTGATCGCAAAAACGGCGCAGGTCCGCACTTCGTACGCCGTGGTTGCTGCTGACCTGCTCGAGGTCAAACGCGGCGACCGGCTCGAGGTCATCGACGACTTCGAGTATGAAAAGGTGATGTGGTATCGCGTCCGTGCGTTCGACGAAGCATCGACCGAAGGATGGATCGAGGCCCAGAACGTGATCACCAGCGGAACTCTCGAAAAATCGAAGGCACTCGCAGCGGAGTTTCAGGATCAACCGCCGCAAGCCGCCGGCATCATTCGCTCTGCTTCAAACCTGCGTTCGGCTCCGGATATGAATCCGGAAAACGTGCTGTTTAAGCTCTCAAACGGCTCGACCTTTGAGATCATGGCGTGGAAATTCGTGCCGAAACAGGAAGTTCCGGACGTAGACGATGCCCCGAAGGGCCAGCAGAAGACAGGCAAACGTTCAAAGAACGCCGATCTCGAAGCCGCGAAAGAAGGCGAGCCGGAAAGGCTCGACGATAAATACGATATCTGGTATCAGGTCCGCCTCGACCCATCCGTCTCGCCGGCTCCTGCCGGTTGGCTATTCGGCCGCCAGGTCGAGCTGCAGGTGCCGAGCGACATCGTCTTCTTCCAGCAGAACAACCGCAAGTTCGTGACGTGGCAGCGGCTCGATTCCGACTCCGCCAACAAGGTCGGCTCCGGCGATAAACAGCTTGCCCCGGGCAGCTGGGTGATCCTTGCCCGCAGTGGTTTTTCAAAGCCGATCGACGGCGTCGAGCCCGATTTCGACAGCATTTTGGTACTCGCCTTCGACAAATACGACCAGAGCTATTACACCGTCTGGCGTACTACGCCCAACACCGAACTATGGGGCCGACTGCCGCTAAAGGTTGACGGCAAAGGCGATAACAAGACCTTCACCGTAATTGTAAGGAACTCGTCCGGGGCAATGGATGAAAAACGCTTCATCGTCTTCCGCGACAAAAACCGCCTGCGAGTAACGCCGCCTGAGGACATAGCCCAATACGAGACAAAGATAAAGCCCTGATGGATAACGAATTTGATCCATTTCCCGATCCGGTCGAGATCGAGATAACCGATTCGATCGACCTCCACTCCTTCAGCCCCAAAGACATCAGGGCCGTGGTCGAAGCCTACCTTCCTGAAGCTCACGCCAAGGGCTTTAAGGTCGTCCGAATAATCCACGGAAAAGGCGTTGGGGTCCAACGCGAGATCGTTCGAAAGGTGCTGTCGGAGACCGACTACGTAAAGAAATTCAAGAATGCACCTGAATTTTCGGGCAGTTGGGGAGCGACGATAGTGGAGTTTGAATGACGAGTTATCGCTCCTCGATCACGTCCGCCCAGACCTCGTCTTCCTTTCCGAGGTCGGGATAGATGGTTTCGAGCAGGTCGTTCTGCTCAGCGACGCGGCGTTCGGCGGCGGCGAGGCGGTCAGTTAGGCGAGCGTATCGGTGTTCGAGATCGCGAAGATAGCTGCGGCGTTCGCGATACATTCGCTCGACATAAAACATGTAACTGAACTGGAGTCCGACTATACCGACGAGGACGAGCGAAAGGCCGATTAGAAAGTACATGAGCATAAAGCTAGATTCTCACGTCAAGATCTTTGATTAATTGGAGTATACTCCCTGACCTCGTGATTCGAAAAGTAATTTCGATCACATCGGAAAATTTTTAAGGCGCCCAAGCGGCATGATACACGAGCCGGCGGCGTACTGATCTTTGACAATTTATAACATGGCTCCCGACCGCGGGTGAGATGATGGGTATTCTGCCTGAGAGAAAGGGGCTTGACATGCGTCTTTCGACGGGAAACTACCGCTCGGCTGTGAAAATGAGCGGAAAATAGGTATTTTAGAATGTAATGGAATCGAAAACACTTAACCTGAAGTACACACTTCTATGTGACGACGTGCGGATCGAGATGGGCAACAAGATCTCGCTGATGGGTATCTTTCAGAACATCATGGTCGAGAAGCTGCCCGTATCTCTCATCAAATTCGCGGTCATCAACCACTGGCAGGGCCAGGGCAATCACGAGACCGAGGTCCGCATTCTGACGCCGGACAAATCGAACCTGATCGTTACGTCGCAGCCGACCAAGATCGAATTGGCTGAAGGCGGCTTCACGGACAATGTCAGCTTCTTCGTAAACGTCGTATTCCCGACCGCCGGAACCTATTGGATCCAGACCATCGCGAACACGATAGTTCTGGACGAATCTCCATTGATCGTGGCTGACCAGGCAAACATGGAAGCCATGCGGCCGGCAGAGGAGATAACCGAGACGATAAACTAGGTATTTCTGGTGGACGCTAACCTCAGGAAAGCGAGAAATGTGACCGCGGCTTACGCGATCTCATCCGTGGCCATAACACTGGTTTTTGCTGCTCTGGCAGCAAAGTTTCCATCCGCAAGCTACGATGACGATTATCAGACGCCCGCGATCATCTTCTTGTTTTTAGCCCTGTCTGTCATCTTCACGATCACCGCTGTGTTGTTAACGATCGAGATAAGGGACAAGAATTCTCGTGGGCTTTCCATCGATTCGAGGTTGAACTGAAGATCCCCTTCGAACCAAATAATCAATTCCCGCTAAACAAGCTATCTTCCAACGGCACATTGAATTTCGTCTGAAAGATATTGAATTTTATTGTGATGGATATGCCCGACGATCGTTGGCGGACCGTCATTGGTACGCGATAGCCGTTGACGTTCTGATAATCATCGAAGTCCGAATCGACGTTGTAAACGATGCCAGGCTGGGCGGCGTTAGATTCCTCGAACTGCCAGCGTTCGAGCAGTTTGGTCGTGGTGTTGAAGTAAAGGTGCTCAGTTTTACCGTCGCGGGTTTTCAGCGTCAGGGCGTAAACCTCCTTGTCACCGAGTTTCTGCTTGCCGTTAACGGTGATCGACGGGTAAAGTGAACGGATCGCCGCAACGTTGCCGTAGCCGATCGCATTGCTTCTGCGATTCGCCTCGATCTCGGCCTGCGGCAGCGATTCAATAGGTTTTCCGGTCGAAGCCTTCCAACCGCGGCCGCCGTTGAATACCTCGCCAAGTATCTCGCCGGTCGGGAACTTTATCAGGCGAAGGCTCTTATCGGGGGCCTTGAAATAGACTTCAATATCGGTGGTTATCTTCTGGCCATTCAACTCGTTGTCCATGATGCCGGTCAGGACCAGTGTAGTGATCTTTTTTGCGGCCTCGGAACCGATCGCCCGTGCAAAATCGTTCAACACGTCATCTACCGCCGGCAGTCGCTCGCCCACAGACTCATTTCTCCGCTCGGGCTGGATAATGCCTTCGGGCTTCGAAACTATGGCGGTTGACTCAGCTTTCTGCCCCGCCGCTCGGTTGAAATAGAATTCCCCTCGCAGCGACGACGAATCCCAGGGGATCTGCTTACCGCCGCTTGCAGCATCGACAGCCTTTCGAACTTCCTTGAAGGTTTCCTCGATCTTGAGGTTTGGCTGCCTGATCACTTTCAACATCTGGGCGGTGTAAAGGCCATTTCGCCCTTCGCCGTCGCTCGCGGTGCGGTCGGGCGATGTGGCGTAGGCTATGAAAGTGCCGGTCGGAGCCGAGATCTGGGCAAGGCCGCCGCTGTCGGCACTTCGGGTCCAGCTTCTGGCAAACGGATTGTTGCGGCATGCGTCGAGAATGACGATATTCATTCCGTTGTTTGCCGTGTCGAGTTTTCGGAGCACGAGGTCGAGATTCATCGCGTTATATTCGAGCTCGTCCTCACGCGGAATGTCCGCATCGACCGGGATCAGGTAGTTCCTGCCCGCCGCCTGTATTCCGTGTCCGGCGTAGTAAAAAAGCCCAACGCCGCCGTTCGCTCGCAGTTTATCGCCAAATTCGCGAACCCGGTCGTTCATCTGCTTTAGATTCAGATCAGTACCAACGATGACCTCGAACCCAAGCTCACCAAGTGCCGCGGCAATATCAGTCGCATCATTCACCGGATTAGCCAGCGACCGTGCAGCCTTGTAGTTGGCGTTACCGATGACCAAAGCCGTCCGCTTAGCCGAGGCCGCAGCTTTATCTTGAGTAAGCTGGCGAGATCCCTGGCCAAACATGTACGCGGCGGCAACCATCATTATCACGGCGATCATGGCCGCGTTGCTGAAAGTGGGGAAACGTCGATATTTCCTGTTCATCGAGCTGATAAGAGTGCTCATTTACTGCACATTCAAGCCGACGTTTATTACCATCGGCTCCCTCGGCCGCATTTTCACGCGGTAGCGAGTTTGCGGTTGGGGGTCGGCTTGGGTTAGTTGGCGGGTTCCGCCGGCCTCCTTTTCGGCTTTGGTGTAGGCGGTGCCGACTGAACCTTGCTGTTCGTATTCGCCGAACTCGGCCAGGTACCTCTGTTCCATTTCAGCGACAAGATCTTCTTCAATCGACTTGGGTGCCCTTGGGGTCTCAAAATCGATCAGTTCTACAGGCGAAAAGATGACCGTTATCATTTCGCCGCGATAGCCCGGCGAACTTGATCTAAGAACAAACGGTGGGTCGGTCTGACCGGGAATATCGAGAAGTTGGCCGGGCCTGATCAGGTTATTGCCGCCGCGCGAAAGAGCAGTCGGAAATATCTGCATCGGTGGGCCGAGTTGATCGCCACTCATCATTTCTCGATCGATAATGTAAAGGTAACCTTCCCTAGGTGCTTCGATCGAAAATCTTACTTCTTCGCCCAAGCGGAAAACAGTATCGGCATTTGCTCTAATTGGTGTGTACAGTTCTCCTGTGCGTTGATTGAGCAAACTGGCGCCATCCATGCCTTCGGTAGACTTCGACTCGCCCTTTTGAACTCGCCAAACGGTCAATCCGATCGTCTCCCACTGCTCGGGAGCCTTTGGATTACTTGGTAATTTATACCGGGCTGTCTGAACTGGTTTCGATCTTGCTGCTATTTCCACCCTTTTCGGACGTGGGATGCGGCGTTTTAGTCGGTAGACGGGCTTACGGAATTTGAAAACTTCCGACCCGCCCGTTATATCCCCGCCGCCAAGCGAACGGGTACGCCCGTAGGGATCTTCGGGAAGTTCTGCCGGAAAGTCCTTGTCGACTTGTGCTGTCGCATGGATCGCAGTTGATCCTATGAAGAGCAGCAGAAAAAGTAGCGAGAACGGGAAACGCAGCATCGATCACCTCCCCTAAGCCAGATTGATTTTGCGAACGGAATGCCTGCGGATTCGATCGGTTGGAATTATCTGCGTATCAGGTGGTGAATGTCAAATATTTTCGGAGTGACGTATGCGCTTATTTCTCAGGATCGACATCGAGGCTGATCGCGGTTCGATAAACCATAGCGCTGTCCACGTCGAGTAGTTTTTCACCCTTGCCCTCTTTAAGGGTCGCACGGATTCGCAGTTTAGCGGCTCCTTCAGGAAGGGTGAACGAAAACTCGCCCATTCCGTTCGACATCGTTTCTCCTAATTTGCGCGCCGACCCATCTTCGTTCACCCGCTCCAGCGTGACTTTCGCTCCTATCGCCATGTGGCCTGATTTGTGGAAGACCGAGCCGCGGATGATGACACGCGTTCCGCGGTCAACCATAAGTATCAACCGGTCGCCGAGGTCGCGGATCTTGCCCTTTTTGATCTCAACGTTGTACTGTACAGCCGCAGCATAACCACGGGCCTCAAATGCAAGATTGTATACTCCGGCTTCTAATCCGTTCAGGACGAAGTTGCCCTTTGCGTCGGTTGTTACGGTTTTGAGATCGACGCCTTTTTGGCGGGCCGAGACGGTGGCATTTGCAATGCCTTCGTCCTTCATGTTTCGCACTTTTCCCTTGGCTCCGCCCGTTTCCTGCGAAAAGACCGGCGTGAGGAAGCAGGAAACAAGGAGAAAGAGTGCAGGCAATGAAACTTTAGGGCGGATGGTCATAATATGCGGGCTTGAGCAATACTCTAGTTCGCCGCCTGAAGTCGCGATTCGGCACCACGCATTTCTTCGGCTACATCATTGATGATGTTATCGAGGGTGCGGGTTGGCTTATAGCCGATCAAAGCGGCCGCCTTTTCGAGACTTGGCACACGACGCTGCATGTCTTCAAACCCCTCGCCGTAAACCTCGCTGTACGGAACGTACTTGATCTTGCTCGTGCTTTGCGTGAGTGCGATAGCCTTTTGAGCAAGTTCGTTTATCGAGATCTCTTCGCTGTTTCCAAGATTCACGACCTGCCCAAAACATGCCGGAGTTTCCAGCAATCGCGTCAAACCTTCGACAACATCGGCGACGTGGCCGAAACAGCGTGATTGGGTGCCATCGCCATGAACTTCGATCGTTTCGTTCCTCATCGCAGCATTAATAAACCGCGGAACGACCATTCCGTACTGTCCGGTCTGGCGTGGGCCCACCGTGTTAAAGAGCCGTGTAACGACGACCGGCAACTGCGTCTCTTTCCAGTGAGCAAGAGCCAGAAACTCGTCCAGAGTCTTGGCACAGGCGTAGGCCCATCGGTGCTTGTCGGTCGCCCCGGTTAACAAGTCATCCTCCTCTCGAAACGGAACCGAAATGCCTTTTCCGTAAACTTCGCTAGTGCTCGGGATCAAGACGCGTTTGCGATAGCGTGAGCAGAACTTCAAAACCGTGTCGGTTCCGTGAAAGATAGTCTCGATCGTTTTCACCGGCTGTTCCATGATCAGCCGCACTCCGACGGCACTTGCCATGTGGTAAACGCGGTCGGTCTCGCGGATCAGCTCTTCCATGAGGGATGCGTTCAAGACCGTATCGATGATGAGCCGGAAATTCGGGCTGCCTTCCAGGTGGGCGATATTCGAATAACGCCCGGTCGAAAGGTCGTCAATGACGGTGATCTGATGCCCGTCCGCGATCAATTTGTCTGAAAGATGGCTGCCGATAAAGCCGGCACCGCCTGTAACTAAAATTTTCATATCAATTGCCACGACCGGTAACAACCCCGGCGAAGTATGCGGCCGTTTTCTTCAAACCATCGGCGAGCGGGACGGTTGGTTCCCATCCCAGAAGCTGATTCGCCCGTCCTATATTTGGTTTTCGTTGTTTCGGATCGTCTTGCGGAAGCGGAAGGTGCTTTATCCTGATCTCTTTCCCTGTCGCCTTGCCAACTTCATCGGCGAGTTCTCTCATCGTGAATTCACCGGGATTTCCGAGGTTGACCGGCATGTGGACATCATCACCCTCGACATTCATTAACCGAATAATGCCATCGACCAGATCGCTGACGTAGCAGAAAGAACGCGTCTGCGATCCGTCGCCGTAGATGGTCAATTCTTCGCCTTTCAGAGCCTGAACGATAAAATTCGACACGACCCGGCCGTCGTTTTCGAGCATTCGCTCACCGTAAGTATTGAAAATACGAACGATACGAGTATCAACGCCGCTTTGGCGATGGTAATCCATCATCAGCGTTTCGGCTACGCGTTTGCCTTCGTCGTAGCAGCTCCGCAAGCCGATCGGATTTACATTTCCCCAATAACTCTCGGTCTGCGGATGCTCGATCGGGTCGCCGTAGACTTCGCTAGTCGACGCCTGCAGAATGCGTGCTTTCACACGTTTCGCGAGGCCGAGCATGTTGATCATGCCCATCACGTTGGTCTTAACGGTTTTGACCGGGTTGTATTGGTAATGGACCGGTGACGCCGGACAGGCAAAGTTGTAGATCTGATCAACCTCGACAAAGATCGGCTCGGTCACATCGTGGCGGATCACTTCAAAATCGGGATCATCACGCAGGTGTGCGATGTTCGCCTTACGACCGGTGAAGAAGTTGTCGAGGCAGATCACCTCGTTCCCCTCGCTCAAAAGGCGCTCACACAGGTGTGAACCGATGAACCCGGCGCCGCCGGTCACGAGTATTCGCATAAACCTTTATTGTATAACAGACCCGCGAATGTTGGTACGGCCTTCATGGCCAAAACTATTTCTTCTTTGCGGGCGGAACCGCAGGCTGCGGTGGAGCCTTTAGGTGCGTTTCGAACAGCTTGAAGATCCGCTTATATTGGTCTGCCCAACTCGTCGGCTGAACGTATCCGTGATCTTCGACCGGATACGAAGCAAGCTCCCAGTTCTCTTTTCGCAATTCGATAAGTTTCTGAGCCAGCCTCACGCTGTCCTGGTAATGGACGTTGACGTCAACCATTCCGTGAGCAATGAGCAATCCACCCTTTAGCCCGGCAGCGTGATATATCGGCGAACTGCGACGATACGCTTCCTGATCGCTCTGCGGCATGTTGAGAATGTTAGAGGTATAACCGTGATTGTAATGTGCCCAATCGGTCACCGGCCTGAGCGCCGCTCCTGCCGCAAAGACATCGGGCGTCGTGAACATAGCCATCAATGCGATAAACCCGCCGTACGATCCGCCGTAAATGCCGATACGCTTGGGATCGACACCATGTTCCTTCACCAGATAATCCGCCGCATCGACGTGGTCGGTAAGATCTTTCCCGCCCATATGCCGATAAATGCCGGTTCGCCAATCCCGGCCGTAACCCGCGGAAGCCCGGTAATCGATATCGATCACGGCATAGCCCTTTTCCATCAGGAAGTGATGGAACATGTACTCGCGATAGTAGGTGCTCCACCAGTTATGAACGTTCTGCAAATACCCCGCACCGTGAACGAACATCACCGCGGGCCCGCCCTTCTTAAATCCCGCCGGTTTATAGAATCGTCCGTAAACAGTTGCGCCGTCGCGAGCCTTGAAACTAACGATCGGCGGAGTGATCCAGTTGTACGATTTCCATTCGGCGGTCGGCGAATCCGTTATCTGCTTTATCTCAGCGTCTGTCGTTCCGGCCTTATTCGGAGCGATGTAAAGCTCGGGTGGTTTGTTACTGAACGATCGAGCGATCGCCAGCATCGTCTGGTCGGGCGAGACAGTCGCCTGATTATTTCCAGGCATTGAGGTATGTTTCGTCCTCGCCCCGCCGTCGAAGGACATCGAGTAAAGATTGCGTTCGAAAAAACTACCTTCGCTCGATGTGAAGTAGAATTTTGACTTATCCTCGGACAATCGAACATCCGAAACTTCGAAATTTCCGGATGTGAGCTGCACCGGCTGTCCACCGTCGACAGACACGGTGTAAAGATGCGAAAACCCGTCACGTTCCCATTGAAAATAAACACGCTTATTGTCCGGGAGCCAGCCCAGCGAAAATGCTCCGGGCCCGCCGACCCAGGCATCGTCGCGAATCGAAACCAGCACCTTGGTCTTCCCAGTCGCCGGATCGAGCTGCATTATCCAGCGATCTTTGTTATCGGCCGAGCGGCCTTGCAGAACAGCATTTTTCCCATCATCGGACCAAACGGGTGTCGATAACTGCACATCGCGGTCCCGCTGTTGTCCTTGCCCGCTTCCCTGCCCCGATCCCTGACCGGCTGCGGTATTGCCTTCCGTTCTTTGCGGCGGAGGCTGTGTTGCCGCTAAGCGTTGTCCGTGGTCGATCCACTGCGAATCTCCCGTCTCAACGCTCACAATGGCGATGCGGTTGCGGGACTGCGTGTCACCGACCTTCGATCGGCTGGGGATGTCCTCTGTATATGCTGATTCCGTCACGTAGTTCGGCACTATCGTATTTTTCGACCCCGTGGCGGCTTCATTCACCGTAACGATCACCGACCTCTTGTCGGGCGTGAGCGATAGATTTCCGGCGGTTTGTCCCTGGGTCAATTGAAACGGTTTGCGAATCTCCCGAGCCTTGCGTTTCTTATCGTCATCCTCACGCTTTTCCGCACGCTCGCGAATGACCTCGAGCAGTTCACGTTCTTCCTTCTTTAAGGTTTCCTGGCTGTCGGTTCCGCGTCTCGTCGGGTCGTTTGCCGCACCACCGGGGCCGCCTTGGCCTCCTCCACCCGCAGGTCGAATATCGGTCAATTGCTCTAGAGCTCCGTTATCGAGGGACAGCAAGTAAAGGTTGTTCTGCCGGGAGAACGAGATTTGACGCTGGTCACCTACAAATCTTGGGTTTGATTCGACATCCGATGTTTTCGTCAGTTGACGGCGTTGACCGGCCAAATTGTCGTACAGGAAAATATCACCATTTTCCGTGAAAACCGTCCATTTCTTATCGTCTGAAACATCACCATTCGGCGGCGCGAGCTTCGCTTCCTCCTCCGAAAGCTTCCTCAGTCCGCTTCCGTCGGCATTCACAACGTACGTCGACATATCGGCGACACGCGGTTCGTCCGCACGCTTCCAGCTGAAATAGATCTTTTTGCTGT
Organism: uncultured Chloracidobacterium sp.; assembly: GCA_964410495.1. Lineage (GTDB taxonomy): Bacteria > Acidobacteriota > Blastocatellia > Pyrinomonadales > Pyrinomonadaceae > OLB17. The sequence continues at coordinate 163,278 of CAYPGP010000002.1, forward strand.
CCGCAGACCATCGCACCGCGGTCGGCTCGTAACCAACGAGCCCGGGGCCGCGCATGATGTTGTCAATGGTCAGTGCGAATGGGGCCGCCGCAGGCTGTTGGGCCGCAACGCCGAGTGGATTTAGGCAAAAAGCGACTATAAAAATGAACGACAGGATCGTTTTCATCAGTTTACTTTCCTTACTTATTCGGATCTTTCGATGCTTTGATCGGTTGGCAACTAGTATAATCTTCTTCGATTTATTAGTCATTCCCGTTACCGACCGTTCTCAGCCATGACTCGCAACGTTATGGCAATTCCAGAGCCTTAGTTCTAGCATCAGCTTTCTGCTGGTCGGTGAAACGGCCGTATTCGTAGATCGCATTCTCCCAAGTGCCGTACATCGCATTTGGAAGGATGATCCACCGTTTTCCCCATTCGGAACTGATTTTATCAACCTCGGCAAAACGCTCACCGACACTCCTGCGCTCAAAGACGTCCGAAAAGTCGTCGAGATTATCTCCCATCAACATGACGATCCGGTGCCTCTGACCGATGAACTCGCGTCGCGGTGTTTTGGTAGATATGTTGTTGCCCTGGGCGTCCTTTTGGCGAAGAAGCACATTTCCGGGACCGATATCGTTGAAGCCGACCATCTGTAGATTGTCGATAGTAGCTTGCTTCTGGACGTCGTCGCGGTTTGAAACGTAGAAGACCTTTACGCCTTTCGAAGTAGCATAATTCAGGAAATCGACGGCGCCTGGAATTGCTTTCGCCTTACGCATCTCGCCCCAGGCGTACCAGTCGGGCATATTGAAAGGCTTGTTCGTTTTGATCCCGGCCGCTTGCGCCGGTGAGTTGTCGAGAACGGTCTCGTCGATATCGACGATGATCGCCCGCGATTTCTTCTGCTCGTCTTTCGGCAGCTTCTTGAGATTCTTCTTGTCAAGATCGGCATCCAGCCGCCAGCGGGCGAGATTAAAGGCCTGATAAGAGACTGCCCGAAACTCGGCTGCCTTCTGCATCCACAATGTGGCCCCGACCTGATATTCATTCACGGCTGCCGCTTGAGAAGCGGTTACTTTCGACGTGTTGCCGGTGAAAAGATAAGTTGCTGAAACGGATGAGGCGACCAATGCGGTCGCCAAAGTTATACTTCTTAAATTCATACTTCGTTTATTGAGTACCGGTTGAAACGCGATTATAAATTAAACATGCCAAGGAATTCGAAACAGTCGAGCGAAAAACCCGGCGACCTCGCATCGGATCAAAGGGAGCTCTCTTACTATTATGACGACGCCCATGGCTACGAGCCCTATGACCCGGACGCAGAAGACGACGACACCGACTGCGAGACAAAAAACCGGGCCATCAAAGACGGCCCGGAAAACATGATCAAGAAAAAACCTAGCTAAAAGGTGAAGCGAGCACCGAACTGCGCCGTCAGCGGACGTCCGATCGGCGGTCCAAATCCGGGGCCGAACAACGAACTGGGCTGCATAAAGCTGCCCGCGGCAGTTGCCACGCTCAAGCCGAGACGAGCATTGGAACCAAATGCTAGATTGTCCGTGTTGAACAGATTGTAGAGATCGACATAGGTCGATAGCTTAAACCGTTCACCGAATGAAAACGCCTTCGATGCACGCAGGTCAACGTTGAAGAAGCGGTGGCTGAGTTCCTGCGTCGCCCCCGAAGCGTCAACGAAGAAGCCGCTGCGGTACTGGTTCACCTGCTGCTGACGGCATCCGCGAGGGTTCAGGTTTTGGATCGCGGCCGCATTTCCACGGACGGCAAATACAGACGCAAGGCTGACGCCCTCACAGATGCGATCGACAGTATTGAGACCGTCGCCATCAAGGTCCAAGCCGGTATTAGCCGAAAACGGCCGGGCCGAAGCTAGCTGCATGATCGGCGAAAGCTGAATTCCCCAGCCCAGATTGAATACGCCGCTAAGAACGAAACGATGCCGCTCGTCGAGACGCGTCGGGCCGAATTCGCCCGGAGCAAACTGCGTTTCGGGTGTGATAGCAATACCATTGCCCGAGTACGAAGCAGTCGGCTGGCCGCCCCACGCTCTTGAATTCGCCAGAACGTAGCTGATGTTGAACAAGAAGCGGTTCGAGCGGTATTTGAGAGTCGTGGCCCAGCTGTCGAACAGCGAACGATTCGTCGTCGCAAACATGTTGATCTGCTCGAGACGATTTGCCGGAAGTCCAGCCGCTACAAACGCCTGATCGAGAACACGGCTTGATGCGCCGCGAACGCAACGAGCACTGGTCGGCGTCGAGCCGGGCCATAGCGGATCGCAAACGCTTCGGATCTGGGGGTTAATGTTCAGGAATCGAGGTTCGTCGATGCCCAAAGTATGGACAAAATCGCTCGAAATCGACATCCGCGAACTCAATTCACGCTGAAATCCTATGGAGAATTTCTGAACATAGGGTTCGGTCGCATCTGGATCATTGATACGTCCAACAGCACCGACCGCCAGATTTGCGAAAGAGAAGTTCGCCGGCAGCGATGGCAGCGGATCGACTCCGTAGCGGAAGGTCGCAAGCTGCGCAGCCGTCAAGCTGATCGCCGTCTGGAAGACCTGCGGTTCTGACTGCGTGGCCGAGAAAAGCGAAAGGTTCTGGAAGATCTGATCGTAAAAGATCCCGTAACCGCCGCGAATAACTGTCTTCGCATCACCCCACGGATCCCATGCGAAACCGATGCGGGGCTGAAATTCTTTCCAGTTAGGTGTCGTCCGCGTAAGTTTTTCTTCATCACGGGTCAACGCTTGTGCGAGCGGATGATTTACGTTTCGCAGAATATTGATCGTGCGATTGTTGTTCTGTGCCGGCAGATTGCCGATGTTGGCGTCCCAGCGAAGGCCGAGGTTCAGTGTCAGTCTCGGCGTTATCTTCCAATCGTCCTGTCCGTAAAAAGCGAGCTGATCAATGGTCTGAGCGTGTGAGCTGGCACCATCCGAGAACGTCAGACCGGTCAGAATGCCAGGCGTTGCGAATCCTTGCGGCAGTGCACGGATCGCCGTTGGGCTCTGGCCGAAGGTCAGCGAATAGCCACGCGTTCCAAAGTAGAAATAGCCGTCAAGGATCGTGTGAATGTAGTTCACACCGAACTTCATCGTGTGGTTTCCGCGAACTACGCTTGTGTCATTTCGGAACTGGTATTTGCTTTCGATCGTTGACTGAGGCGTATTCGCGTTTTGACCGATCGAGATGCCGCCCGGAAAATTGAGCGTCAAGCCCTCTTCGATCGGCAGGATCTCGTTGACAAAATCCTGGTAATGGAACGTGAACTGGTTAAGCACGTTAGGTGTGATGCTGTATGTGTAGTTACCCAGAGCACTGTAAAGCGTATTAGTGGTGACATTACCACCGCTCAGATCTGTTCGCGCCGGATTGGCGACCTGATCGTTGGGCGAATCGTTACCTTGATAAGAGAAGCGTCCGAAGATGCTGTGCTTGGAGTTAAAACGATGATCCACCTTAGCCGAAAGCAGAGTATCGTTGTAAGGCGTAGGGATCAGAGGAACAAAATCAACACCTGGTATCGCCTGAAGCTCTGCTACCGCAGACGGTAGGATCGCGACGTTCTGACGCTCACGAAATCGTTCGAGTGCGAAGAAGAAAAATGTCTTGTCCTTGACGATCGGGCCGCCGATGCTGCCGCCGAATTCCTGACGATTAAATTCCGGCTTGGTGTAGTTCGGATTCGCCTGTTTGGCTACGTCGTCGAAAAAGTCGAAAGCACGGAATTTCTCGTCGCGGAAATTCGCGAAGAAAGAGCCGCGGAAGTCATTCGTTCCGCTCTTCGTGATAACGTTCACGATACCACCGACCGACCGTCCCTGCTCGGCCGTCCAGCGATGCTGAATGACCTGAAATTCCTGGATCGATTCGTACGAAAAATTCTGAAGCAAGCTGCCGACAACGTTATCCTTGTTGTCGCCGCCATCGATATTAACGTTGACCTGACGGCCGTCACCGCCGGCGAAGGCGATATTGCCGACGCGGGTCTTCGTCGGGTCGAAGTTACCGACCGGACGAGCTTCGGGAGCAACGATCGAAAGTCCCGCAAACGTGCGGTTGAGAAGCGGAAGATTTTCGATCTCTTTGGGGCTTACAGCCGCGTCGAGTTCGGATTTCGTTGTTTCAACCAAGCCGCCGTCGGATGTCACCTCGACGATCTCGGTGATCTGCCCCGCCTTCATCTCGACATTCAAGGTGCGGCTACCGCCTACGTTGAGTTCGATATCTTTCAACAGGGATTTGCTGAAGCTCGCCGCTTCAACAGTAACGTTATAAACGCCTGGCTGCAGGTTCGGGATCGAAAACCCTCCCGAACCGTCGGTGGTCGCCGTTCGCGACGCGTTTGTACCAACGTTGGTCGCGGTAACGGTCGCGCCAGGGATAACCTTGCCGGTTGCATCGGCAACCGTTCCCGTTATTTCGGCGGTAGTCACCTGAGCGATCGAGCCTGCCGCAAAAACACAGACGAACAGAGCCCACAATAAGAAGGTCGGACGTCGTAAATAAAAACTCATAGTTACTTCTCCTTAGTAGTAGTTGGGGTCGAAAACTGACCACGAGAACAAGATAGTCAATCGACTCTAGGGTGATGCAACTTGTATTCCAAGCCTCAAGACCACTGTTAATACGGACTGCGGTAGTAATAATGATCTTCGGCATCCGAAAAAATGGACTTCTTTACAAAACTTTACAAGAAAAAAGCCGCCCATTCGGACGGCTTTAATAAGCACTTTATGAATTGTTAACTAGCCTCCCGAGGCAGCATTCGTCGAATCGTCTGTCTTGTGCTTCGCGACGAACGAGCGAAGTTCGGTGACCTTACCAGCTGCGAAGGTGTAAATGTCGCAATACGAATATCCCTCTTCGTTACCGCTCGCGCCTTTCATGGTCATGTCGCCATAGCAAACGACGGAATCCTCGGTAGAGATCATGCGGTCAACGCCGATCTTTGGAGGATCGCACCCAGCCATGTCTTTCATCCATTCGCGAATTGCAGTTTTGCCCTTGGTGCGGGCCTCGCCGGCCATTGTCCAGTCAAGATCATCGGAACAATATGATAAGAAGGCCTCCATATCGTTCCGCTCGAACGCTGCATTTATTTCCTTTACGATCTTTTCATTTTCCGCTGACATATTTGTTACCTCGCTATTCTTTTCCTGTCTGATAGTGGATCATCCAACAAACACCGAATTTGTCACTGAACGATCCAAAATACGCTCCCCAGAACGTATCCTGCATGCCCATTTCGACATTCCCACCCTCGGAAAGCTCGGCGAAAAGCCGGTCGGCCTCTTCCCGCGTTTCGGGATTGATCATGATCTGGGAATTGTTCCCCTGAACGAATTCTTTGCCGTATCCCGGCATTGTATCCGAACCCATTAGAAACGTGTCGCCGACAGGCAGCGTTACGTGCATAACGCGATTCTTGACCTCCTCGGGAATTTGATCGCCCTCGGGCATCCCGCCAAATCGCATAAATCCCTCGCCCATGAAGTCGCCGCCAAAGACGGATCTGTAAAAACTAAAGGCTTCTTCGGTCTTCCCGTCGAAATTAAGATACGGTACAAGTGTTGGCATGTTTTAGATCTCCTTTTAATTGAGTATAAAACGAACTACGTTTCAGTACGGTGAAAAGTTTTCCGAACACGTCAGATCATTGAATTTTTCACAAAATCCGCGCATAAGAAAGGGCGGCACACAGTCGAGTGTGTACCGCCGCAGGTAATTCCACGCTCACTGAAAAAGCCTTATTTCTTCGGCCGCTCGTTCGCTTTTAGAACACGTTTTCGCAAGCGAATAGCTTTCGGCGTGACTTCGATGAGCTCATCGTCAGCAATAAATTCGAGAGCCCGTTCAAGCGACATTTCGCGTTGCGGGACGAGCCGCATGGCTTCATCCGCGGAGGTTGTTCGCATGTTCGAGAGCTTTTTCTCTTTGATCGGGTTTACGTCGAGGTCGACGGCACGAGCGTTCTCACCGACGATCATGCCTTCATAGACCTTGACTTGCGGCTTGACGAAAAGGACGCCGCGTTCCTGGAGATTGTAAAGAGCATAGGTGTTCGTCTCGCCCATGCGGTCGGAGACGAGCGAGCCGGTCTGCCGCGATTTCATATCGCCCTGATATTTGTCGAAGCGGAGGAAAAGCGTATTCAGCAATCCGGTTCCCTTGGTCTCTGTCAAAAACTCACCGCGGAACCCGATCAAACCACGCGACGGAACTTCGAATTCCAAACGCACACGGCCCGAGCCGTTATTGATCATCTTCGTCATCTGGCCCTTTCGGCGGCCCATAGCTTCGGTTACGACGCCGATAAATTCGTCAGGCACGTCGATCACAACAAGTTCGATCGGCTCGAGCGTTTCGCCGGTCTTTTCGTCTTTTTTAGTAATAACCTCGGGCTTGGAAACCTGCAGTTCATAACCCTCGCGTCGCATCATCTCGATCAGGATCGCGAGCTGCAGCTCACCTCGGCCGGAAACCTTGAACTGTTCCGCAGCCGCCGTCTGCTCGACTCGAAGGGCCACGTTACCCAGCAGTTCGCGGTCGAGGCGTTCCTTGATCTGTCGCGACGTGACAAATTTACCGTCGATACCCGAAAACGGTGAAGTGTTGACGCCGAAGATCATCGCGATCGTCGGTTCGTCGACGTTGATGACGGGCAACGGCTTAGGATTGTCGACGCTGGTTATCGTTTCGCCGATCTCGATGTCGTCAAACCCGGCAAGCGCAACGATCTCGCCCGTCCCGGCGTCGGCCACGGTTGTGCGTTCGAGGCCTTCGAAGACAAACAGCTCTTTGACGCGAGTTTTAGCTACCGAACCATCACGCTTTGCGACCGCGACTTCCTGGTTCTTGGCGATCGAGCCGGAAAAAATACGCCCGATCGCGAGCCGTCCTACGAATGGGTTGTAGTCGATATTGGCGACGAGCAGCTGCAGCGAGTCGTCTCGCAAAGCGTGCGGCGCCGGGATCGATTCGATGATCTGATCGAACAGCGGGATCAGATTCTTCCCTTCTTCCGCTAGGTCTTTTTTGGCGATGCCGTCACGCGAGATCGAGTAGAGTACCGGAAACTCGATCTGCTGATCGTTCGCACCGAGGTCGATAAACAGGTCGTAGATCTCATCGAGGACCTCTTCAGGACGCGAATCCTGACGGTCGATCTTGTTAACGCAGGCGATGCAGGGCAGTTTTAGCTCAAGCGCCTTTCGCAAAACAAAACGCGTCTGCGGCAGACATCCTTCGGCGGCATCGACGAGCAGTACGATCCCATCGACCATCTTAAGAACCCGCTCGACCTCGCCCCCAAAATCGGCGTGGCCCGGTGTGTCGAGAATGTTGATCTTATAGTCGCCATAGCGAACCGAAGTATTTTTCGCCATGATCGTGATACCGCGCTCACGCTCGAGGTCCATCGAATCCATCACGCGGTCAACAACCGTTTCGTTGTCACGATGAGTCCCCGATTGAGCCAGCATGGCGTCAACCAAAGTGGTCTTCCCATGGTCAACGTGTGCGATAATTGCGATGTTCCGTATCTTGTCGTTTGCGATCATAGTCGTTATCTCCAGCCCGAAGGCAAACGAGTATGATGACGGATTGACGAGCGAAAGGCAATTGGCGCAATGATCAGGGATTCGTTAAAAAAATTGGCCCCCTTTTGGATATCGATCATAGTTGGGATTCTTCTTCTGGTTTTTGCCGCTTTGCAAGCTAGTGAGTCGTCGCCCAATCCACGTTGGGCTATGGCACTTTTCCCCTTTCCCAATCTTGTTGCGGTGATCTGGGAGTACTTCGTCCCGGGTGACGAATCGACGATCGGGTTCTCGGTGATGGGAAACCTCGCGCTTCTCCAATATCCTGTGTACGGGCTTTTCTTGAGTTTTTCCCGAAATAGATGGAACACAGCCGCAAGATTATTCGGGTTCCATGTCTTAGCAATTGCCCTTGGAGTAACCGCGGATCTATTCTTTCTTCGCTGAAGCCATTTCTGAAGTCGCAGGACCGGCGGGGGTTGCCCTGCAAAACTCAACGAGAAAGCCGGGCATCGCTGCACCGGCTTTTTGGGGGTTTTGCGGTTGTTAATTTAACCGCCTGATTATGGTCGCCCGCTTACGCGAGGCGGTTCTGACCCTTAGCAGAAATCTGCGGAGACTCCTTCGATCCGCTGCCGCTGTTCGAGGCTGAGGCGTTCGAGGGTGAAGAGGAACTTGGGGTGCGTCATTCCGGTTCCGATGTAGGTCCAGCGGTTGGCTTGGGTCTGGACGTCGATGAACTCTTCGCGTTCTTCTTCAGTGAGTATGCGGCCGGTCGCGGTTTCGAAGGCTTCGAGGTCGAAAAGCGTCTGCTGCTTTCCGCCGTTATCGAGAATGCCGCCGATCGACAGATAATCGTCGATGCCTTTCTCGATCGTCTCGGGGCTGAGGTTTTCGGCCAGGGACTCTACCATGCGCGTGTCGAGTTTTGCATGCTGCGCCTCTTCGAGCCAGTGATTTTTGAGCAGGCTCTTGAACTGCGGGCACAACTGCTGATCATCGCGGATGCTCTCGATGTAGTGACGCTGCGTCATCCATTCGATATGCAGAATGGCGAGGGCGATGCCCAGCGGGCTGTGGGCAAGCACGGCCTTCGCAACCTCTGACGGCGGGCCGATCACTTTACATTCGGTGCCGAAATTCTCCTGAAATTCGCGGCTGAAGACCTTGAAAAGCTGAATATGCTTTGCCTCTTCGCCCGCGAACTGTAGAAACGCCCGAACCCGGTAATCATCCTGATCGAGCGAAGGCCTTATGTGATCCAGCACGAACGGAAGAATGAATTCCTCCGCCAGGCCGAAGATCGCCAGATACGCATGCCCGCGGATCTGGTTAAGGATCATCTTTTCGCGTTCGTTCAGGAACGACAGGCCGCTGACTCTTGCAAGCGATTCCGGCATGAACGGCCTGGTGAAATCGAGTTTCTTGTCGCCGCCGATTATGTCCTCGATCCGCCAGTTTACCTTCTGAGCGGCGATGATCGTGTCGTAGTAGTCGTATTCGACCCTGCGGGCTGCGGTATTTGTATCAATTACTGTTGCACCTAACATTTTTTATTATTCCTCCGATTTTTTCCGGCCTTGCCGGTCTTGTATGAATTAAGCCGACGGAAACACTTAGTTCGCCACGGCTGTTACCCAGCCGCGCGCACTGCGCAGCATGGGAAAGATCGGCGGGCAGCCGCCAACCTGTATCTGGCCCTGGATCTCAAAGCCAAATCTTGCATAAAGCGATATATTTCGCGGATTGGTCGATTCGAGATAGGCCGGTAACCCTTCTTCGTCACAGCGGGCAAGTGCGTATCGCATCAAGGCCGAACCGACACCTTTTCCCTGCGAAAATACATCGACCCCTATCATCGGTAGATACCAATGCGGCGGCTTCGGATGATGAGCGTCCATCTGTTCGAATATCTGGAACAGCTCGTCGAGTTTTGCGTCCTTTACCGAACCACGACTTATCGCCTCGACTGCTTCGCCATCTGATCCGATACCGGGCGGCAGCCATAGAGCCGCTCCGGAGAAGCCGCCCGCACAGTAAGCTGAGCCCTCTTCGAAGGCTCTGCCCGCAAAGGCCCGGATGAACTGCGGAAACCACGTAAGGTAATCTGCCGCCTCGGGATAGACCCAGCGAGCCACGGGATCCGTACTGAAAGCCATCGTCACAACGCCGATCGCCGATGCGGCATCGGTCGGCCGTGCGCGGAAGATCCCGCCCGTCTTTTCGTGCGGGATCGTGATGTGTTCCTCTGTTACCAATTCGCTAAACATCGTTCTTTACTCCTCCGTACATAGAAGACGGGAACGCTTTCGAAAACCGGCCAAACTTTTTTTCGCCTTATGCTAAAATCGCCGTGTCAAAATTCATTTACGATCCGAAGAAAATGCATCCAGAGTCCGAAGAGATCACGAAGCTCTTGATTTTGTGGAGAAACGGCGAGAGTGCGGCTCTGAACGAACTCGTGCCGCTGGTCGAGCACGAACTGCATCGGATCGCCCTAAATTTCATTCGCGGTCAGCGGCCAGGTAATTCCCTTCAGGCGACCGAATTAGTCAACGAGGCGTTTCTCCGGTTGGTCGATTCGGACAAAGTAAATTGGCAGGATAGGAACCACTTTTTCGCGATGTCAGCCAAGCTGATGCGGCGAGTGCTCGTCGATCTTGCGCGCCGAAAGAACAGCTTGAAGCGCGGCAGCGATCGGGTAAGAGTAACTTTGAATGACGCCATCGAGGTCGAGAACAATGCGGCCACTGACATCGTTCTTCTAAATGAAGCCCTTGACCGGCTTAGTTCGCTCAGCCCTCGTCAGGCACAGATCGTAGAACTCCGCTATTTTGGTGGTCTGACCGAGGAACAGATCGCCGAAACACTTGAGGTGTCCGTAAGAACGGTGCGACGCGACTGGAACGTTGCCAGGGCATGGCTTTTTCGTGAGCTAAAACAGGAATGACGCAGCCGGATTGGGAAAAAGTCAGCGAGATCTTTGCGGAAGCGGTTGAGTTGCCGCCCGATGAGCGGACGGCGTTCCTCGATATTCACTGCGGCGAAGACGTTAAACTCAGAAGCGAGGTCGAATCGCTCCTCGCTGCTGATCAGCAAAAAGGTGACTTCATCGCGCAGCCGATCGTTGGCGACATCGCTGCCGGTTACCGTCATCCCGAATCTTTCAAAGCAGGCGAAATTCTGGTTCATTATCGCATCGAAGGCCCGATCGGTTTTGGTGGGATGGGCGAGGTCTACCGAGCAACCGATACGAAACTAAATCGCCAGGTGGCACTGAAAATACTGCCGACACAATTTGTCCATGACCCGGCATTCGTGCGTCGTTTTCGAAATGAAGCTCTCGCCGCCGCTACGCTTAATCACCCGAACGTCGCGACGATCTATTCCGTCGAGGAATTCGATGGCCGTCCTTTTATAACCATGGAACTCGTCGAGGGAAAAACCCTTCGCGACCTTATCCCAAGCGACGGCGTTACGCTCGATAAGTTTCTGGGCTGGTTCCTCCCCGTCGCCGACGCCCTCGCACATGCTCATGACCACGGCATAACCCATCGCGACATCAAGCCGGGCAACATCATGATCTCGGACGCGGGAACGCCTAAAGTCCTGGATTTCGGGCTCGCTCAGATGGATCCGTTGGTAACCTCACAAACGAAAACACTCGAGGATATCACCGCCCCGGGCCAGGTCATCGGAACGCCGTCGTACATGTCGCCCGAGCAGGCAGAAGGCCGCGACGTGGACTATCGGACGGATATTTTCAGCCTCGGTATCGTGATGTACGAAGCCCTGTGCGGAACACGGCCATTCGCTGGAGAGACCTACGCCGACGTTGTTCGGCAGATCATCTCGACCGACCCTAAGCCGGTTACGACGGGGCGGCACGAGATCCCGAATGCGGTGACGCACATGATCCGCCGCTGCCTGGCGAAATCGCCATCCGCCAGATTCACTTCGATGCACGAAGTGCGATCGATCATCGAGGCGGTTCGCCTCCGAAGCGTCGAGCCGGCTTCGGTTGACAGCTTCGTTCGAAGATTCTACCGCGAAGCCAGCGGGTCGTCCCGACGTTGGCTCGCTGCGGCGGGCGTTTTGACGCTGCTGCTGTCTTTCGGCGCCTGGTATTTCTTTTCCGCCCGTTCCCAATCGCCGGCGATCAGCATTGAACGTCTGAATATGCGTCGCCTTTCCCAATCGAACAACGTCGCCCTCGCGACTATATCCCCGGACGGCAGATCGGTCGCTTACGTGACATACGACGAGAACGACGAACGTTCGCTGTGGCTGAGACGTGTGAAGGATGCAAATGCGATCAGGATCGTTCCGCAGCAGCAGGTGCACTATTGGGACATCTCGTTCAGCCCGGACAGTGAGAACGTTTTCTTCATCACCGCCCCGAGATTCGGCATCCATGGGACGCTTTATCGCGTTTCGTCACTTGGCGGCCCGGCTCGCAAGGTAGTCGACAAAGTGAATCACCTCGGAAATCTTTCGCCCGACGGGAAACGCGTTCTTTTCGTAAGATACGGCGATCCCGCTCCTGCGACGTCGGTCAACGTCACCGATTCAAAACTCATCTCCGCAAACGCTGAAGATGGGAGCGGAGAACAGGTGCTGAAAACTCTCCTCGGTGAATCGATCGTCCGCAAGGCAAGATTTTCCTCTGACGGGCAGTCTATTTTTTACATTAAACGAGATCTCGACGAGGCCGAGTATTGGTCGATCGTCCAAATGAACATCCAATCTGGCAATGAACGTACGCTCGTCCGTCAACGTGAACGCATCGACGTCATAGCTCCTCTCGCAGAAGATAAGGGGCTGTTGGTGAACGCCGTCGATGGTGCCTCAAGCCGGCGTCAGTTGTTTTTTGTTTCGGTGCCGGGCGGCAGGATATCCCGCGTCACAAATGACCTCAACAATTATATCGGCGTGAGCATCGACCGCGATGGCAGCAACATCGTGGCAGTCCAGCGCACAGACGAATCCCGCGTATGGGTCGGTTCGAGCGGTGATCTTAAAACCATGACGCCGCTGACGCGTGAACCACTCGGTCACGACACTGTCGACTGGACGCCGGATGGCCGCGTTGTTTTTGATGTTGTCGAAAGTTCCCGACTCTCAATATGGATCGCTGACGCAGATGGGAAAAATGCCGTTCAGCTTTCACCGCCGGATTCTGACAACTCGGAACCGCGAGTTTCCGGCGATGGCCGTTTTATCGTTTTCACGTCAAGGCGTGCGGGATTCAATCAAGTTTGGCGAATGAATATCGACGGAAGCAACCCGGTGCTGCTCGCAGATGTACCGGGTATCACGCAAGACCCGCAATTTGCGGCAGACGGCCAGACGGTGGTCTTTCGCCGTTACTACGAAGGCTCAGCGCCGATGGCACAGGTCCCCGTTGAAGGTGGAGTCGTCTCCGGTTTGGATTATCTCCCGAAAGCTTTCGTTTATTTTTGGGCGATGTCGCCCGACGCTCGTTATATCGCCTACACAAGCGGCGGTGAGCAAAGCGAGGCGATCAAGGTCGTAGTCAGGCCGGTTGATTCCGAGCAGCCGTCGGCCGAGTTGAACATACGGCCCGCATGGTTCCTCAAATGGGCCCCGGACGGCAAGAGCCTGATCTATCAGGAATCGCGTCAAGGCGAGAACCTCGCCGCGAAGGTCTTTCAGGCCTTCCCGAACGGGGGCGAGCCAAAGGTGTTCATGACCGCCGAACCCGACAACATTCTCGACCTCACATTCTCCCGCGACCGCACCCGCTTCGCCGCCGTCCGCCTAAAGGTTGTGACCGATGCCGTTATTCTCACTAAGCAATGAAGTTCGCGAAAATCCGAAAATGATCTGATAGCGGAAAAGAAAAACGCCGGACATCGCTGTCCGGCGTTTTCTTTGTGCGGTCGTTGTGCAATCCGCTGACCTGTGGCCGCCCGCTGACGCGAGGCGGTTCTGACTTGGGCCCGCTGACGCGGGGTTATGGTTTACGATCTTCGCGTGTCGCGGCCGACGACCAGGTTATTTGTTACCTGGAAAACGCCGGGAATGCCGTTGGCGAGAAGATTTAGCAGGTTTTTGTCGCCGGTGTGGGCGACGTAGCCTTCGAGCGTGAGGCGGCCGTTTTCGACGATGATCCTGACGTCAGGATTGATGCCAGCGAAATACTGGGCCGGGCCGCGGTTTACGAAGGTCTGAAGGGCAGCGTAGCGAATGCGGTTATCGAAGGATCCAAGCGGCAATTCTTCGATGTTGTTTATCACATTCGTAACGCCCTTGATATCCTTGACCGCGCTTGCGGCATGGCCTTTTGTACCGAGTGTGATGACCTTCCCGGACAGCGTTACGGTCGAACCGTTAACGGTGTAATTGATATTGTCGAAAACACCGTAATTAGGCAACCCACGCAGTTTGCTCATCACCTTCTGCTCGAGCGACTTCTCAGGCTTCGCGGCCGAAGCCGACACGGCAGTACCGCTTATAAATAGTGCGACTATCGCAAATGAAATTCCAAAATATCTCTTAATCGTATTCATGATCATGTTTCCCCCTTAATCGAGAGTTATCGTCAAATAATGACGATGATTTGACGTAAAAGCTGGGAAAAAAGGTGCCTGAAAAAATGATAATGGGATTGCAGAAGCCCGCACGGAGTAAGGGCTCTCGGACTGATAATGCCGGTTTGATCTATCGAAGGCAGCTTGAGTAACCGGAGCGATGCCATATCCGCACGGGAGCCCTTACTTCGTGCGGGCTTCTGCAATGGTCAGTTGCCGCATTGCTTCGTAGAGCACGATCGCGACGCTGTTGGCAAGATTAAGGCTACGAACGTTTGGGTTCAGCATCGGAATGGTTAGGCAACGTTCAGCGTTTTCGGAAAGCAGCGATTCGGGCAAACCGCGTGTCTCAGGACCGAAAACGAGACAATCGTCGCTCTGATATGACCAATCGGTGTAAAGCCGTTCGACCTTGGTGGTAAAAAATATCAGTCGTGATCGCGGGATCGAGCGGCTGAGTTCGTCCATGTCGATATGGCGATGCAGATCGACCTCGTCCCAATAGTCGAGTCCTGAACGCTTCAAGGTTCGGTCGTCCATGCGGAAACCGGTAACACCAACGATGTGAAGGCTGGTATTCGTCGCGGCACAAAGTCGGGCGATGTTTCCGGTGTTCGGCGGTATCTCGGGTTCGTATAGGGCGACGTGCATAAAACTAGGATTGCATCCTTTTCCCTGCGGGCCTCATCAATGGATTATCGTCTTCGCCCAATGCTTTAGGGCGAAACTGCGGGTTTGTGTTACAATCCGCTCTTGCTTTAACGAACGGTTTTTATTAGGAGAGTTTCCCTAGTGGTTTTGCGTCTACGCTTCTTAGCTGCGGTATCGGTCATTGTGTTTTCTTCGATTGTCTCGGTTTTGGCGCAGACACAACCTTCGCCGACTCCGGTCGTCGCTGCTTCGCCTACTCCGTCTCCTGCTGTAGCAACGCCCTCCCCTTCACCTGCTGCTAAATTCGATATCAAGAATATCACTGCCGAACAGGTGATCGAAACGTCGCTGATCGCGGCTTACGGATTTGGTGTCGGACGCCCGTTGTTAAACCAGATACGAAAAACGGCAGTGGAACGCGGAAAGGCAACGTACACGGACGCCGATGGGAAAATAGAGCAGGCAAACTATCAAAAATTCGTCATGCGCGGCGAATCGATAGCCAAGGAAAGGATAAGGCTTGACCAGGAATTCCCCAACGCCAGGTATTCGCTTGTTTTTGCCGACGATAAGATCTTTGGCGTATATAACAACACCGTCTTTACGCCCCGCGAAGATGCCGCGAAAGGTTTTGAAAATCAGATCGTGCGGGGCCTCGAAGCTTTTCTGCGATACAAGGAAAACGGCTCGACGATCGAAATGGGCCCGCGTGAGAAGCAGATGGGCGTCGATTTCTACCTAATCGATGTGACCGACACGCAGCAGCGTAAGACGCGCTTCTACGTCAGCACCAAAAGCTGGCGGGTTATGATGCTTACTTACGAAGAAAATGGCGTTAAATATCGCCGCAAATTTTACGATTATAAGTACGCCCAAGGCACTCTGGTTCCATACCGAACGGTACTTTGGGCAAATGATAAGATCGTGGAAGAAACCGAAGTCGGCACGGTAACTTACGGTCAGAAGGTCGATGAGGATCTGTTCAAAGCTAGCTAATCATCAAAGATAATAATACTACGGCCTCCGCATCGATTCTTCGAAAATGCGGAGGCCGTTGAGTTTTTGAGAGCAGCTACTTTACCGTCCCTCTATCTTTAAGGCGGATCATTTCGGACAAGCTGACGTTGTATCCCTGGGCTTTTGCTTTGCGGATAAACTCACGATCGACGCCTTCGTCTTTGAGCCTGATCGCGAGACTCGGTGTGATGTCAGGATAGCCTTCCGAGCGGATCTCGTCGACGAAAGCAGCCGTGACGCCCTCGTCTTTGAGCCGGACCACATTTTGAAGTGTGAGATCGGCGAAACCCGCCCGTTTCATTTCTCGAATGTAGTCCTCGCTGACCTTCTCGTCTGCAGCTCGTGAGACCTGATCGATAGTAAGATCGTTAAAGCCTGCGGCTTGAACTGATCTAACGTAAGCTGCTGTGACACCGGAGTCAGCGGCCTTTCGAAGTTGCTCAAGCGTGGCCGCAGTGAAACCTGCGGCACGCATATCGCGGATAAAAGCAAAGGTTACGCCATCATCCGCAGCTCTCGATATTTGAACGAGCGTCGCATCGGCAAATCCGGCGGCACGGATCTCTTTTATGTAGGCGATCGTCACGCCGTCGCCGGCAGCACGGGTGAGATCTTTGTAAGGAACGTTTTCGAAACCCGCGGACTTCAAGTCGTCGACAAACTTCCGGCTAAGGTTATTCAACGCGGCTCGCATGATTTCTTCGTCATCCAGATATCCGTAGCCACGCGATCTCATATCGCTACGAAACGCTTCGCTTGGCGCGAAGGTCCAGAAGCCGGTGCCGCGGCCGTCGCGAAAGATCCCTTCCATTGAAAAGGTGCCGGCATCACGCGGAATAGTAAAAACGACGTCAGTGCGGCTCGCGGATTCGATCTGCGATATCGCGATCCCTTGCAGCTCGGCGGTCCTGAAGCGTTCACCGCTCATGTTCATACCGCCAAAATTCGAACTTCGACTGAAGGTAAGGTGAATTTCGGTCGTATTTTTCTTATTGATCGCGGCGGTCCACTCACCCTTCAACTGAGTCTGAGCGGTCGCAAAGACGCTGGCGGCAGCAAAAATGATCGCGCCGAAAACGATATTTCTCGTCCAAGTTTTCATAGTTTGTTCTCCCGGAATTGAGTATTTACATAATGGAAACACCGCAATTTGCCGAAATATGACAGGCCTGGAATAAACATTTGCAACTTTCCGGCGTTCGTTCAGTTTAAGCAATTGCTGCTCCCCGAAATTAATTCTTAGGAGATCTTTAATGAAACAGATCAAGTTGCTGTTTGTAAGTATTTGTGTGTCCGGGGTGCTGTTTTTCCTTCCGGCTTTGGTGGTTGGGCAAAATGTTGTCGAGCCGAGTTATGAAGTTTCGCTGCATCTGCTGATGGGTTCAAACGAAGCCGGAGCACGTTCCGATGTTCCGTCGAACCTGAACCCGATCGCACAACAGTTGAAAGCGAAAGTTGGGTATTCGAACTTTCGGCTCGCCGGCAACATCATCGGGCGAATGGCCAATCAGGGCAGCTTCGAGTATAAAAGCTATTCGGACCTGTTCGGCGAAGACCCGAAATTTCGCAGCTTTATCGAATTGTCGCTGCGCGATCTCAGACCCGGCGGAGTCGACGGAGCGTTTAAGTTTGATACGCTGAGATTCGGTGCTCGAATACCGGTGATCATCGGCTATCGGAAGGACGAATCGGGAAAGGACCAGCCCGCTGTGAATTATGAGCAGATCGGGCTTACGTCTGGCAAGCTGGGCGTTTATCAGAACGTTCCAACACTCATAGGCACGCTTGATGTCCCGAGCGGGTCTGAAATGATCTTCCTGATCATGACGCTAAAACCTCTCGACCGATAATAGTGCCCACGCGCGGCTTGCCGAAATTTCGCAACAATTTCAGCAGCCGCGCGTGTCCTTATCTGGGAGCCGATTTTGTTTTTCGCAAAATTGAGTTTTTAATTGTATGAATGTATGGCTTTCGACTATGTCAGAACTTCAGGTGCGGAGGCGCGAAGCAAGCGTATGCCTGACGGAAAACTCTCCGACCACGAACTCGTCGAAGCCACGCAAAAAGGCGATGAATCGGCTTTCGCCGAGATAATGTCGCGTTATCGTAACCCGATAACGAACTATCTCTATAGATTTTTGAACGATTACGAAGAGGCGGTCGACCTGGCCCAGGAAACCTTCGTCAGGGTGTATTTTGCGCTCGATAGATATCACACGCAATATGCGTTCTCGACATATATCTATCGGATCGCAACGAACCTTGCTATCAGCGAGATCCGCAGGCGAAAGCGAAGAAAGCTGCTGTCACTGACCGGCCTTTTCCAAAGCGAGGACGAAAGTTCGACCGAGTTTCAACCGCCGGACGATCGTGCCTTGCCCGATGCTGAGCTCGTCGATGACGAGCAGAGCCGGATGATAACCCGAGCGATCGCCGCTTTGCCCGAGAAGTATCGCGTGCCGGTCATTTTGCGAGACGTTCAGGGGCTATCATACGACGAAGTCGCTGCGACGATGGAACTCGGCCTCGGCACAACGAAATCACGAATCAGCCGCGGACGTGCGCTGCTGAAAGAGAAGCTGCAAAGCTATATTTTTAATGACTAACGAAAAGAACATCTATCAGGAACAGGAAAACGACGATATACATCGTCTATTGGGCGGCCTGCGACAGGTCGAGGCCCCAAAGGATTTCGACTTCCATGTAAAAGCCCGCATTGCAAAGGGCCGTCCGAGTGAGGTTCGCAAGCCCTGGGCCTGGTCGCCTGTTCGCGTTGCAATTCCGCTTCTACTCTTAATGACGTTTGGAGCGTTTGTCGGTTACAGGGTTTTCGATCAGGCTTCGGTGCAGAATACGGTTGCCGGTGTGTCGCAGGTTGAAGTTCCGCAGGCTGGCCAAAGCGTACCGGTCACTCAGCCCGAACCGCCGCAGCCTTCGATCAGCGATGTGGCCGTGACCCAGCCTGAAATAACATCTGCTGAAACGCCCGAAAAGCTTAACGTTAAGCCGATCGTCAAAACTGCTCCAACATCCAAAACGGAAAAGCCGGGCGGCGGTTCGTATGACACGGCAGCCGGAACAGGTGCAAATATCATCTCGAAAAAAGATGAAGACGATCTGGCTCCCGAACCGCAAGGGCGGCGGATAATGATATCGACTCGCGAATTTCTTACCAACTCCGGCATTTCAGCGAGTTATGCCGGTGCCGGTGGGCGGATCACATCAGTCGGCGGTGCCGCTGCGGCCGCGGGCGTGATCGCGGGCGATGTTATCGAATCAGTAAATGTCCAGTCCGGTACGATCCGCGTAAGCCGTGACGGCAAATCGATGACATTCCGCATAAGGTAATCCTGTTCACCTTTTACTGATAACTATCCACTGAAGCCCTCTTCAGTGGATAGTTTTTTAGTTAAGTGAATGGTTCAACGCCGCATCGATCGCGGCAGCAGAAACAATCCGATCAGGTAAAGAGAGATCGTAAAGAACTGAACATATCCGGTTCCGGGCGAATATTTCGGCAGGTCCAGCAGCCATGTGAAAGCTTCCTTGCCGGGGTTTTCGAACAGCCGCTGCCACCAACTTCCTTCGGGCGAACCAGTCATGTTCGCGAGTATGAGGTATTTGACCACAAATGCCAGCCCAAATAATCCGACCATGCTCCGCAATAGCCTTTTCGGATCGAACTCGGCGAACAGATTATTCCAAATCGTCCAGAAAAAGCAGAATCCGACAACCCAAAAAGTTAAACCTTGCTCAGGCAACAGCGAATTGTAGAGCTGCACCGTCGCGGTAAAGAGCGAAAGTAAGACGGCGACGCTGGACGCATTTTCCAGGATCGGTCGTTCCTCGCCGACCCAGCCGCCGATATCGATCATTCCCGACCGCGTGTACAAGACCACCGTCAAAGCAGCGAAAACAAGGCAAACCAGAGCAGGTTTGAGGAA
The DNA here is from genome assembly GCA_964410495.1 of uncultured Chloracidobacterium sp. GTDB lineage: Bacteria > Acidobacteriota > Blastocatellia > Pyrinomonadales > Pyrinomonadaceae > OLB17. The sequence continues at coordinate 182,999 of CAYPGP010000002.1, forward strand.
AATAAACGCCCCGTCCGCCGCGCCGAGCCTGAAGCCGCCGAGCAGAGTGACGAGAAGAAAAATGGCCGGAAGTAGAAGATAACCGATCCAGGTAACCTCGTTTTCTTTGACTCGTCGCGGTTTTGAGCGAATCATCGTCGATTCGTCGTCAATAACGATCTCCGCATCCACCGCCGTTTCGATCTTTTCGCTAACCTCGGACATTCACTTTCTTTCCCGCGTCAGTTTCATAGGATTAAAGTCCGACGCCGTTATCTTCAATCCTTCCTCAAACTCGTTCTTCAACTCGGCGGCTGTTTTAATGCCTAGTGCGGGATCGCTGGTTCGAAAATCGGGATCGATCGCTATCAAGCGATTGGCCACGCCCAGACCAGCCGTAAACAAAGTATCGTCATTCGAAACCCGGCCCCAGCCCTCGCGATACAAGCTGTAACCGATATAAAACTGAGTCGCCGCATCGCGCTTCTCCGGATCGGCCCGATCGAACGCCGCTCGCGCCTCGGCGAACCTCTCTTGCCGAAAAGCGGCGATCCCCGCGTCGAATTGGGCTCGATCGATCTGATACGTACCGATCGCCACCGAACCTTTTGTCGCTACCTCGGCCAGATTTTTCGGCTCGGTCCAGTAGACGAACGCGACAAAAACGAGCGACAAAGTCACCAGAATAATGCTCGCCGCCTGTAGATGCCGAACGCCCATAAGTGCTATTATACACCGCAAATAGTTACGGTATTTTTCGGAGATCTATGAAGTTCATTCTTTCGACTTTTGTCATTTTCTGCATGGCGGTCACCGCGGCGGCACAAGCTGATCTGGTCGTGAAAAACGCCAAGATCCACACAATGGACTCTAAGCGTCCGACCGCGAGTTCGATGGCTGTTATCGGCAGCAAGATAGTCGCCGTTGGCTCCGATGCCGAGACCGCCAAAATGATCGGTGCGAGCACCAAAGTAATCGATGCGGGCGGCAAAACCATAATTCCAGGACTGAACGATGCTCATGTTCATTTCATGGAAACCGGCCAGCAGCTTTCCTCCGTTGACCTTCGCGATGCTAAGACGCCGGAGGAATTCACCGCACGTATCAAGGCCTTTGCGGCTAAACTGCCCAAAGGCCGCTGGATACTAGGCGGAAAATGGGACCACGAAAACTGGAAGCCCAACAACTTGCCAACCGCCGCGATGATCGACGCTGCAACCCCTGACAATCCGGTTTTCATCGACCGCCTCGATGGCCACATGGCACTTGCCAACAGCCTCGCTATGCGGCTCGCCAAAGTCGATAAGAGCACCAAGGACGTCGACGGCGGACTGATCGTTCGCGATGCGGGCGGCAATCCTACCGGCGTTTTCAAGGATGCCGCGATGGGCTATATCGGCCGCGTGATCCCTGCCCCGAGTTGGGACGAACGCATGGAAGCCGCAATAGCCGCCACCGAACACGCCGCCAGCCTCGGTGTGACAAGCGTTCAGGACATGTCGACCGGGACAGATGTCGGCGTCTTCCAGGAACTTCACCGCAGCGGAAAGCTCAAAACTCGCATTTACGGCTGTTCTCCGCTCGCCGGTTACAAACGCTGGGAGAACACCGGAGTTCGTCACGCTTTCGGCACTCCAATGCTTCGCGTCGGCTGCCTGAAGGGCTATGCTGACGGCAGCCTCGGCTCGACGACCGCCTGGCTCTTCGAACCTTATCTGGATGATCCGAAAACCAGCGGCCTCGCGGGCGAGGATATTCCCAAAACGCCCGAACTCGTTCTCGGAGCCGATAAAGCCGGGCTTCAGATCAACATTCATGCTATCGGCGACCGGGCGAATGACGAAATTCTCGATATATTCGAAAAAGCTACCTTGGCCAATGGCCAGAAGGATCGACGTTTTCGCATCGAACACGCTCAGCATCTTCGGCAGGAAGACATCGCGCGGTTCGGCAAGATGAAAGTCGTCGCTTCGATGCAGCCTTTTCATATCATCGACGACGGCCGCTGGGCCTGGAAACGCCTAGACGGAAAACGTCTCAAGGGTACCTACGCGTTTCGCACGATCATTGACACCGGCGGCGTGCTCGCCTTTGGTTCCGATTCGCCCGTTGCTCCGCTCAACCCGATCTGGGGCATCTACGCTGCCGTCACTCGACGCACGCTCGACGACAAAAACCCGGCCGGCTGGATCCCCGAACAGAAAATTTCGGTCGAGGAAACCGTCAAAGCCTTCACCTGGGGCTCGGCCTACGCCGAATTCCAGGACACCATCAAAGGCACGCTCGAAGTCGGAAAGCTCGCGGATTTCGTGATGCTTTCCGACGACATTTTTACCATCGACCCACCCAAGATCCGCGACGTTACGGTTTTGAAAACGATTGTCGACGGTCGTGTCGTGTACGAAAAGAAATGAATGTGTTCCGTCCATTTTTTCTTTTACTTTTATCTGCGACAGTAACCTTTCCGCAGCAAGCTGAAAAACCGGTATGGACCGAGATTGCCAGCAACGACGGTGAATTTCGAGTTTCCCTTCCGGGGGAAATGCTCGTATACGAGGACGACTTGCTGAAAACGGTCACACTCTCGTCATCAGTCGCCGATGCTTCGTTCAAAGTTGTCTTTGGGAGCGACTCCAACCTGCAGTTTAAGGCGACCAGGGAGGCTAAAGCAGCTGAGGGCTTTGTCAGTTCAGCATTTGCCGGCAAAGACTTTAAGGGCGAAGTCTTTATCTTAAAGAAGAAGATCTACCGTGTCGCGATGTATGTAAGTACAGGTTCAGGATACTATTCTGTTGAAGCGTGGGCTCGCGACCCTGATAGTCGATTTCTATCGGACGTCCTGTCGTCGATAAGCGTTAGAATGACGCGCATCATCGATCGTGCAGGCGGCTCCCTTGTGCAGGATCGTCGGGTCTCGGTCAAGGAGCTAAAGACTAGTTCAAAAATAACCGACATTCTCGCAAGAAAACGGACCGGATCACCGAAGCTTCAGAAAGGTAAAATAGACATCGATCTTGACGTTTTCTACTCTCAACCGCTCCTATTTCTATCCAAACCGAGGCCACGCTACGACGATCTCGCACGACAAAATAACATCCAAGGCACCGTAGGTCTTCAGGTTCAGTTTAAGTCCGACGGCGAGATCGGAGACATCTGGGCCGCGAAAGGGCCACCAGCTCTCTTCAACGTCGCGGTCGAGGCGGCGAAAAAGATCAGATTTTTGCCGGCGGAGATCGACGGTAAACCTGTCGATGTAATTCGCGAGGTGGAATACACCTTCAGCATTTATTGATCATCCGGAGATACTGACCATCATTACTCGTCTTAGCCCACTTTTCTTCCTGATACTTATTGCGCTTGAGCCAGGGCTTGTGGCTGGCCAAACCGAAGCCGAACTTATAGTTACAAATGCGACGGTTCGGACAATGGACCAGGAAATGCCTGTGGCCGATTCGATTGCGATCTCCCGCGGTAGAATTGTCGCTGTCGGTGCAAGCAAAGATATTCGACTCTTATCAGGCCCTAAAACCAGAATAATCGACGCCCGCGGACGACTTGTTTTGCCGGGCTTCAACGACGCTCACGTCCATTTCACGGGTGTCGGTAACTTTTTCTCGCATCTGAACTCGCGGGACATCAACAGCACAAAAGAGCTGACGGAAAAGATCGCCCGATTCGTACGTTTCCTCCCTAGAGGCCGGTTCATCATTGGCGGTTCGCTCGATCTTGGTCGTTGGAAAGGCCCCGCGATCTCTCAAAAAGAGCTTGATGCGGTAAGCCCCGAACACCCGCTGATCATCTATTTCGCCGATCCGAAGTCCGCCCTCGTCAACACCGCCGCTCTCGAAAAAGCCGGTTTACAGCCTGACGAAACACCGGTGGTGACCGGCGCTCGTCTTGCCCGCATACAGAACGTCATTCCACGCGATCATGGCTCGAATTGGGCTGAGATAACCGAGGCGGCGAGTAATTATGCGGCTTCGCTCGGGGTGACCAGCGTTCAGGACGTTCATTCAGATAACCTTCTCGCGACCTATCAGACAATTGCGAGAGCCGGGCGGCTGAAAGTGCGTATCTACGAGTGCGTCGGGATCAGCGACTGGAAGCGGAACCCTTCGATCGCCCCGAAAGCCGCGACCGGCGACGCGATGGTTCGCGGCGGGTGCATCAAGGGCATGGCCGACGGCAGCGAGGATGAAATGGCGGAACTCGCCGCCGACATCGCCCGGGCGGATCGGGCGGGCCATCAGGTAACGATCCACGCCATCGGCCGCCGAGCGAACGCAAACACGGTCAACGCTTTTGCCACCGCCATCGCCCAAAACGGGCCGCGGGACCGGCGTTTTCGTATCGAACATGCTCATAATATCGCCCGACCCGAGATAGCCCGGCTTCGTCCGCTAGGCATCATCCCGTCGATGCAGCCGGCGTTGTTCTTTGACGGAACCGACACTGGCGACGATTATCCTTTGCTGTTCCGGTCACGTGTCGACGTCGCTTTTGGCTCGGACGCGTCGATGATCGATATCGATCCGCTCGCGGGCATCCATGCCGCCGTTAACTCAGGTGAAAATTCGATCTCGGTCGCTCAGGCCGTTCGGGCCTACACCGTCGGGTCGGCGTTCGCAGAATTTCAGGAAAGGGAGAAAGGAACGATCGCGGTCGGAAAACTGGCCGACATTATCGTGCTTTCGCGTGACATTTTTCGCATTCCGCGTGCGGAAATCGGCAAAACGAGCGTCGAAATGACCATTTTAGGCGGAAAAATCGTTCATTCATCGCGGACAGGAAATCCGCCTCGACAGCCATAAAGCTAGCCGGCATGTATCCTGTATGCAGCTCGCGATGCTTTTCCCGTATTCACGACTTGCTTATTATTGGCCGCTTGGTCGGAAACAATATATAATTTGGGTTTTAAGGGAAATATAACTATGAAAAAATCCATTCTTACAGCGTCATTTGTTTTTTGTCTCGCCGTCGCAGGTTATGCTCAGGACAGCCACGACAAGCAGGAACTGAACAGCAAGGGCCAGCCGGTCGTTAAGATCAAGGACAACGCTCCGGTAGAACTGAAGGCGGGCGAATCTATTACGCGGGGCGACGCGTTGGTGGCCGGTGTTAAAAAGGTATCGGTCGAAAAGGCGTTGGCTTCACCCGAGAAATACGCCGACAAGCCCGTTGCGGTCGAAGGCGTAATCGTCCGCTCTTGCAAAAAAGAAGGCTGCTGGATGGAAATGGCCGACAAGGAAAACGGCAAGTCGGTTCGTGTGACCTTCGGCGATCACAAGTTCTTCATCCCATTAAATGCGGCCGGGATGAAAGTGAAAGCCCAGGGAACCTTCAAAACCAAAGTCCTCGACAAAGCTCACGTTGACCACCTGATCAACGACGACGGTGCCAAGTTCGACAAACGCAACGCGGACGGAACGGTGACCGAGGTCTCCTTCGACGCGACGGGTGTTGTTTTGACGAAGAAGTAGGCGATATTTTTTCGCAGACCGAGGAGATTAAATGCTTGGTAAGATCGTGCTAGCCATTGGAATTCTAGGCATTTTGCTTGGTGTAGCGGTCGCAGGAATTTCTGCGGCGCTTGTGCCTTTAACGAACGGTCGAACGAGCCTTGAGGAGGCGATGCTAGGAATAATACCTGGCATCCTGGTGTTGATCATCTCCTTTTTCATAGCGTTGATCGGCCTTGTCCTGGTGCTCAAGGGACGAAAGAAAAACTGACTCTATTTTGCGAATCTCGTCAGATGAGGCGGCTTTGTGCCGTCTCATTAGTTTAGGTGGCCTGTTGTAATGAAGCCGTTTAGCATCCGAAATATTCAGATCGACCCGCCCCTCATCCTGTCTCCGATGGCGGGCGTGACGGACTATACCTTTCGGCGCCTGATCAAGCGGCGTGGTGGCGTTGGGCTGGTTGTGTCCGAATTTATCTCGGTCGAGGGACTGACCCGCGGGAATCCGAAATCGAAGCGGCAGATGCGTTTTGACGAGGAAGAGCGGCCATTTGCGGTTCAGATCTTTGGCGGGCGGCCCGAACGGATGGCAATGGGCGCCGAAATGGCCGAGGAAGTCGGGGCCGATATCCTGGACGTTAACTGCGGCTGCCCGGCTCCAAAAGTTGTGAAGAACGGCGGCGGCTCGGGGCTGCTGCGTGAGCCGAAGCTTCTTGAAACGATCTTGACCGAGATCAAGAAGGCGATAACGATCCCATTAACCCTGAAGCTCAGAACGGGTTACAGCGACGCATCGATCAACGTAGTCGATGTCGCAAAAATGGCCGAGCAGTGCGGCGTCGAGCACATCCAAGTGCACGGCCGAACGCGTGAACAGGGCTACAAAGGGCTGGCGAACTGGGACCTGATCCGACAGGTGAAAGAGGCGGTCAGCATTCCGGTTTCAGGCAACGGCGACATCACGACGATCGAGTACGGTATGAAAAAATGGCGTGAAACGGGCGTCGATGGCATCCTGATCGGCCGCGGCGCGATGCAGAACCCGTGGATCTTCCGCCAGTTTGCCGACGTCCTCGCGGGCCGCGAACCGTATCAGCCGGACCTCGCTGAAAAGAAAGAAGTTTTACTTGAATTCTTCTCTATGTGCCGCGAAGAAATGCCTGAGATCGTGAGTTTGGGCAAAATGAAGCAGCTCGCGGGACAGTTCACGAAAGGACTCGTCGGCGGAGCTCAGTTCCGGCAGACGCTATACCATTCGCACTCGGCCGAGGAGATCCTCGATAACATTACAACCTATTTTGAAACGCTCGAGTCGAGAAGCACTTTTGGAGATGGATTTGTCGAGGCCGATGCCGATCTCGTAATGGATTCCTGCGATGCGGCAATGCCGGACTTTTCAAATTCCGCTGGATCCGCGGCGTCGATCGCGGCACGTTGATCTGGAGTTCAGCATGAAAATAGAAAAGCCGGGCTCGTCGATCCCGGCTTTTTCAATTTGGTTTTTGTTTTCGATTACTTACCCGGTTTTTCCTTCCGCTCGTCGGCAAACAAAATAGGGGCTACCAGCGGGCGATAGTTATCGTTGATCTTGATGTAGGCGTCTTCGCGAAGTTTCGCCATGAATTTTTTCTGCTCGACCGGGAACTTCTCGTTCAGGATAGCCATTCGGACAGCATTTTCGTCGAAGGTTGATTCCTGGCTCGCGGCCTGACGCTCGTCGATGCGAAGGATCGCAACTCCGAGTTTTTCGACATCGAACGGTTGAGTGTATTCACCGACTTTCAGGCCCGCGATCGGCTTTGCGACGACCTCGACCATATCTTTTACACGGATCTTCTCGGACTTACGGGTATCTCCGGCGATCACGCCTTTATCGGAATTTTCGGCACCGATCTTATCAAAGTCGCCGCCCGCCTTTAGTTGATCGTAAAGCTGTTTGGCCTTTTCACGAACGGCCGCTTCGTCACGGCCCGCAAATCCGAGAAAGATCTCGCTAAAAACAACCGTTTCGGGTGTCGTAAACTTGCTCTTGTTCTTGTCGTAGTAGTCCTTCAGTTCCTTACCGTTAGCCGCCCAGTAAACCTTGCTCTGGACTTCCCTTTCGATCACGCGGTCGCGGGTCGCCTGCTTTCGCCAATCTTCACGAAGCACTTTCGGATCGACCCCGCTTTTTTCCATCTGTTCGTAGAGTTCTTCGACAGTCTTTAGGTTGTATTCCTTCATGATCTGCCGCATCCGCTCGTTGAGGCTGGCCTCGATAGTCGAATCCAGACCTGCTTCTTTGGCCTTCTGGATCAGCAGTTCTTCGTTGATCAGATTTGCGATCAGTTCGCCCTGCTTTTCGTCCACCATCTTCTGGGCTTCCTCGCGAGTCTTGCCTTCCTGGACGAAACTATCAATGACGCCTTTCGCCTCCCGTTTAACTCGCGAAAGCGTAATGACGCCGTCATTTACGACCGCGACGACCTCATCGACCACGCGGGTCTGGGTTTCCTGTGCAAAACCGGCGATAGCAAGAAATGCGGTAAGTATAAAAGCAGAAATAAAACGACCGATAATTCTCATCGAAAAAACTCCTCTTTGCAGTAAACGGAAATCATATATTTACTGGCAAATTTAAGCAAACTGGTGGCTTTGATGCTCAAAACCCGCCTGGCGTTTATCGCGAGCGTTGCGGGAAGTATGTTTCAATTGGCCGTTTATTTCATGAAGCGGCGCACTTCCGCGTCTTCCGCCAGTTTCCAATGACAAAGAAATGCCAGAATTGCAGGCTCGTAAACTACGACGGCGTCGATCGCTGCGTCAGATGTGACGAAGAACTGGGTACCGCGACCATCGTTGCAGGAAAGCCCCGACGGCCGTCGATCGCCATGCGTGCGGCCGTATGCCTCGGCGTTTGCGTTGCGTTGGTTGTCGCATTCTATCTTTCGCTGATCGCCAGCTCTCGCTCGCTGAGCGCGGAACAAAAGCAGTTGGTCGCCAAAGCCACGGCGATAGTTCGCGAAAAAGGTTTTGAGAGCGAAGCAAGGTTTCTTCAGAGTTATTCCGTAATGCGCTCGAGCGATAACTGGCTTAACTCGATGGTACCGAAAGAGAACGCGTACGCGGCCACGAACTTCCCTTTCCAGATAGTGACGATCTATCCGGACTTTGTCACTTACCCTGTCGACGACGTCGAACGAGCGGCGATCCTGCTTCACGAGGCACGCCACCTTCGCGGCGGCGACGAGAAAGACGCTTACAAATTCGTGTGGCAGAACCGCGCGAAGCTCGGGTGGACGAAGGATAAATATACACAGTCAAATATCTGGATCAACGTGCGTCGGCAAACGCGCGAGTACGCTCCTGAACTATTCGGTTGTCCGGGCAAGGAATTTGACGACTGCACAGAATTCTAGTCGCAGATCGCCCGTATCGCTTCGATCGCCGACCGTATGGGATCGGCGGTGTTGACCGGAACACGAAGGATTCCGTTCGGCGAAAAGCTCGTTCCTTCCGCTTCCGCAAGAAACTGCATCAATTTCTCAGGCGAAACTCGTGCGTGTTCGCCCAGTTTGATCGCGACACCTTCGCCCGTTCGATCGACCGAAACTATCGCCGCCGATTCAGCCATTTTTCTCAGCCGTGCGTATTCGAACAAATGATCGACCGAACGCGGGATCCGTCCGTAACGGTCCTCGACCTCGGCATGGATCGCGATGAGTTCTTCTTCTGTGCCCGCCGACGAAATCCGTTTATAAGTACGCAAACGCTGGCTCGTGTCCGCGATGTAATCTTTCGGGATCGAAACATCGACGCCCAGATTGATCGATACGCTCGTCTCGTCGGCGATCTCATCGCCTTTTAGCTCAGCTATCGTTCGCTCGAGCATTTTTGTATAAAGATCAAAGCCGAGGGCGTCAAGATGGCCTGATTGCTGGCCGCCAAGAATATTGCCCGCACCTCTCAACTCAAGATCGAGGGCGGCGAGCCGGAACCCCGCGCCCAGATCGGAAAACTCACGGATAGCGGACAGACGCCTGCGGGCGATCGGCGTCAGCTCTAACTCGCTTGGTATCAACAGATACGCGTACGCCCGGCGATTTGAGCGGCCCACGCGGCCACGCAATTGATAAAGCTGGGAAAGGCCGTAATTGTCGGCTCGGTTGATGATTATCGTGTTGGCTCGCGGGATGTCGATGCCGTTTTCGATGATGGTCGTTGCGACAAGGATATCGTATTTGAACGCGATGAAATCGAGCATCACGTCTTCCATATCCTTCTCGTTCATCTGTCCGTGACCGATGGCGACGCGGGCATTCGGGACGATCTTTTTGATCAGAGCGGCGATGGATTCGATGGATTCGACACGATTGTGGATGAAAAAGACCTGTCCGTTTCGGCTCAGTTCGAGTTCGATCGCCGAACGGATAACACTCTCGGAGAACTGCACGACCTGCGTATTGATCGCCAAGCGATCACGCGGCGGCGTCTCGATCACTGACATGTCGCGCATCCCCAGCAAAGACATATTCAGCGTTCGGGGAATGGGCGTCGCGGACAGCGTCAGGACATCGACCTTTTTCTTTAGCTGCTTCAGCTTTTCCTTATGCCCAACCCCAAAACGCTGTTCTTCGTCGATGACAACTAAGCCAAGCTTCGGCATTTTCACATCGTTCGAAAGTATTCGGTGAGTGCCGACCAGAACGTCAACCTCGCCTTTCGCAGCAGCTTCGGATACAGCCTTTTGCTCCTTCGTCGAACGAAAACGTGAAAGCAGATCAACTTTGACGGGAAATGCCGCGAACCGTTTCTTAAAGCTCTCAAAATGCTGGTAAGCCAGAACGGTCGTCGGCGTGAGGATCGCGGCTTGTCGGCCATCCATCACGGCCTTAAACGCGGCCCGCATCGCAACCTCGGTCTTGCCGTAGCCGACGTCGCCGATTATCAGCCGGTCCATCGGAACAGCCGTTTCCATGTCAGTCTTAACGTCTTCGATCGCGGATGCTTGATCAGCGGTCAAATCGTAGGGAAAAGCATCCTCAAACTCATGCTGCCACGGCGCATCCGGCGAAAATGCGTGGCCGCGGACAAGTTTTCGTTCGGCGTAGAGCTTCAAAAGCTCGTCCGCCATGTCGCGCATCGCGCGTTTTGCCTTGGCCTTTGTTTTCTGCCAGCCAAGCCCGCCGAGACGGTCCAGAGTCGGTGCCGTCGCCTCGCCGCTCGAATATCGCGAGACGAGGTCCATTCGCTCGACCGGCACGAAGAGCTTCGCGTTGTCTGCATAAACGAGCAGCATGAACTCGCGGTCCGAACCCTGCGAAGAGATCGTCTGCAAACCCTCGAACCGCCCGATCCCATGATCGACATGGACGACAAAGTCGCCCGCCTTCAGGTCGCGAAAATCCGAAATGAACGCGCCAAGCTTACTCTTGGTCTTTCTTACTTTTTCGCGGGGCCCGCGCTGGTCGGCTTCGGCTGTCTCGCCGAAAATATCGACCTCGGTATACGTGATCAGCCGCTCGGAAGGCACCTCGAAACCGCTCGAAAGCTCGCCGAGTTTTATCGCTTCAAGCGGCACGTATTTGTCGTAATCGCGAAGCAACTCCGCGATACGCTCGGCCATTCCCTGCGTGCGCACGACGATGTCAGCCGCAAGATCGAACTCGGCGACGAAGGCCGGAAAGTCACCATGAAATTTCCGAGTCGAGCGTGATTGGAGTTCGATCTCGGTGGCTTTTTCGGCAGTTGTGAATAGAAACAAGTCAGAACCGCCTGCGTAAGCGGGCGGCACGTCTCTCGCTAATTGTGAGGCTGAAGCAGAAAACAGCTGGCCGCCCGCTGACGGAGGCGCTTCTGACAGGCTGAACTCCTCATCAACGGCCGCCGCCGTTCTCCCCAAACCTCGCAACTCGACAGAGCGGAACCCACCCAACTTCTTTCTCAATTCGGCCGGGTCCAGGAAAAGTTGATCCGGCTTCAAACCGACGTCCCCGTTCGAGATAACGGCCTTGTAGTTTCGCTCTAAGTGGTCATAAAAACTTGCCAGCGTGTTCTCGACCGAAGCCGGCTCGTCGATGACGAGGATGTGGTCGTCCAAATGATCGAAAACTGTCGCAGTCAGCGGTTTTGATAGCGGGATCAGGAACTCCCAGCCCGAAAAGGTCTCGCCAGCGGCGGCGAAATCGGTTCGGTCACGGAGATTTCGTGCAAACTTCGCGTCGCCGAAACTATCTTCGGCAAAAAAGGCCCAGTCTTTCAGATCGGCGGGCGTTACGGCGAATTCGCGCATCGGAGCGATCGAAATTTCGGTCAGATGCCCGGTCGAAAGCTGCGTTTCGGGGTCGAATGAACGGATCGAATCGACAGTGTCGCCGAAAAACTCGATCCTGACCGGCGACTCGGCATCAGGTGACCAAACATCGACGATGCCGCCCCGCATAGAGAGCTGGCCCGGCCCGACGATCGGGTCTTCGCGAACGTACCCAACCGAGAACAGCCGCTCGACGAGTTGTTCAGGCGGAAAGTCTTCATCGCGTCTTAGGTCACAGCCGAGCTGGACGATCTCATTTTTCGCAACGATGCGCTGGATCAGCGACCGCGCCGAAACGATAACAATATCACCAGCCTTCTCACGCATTTTCCACAGCGCAAGTGCTCGTTTCTCCTGAGTTTCGGCGTGCGGCGACGCTCCCGAATACGGCGCCGTTTCGAATGAAGGAAGTACGCTGATCGAAGGCTGCAGAGCGTTCTGTGAAAAGAAAAACCCGAGGTCGCTGGCCCAGACGTCGAGTTCGTTATTCGTATCGGCAAGCACCGCAAACCGTTTCCCGGTCTCCGCAAACAGCCGCGAAATGACATAGGATTTCGCTGATATCGACGTCAGCCCGCTGATATTCACCACGCGTGCCCCGCGTACGACTTCCCGCTTTAATTGATCGAATGCCGATTCCATAAAACGCACCTAGCCACAGAAAACGCCTTTCCCGGGGGTGGTGTTTCCTATGGACAATGGCTCTATTGTGACATAGATCCGGACAGATCCAAATCTGGCTTGGTGCCATTGGCGGCTTCTTTGCGGCGGTCGCTTCTGCCCGGGCCCGGCTCGCTTTTCGCGGTTGGATCAAATGGGTCCGCCTGGTTTCGCGATACGCGAATGTTGTTTTCGCGAAGCTTATCCACAATGGCAAATGTCAGATCGCTCCTTAGAGCCGTGGGTTTATGGAGCCGAACCCGGCTCCACGCCCGCAGCTCGAAGTAGAGCCCTTCCTCGTCCATTTTCATAAAACGAACTACCGGCGGCGGATCATCCACAACGTCCTTATTTTCCCGTGCGGCCTCCAGCATCAGTTCTTTGAGAAGGTTGATATCGGTTTCGTGCGTCACCATTATTGGTATCTTGAAACGTACGGTTTCGTTCTCGTAGCTCCAATTGATGACATTTTCGGTCACGAATTTACTGTTTGGGACGATGATCGCGATGTTGTCATTGGTAAGAATGCGGGTACTTCGTGCCCCGATCGCTACAACGCGGCCAGTCACATTCCCCACCTCGATCCGATCGCCCGTCTGGATGGGGCGTTCGAGCAAGATGATCAAGCCGCTGATGAAGTTATTTGCAATATTCTGCAGGCCCAGTCCAATACCGATGCCGACCGCTCCGGCGAGCACGTTAAAAGCCGTAAGATCGACACCGACCGTCTGCAGAATGATTATGAAGCCCACGAGCAGCATCAGGTACCTTACGATCGTTCCGATAGCCTGACGGGCCCCGAATTTTAGCGGTGTTCTTTCGAGCAGCTTAGATACAAGAACATGCCGAAGCCATCCGGTTCCCCAAACCAGAAATATAGACAGAACGATAAAGACGAGTATGCCCAGCGGCGTGATCGTCGCCTGCCCAACGGAGAAAAGTTGGTAGTTGAGCACGTCTAGTACTGGATTAAAATACTCTCGCATACAGGTTTAGGATGCCATTTTGCCTAAGCGATGTTTGTAAGGTCTGCTACACTTACTGCCTTTGAGACGCGTAGGTTCTTTGTTCTAATAGGGTTTTGACCAGATCATGAAAATTCCGGAATTCGATCAGATAATCGAGCAGAACGACCAGACCGAAGCCCGCAGATCTCACCTCGAAGCTCTGCGCGAGCTGATCGGCAACGCTTACCCGAACAAATTCGACCGCAGCACGCTGTCTGGCGGTGAAGATACGATCTCCGCGATCAAAAATTGGCAGCCGGTCGTTGATGCCGAGGCGGAAATGGCCGCTGTCAAGGCGTCGTTGGCACCTGGCGAACGTCCGCCAGCGGAGTTGAAGGACGCGATGAACGAGCGGCTGAAGGCTCTCGGGACGGTTCGCATCGCCGGGCGTTTGACGACGCCGCCGCGGGGCAATTTCGTCCATCTCACGGACGGCCTGGCGAAATTGCAGATCTACTGCAATAAAAAAGGCCCGCTCGCGTTGATCCGGAACGATGGCGAGAATTCGCTCGACGAAGAAAATGGCTGGGCGATGTGGCAGTTGGTAGATCACGGCGATTTTATCGGCGCGGAAGGCTATCTGTTTGTAACAAACACCGGCGAGGTTTCGGTCCACGTAGAAAAACTCCAGTTCCTCGCCAAAGCAATGCTCCCGATGCCCGACAAAATGCACGGCATCGCCGATCCGGAACTGCGGAGACGGTACAGATATGTGGATCTGATCGCGTCGAGTTTGAAAGTCGAGAATCAGGAGTCTGTAGCCGAAAGTCAGGTATCAACGTCCGATGATGCAACCTCGTCACTCGTCACTCGTCACTCGTCCCTCACCACACGCGAAGTCTTCGAACGCCGGGCCAAATTGATCTCCGGCATGCGTCGTTTTCTCGACGATCACGGCTACATCGAGGTCGAAACGCCGATGCTAACGCCGAAAGCTACGGGAGCCGCCGCAAAGCCTTTCGAAACGCACCACAACGCGCTGGACATCCCGCTCTACGCCCGAATCGCGCCTGAGCTTTATCTAAAACGCCTCGTCGTCGGCGGCTTCGAAAAGGTTTACGAACTAAACCGAAACTTCCGCAACGAAGGCCTCTCGCAGCGTCACAACCCCGAATTCACCATGCTCGAATTCTACGCCGCCTACATGGACGTGAACGGTATGATGGACTTCGCGGAGACGATGATAAAAGAGGCCGTCGCGAAGGCAAATAACGGTAGTTTGATCGTGAAGTATGGTGAGAATGAGATAGATTTCGCTAGTTTCGAAAGGATCTCGATGAAGAATGCGATTGCAAAATACTGGGGAAGGCATTCGGAATCGAACTCGGGAATCAAATTCCTTGGAGATACCTCTGAAATGACTCGGGGACACTTCGAACCTTCTTGGCTTGATGATCCGGAACAGGTCTATTATTTGGGAGCGTTCTGTAATAGCTTTCCATTCGAAGCTCATTTTCTTCCTAACATTGGAGTCGGAAACCTTCCTGATAGGCAACTTGAATTAGTCTATGTGGCTCGTGAGAACCCCGAACTTGCTGAGGAAAAAACCCGAGAATACAAGAACAGACTCTCGGCTGAGTCGAATGGGTCGGAGGAATTGATGATTCAACGATCCATAATGAAAATATTCGAAACACTGATTGAACCGATTCTCATTCAGCCGACATTCATAGTGGACTATCCAAAATCCATCTCCCCGCTCTCGAAAGCTTCGCCGGAAAATGCGAACGTGGCCGAGCGTTTCGAACTGTTCATCAACGGCATGGAAGTAGCGAACGGCTTCTCGGAACTGAACGACCCGAAAGAGCAATACGACCGCTTCGTCGACCAGATGTCGCAACGTGAAGGCGGTGATGAGGAAGCGATGGTTCTGGACGAAGATTACATCCGTGCCCTAAGCTACGGAATGCCGCCCGCCGCCGGCATCGGCATCGGCATCGACCGCCTGGTCATGCTCCTGACCAACAAACACTCGATCCGCGACGTCATTTTGTTCCCGCACATGCGGCCGGAGAGGAAAGTAGAGGAGTCGGGGAGTGGAGGAGACGAGAAGTAGGACAGTCTATTGTGATCGTCTACTCGAAGCATCTCCTGTCGCCAACGGCGACCAACATTAAAGCCTAGGGTGGAGCCGTTTCGGCGGAACCCTAGGTCAGATGCGTGAAGGATCTCGCTCGCTGAAGGCGAGCAATATTACGTGGGGATCGTTCGTCGCCTTCAGCGACGGGACATTTTTAACAAACTTACCTAGGGTTTCGCTCGAAGACTCGCTGCACCCTAGGCTTTAATGTTTGTCGCCGTTGGCGACGATCTCGACTTAGTTAGCACTCTCGTCAACCCGATCGGATCGGGCAAAAGATCAAACAAGATTTGACCTTATTCGTGTCCATCCGTGTTTATCCGTAGTGAATGTTCTTCGCACCAACAAAGATCACCTTACGTTCCGCCAATTCTCAGAACCCAATCGTTTCAGCAGGTCCTTTTGCTTCCCGGTCGGTTTCGCGACGATCTTGATCGCTTCGCTGGAACCATTCTTAACGATCTCCAACCCAGCCGCGTTTAATAGATCAGAGAAATCGAAACGCTCGTTTCCGGTTATCAGCCTATCGACAACCGGGACGAGTTCCGTTCGCGAACGAAGTTCGGATAGGATCGCAGTCTCTGCGTTGGTCGCGGGAGCAGGATAGGAGTGTTTCTTTACGACCGCGGCGATAAGGTCGGTCACATTTCGCCTTCCGTTTGAAGCCCGAAGCATCGCGAGTTCGCAGGCAAAGGCGGCGAGCATGCCGCGGGCGTAAACCCGTGTGTTGCCTCCCGTCCACCGCGCAGAAGAAAGCTCAAGAAGCGACAGACGCCGCTCGCCAGAACCATCGATCGAACGGGCTCGCGAAAGCGTATCCAGATAGTCCTCAAACCTGATCTGATTGCCGGCGACGCCGGTTTTCAGCGACTGGTACATGGCAAATCCCTCGTAAAACCAATCGTACCGGCCCGTTAGGTTCAGGCGTCCGGGAACCCACAGGTGAAAAAGCTCGTGACGAAGCTGCTCATGAAGCCGCTGGAGCGACTGACTGCGAAAGGGCGTATCCATCGAGACGATCGTCACGCTTTGCCCCCGCGTATCGGCTTCCCAACTCCCCATCATCTGATCGGTCGGAAATTTTCCGATCCTGACTATCGGATCGATATCTTTGATCAGCCCGAAGAGCTTCGAATAATCGTCGAATATCTTCCCCGACATCGCCGCCGCATCCGCGTCCTTAAAAAGCCAGTCGTTACCGCTGACGATCACGGTCGGAGCTTTGGGCCTGACGACGCGTAGGTCTTTTCCGAGATAAAACACCGCTTTTTCCAGATCGCGAACTCGAAACACGCCCGGCGATACCACGGTTTCGGTCGTATAGATCTTCCAGCCCGTCGGCGGCTCGATCGCGACGCTCGCGGACTTTCCTTTCATCTGCGGCAGCAGATCGTCGAGCATCAGTAACCCTTCATTCTCGGTCAACCACGAAATGTGTGCAGCGGCAAACGAGTTTTGTCGTGGTTTCAGATCGACCGAATACGCAAAACCGCCAATATTTGTAGTTTTGATAGTATCGTTGGCGGCCAATCGACTTCGGGCGATCAGAAACCCTTGCTTGTCGTAAAAATAGACGTGAGAAAGTCGGCCCAGCAGCTCTGAAGCGTCGCCGTAGTTCTCGAGAAGCCAAAAACGCGGCGGCGGTTCCGAAGTGAATGTCCCGCGAATTTCGGCGGCGTTAGCTTTGAATTTTATGCTGACCTCGACGTCCTGAGCAGCCGTAAATGTAAAGAATTGTAAAATCAGCACCGCGGCCGCAAAAACGTAGGTTTTCGGTGCTAAAATTTTTGACATCGAAGAAACGGGGCGAATAGACTTACGTTTCACGCCAAGGTCCAGGGTCAGGATAAATAAAATATGAGCGTTATCAAAATCGTCATACTTGCGATGATCTTCGTCCTCGGCCTGCTTTTCCTCGGGCGGTTCTTCTTCTAGATCGCATTTGTCGGCAAGTAATTTTTGCCATAAAATAGTATTTGATGAAGCGGCTTTTGCAGCCGCTTTTTTATTTTTATGAGCGAACTTCGAAAGATAGAACGTGCGTTGATCAGCGTTTCTGACAAGACCGGCTTAGCGGAATTCGCCGCCGCTTTGGGCGGTTGCGGTGTCGAGATCATCTCGACAGGTGGCACCGCAACATCGCTCCGCGAGAGCGGTTTGAATGTCCGCGACGTCTCCGACGTGACCGGATTCCCCGAAATGATGGATGGCCGCGTCAAGACACTACATCCGAAAATGCACGGTGCATTTCTCGCACTTCGCGATAATCCCGACCACGTCGCGTCGATGAGCGAACACGGCATCGAGCCGATCGACATGGTCGTCGTTAATCTCTATCCGTTCGAAGAAACCATCGCGAAAGACGGCGTCAGCCTCGAAGAAGCCGTCGAAAACATCGACATCGGCGGCCCGGCGATGATTCGCTCAGCCTCAAAGAACTGGCGCGACGTTGCGGTGGTGACCGATGCTCGTTTGTACAGTGAGATCATCGAGGAAATGAACGCGAACGAGGGTTCGCTCTCACTCGAAACCCGTCAACGCCTCGCGACGCTAGCCTACACCCGAACCGCCAGCTACGACCTCGCGATATCGTCATACCTCGCAAAACAACTCTCAAACGACGACCTGGATCGTCTCGAACCGCTCAATCCGCTCGGTCATCTCGCGTTTATCGAAATTGACGAAAGCGACGAGGATGAGTCAGTACCACCTGCGGTAGCGGGTGGGGTTTTACCGACTGAAGGCGGCACGCTGCTACCTGAATACCAAACCATCGACCTCACAAAAATAACCGATCTACGCTACGGAGAAAACCCGCACCAGCGAGCCGCCCTCTACACGACAGAAGGTGAGGTTGGCGGCATCGCAAGTGCTGAGCAGCTCCACGGCAAGGAAATGTCGTTCAACAATTATGTAGATGCCGAAGCGGCTTGGAATCTTGTTCAGGACTTCGACGAACGAGCCGTCGCGATCATAAAACACACCAATCCATCCGGCGTCGGAACCGGCTCGAGTAACCTCGAAGCCTACAAGCGGGCCCTTGCGACCGACCCGGTCTCAGCATTCGGTGGCATCGTCGCGTTTAATCAAAAAGTCGATGTGGAGACAGCGAAGTCTGTTATCGAGGTTTTCTCCGAAGTAATTATTGCCCCAGATTTCGACGAAGACGCTCTCGAAGTTTTCAAATCGAAGAAGAATCTTCGGCTTCTCCGTCTCGAAAGCCAAGGTCCGAAGTCCGAAGACCGTTCCTTCGAGTATAAGCAGTTATCAGGCGGCTTCCTCATCCAGGACCGTGACGTTCATCAGCTGAACCTAGATGAACTAAACATCGTCACCGATCGCAAACCAAGTGCCGACGAACTCGCGGCAATGCAGCTTGCCTGGATCGTCTGCAAACACGTGAAATCAAACGCCATCGTCTTCGCCAACGGCCACCAAACCCTTGGCGTCGGTGCCGGCCAGATGAACCGCGTCGATTCCGTCCGCATCGCCGCGATCAGAGCCGAAAGATTTAACCTCGACATCAAAGGCTCAGCCCTCGCCTCCGACGCGTTCTTCCCGTTCCGAGACAACGTCGACGAAGCCGCCAAATTCGGCGTCACTGCCATCATCCAACCCGGCGGCTCGATCAAAGACGAAGAATCAATCGCCGCCGCGAACGAACACGGCATCGCGATGGCGTTTACGGGGATTCGGCATTTTAAGCACTAGTATTCCGAATGAATTTCCGACACCTTTCGATTTTGATCAATATCGCACTGACCGGCGTAATCGGTGGCGGGACATATTACTTCTATCAGCAGACAGAGGCATCGGGGTATGAGTCTTGTGTTTTGTCGATCGAGGACGGAATCCGAAAAGGCATTGTTAATGGCGACATAAAACTGAAGGAATCGGTAACCGATCAGTGGCGAGTCCTCGACGAAGAAGAGGAACAGATGATCTTCAAACAGTTTACGGCTAATGGTCGAAAGTTCGATTGCAAGCGGTTCTCAAGTTCGGAGGACGGCTCTTCGATTCGCGGTGATAATGGGATCATCAAGACGAAAATTTACGGAGATGTATTGCTCGTCCGCATCGAAACTAACGACGGTCGCATTCGAATCGTCGACCCTTACGGAAAGGTAAATGAACACCGTTGAAATCGGCGTTATGAACGGTTTGGGTTAGAATAAACTCTAATGGAACTACAAGACCTCCAATCAAAACACGAAGAGATCAAAGAAAAAGTTGCCCAACTTGGGAGGTTTCTTTGACGCACCTGGCAAACAAGCAGAACTAAACAAACTCGAACAGCAGATTTCGGCTCCCGGATTTTGGGATGATTCAGAAGCGGCCCAGAAGGTCGTTCAGCAGCGTTCGCGTATCGAAAAAGCCTTGGAACGTCAGAAGTCATTTGAAACCGGCGTTTCCGATGCGGAAGTGTTGTTCGATTTCGCGGCGGAAGATGCCGATTCGGCTACGGAGCTTGAAGAACTGATCGTCCGTTTGGAAAAAGAAGTTGCCGAAGCTGAGGTTCAGTCCCTACTTTCGGGCGAGACTGATCCGAATAATGCCATCTGCTCGCTCCAATCCGGTGCCGGCGGCACTGACGCTCAGGATTTCTGTCAGATGCTGCTGCGGATGTACCTTCGCTGGGCCGAGAAGAAAGGGTTTAAGGCTGAGATACTCGACGAGCAGTCGGGCAGCGAGGCGGGTTTGAAATCTGCGACGTTTCGGATCGAGGGCGATTATGCCTATGGGCTGCTGGCCGCTGAAGCCGGCGTGCATCGTCTTGTTCGCATCTCGCCGTTCAACTCTGGCGGAAGCCGTGAGACTTCGTTCGCGTCAATGTTCGTCTCACCGGAGATCGATGAGACGATCGAGGTTAACATCGAGGACAAGGATCTGCGCGTTGACACTTATCGTTCCTCAGGTGCGGGCGGCCAGCACGTGAACGTGACGGATTCGGCTGTAAGAATCACACATATTCCGACCAATATTGTGGTAACGTGTCAGAATCAGCGGTCGCAGATTCAAAATCGCGCGGTCGCAATGCAGGTTTTGCGCTCGAAACTCTACGAACTGGAACTAGAAAAACGCCGAGCCGGGACGGCTGAACTGGAAGCCGGAAAAATGGACATTTCCTTTGGCTCGCAAATACGAAACTACGTACTGCATCCCTATCGGCTCGTAAAAGACACGCGAACTAAACACGAAACATCGGACGTCGACGCAGTACTGGATGGCGAGATCGATGGGTTTATTCAGGAGTACCTACTGTTTAAGAAAACTGGTATTTCAGGTACTTAGACTATGCTAAAATGCCCGCGAGGTAAGAAATATGAATTCGGTCGAAGCCATTGCGAAAAAGATTCAGATGCTTCCCCCTTCGTCGCAGAAGCGCGTACTTGATTATGTCGACAGTCTTCTTGTACAGCCGGTGAAAATGACACCAGAGGAAAAGGTGGCGGCTCTTAAGGAAATGGTTCAAAGGCATGCTGGAAATCGTGCTGTCATCCTTGACGACTCGCGTGAGGCACTTTACGAGGATTGAGCTAGATGGGACGGATACTCGCTGATACCAATGTCCTGTTGCGAAATCTTCAACCAGATCATCAGGTCCACACCGAGGCAGTTAATGCCCTAGTGACACTAGCGAGAGAAAACTATGAGATATGCGTCCTGCCGCAGAATCTCATAGAGTTTTGGAGCGCGGCAACACGACCGCTTGGAAGCAATGGTCTTGGTTGGTCTGCGTCTTTAGCGGAAATCGAGATTGCTCGATATGAAATGATTTTTACAGTGTTGCCAGATACCCTAGAGATTTATTTTGAATGGAAAGCAATCGTGCGGGACAACGCAGTTCTCGGAAAACAGGTTCATGATGCACGTATCGCAGCTGCGATGAAAGTCCACGAAATTGACAGGCTTTTGACGTTCAACGGCAAAGATTTAAAGCGTTTCGCCCATGTCGAGGTCATTGATCCGAATTCACTTCTGATCTCCGACAGGCGGGAAGATCGTGAATAGCTGAATGAAGGTTTGCCCTACTTGCAATGAGGTTTATAAGGACGACGACATTAACTTTTGTCTGTCGGACGGTACGACCTTGCTTAAAAAGAAGGGCAGCAAATCCAAGAAGAATTCGCATTGGAATGACGTGATCGCGATAATCCTCGGAGCGGTCGCGGTGTTGGTTTTGCTTTGTCTGATCACCAGCAGTGCGGACGACAGGTCGATGATCTCAACCGGAAACGGCTCGACTTCGACACGGAATTGGATCGGCGTGGTCGGGGCGAATATCGCGGCTGTTTTGTTCAGTACCTTCGGATGGACGGCTTACTTGATACCGCTTTTGATCGCGTTGATAGGCTTTCGTATCTACCAGTCTGACACGTTGATCCCGCGGGCCCCGCGAGTCGCCGGTTATATCTTTTTTACGATCTCGCTCGCAGGTCTAATATCCCTTCTTGGCGGCTACGGGGCGATCGTTGGCGAGGCTGCGGCCCAGGGGACGGCATACTTTATCGGTTCGATCGGCGCCGGGATCCTGCTGGCCGCCGTTTTTATCAGTTCGCTAATCCTGATAACGAATCTGACGCTGGATAGCTTTTTCAGCCTGTTCGGGCTCGCGGGTGAGAATTTCATGACACGTTGGGACGAATGGCGGGAGAGAAATCGCGGATCGAGCCGCGAGGCAGCCAGCATTCGAGCTGAAAAACGCAAAAACAAACGCGATCCGTTCCCCGAAGCAAAAGACGAGCATATCCCGGCAACGATCACGGTCGGAAATGCCGAGACCATGGCAGTTGCCGCCGCCGTGACCGGCCGTGCCGAACCGCTATTTGACGACGTTCCCTCGATCCCGACCATCGAAACACGCGAAGATCCTTATCAAACTCAGAAAGTTGATGGGCCGGACGACTTTGACGAGATACCTTTCACACCGCCGAAAAAGCGTGAGAAAAAGATCGCGGTCGAAGAACCGGTTGCGGTCGATGAAGAATTTGGTGAGGTTATCGCGGATGAAGTTGAAGCGGAAGCACAGGACTTCGATAACTATAAACTTCCCGATCCGGAGCTGCTGACCCAAGCCCCGGCGAGTTTCAGCCACAATGAACCCGAACTTCGCGCAGTCGGCCGCCTGCTGGAACAAAAAACGTCCGAATTCAGCGTTCCGGGCAAGGTCATGCATATTGCGCCCGGGCCGGTCGTAACGACCTTTGAGTTCAAACCCGACGCCGGCGTGAAGTACTCCCGCGTTACGGGCCTTGTCGATGACCTTTGTCTTGCGCTGAAGGCTCCGTCAATACGCATCGACCGCATTCCTGGCAAAGCATACGTAGGGATCGAAGTCCCTAATCAAAAACGCGAGACGATATATCTCCGCGAAGTTATCGAATCCGATAAATTTGAAAAGAGCGATTCACTGCTGACGCTTGGCCTTGGGAAAACGATCGACGGGTCGAAATACGTCGCCGATCTGGCAAAAATGCCGCATCTTCTGATCGCGGGTGCGACCGGAGCGGGCAAATCTGTGGGCGTGAACACGCTCGTGATGTCGATCCTCTTTAAGGCGAAGCCAGATGAAGTAAAGTTCATCATGGTCGATCCGAAACGGCTGGAACTGGGCCTGTACGCCGACATTCCGCATCTTTCAACGCCCATAATCACCGATCCAAAGCGTGCCGCGACCGCGCTCCGCTGGGCAGTGAGTGAGATGGAGAAGCGTTACAAAGATCTCGCTCAGTTCGGCGTGCGCAACATCGCCGGGTACAACGAAAAGATCTCGGGATGGAACGCCGATGGACGGCTGGATGACAACGGCGATCCGTACAAAAAGCTTCCTTACGTGGTCATCATCATCGACGAACTCGCGGACCTGATGATGGTCAGCGGGAAGGAGGTCGAAGAATCGATCACTCGTTTGGCTCAAATGGCTCGTGCCGTCGGCATCCATCTCGTGCTCGCGACTCAGCGGCCCAGCGTGGACGTCATCACCGGTTTGATCAAGGCCAACTTCCCTTCGCGTATTTCATTCCGCGTTTCGTCAAAGGTAGACAGCCGGACGATCATTGACGGGAACGGCGCCGAAAGCCTTCTCGGCCAGGGCGACATGCTCTTTCTGCCGCCGGGAAATTCGAACGTCACTCGCGTTCACGGTGCGTTCGTTAATGAGACCGAGATCGGCAAGGTCGTCGATTTTATCAAGGCTCAAGGCCGTCCGGAATACGACACGACGATCACCAAGACCGAAGAAGAACTCGACGACAGCGGCGATCTGCCCGGCCGCCGCGATCCGCTTTTCATGGACGCACTCAAATGCGTCGTCCAGGCAAAACGAGGCTCGACTTCCCTGCTCCAACGCCATCTCCGCATCGGTTACGGGCGCGCAGCCGCGATCCTCGACGCAATGGTCCGCGAAGGCTACATCGGCGAAATGGACGGCTCAACCCGGGCCCGGCCAGTTTTGCCCAAAGCGTACGAGGATCTACAGGATGTCGAAGAAGGGGCTTTGGGCGACGAATTGTAAGGCTTATTCAGTGGATAGTGTTAAGTGACGAGTGATAAGTTTAACTATCCACTAATCACCAATCACTATCCACTGAAGAAATGCTAATCCGAGTGACGGCGTGCTCAATTTGTTTACTGCTAGCGGGGTTGCTTTTGTCGGCGTGTTCATCCCGCGTAGAATACGAGCCCCAACCGATCCGTGCTAACGTAAATGCCATCAATATAAACACGGCGACGGTTGACGAACTTGAAAAGCTTCCAAATATTGGTCGCAAAACGGCTGAAGCGATCGTCGAATTTAGAACCGTCCACGGCCCGTTTCGCCGTCCCGAGGAGCTCCTGCAGATCCGCGGTGTCAGCGAGGAGCGATTCGCCGAACTGCGGCCACTTATAAAGACTGAATAAACCATGCCCAATTCCCGCTTTAACCGCTTTGCGATGCTTTGGCTCGCGGTCGCGTTTGGGTTTGGGATTTTTGCTCAATCAATATTCGACATTGCGGTTGCAGTTTCGATTTCTGCAGCAGTCGTTTTGGTCGCGACGGCCGTACTTCTTCGTTCAACTGCCTCGGCGACCTTTCTCATCCTGATCGCGACCTTTCTCGCTGGCTTTGGTTCGGCGACGATCGAAAAAGTCGATGTCGCTCCTGACCGCATAAAGATCCTTTACAATAGCGGAACGATCCCGTCGGGTGATCCGGTCGAGGTCGAAGGCGTGCTGCTCGGGCGACCTGAAGCTTCCATCCAGGGCTATGTACTAACGCTCGCGGTCGAGCGGCTACGACATCGAGCTAAAGATCAACAAGCCAGCGGGAATGTTCGGCTTTTTCTCCGTTCCACTACCGAAACTGATCTGAAGTACGGCTCGCGTATTCGTGTTTCGACCAAACTCGAACGTGACGACGGGTATCTTAATCCCGGTGTGAAGCCACGCCGAGAGATCCTTGACCAAATCCGTATCGACGCCACTGGCTCGATAAAAAGTCCGCTACTAGTTGAGAAGATCTCGGACGAAAGCGTTTTCGTTCCGCTCGCATGGGTATACGATCAGCGAGCGTTGTTGATCGAATTGATGCGAAAAAACCTCAGCCCCTCCGCTGCCGGAGTGATGATCGCAAGCCTTCTCGGGAATCGCGAGTTTCTGGACAAGGAAACGGCCGACCTTTTTCGCGACGGCGGGACGTTTCATATTCTCGTTATTTCGGGTCTGCACATCACTTTTTTCGGTGGAGTTCTTGTCGCCTTACTCCGCTTCATCACAAGGCGAACCTGGCTTATTTTCTGGATCACGAACCTCGTCTTGTGGGGATACACGCTCGCGGTGGGGGCTGAGATCCCGGTCGTCAGGGCCGCTTTGATGTTCACGATCATGTCGATCGCTTACCTCATCCGGCGTGACGGCAATCTGCTCAATTCCCTCGGCATTTCGGTCCTGATCCTGCTCGCTTGGCGGCCGTCGGATGTGTTCAATCCATCGTTTCAGCTTACGTTTGTGAGCGTGGCATCGATCGTCGCGATCGCATTTCCGCTTCTTGAAACACTCAGGAGGATCGGAAAGTGGACGCCGACGCCTGACGAACCTTTCCCTCCCTCAGTTCCAAGTTGGCTCGTACGCATGGCGGAAACGCTCTACTGGAATGAAAATGCCTGGAAGATCGAACTAAAACGACAGATCTGGAAAGCAAACATCCTGAAATCACCGCAGCTGGCGTCATCTGCACCTCGCACAATACTACGTCCATTATTTGAAGGGGTTCTCGTGTCGGCAGTGGTGATCGTCTGCATGCTGCCGCTATCGATCGTCTATTTTCACCGCGTCGCTGTCGGCTCGATCGTCCTGAATCTTTGGGTAGGTTTCTTCATAGCACTCGAAAGTTTCCTCGTACTTGGGGCTGTGATGTTCGGTTTTGCGAGCGAAACTATTGCTGCCGGATGGTTCGCACTGGCCGAGATCGCTAACTGGCTCATGTTGCTGCTGCCGAAGCTGATGCCCGTCGACGGATGGCTCAGTTTTCGCCTCCCGGCCTATACGGGCACTGGAAATTTGATCTACGTCCAGTTCGTTTTACCGTTGGTAATACTCGCTATTTCGATCAACTCATGGCGCCCGTTCGAGATCGGAAAAACCAGCGCGTGGATCGATAAAAGGCTAATAGCTGCGGCTTCACTGCTACTTGGCATCTTCATCTTAACCGCTGTTTTCCACCCTTTCGCAGGGCCCAAGGTTGATGGGAGTCTTCGCGTTGATTTTCTGGACGTGGGCCAAGGCGATGCGGCGCTCGTGACCTTTCCCGACGGAAAAACGATGCTCATCGACGGCGGCGGGCGGCGGCGGTACGAAGACGATGAGAACCCCGATTTCACACCCGATTTCCAAGGCATTGGTGAGACGGTCGTCTCGCCTTTTCTTTGGAGTCGCGGACTTACTCGGGTTGACTTTCTGCTTGCAACTCACGGGGACGCGGACCATGTCCAGGGCCTGATCGACGTCGCAAAAAACTTCGAGATCGGCACCGCGATACTTGGACGCGATCCGCTGCAAACCGATGAATTAAACGAATTTTTGGCCGTACTTGACCGCCGCAGAGTGCCTATCGAGTTCGTTGCGGCGGGCGACACATTCAGATTCGGCGACGTCAAGGCTGAGGTGCTCAATCCAACTGTCGGATCAACAACTGACGCCTCCACGAACGACAGTTCCGTCGTGCTGCGGCTGACGTTTGGAGAGCGGTCGCTCCTCCTTACCGGCGATATTGAGAGTGCGGGCGAAAAAAGTCTGCTGGCCTTACCCGAAAAGTTAAAAGCAGATGTAGTCAAGGTCGCTCACCACGGCAGCCGCACATCTTCTATACAACCCTTTGTAGCTGCGAGTGAAGCAAAGATCGCGGTTATCCCGGTCGGCCGAACTTCGCCTCACGGCCATCCTCACGAAGAGGTCGTCGACCGGTGGAAAACCGCCGGAGCTAAGGTGCTCACAACCGGATCTCGTGGAACAGTGACCGTCTCGACAAACGGAAACGCAGTTTTGCTGGAAACCTATAAGTAGTAACCCGTCAATTAGACGGGCGATCTGAACTGATAGACCATCTTCCACTCTCCGCCGTCTTTCTGGAAGATCGTCGTCCCCCAAAAATCCGACACGGGCTGTCCCTCGCATGTTCCCGCCATTGTCCCTTTGTATGTGAGGATAGCGATGATATCTGAAACTTCCGAAGCGGTAGGCTGGATGGGCGAAGCGGACTTGATGTCGCAGGTCGGATCCGTCCACACGCCGACGACATCCTTCTTCCCGACCGTGACCTTCCCTGTCTGATCGACGAGCGTAACGTCTTCCGTCATTGAAGCTTCGATCTGCGATCTGTTCTTCGACCTCAGGGCTTCCCACGCTTTCTTCTCGATCAAGAGCAGTCGGCTGGCGAACGGATCTGAATCTTCCGTGGCCGCCGGCTCAACCGCCGCCTTTTGCTGAGCAGGCTTGAAAGCTTTCAGATCCACTATCGGGACTTCGTTGTGATAAGCAGCCTTCCAGGTTTCCCCACTGCGAACATAGAGCGTTCCAAATGTGATCGGGCTTGGCAGCTTCTTGCCTGCGCATGAACCATCTACGGTTGCCTTTGCAGTGAGAATGATCGCATCGTTGCCCACCGGAACCATCTTTTCGTCTGAGAAGGAATAACTTGCGATCTCGCATTTGGTTTCCGCCAGCAGCTTGATCTCACCAGCCTTGTCTGCTCGCTTCCCGTCTGTGAAGCTAACGAATCGATCGTCGAGATGCGTGTTCCAGAAAGCAGCATCGTTCTTTTTCCAAGCCTCGAACGCCTTTGTCTCGAGATCGACGAGCATCGTCTTGGTCGGAGCAGCAGCAACGGTACTTTCGACTTTTCTAGCGACCTCGGCGTTCTCGTTCACAACTGCGGTTCCACTGCTGCAGCCAATAGAAGCCAGGATCACGCTCGAAATAACAATCTTGACGAAAGATCTCATAAACCCTCCTTAAAGACACAAATAGCCCGACGTTTTTCTAACAGAAAAACCAATCGAGCGTTCCTTCAACCGTCCTAATTGCGTTAAGTTTAAACACTAGCACTAGATATTGTCAAGAAAAATCTCTTCCGACGCCCATCGTTAAAGACCTTTTACAGGTATTCGGGGATCTTGACCGATCCATCCAGTTTCGTGTCCGGGATCGCGGGGCCACGTACGAGTTCGATCGGGAGTACCCCAGCCCAAAAAGGCAGTTCGTAATCCTCGTCATCATCGATCGGCGGACCGGTTCGTATCTTTGCCGAAGCTTCCTCGATCGGCAGCCGCAGAACGCTGGTTGCTTTCAACTCTTTAGCCGTCGGCGGCCGAGCGTCAGCCCAGCGGCCCGGAACGATCTGTTCCGAAATAGCTTCGAGAGCAATGAGCTTTTCTTCTGGGTCAGTTACAAGTTCAGCCTGTCCGAGAATGACCACCGAGCGGTAGTTCATTGAGTGGTTAAAGGCAGAGCGGGCCAGCACTATTCCGTCGAGGATCGTTATCGTCACACACACCTCGATCCCCGCCGCCAGACCGCGGAGCATCCTGCTTGCCGCGGAGCCATGAATATAGAGGTTCTCGCCAACCCGGCCGTAGCTCGTCGGGATCACGAACGGCTGATTTTCATTAACAAACCCGACATGACACAAGAAGCTATTGTCGAGGATGTTCTCGATCGTTTCGCGATCATAATCTCCTCGGCGGGGCAATCTTTTTACCTTGGTGCGCGGACTTAGTAATGATCTGGATGACATCCTTCGATTGTACCGACGCAGGCGTGGGCATTCCAAGTTTATCTCCCGACGCGACCGTGGAAAATTAATGGCAACTAGTCTTTTTTCGCGCAAACTACCCAGATCACAAGATCTATCGTCCCCAAAACATCATTGTTTACAACACTTAGCACGTGCCGTGCACACGCTTTCCTGGGCATGTAGATTGCCCTTAACGAAGTGGATATTTGGAATATATGCAGGAGGAAGTATGTTAACAGTCATTTTTTCGATTGCTCTGACACTCGGCAGCTTATTTTTTGCCGAGCCCCAGCAGGAACAAATAATTTATACCAACGGAAATATTTACACCGTCTACAACGGCCCGACACGCCCTACTAGGTTTGCTCTTCAGCGGGCCACAGTAATAACCGCGATCTCAGATTACCACTGGAATAACGCAAGAGGTGCCCGCCCCGGGACCATTGGGCTCCGCGATCAGGGCGGCAAGCTTTACGGGCCGTGGCCGGCGAGCGGTTCACCGGGTATGTACAACGTGCCTAACGCCAATTGGACCGTCACGCCGAATATTCGGCTTGAGCCAGGAGAATACTCGATCGTAGACTCCGACAACGCAACCTGGTCGCAAAATGATCAGTCCGCAAACGCGGGAATGACCACGGTCAAAGGCTATCAAGCCGGGCCATCGCCACCTCCGCCGACACCAAAACCGACACCTGTCCCCGGAACCGGTCCCAGCCCGAAAGTCACGGCACTTACCGAAAATCGAGCTAAATACAAGGTCCTGATCTGGGTTGACGGCAAGCCGCCGAAGACGCCGATGGACGTGCTCAACTATCACCTCGAACCGGGCTGGAAGGGAACGCTTCCCGTCACGATCCCGGCCGATGGCAAGATCAGGTTTGTCGCCGGTGATGGCAGCGGCGGACCAGGAAGCATGTATGACAAGGTCATTACGACTTGTCTTTGGACCGGCGATCCTAAAACGCCGAAGCGCTATCCGCACATCATTTTCGAACCGGGCGGCACCCTGACGTGTTCGACAGCGACGGCTCCTTAGGTCAAGAAGACCAAATGGGAGGAATTATGAGATTAACAATGAAAAAGCTGGTCATCATGCTGGCAGTCATTGCCGCCGGCGTTGCCATAACAGCGGCCCAAGGCACGTTCAAGCCGCGAAATGCTGACGAGGCGCACGCCTGGCGTCTCTACAACCAGTACAAGGAAAGCAAGAAAAAGGAAGCGGCGATCCGGTCCGGGATCACTCAGGCATCGGGCGACATCAAAACCGTAAATGTCGGTAGCGTTCCGGGCCTTGGGATCGATCCCGCGGATGTTGCGCGGCTCGCCCGGCTGCGTGAGCAGTTAGCAGCAGAAGGTGAACGCCAACAGAAGCTCGAAGCGGCATGGGATAAGAAATTCTTCGGACGCTACGGCGATCTCGCCGATTCTTCCGAAACGATCTATGACGCGCCGACTAAGACGACGATGGACAAGATCCAGTATCGGCTCATCCAGTTCCCATTCTATGTTACCGATGGGACCTATTCCGGTCGGATCACCGGAGCGCCCGGCACCATCACGTTAGTGATATCGGGTAGTGCGATATCCGGAACTGTAAGCGGTGTCTACAATTACAAGTTCGGCGATTCGGATTTCAGCGACAAGTTTTCGGGAAAAGTCTCCGGAACACTTTATGGCTCTGGAAGCGTTAACGCTACACTTTCCGGCACGGTAGGCGGAGCACCTTTTACGGGCTCGCTGTCCGGCACTCTTTCATCCAAAGGCGTCATCACCGGATCGTGGACGACCAAGGCCAGCGAGACGGCTACCGGAACATTTAGAGCGGTGAAGAAATGAAGATCTTATTAAAATTTGCAATAGCTCTGACCTTTCTAGTGTTTGGTTTTGCGACTGCCGCATCGGCACAAACCGGGCGGATCACGGGCAAACTAGTGTATCCCGGCGACGGCATTCCACGCGATCTCGCCGTATGCGTTATCGCACGGAGCGTCGATGACGCAACATACTGCTCGAATTCAAAAGCAGCGACGCTTCGAGCCGCTCGCATCGCTTTCAAAGTCGATCGCCGAATGCGCGTTTATCAAGTGAGTCTGCCGCCGGGATCGTATCTCATTTTCGCGAAGACAAGGGAAATGTCCGGCCACCAGGCGTTCTACAACGAGTATGTAAAATGCGGGATGGAATATACCTGCAGGTCGCAAAAGCCTATAGCGCTGAACGTTAGGTCAGGCCACACGATAATGGGTATCATCGTAGGCGATTTCTGGAACGTCAAGTGATCACTTAGCTCCCATCCAGTTATCGCCGACGCCGATCTCGACAACTAACGGTACATCGAGTTGGGCGGCGGATTCCATTTCACGTTTGATTATCTCGTTAGCGGCCTTTACTTCGGCTTCGGGAGCTTCGAAGAGCAGTTCGTCGTGAACCTGCATGATCATTTTGGTCTCGAGCCCCGCGTCCTTCAGCGCGTGAGCGACCTTGATCATCGCGATCTTCACGATATCGCTTGCGGTGCCTTGAATTGGCATGTTGATCGCTTCTCGCTCTGCCCGCGAACGCACGGCAAAGTTGCGGTCATTGATCGAGGGAAAATAACGTTTGCGGCCAAAAAGAGTGTCGATAAATCCCTGTTGGCGAGCCTTTTCGGGTGTCCGATCCATGTATTCGCGGATACCCTTATATGTCGCAAAATAATCGTCGATCACCTTCCGGGCTTCCGCTTTGCTGATACCGACACGAGTGCTCAGGCCAAAGGCCTCGACCGCATACGCGATACCGAAGTTAACGATCTTCGCCAGCCGACGTTTTTCTTTAAGGTCCTTTTCGTCGGTCGCACCGAAGACGAGTCGTGCAGTTTGCGAGTGAATGTCTTCGTTATTTTTGTACGCCTCGAGCATTCGCGGGTCCTGCGTGATGTGGGCAAGAATGCGAAGTTCGAGCTGCGAATAATCGGCCGATATCAGCTTGTTTCCCTTCTCCGGAATAAACGCCTCGCGTATGCGTTGTCCAAGTTCCGTCCGAACCGGGATATTTTGCAGATTCGGCTCGGTCGAACTCAGACGTCCGGTTGCGGCAACGGTTTGGTTCAATGCCCCGTGTATCCTGCCGTCATCCGCGATCATCTTCGGCAACGCATCGGCGTAGGTCGCGCGCAATTTATCCAGCTCACGATAATCGATGATGTGCTGTGCAATATCGTAAGTCGCTGCCAGGTCGACTAAAACGTCGTGGCTCGTCGAGATCTGTCCCGTCGCCGTCTTCCGGCCCGTCGCGATATTCAGCTCGCCAAAAACCTCACCGACCTGCTTGGGCGACCCGATGTTGAATTCGCGGCCGGCGATCGAATAGATCTTTTTCTCAAGCTCGGCGAGTTCTTTGGAAATGAACTGCGAGAATTCTCGAAGATTGTCGCCGTCGACTTTCATCCCTGCGAGCTCGATATCAACCAGAATCGGGATCAGCGGCAGTTCGATCTCGGAATAAATACGCTCGAGACCGTTTGCACGTATCTTTTCCCGCAATACCGGAGCTAATCGGGCCGTAATATCCGCCTTTTCCGCCGTGCGAAATGCCGCTTCATCGAACCCCGCAGGAACGTTGAGAGCGCGATCGACATCGAGATAAGCTTGAGCAAGGAATTCGATCGGATAGCTAGCACGCGTGGAATCGAGCAGGTAGGCAGCGACGAGGACGTCGTCGTTCACCGGCCGTGGATCGATACCCAGAGTAAGCAGCGGCCCGAGCGTTTTCTTTTGATCATAGGCCACCTTGTCCATGAAGCGGTTGGTCAGAATGTCCTGCAGCGGCCTTTTTGCAGCCTCAATACCGCCTTCGAAGCTATCGAGATCGACGTAGTATGCCTCACCGCCTCCCAGTCCAATGCCAACGCCATGCGGCACCGGCTTTCCGTAACAGCTCGCTTTTTCATTCGTCGCCGCGTCGCAAACTACGTAGCTCCAGTATTCGACTTCGAGAAGCCGCCGGATCATTTTGTCGACTTCGCTGCGAGCTTTTACGATCGAATAATTGGCACTGACGACCTCGCTGCGGGCTGGCAAGCTATCGAACAAACCACCGCCGCCGCTAGCAGTGGCGACAGCGGCCGGTGTCGCCGCCGCACCTGCGAATTCGTTGGTCAACGCTCTGAATTCGAGCTCGCGAAACAGTTCATAAGCGAACGCACGGTCCGATTCACCGCGTTTTAACGCCTCGAGGTCAAGGTTGATCGGTACCGATGTGTGAATGGTCGCAAGTTCGAGTGATTGACGGATCAACTCCTGATTATTCTGAAGGCTTTCGCGGTAGGTCTTGTGCGAGATCTCGTCCGCACGCTTCATTGCTTCCTCTGCGGACCCGAATTCCTGAACGATCTTTAGCGCCCCCTTCGCGCCGATGCCGGGAGCTCCGGGAATGTTATCCACAGCGTCGCCCATCAAGCCCAGCAGGTCGATGATCTTGCTCGGCGGAACGCCGAATTTGTTCACAACCCAGGCTTCATCGCACCATTCGACCACCGGGACCGGAACTTTGCGCTTAACATTCGTCGAATTCTGTCGCATTGCAATGACATGCGGATCCTCGACCAGCTGGCAAAGGTCCTTGTCGTTAGAAACGATCACGGCCTGCATGCCTTTTTTCGCACATTCCTTCGCGAGCGTCCCGATGATATCGTCGGCCTCAAAACCATCAAGCCGCATATTCGTTATCCCAAACGCCTGACAAACCTTTTCGACATAAGGAAGCTGTTCGAGCAGATCCTGCGGTGTTTCCTGACGATTTGCTTTGTAGTCGGTGTACATCTCATCGCGAAACGTCGGGGCAAACGTATCCCAAACCGCGACGATGTACTCCGGTTTTTCGTCATTTATCAGCTTCCGCAGCATGTTGGTAAAAACAAAAACCGCCTGCGTCACTTGCCCCTTGCTGTTCCGCAAAGGCTCCTGCTTCATGCCCATCGGGGCAAAAAAAGCACGATAGATGTGCGACATCGCGTCGATCAGGAATACTCTTTTCATCGTGTGTACTTGCTATGATGATAGTTGAAGACTTTTGCGGAAACAAGAAAGTGAAGCAACGGGGCCGGCGATCAAGATCTCCAAGTAGTTAAAGCATCTAAAGTGTAAGAATCAACTCCAAACAATCATGAAACTACTCCTCATATTCGTCGCGTCACTACTAATCTTCGGCTCTGAAGCCATCGCTCAGAACACTACCACCAAGCCAACGCCGTTACCGGAAGCTTCCGCATCGAAGAAGTTTTCACCGAACGATGTTATTTTCCCCGAGGTTGAAGGCTGGCGCACTGGAGGAAAAGCACCTTTGCCGATGGGCGACACTGGAATCAGCATCAACTACGATTCTCCCGATCGGGAACGTGTAACTGTCTACGTTTACAGCCGTCAGCAGCCGGCGAAAGATCTGAAGGGAGTGATCAAGGACGAGTTCGAAGGAGCGATACAAGCCCTCAAGGACGTAGCAGAAGCAGGTGTTTACTCTGAGTTGAAATTCGACAAGCAGGAAACCACAACGGTCGCGGGTACTGTCAAGGCCCTCAAAGCGGGACTGACCTTTACCGCTCGGGATACTCGGTTTTCGTCAGACATCATTGTTTTTCCGTACAAGGAACATGTCGTGAAGATCCGTGGTTCTCGCCCGACGACGGTCACGAGCAACGAGCGATATCTGAAGCTTCTGAGCGAGATCGAAAAGTTATTCTCAAAATAACCGATCCGATTTTGACATCGCTTTGCGGTATTCGGTACACTATGCGTTCGCCTCACGGGCAGGCGAAAACGTTTGTGTCCGGTTCGTCTAGGGGTTAGGACACCGCCCTTTCACGGCGGCAACACGGGTTCAAATCCCGTACCGGATACCATCCTTTCTCGTATTTTTTGCATCTCAATGCTTTATAGAATTCGCTCGGACTCATCTGAGCGAATTTTTGTTTTTGGAGAGAACGATGGGAAAAAGACTTATTACCTTCCTGGCATTGATGATCGCTGCGGCGGCTTCTGCATTTGCCCAAGCCCCACAACCGGCCAACGACATTGCCCTCGTACTGCCATTCGAAAACACATCGGCTAAGAGCGAATTCAACTGGGTTGGCGAAAGCTTCGCGGATTCCCTGACCGACCTGCTGAAGGTGCCGACGCTCAACGTTATCTCCAATGAGGAGCGAAAATTGATCCAGCAGCGTCTCCGAATTCCATTAACAAACATCCCGAGCCTCGCCACCTCGCTGAAACTCGCACGCGACAGCAACGCCACGCTTCTAATTTCTGGCCGATACAATATCGTGCCCGCCGGTGCGGATACCGCTGCGACGATTAATGTCACGGCAAAGATAATCCGCGTTACCGAAGGGCGGTTCATGAGCGAGGTCATCGACGGCCGCCAGGTAACGCGCGACATTAACGTTAATGACGCTCTTGGCAACCTGCAAACCGTTCAGGGCCAGATCGCCTATCAGATCCTATATCAACGCGACAAAGCTCTGCCGTATTCGCAAAACCAGCTCATCGAAGCCGCAAACAAGGTCCCCGCCCGAGCTTTTGAAGCCTACATAAAAGGACTGCTGACACCGAACGCCGAAGCTCGCGAGAATTATTTCAAAAATGCGTCGCGGCTCTACGTCGAAGCCACTCCGGATGCGATCTATTCTGAATCCGAGCTGGAACTCGGCCATCTGTATCTCGGCCAGCGAAAGTTCTCCGATGCGATCGGCGCTTTTGAAAAAGTAGTGAGTGCCGCTCAAAAATGCCGCGAAAAAGCGAAGGTCGAGAACAAGCCGGCGCAGTGCAGCGATGAGAATTACGCAGAAGCTTCG
The DNA here is from genome assembly GCA_964410495.1 of uncultured Chloracidobacterium sp. Lineage (GTDB taxonomy): Bacteria > Acidobacteriota > Blastocatellia > Pyrinomonadales > Pyrinomonadaceae > OLB17. Next base: position 218,578 of record CAYPGP010000002.1, read on the forward strand.
TTCTACATCGGCCTTATTTTCTGGCAGCAGGGCAATTATGAACCTGCCCTCGCAACGCTTCGCCCGCTTACCGAAGATCTAAAGCTGACGACTGTTTACAATGCCCTCGGCGCGATCGCGGTGCAGGCTTCGCGTGCGGAGAAGAAAAATCCCGCCCGAGCCGCGGCCCTTTTGAATGAAGGAATGGTGCTGCTCAAAAAAGCATCCGATTCAGCCCCGGACGATGCGAATGTGCGGTTTAATTACGCAACGACGCTCTTCCTGAATGGAAACATTTCCGACGCCGCTCGAGAACTACGTTCATCCATAGCCGCCAATCCGCGTGACGGGGAAGCTTACTTTGTACTTTCAAAAGCTCTCGATTCGTTGAAAGATCCGACGCTACCCGATATCACCAATCAAGCTCAGCGGTTTCTGACCGAGAATAACCGCTACGCGAAACTCGAGACCGAATGGCAGAAGTCGAAGAGTTTCCCGGATATCCCGCTGCGCGTGAACCAGCCCGCTCGTAAAGATTTCGTTGCCGTCGTCCTTAGCCGCAAGCCTGCGACTACGATCGCACCGCAGGTGAGCGAGACGGAAACGCTACTCGCGACCGCCCGAACGCTAATAAAAAACGGCAGCGATGACGAAGCCATGACGACGCTCCGCCGCGTGCTTGCCAGCGAACCTATGAGTGCCGAAAGCTATCTTCTGCTCGGAAAGATCCACCTGCGACGCGGCGACATAGACCAGGCGATCAGTTCGTTCAAAACATCGGTCTTCTGGGACAACAAATTGGTTGATGCCCACGTCGCACTCGGAAAGATCTACGTCGAACGCGGTGACTGCCTCCAGGCAAAAAGCTACGTAGCCTCAGCCACGGAGATCAACGCTGAGAACGCGGACGTCATCGCGTTACAAAGATTGTCGGAAAGATGCTCTAAATAGTTAGTTCGAAGTCTGAAGTCTTGAGTCCTCAGTCCTCGAAAATAGCGCTCACAAAACTTTACAATTGCCGAAAGCCCGTGAATACGGGCTTTTTCTTATCCCGCAGACTCCAGACTCAAGACTCCAGACTCGAGACTGATTCCGTGGCACGCAACATGCATTATACATTCGCGGCCAGCTTGGTCAGCAGCACCGATCAAGACCCGTCGCCACCACTACAATCGAAGCCAGTTTGCCACTGTGCTTTTTAACCTTCCGAGCGTTCCACCAGTTGTCCAACCTATCGAGCCCGGCTGAATCAGCCGGGCTCCTCGCTTTTTAAAGTCTTGAGTACTGAGTCTTGAGTCTTGGGAGTCGCCTTTCTCAAAGGGCGTGCTATTTATTACTAATCAATTGCTCGGTATTGGAATGTCCCAATAGCAAATCGCCGGTGTTTACTGACTCTCAGCTCATCTTCGACTCAAGACTCCAGACTCACGACTCCAGACTAAAAAGCGTGGCACGCTAATCGCTTAGAGAAGAGTGGCCAGCTTGGTCGCTAGATCAAGACCCCGCCGCCATCACTACACCGAGCGCGGTTTGCCACTGTGCTTGAACACCTTCCGAGCGTTCCTTCAGTTGTCCTACCTTTACGAGCCCGACTCACCGAGTCGGGCTTTCCTCATTTAAACCCCGTATTTTCAGGCTTTCCAGCAAACACGGGCGTTTCGTTCAATCTGAATCAAATTCGTTCAATGTGAAATGCCGCTTGATCAGTTTTGACTGAACCTCAACCGGTAAACCGTTTGCCTGACAGATTTTGTCACTCGCGAATGACGCAAATTGTTGTTCTGGTCAAAATGAACGGTCAGTTTGGATGAACTCGCTCGCAGAACGGAAACGGGAGCGAAAAAAAGGATATTCCCTGGCCCAACTTCGCAAAGTCGGCATTTTGTACCGATCTAAGCATTTTGCATCAATGTCGGCATAATCATGCGATCTCGGCAAAACTTCATTCCAATTTGAGGCGATTTCGGGTAGCGTTTCGATATATGCACGAAGCCGACTACTTTGACCTCGAATTTCTGGAAATACTTGTCCAACTTGGATACGCCGACGATCCACCGCCCTCGCGTCCGAGCCCGATGCCCTATTTCGTTCCGTTCCGCTCGCCGATAGCGCGAACCGTAGCACAGCCAGCGGAAGTACACAGTTTCGAAAGCGAACGGACCGACGCTTTCCCGCGCTCATCTGAGATGCTCTCGCGAAGCTCCGTCAACCTGCAGAACGAAGTGAGCAGATCAGTCAGGACCGGAAACGGAGTGACCGGCGCCTTCCTGCTCGCATCAAAGATCCACTCGCGGAATCCACTCGGGGATATCACCTGTTTCCTGACGTCGTCCATTCTCGCCGATCTTCGCAAAAACCCATTTTCCAAAACTCCGGTAACTCTCGTTCCCGATACTGCCCCCTGCCGATCGCAAACGGTGCGAACACGCGGTTCTCCAGGTTCAATGCGAATCCATCACCTGATCAGCGGCCGGTTTACCCGCCGGCACAGACACACTTGGGACGCAAATGTCAGAACCGAGAGCGGTAGCGACCGGGTTCAACCGACGAAATCGTATACGCCTGTCAGAACCGCGAGCGGTAGCGACCGGGTTCAACTCGCGACATCGTACACCTTGGGACGCAAACATGTCAGTACCACCTGCGGTAGCGGGTGGGGTTTCAAAGCGGATGGTCAAGCCCGATGATCGAGACAATATTTCTTGGGACGCAAACATGTCAGTACCACCTGCGTTAGCGCGTGGGTTTCAAAGGAGATGTCCAAGCCCGATGATCGAGACAATATTTCTCGGGACGCAAAAAGCACTGCCCTTTTGTAGAATGAATATCGAAGAAACAACTGCATGCGATCATTAAGAAATATCCTTCCATCGTGGCAAAGCCTTCTGCTCGCAGTCCTCGCGGCGGTGCTGCTGGTGCTGGCGTTTCCGGATTTTGAGTTCTGGTTTCTCGCGTGGTTCGCACTGGTGCCGCTGATGTGGGCGGTGGAGCGGGAGAAGGAGTCAGTCGCGAAGTCGTTTGTCGTCGGCTGGGTTTTTGGGACGCTTTTCTTTTTTGGGACGTGCTGGTGGCTGACCTACGCCCCGATCCACTACGCCGGCTTCCCGTGGCCGCTCGCTTATTTCCTGATCCTCATCGCCTGCATCGGCGCCGGAATATTCCCCGCCATCTTCGCCGCGATCTTGGCCTATTTACTGCGACGGTTCGGCTCCTGGGCCTTCCTCGCCGCACCGCTTGTGTGGATTTTTACGGAGTTTCTGCGGTATTGGCTGACGGGGAATAATTGGAACGCGATTGGGTATTCGCAGGCGTTTACCGATCCTATACTACGCTTTGCTCATTTCGGCGGCGTATTGCTGATTAGTTTTCTAGTTTTGTTGCCGTCAGGTCTGCTTTGCTTATGGATAAGGAGAATATCTCGACTCTATCTTCCAATCGTCGCTGTGTCGATTTTCCTGGTCTGTTCATTTGCTCAAGGAATCGTTCCCGGATATTTTTCGGATCTAGTCGATTGGGAAGGTGGGTCTTGGGTGATTGCCGTTCAACCCAACGTCCCAATGTCCGGCGTCGATCAGCGAAAGCTCGAAGAACTCCGCAAACGCCAGTTCGACCTTGCCGAAGCTGAGATCAAAAAGATTCGAGTACAGCTGTCAGCTGACAGCTCTCAGCTGACAGCTGTACTCCAACCGATCACCGTCATTCTCCCCGAATCCCCGATGAACTTCATGTACAACGACGATCCTGAATTCCAGCGATTTGTGCGTGATTTTACGACGCGGAACAACGTCAGCCTGATCGTCAACTCGGCCGAGCCCGACCCGACCAATTCAAAGTTTTTCAATTCGGCGATGATGATCGGGCCTGACGGCAAACTGGTGACGCAGTACGACAAGATCTATCTGCTGCCGTTCGGCGAGGCGGTTCCGGTGCCGTTGGAATCGATAGTTCCGGCATTTGTTGGTAATTTCTCGTATGGCCGCGAATACGACCTGCTTCCGCTCGGCGATGCGAAGGGCGGGATCATGATCTGTTTCGAATCGCACTTCGGCCAGCTTTCCCGTGAATACGTCCGAAACGGTGCCGACGTGCTGATCGAGATGACCAACGACGGCTACCTCGGCCCGACGCCGGTGCTGCGTCAGCACCTGGCCAACGCCGTCTTCCGCGCCGTCGAAACAAACCGCCCCGTCCTCCGCGTCACAAACGTCGGAATAACCGCCTACATCAACGAAAAAGGCGCCGTTTTAGACCCCGCTCCGGTGTATCAGGAAGACACACGCGTCTGGACCGTATCAAAAAGCGACGGTTCGCAGACGTTTTACGTGAGATACGGCGACTGGTTCGCGTGGCTGTGTTCGGTGGTGACGATTTGTTTGCTGGGTTGGGGCCTTTTTACAAGGAGGCGTCATGAATCGTAAACAGCGATTCTTCGTCATCACAATTGTGCTGGCTTGCGTGTATCTGGTCGCGTATATTCAGTTTCGCCAGACTCACATTCAGGTCTGGGAACGCGACGGGATGGCCTACGTCATATTTCCCGAAGACCGCGAGGTGTTTTATTACATCTTTAGTCCGCTGACCTTCATAGATTCGGTTATCACCGGCATGAGGTTTCAAGTCGGCCCGCATCAGTAAGGTCGCCGTTGGCGACTAAAACCTTGGACCTATGAAAATGGAACGCCTTATCCCGATGCTTCCTGTGGCCGATATCGGCCGGAGCATCGAATTTTACGAAAAGCTGGGTTTTGAGGTCGAGAATCGCCGTGACGAATGGCGGTGGGCGATGCTGCGGTTTGGCGAATGCCGGCTTATGGTCGACCAGTCGGTCAACGTTCATCCGGGCATGCCTCGGTCAGGTGTGATCTATTTTTATTTCGATGATATTGAGGCCTTTCACGCGGACATTCGCGCAAAAGGCCTCGATGTTCCCGATCTAGAAACCACGTTCTACGGCATGACCGAATTCCGCCTCGACGATCCGGATGGAAACCACCTGTGGATAGGTCAGACGCGATAGTTTATAAGGCCCGAAGCAGGTTCTTCGCGATCACGATCCGCTGGATCTCGCTGGTTCCTTCGCCAATGGTGCAGAGTTTTGAGTCGCGCCAGTATTTTTCGGCCGGGTAGTCTTTCGTGTAGCCGTAACCGCCGTGGATCTGAACGGATTCTTCCGACACGCGGACGGCGGTTTCTGACGCGTAAAGCTTTGCCATCGCAGACTTTTGCGTTACCGGTTTTCCAGCATCCTTGGTCGCGGCCGCTTGCAAAGTAAGCAGACGGGCACACTCGATCTGCGTTGCCATGTCGGCGAGTTTGAACTGAATGGCCTGGAATTCGGCGATCGGCTTCCCGAACTGCTGGCGTTCTTTTGCGTATTTTACAGCCGCTTCGTATGCACCTTGAGCGATTCCCACAGACAAAGCCGCGATCGAGATGCGCCCGCCGTCAAGCACCTGCATGCACTGCAGAAAGCCTTCGCCCTCGTTGCCGAGCAGGTTTTCCTGCGGCACGTAGCAATCCTCGAACACGACCGAGGCAGTTTCCGACGCACGCATGCCGAGCTTGTTTTCCTTCTTATCGCCGCGAAAGCCTTCCATCGATTTGTCGAACACAAAGGCCGATATGCCGCGATTTCCCTTTTCCTTGTCCGTCACCGCAACCGCCACGAGCGTGTTGCACGACAGAGCATGAGTTATGAAGTTTTTCGAGCCATTCACGATCCATCCCGTAGGAGTTGCGGCTTCAGCCGCGATCTCTGCGGAGCCCGAATCCGCGCCCAGATCACGCGTAAGCGCGTTACTCTTACGGACGGCCGTCGTCCGCGTTCCGGCCGAATCGGAACCGGCCTGCGATTCCGTCAAGCCCCATGCCCCAAAGCTTTCGCCGCGGGCGAGCGGGACCAGATATTTCTGCTTCTGCTCTTCGGTGCCGAACATGTATAAGTGGTTAGAACACAAAGAATTATGCGCCGCCACGCTCAAACCGACCGAACCGCAAACGCGGCCCAGTTCCTCGATGATCGTCGCATATTCGACGTACCCCATCGCCGCGCCGCCGTACTGCTCGGGAAAAAGCACGCCAAGAAGACCAAGTTCGGCCAGCTTCGGCCGCAGCTCCTCAGGAAAATGCTGCGACTCGTCCCACTCCATCACGTTGGGCTTTATCTCACTCTCCGCAAACTCGCGGATGCTGTATTTGATCTGTAATTGCTCTTCGGATAACTCAAAGTTCATAAATGCGTTTATAACAAACGATTATGTTCTCATAATGTGAATTTTGGACGCAAATTAGCGGTATAATTTTTCCATATGAACTGGCGAGAAAATATTTTGACCACCGATGATGCAGTCCGTGAATTGCTGGAGCAGACGAAAACGATCGCCGTGCTCGGCATCAAACCCGAAACCCACGCCGGACAGCCGGCGTTTTATGTCCCGAAATACATGGCCGACCGCGGGTATGAAATCATCCCGGTCCCCGTTTATTATCCGGAAGTCACTGAGATCCTCGGCAAGCCAGTCTATCGCGATCTGACAAAGGTGCCGGGCGAGATAGACCTGCTCAACGTTTTCCGCCGAAGCGAGGATATCGCTAAACACACTTTCGAGATCCTTCAAAAACGACCGAAAGCCGTGTGGTTCCAGCTCGGCATTCGGAATGATGACGTCGCCGAAAAACTCGCCGAAGCCGGCATCAAGGTCGTCCAGGACCTATGTCTAATGGTCGAGCACCGGGCGTTGATACGGTAGTGGTTTCTCGGCTGTGCCGTGAACGCAAGTCGGCGTGGCTTGCCTCGCCGCCCTGGATTCAATTAGATTTATGAGGCTATGCCTCAAATCCGAAAGTTTCGCCCTTCACGAGACACGCCGGCGTATTATCTAACGTCCGTAACCAATCATCGGCTACCCGTTTTCCGGACGGAAAAGATCGCTCGCCTCGTATGCTCAGCGCTGGACGATGCTCGACGCTCGGGCAACTTTCTGATCTTCGCCTATGTCGTAATGCTCGACCATTTGCACTTGGTAACCGACAGCGCGGTAAAGGCGAGTGATATTCATAGATTCGTGAATGGAAATGTTGCTAGGCAGGTTATTGATCATCTGAAGGATGAAGGTCTTGACCGATCACTCGAAAAGCTTCGAGCAATTGGTCGGCGAGATGGTTCGACATACAGTTTGTGGAATCACAATCCTGACACGCGCTTACTTTGGAGCGAGCAGATGCTATGGCGGCGCATCCAATATACTCATCTGAATCCAGTTCGGGCCGGGTTGTGCGATCATCCTAATGACTGGCCTTGGTCGAGTGCGAGGATAATACACGGCCGACCAAAAGACGACGAGCCGTTGATGGTAGATTTCGATCGTATCGAATGGAGTCGGTCGTGAGGCATAGCCTCACTAGTCATTTGGGTCTCTGGGCGGCGAGGCAAGCCACGCCGACGTGCAGTTATGGCAAAGCCGGATGCTAGATAGATCTCGTCAACGCCGAGCCTTCTTTACCGCCGCCTTCCCCATCAGCTGGTCGTGCTCTTCCTTTGTCAGCGAACGGCTCATGCCGGATTTTAGGTATGGATCTTTCACGTCGCCGATAGCAACGCGTTTGAGCTTGACCACCGAATGCCCGACGGCGTCGAACATTTTTCTGATCTGCTGGTTGTGGCCTTCGTAGAGGGTTACTTCGTACCAGCCGTTTTTATCTGTGGGCTTTAGTTCACGGATCTCGGCTGGGGCGGTCTTGAAACCGTCTTCGAGCTGCACGCCGCGGCGGAGTTTGTTTAGGGCTACGGTGGTTGGAAGGCCTTTTGTTTTGACCTCGTAAACTTTTGGTATTTTCTTTGAACCCGCAACGTGATTCGTGAATTCGCCGTCGTTGGTCAGAATTATCAGGCCCTCGCTGTTGTAGTCGAGCCGGCCAACGGGATGGAGGCGGCCGTAGCCTTTTACAAGATCGACGACGAGCTTGCGGCCTTCTGGATCGGCGGCGCTTGAGAGGTAGCCTTTCGGTTTATTTACTAGAAGATAGACGTTCTCACGCTGTTTCAGCTTAGCGTTGATCAGCTTGCCGCGGACCTTGATGTGGTCTTTTTCAGGGTCGGCCTTGGTGCCCAGTTCGATCACGATCTCGCCATTTACCGATACCTCGCCGTTCTTTATCAGTTCTTCAGAAGCCCGCCGCGAAGCGATGCCGGCTTGAGCAATTAATTTTTGTAATCTTTCCTGCATGCGAACGTGCGATTGTACAGTATTAACGCCTAAGTTTCATCATTCAGTTCGCGATGGTTCTGATACGACGGCATTTGTTTGTATATGAACTGGTTCGTTTGGAACACAAGATCCCGCTTAAATGCTTCATCGTGACTCTGCAACGCAGAGAGCCTGATCTCTTCGCCGTTCGCCAGATCGAGGCCAAGCGAGAAGATCGGATCGCCATCGCTGTCCTGCTCTTCGATCAAGCGAAACTCCCGGATCTCTGAAAATCTGAACCTGCGATCGACTTTGCCTGCGACGCCGTGGCGTTTGAGGGTGACGGTCTCCGACGAGCGGTCGAGCGTCAAACGCGTAACCGGCGCAACATAGATCACCCAATAGCCAGCACCGACCGCGATCAACCCAAGCAGCAAATGTACGCCGAGAATCAACGGCGAAATCGAGCTGTAATTCGAATAGCCGCCCAACGCTCCGAACACGAAACTGCCGCCAACGAGGATAAAGAAAAGCCCAAATATCCAAAGACATCCTGGCGTTTCTTTGATCGTCAGAGTCTGATCCGTACGTTCGATCTTCACGGCTATTTAGAAATAGGGATTCGCGAGAATACTTTCCATCGTCCCGTGCGGCATATCCTCGAGCGTGTTAACAAAATCGCGCATCAGGCGAAAGCTGTTCGGTATATATTCATCCGGAACATCACTGGCGCGGTCGACAAACACCTTCATCTGGCGGGCTGCCACGACGGCCGCAACGTGAGTTTTCGCCATCAACTGATCATGCGAATCCGGAGTGAATGCGATGCCGTTCGGGTCGGTACGTTTGATGGTCGAAACCTTTGAGAAGAGCCCGAGAAACTCGGCCTCGCTAGCCGCGAACTCGCTGTCGGCCGGCACCACGCTTGTGAGGATCGAGTTCCTTTTATCAGCCGGTGTGCGCTGGCCGAAGAGCGGATGTATCGAAGTCACGTTCTGCGTATAACGCTGCGCCATCTCGGTGCTTGGCTTTTGCACGCTGCATACATTGATCAAATGCCTGTCGCGATGGCCCGACGCGAGGCTGTCATACGCCGAGACCGGCACCGCGAGAATAACGCTGTCAGCCGATTTATCGAGGTCGAAAACCGGATCAAGAAGTTCCGTCAGGAATGTGCCGAAGGCACCGTCGCCTATTATTTGCAGTTTCATAATCAGTGTTGACCGGCATTCCATTCTCGCACAGGCGCAGCAGCGACGGGGTCAGAGCGAAACATCTTGTTCACTTTTTTGACAAACTTCGTTACTTCGACCTTATCGTCTGCGATCGGAATACGAATCGCAATGGTCCTTCGATTCGCCAGGATCAGCTCCGCATGATACGGGGCGTTTGGCCGCTTCTTCGACTTTTTTGACCGGATCTGTTCGACCTGATGGAAATAGTACCGGTTCGTGCGTGTACCGTAAATCCGGTAGGTCGTCAACTCGACGAACCGCTGTTTCGCATCGATCACCATCTCGGAAACAGCCGGGAAGATCAGCGAAGTTATGCTCTCATAAAACCACGTCGTTAAGCCGACCAGGATCAGTAAAGCGAAAAAAAGCAGTGAATCGGCGAGGTTTTCACTGCCGTTTCGGACAAAATTCCAGACCAGCAGAATTAATGCAATTGAGTCGAGAATTAGCAGCGAGGCTCCGAGGATCCAGTCGCGAAATGGCAGATGCCGCAAATGAATTCGATCGGCGGATTCGGACATGTAGAGCTATTGCACCAGGTCTTCGAAATCCTCGATACTCGGCAGCTCGGTAAGGTCTTTCAAACCGAACTGCATGAGAAATTCCTTTGAAGTCCCATACATCATAGGCCGCCCGACGGCCTCTTTTCGACCTTTGGCAACGATCAGCCGTTTGTCCAGGAGAGTTTTGATGGCAGAAGCCGACTGAACGCCGCGGATCTCTAGGATCTCGGGCACAGTAACCGGCTGTTTGTAGGCGATCACGGCAAGAGTCTCAAGCGAAGCGAGTGAAAGCTTTGCGGACGGACGGGTTTTAAGGAATTTTCTTACCTCCTCATGAAGCTCCGTCCTCGTGGCAAGCTGCCAACCGCCGGCGATCTCGCGAATCTGCAGTCCTGCATCACGGGCTTCGTAATCCTGCTGAAGCTGCTCAACAGCGGCGTCGATAGAACCTTTTTCTTCATCAAGAACCTCGCCCAGCAATTTGCTCGTCACGGGTTCGTCAGCAACGAAAATAAGCGCCTCGACGATGGCCATTAGCTCGACGGGCGAGCGGTGAATCTTTTCTGATTCTTCGGTATCCATAACTAAACTACGAAACTTTCAACACGATATCCCCAAACGTCTTCCGCTGCATCAGCTTTACTCCTTCGGTCCGGACGATCTCGAGCACCGCGATAAAAGCCGTAACGAGTTCGCGTTTCGATCGCATTTCCTCAAAAACTGTCAGCAGGCTCAGTTCCTTTTGTTCCATTAGCCTGCGGGTCAGATTTTTGATCATGTCGGAGAGCGAAACCTCTTCCCGTTCAATCTCCATTTTGATCTCGTCCTTGTGGCGGGCGATTATTTTTTGGAAGACCGTCAGGATGTCGAAAACCGAGGCGTCGATCTCCGCGTTATTGTCGTCTGATTCTATCGGGCCACGGGTGAAGATAGCCTGCTCGATGGTCGATCGTTCGTAAAGCATCCCGGCGGCGGATTTGAATTTTTCGTATTCGAGCAGCCGGTCGACGAGCTCTTTTCGCGGATCTTCGAATTCTTCCTCTTCGCCAACCAACTTAGGATCGCGGGGCAGCAGCATCTTGGATTTGATCTCGATCAAAGTCGCCGCCATCACTAGAAAATCCGCCGCGACAGCGATGTCGAGCTTTTTCATCAGGCGGATGTATTCAAGATATTTCTCCGTTATACGGGCGATCGGGATGTCGAAAATATTCGCCTGTTCCTGCTTTATCAAAAACAGAAGCAGATCGAGCGGCCCGGCAAAATCGCCGAGCTTGATCTTCAGATCCTCAGTCGAACCGCCCAATATCTGGGCTTTTTCGTTATGAAAATCGAAACTGAATTGTTCGACGGTTTGCTCCATGAATAGAGCATTCTAGCTCAAAGCGAGCGGGTCATAAAGGAAGGGCTAATTCGGAAGCACATCGAGTGCCCGCTCAAGATCGTCGGCCAGGACATCCGCATCCTCAAGCCCAATGTAAAATCTGATCATGCTCACCTTCGGATCGTCAGCTTCAACGAAAGCGCATTTTGGCATTATCAGCGATTCGTAGCCGCCCCATGAGACGGCGATCAGGAAGTACCGGAGAGATCCGCAAAAGCGTTTTATCGCGGCGACGTCGCGGGTTTTCAAGGCGACCGTGAACATCCCCATCGGCATTTTCATCTGTCGGCGGGCGAGTTCGAACTGGTTGCTGGTTTCATCAAACGGATACCATATCCGTTCTACCTTTGGCGATGAACCGAGAAGCTCCAGCACCTTCTCCGTAGTCTCAGAAGATCGCGCCAGCCTTATCGGCAGCGTTCGCAGGCTTCGCAGCATTAGCCACGCGTTTTGGGGGGCGAGAATGTTGCCGAAGGTCATGAATTCGTTGCGAAAGATGGATGCGATCTTCTTCTTCGAACCGCAGATCGCACCCGCGACAACGTCGCTGTGACCGTTATAGTATTTTGTGGCGGAGTAAATGACGAGGTCGATGCCGTGATCGATGGGCCGTTGGCAAAGCGCCGTGCAATAGCTGTTGTCTATCACGGTTGTAATTCCTTTGCTCTTAGCCAATTCCGCAACTGCGGCCAGATCCTGAAGCTCGAAAGTCCAGGAATTTGGCGATTCGAGATAGATCAGCTTTGTTTTCGAGGTGATCGCAGCCTCGAAATTCTCGATCTTCGTTCCGTCAACAAAGGTCGTCTCCACACCAAATCGCGGCAATATACCATTCATCAAATGTGCGGCCCAGGTATATGGATCGCGAACGGAAACGATATGGTCGCCCGCCGCTACCTGCGACATGACGGCATTTGTTATCGCCGCCGCTCCGCTGCCGACCATCAGGCAATCTTCGGCTCCTTCCAGTGCCGCGATCTTTTCGGCAAGCATGTTTACCGTCGGATTGTTGCCGCGGGTGTATATCGGGATGTCCTTTTCGTTCGCGACCGCAGCCGCAAATTCGTCAACGGTCGGATAGGCAAAATTGCTCGTTTGAATGATCGGCGGAGCGACCGCTCCAAAATATTTCTCACGATCTTCGCCGAGTTGATTGAGGATAAAAGTTTCGTTCATGCTTCTAAACGAGATCTCGGCTGTCGAAAAAGGAGAAAGAAGAGACATCCGACCCCGAGAAAGGCCAAACCGACCACGGCTTCAAACGGTTTTTCGATCAGCGTATTGACGACAACAAAAGCCGACATTGCGGCGAAGATGACGGCTATCGCGTTCTCCCAGATCTTTTTTGATCGGATCAGAATAAAGAAAGTCAGTGCCGTAAACAGGAAAAAGATCGTATCGACAAAGACCACAAACGTGATCAGATTTGAGAAGGTCTTCCAAAAAACCAGCAGAACGATCGTCCAAGCGGATTGAAAAACAATCGCCCAGACCGGTGTTCCGAATTTCGGGTGGATCTCAGCAAATTTGCGGAAGAACACACCGTCATTAGCCATCGCAAAATAGATACGCGGCGCAGTCAGGATATAAATCCCGATCGTTCCGATAACGGATAGCACGATCAAAAACGAAACCAGTTGGCCGCCGAAAGCCCAAACCGTATTGATGGCATCAGATGCGACACTTTTCGACGCGGCGATCTGTTCGATCGGTAAAAACCGTAAATACGCAACATTGATCGTCAGATACGCGAGCGAGACTATCAATATTCCGATGACCAACGCCCGTGGCACGACCTTCTCCGCATCCTTCACCTCGGCCGCGACAAAAGTAGCATGCTGATAACCGCCGAACGAGAATCCGACGCCGATCAACGCGAGCCCATACGCCGAGATGAGCGGCAGATCCTTCGTGCCGGCATCGTAGGCTGTATTGGCGAAGTTCGCGTCGTGATTTGTACCGAAAAATAGCCCAAGAAAGACGACGAAAAGGATGCCCAGAAGCTTCGCCGAGGTGAAAATGCTGGCGTAAATATTGCCGAACTTAACACCGACGATATTCATCAATGTCAGGACAGTGATAGCCACGACCGCGACGATGATCTGTATCGCTTCGGACATTGGAAAAAACGAAGAAAGATAAGACGTAAATACCAAACTGAGCGCGGCCAACGAACCCGTATTGATCACCAGCAGCATGGACCAGCCGAAAAGGAACGCCGGCAGCTTGCCGTAAGCTTCGCGAAGGTAGACATAGAAACCCCCGGCATGCGGAAACTTCGATGCGATCCGTGCAAACGTCAACGCCCCGAACAGCGACAAGACCCCACCCAGAAGCCATACCGAAAGCATCAGCCCTTCGCTCGGCAAATATCCCGCGATCTCCGACGGCGTGCGAAAAATGCCCGATCCGATGCTCGAGCCGATGGCGATCATCGTCAGGCCGTAAAGCCCGATCTCGGATTTCTTTAAATTTTCCATCAGGATTCCGAAATAGATTTAACCACGGAACACATGGAAATACACAAACGACCGTGCGGATGCCAAAGCCCGCGCGTGAGCAAGGGCGATACACTCAGCGTTGGATGTATCGCCCCCGCTTGTGCGCGGGCTTTTGCAACGCCGATATCAGTCCGCTCCGACCGCGTAACGCTTTAGGTCTTCCAACGAAACTACGGTCAACGCCGCCTCGTGCGTAGCTTCAAGATAAACTCGCGGAGCCATACCGTGTTCGAGCGCCTCACGCCAGCGGAGCATGCAGAGACACCACTTATCGCCTGCCTTTAACCCCGGAAAAGCATACTGCGGCATCGGAGTCGAAAGGTCGTTCCCGACCGCCTTTGAAAAAGCCAGAAACTCGTCGGTCGCCTCGATACAAACCGTATGTCGCCCCGTATCGTCAACACCCGTCCGGCAATACCCGTCACGATAAAACCCGGTCATCGGATCGGTACAACAAGACTGTAGTTCCCCGCCAAGGACATTTTTAGGTTTCGGCCGATGTCCGTTTCCATTTCCGTTTGTATAGCTCATTTTATTTCACTTTTCGCCGCTGGTGCGGAAACGTGTTCAACGATGTTCCCCGCCCGATTTTGAATGACCGATGGCTGTTTGCCGTTGACGAAACGCGAGTGTTTCACCTCGTTCTCACTTCCGTTAAAAACGAACTCCATCGCTGCGTCCGTTGTCATCTTGTTCCGGTCGCCGTTTACCATTATCTGTCGGCAGGCGCCTTTGATCGCTACCTCATTATCGTCGCCGTTGACGAGGAAGCGGTTATATTTATCGCAGGTTCCGGTTAGTTTCTCTTTGTACCCATTTACATGGATCGTATCGCCCTCCTGGCTCGTGTCGGCCGCGACCCGGTCCGATTCGGGGACCGGAGTGGGAGTCGGAACTGGCGAGAAATAGGGCGTCGGAGACGATGTAAACTTCTCCATCTCCTTCTTCGCAGTTTCGCTCCGCAGATCGCAGGCGGTCGCAATAAGAAGTGTCACGCAAACGAGCGTCAAAAACCTACTCATTTATTTGATCAAATCGAGGGCTCTATCGATCGGCCTTGCAACGACTGCCCGGTCGTCAACCACCACGATCGGCCGCTGGATCAGGTTTGGATCGGCAACCATGGCGGCTATCACTTCGCTGTCGGGTGTTTCATCCGTCAACCCGGCTGACGCCGCCCCGCGAACCAGTTTTATGGGCCGCACGCCTGCCTTTTTTACAATTTCACCGAGGCTTTTCTCCGTGAATGGTTCCTTAAAATAATTTACCTTTTCGCTATCAATGCCGTTTTCACGAAACAGCGTCGCCAGATTTCGGCACGTCGTTCACGTGGGTTTTTCGAAGATCGTAATTTTCATATCGCAAGTTTAGCAAATTCCGGAGATCAATAATTCACATCACGTAATACGCATGATAGATTACGGCAAACGCTATTGGAGACAAAGCATTTGACGTATCGATCGATCGCCCGATTATTGATCTCAGTTTTGACGGGTATCGTTATCTATCTGATCCCGGCGATCCTGTGGCTGATCGACGATCTGTCGGGCGTGATGCTGATGTTTCTTTACATGGTCGAGAGCATAATTGCCGTGTTTCTAACGATCGTTTGCGTTTTACTGCTCGCCCCGCATCACGAAACTCCGAAGGTCGGCAATTACGACCGAAAGTCGAAGCTTATCAAGAACTTCCTCGTCGTGTCCTCCGGCTTTATTATCGGGTGCGTTATTTTTCTTACGGCCTTCGCCTTCCTCGTGCTGAAGGTGCCGTTCGACTTTGAGGAGATAAAGTTTGCGTTTGTCATTATCGCCGGTTTTCAACTTTTCGAATTCGTCTCGAACCTGTACCTCATGCGGCCGCTCACGCTGAAAAAGGCCGAGTACTTTCTCAGCGAAAGCCTCGGCGGCGTTTTCGTTATTTTCTTGTGCACCTTTATCGGCTTTTTTCTCGCGATCTTTTCGGAAGCGTGGTTTGTCTATCCGTTTCTGATCCTACACGCGATCATCGTGATCGGCAGCCCGATACAGTTCTTCTGGAAAGGGAGAAATGGCATCGAGAATCTGTCGGCCGACTCGAACCCTCGCTCTATTTGATACCCATCTTTGTGTAAACGTCGGAGAGCGTCGCCGCAGCGATCGACCGTGCCTTTTCGGCTCCGTGGTCGAGGATCGCCGTTAGGGCGGCATCGTCGTAGTCCTTTACCCGCTCCTGAAACGGACGCAGGAATTCTATAGTCGCCTCGGCGAGTTCGCCTTTGAACTGACCGTATCCTTTCCCTTCGAAATTAGAAACGCATTCTTCCGCGGTTTTGCCGGTCAAGAGTTCATAAATGGTGAGCAGGTTGTGGATAGCCGGCCGCGATTCGTCGAAAACGATCTCGGTTCCGCTATCAGTCACTGCACGTTTGAATTTCTTGACTATAGTGTCCGCGTCGTCGGTCAGGAATATCGACCCGGCCGGATTTTCGTCGGACTTCGACATCTTCTTCGCCGGATCCTGGAGCGACTTTATACTCGCACCGGCTTTCGGGATATATGGTTCGGGAACCTTAAAGGTCTCGCCGTAATCGCGGTTAAAACGTTCCGCAAGGTCGCGGCTGAGTTCGAGATGCTGCTTCTGGTCCTGGCCGACGGGGACGAGGTCGGTTTGATAGAGCAGGATGTCAGCGGCCATAAGCACCGGATAGGTGAACAACCCAACACCAACGCGTGGGCCTCCATGTGTCACTTCCGCGCCTCCAAAGGTAACAGGTTCCCCTTTGAAACTTAACCTCGACTTGTCCTTAAACTGCGTCATCCTTTCGAGCTCGCCCATACGGGCTATGCACGAGAGAACCCACGTCAACTCCGCGTGTTCGGAGACGTCCGATTGAATAAAGATCGTTGATTTTACCGGATCGACACCCGCGGCAAGATATATTCGGGCGAGATCGAGCGTCTTTTGCCTCAGCGATCCCGGGTCCTGCGGCAGCGTTATCGCGTGTAGGTTGACCACGCAGTAAAACGCCTCATACTCATCCTGAAGCGCGACCCAATTTTTTAGGGCACCAAGATAGTTGCCAATGTGAAGCGTTCCCGTGGGCTGAGCGCCGCTGAATATCCTCTTTTTCATTAACTCAAAATTGCACGAACCTCAAAACCATCGCGTATACAGCAAATAGTCAACAAAAATATAAAACGGATACATGATCAATCCGATCACGCCAACGTAGACCAGCAGCATCAGGATCAGGAAACCGTACTGCTCCAACATGTCGAATATCGGCTGGAAGCTTGCGGGCATGAACGTCGATAACACCTTGCTGCCATCAAGCGGAGGAAACGGAAGAAGATTGAAAACCGCGAGCGAAACGTTCAGAAATATAAGGTAATTCAGGAATATCGCGACGACTCTTGTCATGCCTTCGCGAATATTTCCACCGTTGATCACCTCGGTTTCGATCAGCGTTTTAAAAATCACGAAACCGATCGTTGCGAGTATCAAATTCGCCAGAATACCCGCGATCGAGACCATTACATTCGCCTGCTTGTACTTCGTCCAGTTTCGCGGATTCACGGGTGTCGGTTTTCCCCAGCCGATCAGCGGAACGCGAGCTCCCGTCGTGAACGTAAGCACAAAACTGGCGATCGGGATCAGCAGTGTCCCGATAGGGTCGGTATGTGCGACCGGGTTTATCGTGACGCGGCCCAGCATGTACGCCGTATCATCTCCGTATTTCCACGACATCCACGCATGGCCCGCTTCGTGACACGAGATCGCGAGCAGCAGGACGACGACGTACGGGATGAGATTGCTGAGTAGATTTACGAGATCGAAATTTTCCATAATATGTACAGCGAACTATCTCAAAAATCCCGTACGAAAACGCGAAATTTGTTGTTTCAACGGCTAAATTGTGCCATTCTTTTATTTCAAAAGAAAATCTGAACGAAGGAAAGAAACGGTGCGGTTCCGTATCTGAAAATACCAGTTTATGCAAAAGCACATTGCGATCATCGCAAGCGATTACAAGGGGTCAGAGTTTATCGAGGAGTGTCACAACTCGGGCTGGTTCGTGACGCTCGTCACGCGAAAAAAACTGCTGGATGAGCCATGGCCGTGGACCGCGATCGGGGATGCTAGAACGGTCGAGAACGACGCCGGTGTGCTCGATTACGTTCGTGCCGTTACCAATCTCGCCGGTTCGCGGAGGATCGACAAGGTCGTCGGTCTTGACGAGTTCGATGTTTTGACGGCTGCAATGACGCGCGAACATCTGAACCTGCCGGGAATGAGCCGCTCTTTCGCGACACGTTTTCGCGACAAGCTGACGATGCGAAACATCGCCCACAATGCGGGAATTCCCTGCCCGGAGTATACGTCTGCCTTCAATGCCGAGGACATAAATACTTTTCTCACAACAGTTCCTGCACCGTGGATCATCAAGCCGCGTAACGAGGTCTCCGCTTTCGGCATCAGAAAATGCGAAACCGCGGACGAGGCATGGAGCATCCTAACCGAACTCGATAACCGCAACACTTGGCGCGACCATCCGTCGCAATTTCTGCTCGAGCGGTTTATCGAGGGCAAGGTTTTTCATGTCGATTCGGTCGTCGATGGCGGCAAGGTCGTCGCCTGTGGTGTCAGCCAATACGGCACTACGCCGTTCAAGGTCTCGCACCACGGCGGCGTTTTTACTTCATTCATCACGCCGTATAAATCGAAGGAAAGAAAGCAGTTAGAAACGATGAACCGCGCCCTGCTAATGGCGTTTGGCTACGAACGCGGTGTAGCGCATGCGGAATTCTTGCAGAGCGACGAAACCGGCGAGTTATTCCTACTCGAGGTCGCTTGCCGCGTCGGCGGCGCCTATATCGCAAACGTGCTGGATCACGCGTGCAATTTCAACCTCTGGCGCGAGTGGGCGAAACTCGAGCTAGCGACTGACGAAAAGCCTTACAAGCTGCCGAAACTTCGCAAAGAATTCGCCGGCGTCACGCTCGCCCTCGCCAACACCGAACATCCCGACGTTTCAGCCTACAACGATCCGGAGATCGTCTATACCGTGAAAAAACCTCGGCACGTGGGCTTCATTTTTCAGTCCAAGTCCGCCGAACGAGTCAACGAACTTCTAACGACCTATACTGAACGTATCACCGCGGATTTCCTGACGATCGCGCCCGTGAAAGAGCGGCACGATGATTAGATGACTACTGGCGATCAAATCTTTGTAATGTCATAATCCATTCTTGTTCAACTAGTACTCGATTCTGCGTCTTCTCTTGCGACCTTTGCGTCTTTGCGTGCAAAAAAGATCTATTTCTCACGCAGAGATGCAAAGTACGCCAAGGAGACGCAAAGAAAGGGGTCGGATTCGGTCCAGTCACTTTATGCCCTCAGTCGCCGATAGCTACACCGGACCGCCGTCGATCCTAGAACACGATTTAAACAAACACTTCTCGGAACTTCTGAAATTCGAGTCGATCGAAGAACTCGAATCCGCGGCGATCTGGCCGCAGATCAAGAACGATGTCGAACGCATCCTGAATGCGGTGGTGGTAGAGTCATTAGCACCTGAAGTATCGGGTGGTACTGACTCGATCCGAGTTCTTGCTTGGAATCTCGAACGCGGTATTCGCTTCGACGGGATCATTGAAGCCCTGAAGAACCATCCAAATCTAAAGGAAAAAGACCTTCTACTGCTGACGGAGCTCGACCACGGCATGGCACGTAGCGGGAATCGTTTCGTTGCGCAGGAGATCGCTCGAGAGTTGAAGCTAAATTACGCCTTTGCACCGGTTTACATTCCGCTTCAGAAAGGGAGCGGCGTGGAATCGGATATGGAGGGCGAAAATACGACCTCGATCCACGGCCTGGCGATGTTCTCACGCTACCCGATGAGAAACGTCCACGCAGTGCCGCTTCCGAACGGCAAGGACAAGATGTGGGGCAAGGAAAAACGCATCGGTTACCTGCGGGCGATCGTCGCCGATATCGAGCATCCGTCGGGTAATTTTCGGGCGGTGACCGTCCACCTCGACGCTCATTGCTCGCGAAAACATCGAAAAATGCAGATGGGCATCATTCTCGATCATCTCGAAACGCTTCCGCCGCTTCCGACGGTCATCGGCGGCGATTGGAACACGACCGGCTTCAATTCGCAGAGCGGAACGAGAGCGATACTTGGCTACTGGCGGCGAGTGATGATGGGGCCAAAAAACGTGGCTCTAAATCACCTTCCGCACCCTGAACGATATTTCGAAAAACCGCTCTTCGATTCGCTCGAAAAACGCGGGTTTCGTTTTCGCGACCTCAACAACATCGGCACCGGCACGCTCCATTACGACGTCGGTAGTATCGAAAAAAACACAAACCTCGCCGACTGGGTGCCCGCTTGGTGCTTCCCATTCATTTTCTGGGCGGCTGGCCGGGTCGGCGGCATCGTCTCGACCCGACTGGATTGGTTTACTGCAAAGGGCCTCGAACTAGCTCCGGGAACACAACCGAAGACGGTCGGGAATCTGAAGGACGCCGAAGGCTTTCCGCTCTCAGATCACGACGCCATTACGGTAGATCTTTGTTTGCGAAACCCAACGTAAATGATCAGTTGACTTTGGACTTTAGGCTTTGGGCTTTAGACTGTTTGTATGGAAGTAGCCTTTTGTCAGACCATCAGTTTTAACGCCGATACATTTGAATACGACGTAGTTTCTTCAGAAAACGGCAACGCCACCATCATAAAGTTCCCGATCGATGAGAAACTTTATAGTCCAGGTGACGTCGTCGTAGTGGTGACACCGGAGGGTGATATCACCTTTCACGGCATAATCGGAAAGATCGAAGACGGCCAGGCTTTTGCGTCAGATCCCAAGGGATCGCTTCTCCCGGCCGTCGTCGTCTAGATTTGTGCTATTTGTGGTCGCCGTGGTGAGCCACCGTCATAGGCAGCACACCCATCATTCCCATAAAGATCGCGCCGAAGGATAGAAATCCGAAGAACACGGCCACCGGAGGCGTGAAGTTTCCGGTGAGAAACGTGATGAGAACGGCTGCGATTCCAAGTAACCAAACGGCGGCATAGATCTTTAAGGGCATTGTTTTTTCCTCCAGTCTTTTCTCGTCGGAACACTAGCTCCGACACCCTTATATTTGGCTATTTGGCGGGTTTCGGACAATAATCTGTTTGCATCATTTTTATGATGTAAACGGCTATGAACCTGCGTGAGATAAAGGGCCTTGTGGACGGAACGGCCGATGCTGCCTATGCGCTCGACCCGGCTGGACACATCATCGCGTGGAATGCGGCGGCCGAGGAATTATTCGGCGTTGAAAGGGAAAAGGTTATCGGCCGACCGTGCAGCGAAGTCACCCACGGCATCGACGAATGCGGCCGCGAATGCAGCGAAAACTGCGCCGTCCTAAAACGCGCCGCCGAGCATCATCCGCTGAAAAGCTACGACATCAAGATCAGAAATAATGGCCGGGAAAAATGGTGTAATGCCTCGGTCGTGATCCTCGACAATTCGGCATATGATCAGCCCTGCACGCTTCACATACTGCGGCCGGCCGATGTTCAAAAACGGCTTGAATTGCTGCTAAAAGATTTCGTCGTAGCCGAAACCAGCCTTCCCGCGGTCAACCTTCACGAGATAATGACCCGCAGCAACTCGCCCAGCGGTGCCGCCGAACTTACCACAAGAGAAAAGGAGATCCTCACGCTGCTCTCAGCCGGCAAAAAGACCGCCGACATCGCCGAAAAGCTCTTCATCAGCCGAGCGACCGCCAACAATCACATCCAGCACATCCTAAAAAAACTAGGCGCCCACACCCGCCTCGAAGCCATCCGCCGAGCCGAACAAGCAGGCCTGTTGAGATAGCCGCCGCTAACTTGCGCTTTTACCTTTTTCCTTTTACCTTTTTACTTAACGCGTGGGGATGTAGCTCAGTTTGGCAGAGCGCTGCGTTCGCAATGCAGAGGTCAGGGGTTCGACCCCCCTCATCTCCACCAAAGTCTTTATGTGCGGGCTGTACTTGCCCGCATTTTCTTTTTGTTGCTTGAACGGCCGTAACAAACTGAATTATCATTCGCTCATCCAGACCTTATGAGCGAAATTCGGGTCAACATCCTCGATGCTAACGGTGCCATTCACGGCGATATTCATGGCTCCTTCACGGATGCCCTGATCGCAAGCCTTATGGCGGAGCCTGAATCGATAGACGAGTTCAAAGAAGCTCTCCACCGATTTGAAAAACCTACTGAGACATGGTCGCCTCTCGGCTCATTCCGCCGTGGCGAGAATTTTGAGCCGTGGGACGCCGGAATTCTCATAATCGATCTCGCCGGTCGCGTGATCGGTTGTGAATCGACGTATTCGTACGCATCTCGTGAAGGCAGCGTTCGTATTGATTCGGAGTTCGGCGATTTCGCACAAGAGGACGGTTATATCTATATTCCGTACAGGATTCCCGATGACTGGCGAATTGCGGGTGGCGTACCTGAATTCGAAGGCGCGGCGGCAGTTGCTCGCCGGGAGCGATCTAAGCAGCCCGTACTCGATGCTCGCAAGGTTTTGTATGGGCGATTTCTGATAAGCTTCTTGCTGGATGAGATCGAAGCTGCCGAAGATCGCGAAGCTGAAGACCTGTTCGTCGAAATTCACGCGAAATGGTTGATGACGCCGGTTGCTCTTTTGTATGGAAGATCACCCCGCGAAGTGCTGCTCGAAAGGCAAGATTTCATAGGTTTTGATCTTCATACCCGGTCATTACAGTACTCGTTTACCAAGATCGAACCAAAACCGATTCCCGTCGCATCCCACGCTTATCGATTCGCCGGATTCGGGACTAACGAAATCGTTGTTTATTACTATCTTGTTCGTGAGCTCCTCTACAACGCGTATTTACTCGCAACAGAAGATTCGGGACTCGAACATGAAGCAAAAATAGCACGTCTCGAACACGTTCGAGATGAATGGCTACGATCCGAAAATCCAGAGTTCCGACGACCTCCCGGGCAGATAATCGAAAGCGAACGCCGCAGGTTGAACATGACTTCGACGGCGCATGAAGTGTTGATCGACGAAGACTGTCCATGCTGCGTAGCCATGTCAGAAGATTTCGATACGCCGATGTTTTGGTACCTTGACGGCTGCAATATGGAAGATCGATTTGAGTTCTCGTTCTATTTGACTCGCGGAGAATGGGAGGAAGAGCAGGAGCGATGGCGGCAGATGGATGCTGATTTTGAGGCTCGGAGACAAGACGATCCGATCACCGGATCATTCGATGAGCGTGAACCTCCGTTTTAAGAGTTTTTCCGCGATTCCCTTTGGCGATCTGTCAACTTTTGCTGATCTTCGCTAGGTTTGGGAATAACCTTGGAGTTTTTCAACGTCATACAAAGACGCCACACCTGGCTGAACTCTTGAAGACGGGCCGAGATCGCCGACGGTGACATGTCAATTTTCATCTTCTGCATCACTCTCCAATTTCTTTATATCTAACATGTCTTGATCGCGGCCTGCAAGCTTCTTCATCTTGATCAGGCCTGCACGCGAAACAACCCACGCCTGCCCCTCTTCCCATCCGCGCAGTTCGCGTTCGGCCCATATATCGCTCATCGCCTCCGTGACCAATATGAAGTCAACCGTCATCAAAAGGCGAGACTCGATCTTGGAAATCCTGCGGATCTTCATGTCCTGGTCGCGAAAATTCAGCGGCAATCCTTCGATGTCGTAACCGAGCCGTCGAGCAACGGCGAACGCCCCTTCAAGGTCGCTTTCGTGGATCATTACATCGATGTCT
The DNA here is from genome assembly GCA_964410495.1 of uncultured Chloracidobacterium sp. Classification (GTDB taxonomy): domain Bacteria; phylum Acidobacteriota; class Blastocatellia; order Pyrinomonadales; family Pyrinomonadaceae; genus OLB17. The sequence goes on from CAYPGP010000002.1 coordinate 242,149, forward strand.
TTGGTGGCCCTGACGTGACCGTGAACCGCCATCGCGAGCCCGCCGCATGTCGCATATGGGATCGACGCAGCGTCGAGCTCCGTTACCAACCTAGTGAATTCTGTTAAGACATCCATAAAGGCTTAGCCCCTTTTTCTTGGTGCTGGCGTCGTGGGCTTAGTTGCCTTGGGATCAGCCAGTACAGAAACTATGTCGACCCGTTTCAAGATGCGCCCGATCGGGTAAACGCCGATCTTCTGAGCCTTGTAGTACGGCGACCTTTCGTAGAAAAACCTAAGCCGTGCCTGTGGGCTGCGGGCGTTGTTGGGTTCGAGGATGTAGCGGTCGAATTCTTCCTGGAGCTTTGGGTTCTTCTCGAGCATGTCTTTCGCCAATTTTTCGAGAACGTAGCCCGAACCGCCTTCTTTTTGTTCGAATATGGAGTTGAAATAGCCCCAAAAAAGCAGCGAATCGGGGCCGTTGGGTTCGAGTAGATGGATCGCGACATTCGCCGCTTCCTGGTCCATCGGAACGAGAGCCGAACCGGCGAGAAATGTTCGTGTCTCTTTGACCGGTGTTTGTTTTGCGGTCAGCGTGATTCTATTTTCGAATGAGTTTGTCGCCCACCGCGGTTCGCTGAGTTGGTAGCTTTCGATCTCGGTCGTAAGCGGCGTTTTCAAGATGGAAAGCTGAACCCCATGCAGTTTGAGCAGTTCGATAGCTTCGCGATATTGTACCGGTACGACGTAATAAAGCGGCGGTGCGACCGCAGTGGAAATGCGGGCTTCGTCGTAACGCGGAATGGTTATGTTCATCGGTTCGGTGCCGTAGATTATCCGCTGCCCGCCTGAGATCGTGCTCGCCTCCATCGTGTATTTCACGCCTTTGAAAGCAAGAGGTGTCGATTTGGTGCGGTCTATTGACAACGCCAGCGGAAATTGGCGGCTTGGGTCGTAGGTCTTGCCGCGTTCGACGGTCTGAGTGTCGGCAGTAACATTCGCGACCGCAAGACTCGATTTTGAGCGCCCGATCTCTTCTACAAAATGCCGCAGCACGTCGTAAGTACCGCGAACACGCGATTTATAGGTTTTGTAAACGTTCGTTTCGATCAGCAGCCCGGCGCGGTTGCGAATCGGCGTATAGCCCGTCGCAAACTTCGGTGTGGCAATGAACGTTGCAATTCCACCGGTCACTTCCCGGCCAGCAAATTCGACGTAGTGCGTTAGTAAATTGCCTTCTTTCTCGACGTTCGGCACGACCTTGCCGTCAAAATGCTCGTCCATCCAGAGTTTGATCGCCGGATGAACTTCCTGATGGTGAGCGTATTCGTAAGTCACGTTGTACTGAAAATCAGCCCCGTTCGTAACGTGACAATCGATAAAAACGTCCGGCTTCCACTTGTTCCAAAGGCCCAGCCACGAACGCGTTTCCAGCGCATCGGCCTTCATGTAATCGCGATTCAGATTAAGGTTAAGCGAATTCGCACGAAAACCCATTTCTTCCGGGCCATTCTGATTAATACGGTTGTAAGCCGACCAGCGCTCGTGAGCGTCAACGCTGTAGATCGGCTGAAAAAGAATGACAACGTCCTTCAACAGGTCCGTACGCGTTTTTGTGATAGCGATGTCGCGAAGAAGTGCCAGTCCCGCGTCCTTCCCATCGATCTCGCCGGCATGCACGCCCGCCTGGATCAAAACGACCGCCTTGCCCGCTCGTTTCGCAAGCGCAGGCGTAAAGGTTTGACCGCTCGCCGCGATCAGCAGCGGCATGTCGCGTCCGTCGCCGCTTTTGCCGTAGCTTTCATACTTTATAAGCGGCGAGGCGAGGTCGAGTTTTTTCGAGTACGCGACGGTCTCATCGTACCGCCATGTTTGCTTGTAGTCGGTCGATTCCGCCTTGGTCTGCCACTCCGGCGGGATCGTCCCGTGATCGCTCTGAGCGAATGTCGCGGAATGCCCTATGAGAATGCCGAAAGATAAGATCACGAATGAAAAGAAGTATTTTTGAATGCCCATTTTGTTAAATCAGGTGCTATTTGCTGTGTGTCCAAATCTTAGCATTTGTTGATCGCCCGCCAAATTCTCAGCACCGTCCATCCGATCACGAGGCACGACAATTTTTTTGATGAAAATCTACTCAACACTGTTGCAATGGTGAAACGTCTGCGTTATACTTCGTTTCCTAATTTCAATTTTAAGGAGATATTTTATGAGTTCAGCAGCAACAAGCACAGGCCGGTTAGCGTCGGCATTTTTGGCGGAATTGGATAACGAAGCAAAGGTTACGCGAAGCGTTCTCGAACGCATTCCGGCGGATAAATTCGGGTGGCAGCCGCATGATAAGTCGATGACGTTTGGCCGCCTGGCATCGCACGTAGCGGAAATGTTTGGGTGGACACACGACACCTTGAAAAGCGACGTACTCGATTTTGCGACCATGGATTATAAGCCGTTCGATCCTCAGACGACGGACGAACTGCTCGCTTTTTTTGACGAGCACATAGCGAAGGCGAAGGCCGTGCTCGCGGAAACATCCGATGAAACGTTCATGACCGACTGGACGATGCGAAACGGCGAACAGGTGTATTTCACAATGCCAAAGGTGGCCGTTATGCGCTCCTTCGTCATGAACCACATCATCCACCACCGCGGCCAGCTCTCCGTCTATCTTCGTCTAAACGACATCCCGGTTCCGTCGATCTACGGGCCATCGGCGGATGAGGGGCAGATGTAAAAGATTTTTGCGAAAGCCCGCGCGTAAGCAAGGGCGATACGTCGTTCATTACTTCTAAACGCAGGTCCGAAAAGGAGCCGGACGAAACCCGAAACCACGAAATCACACGAAATACACGAATTCCTTCATCTATTTAGTGTGTTTCGTGCTGTTTCGTGGTTTCGTTCTTTTGGAAACCTTAGTTTTGACAGCCACTTCGCATGCTCACAGATCGCCCGCCGCTTTTTTATTCATTGAAAATCAGTAGAATTAGAGAATGCGACGAATTCCAACCATCACGCTTTTGATGCTCGTTTGCGGGCTTGGAATTTTTGCCCAAGCCCCTCGCTTCTCAAGCTATTCTGCCACTGTCGAAAAGCCTAAGGTAAAGTCCATAGATTTCAAAAAGAATCCCGATGCCCGCACCTTCCGAACTCGCTTGACCTATGCCTTCGGTCGGGGCGTTAATTTCGCCGGCCATTACATCGTCGCTGGCTGGGGCTGCGGAACCGGCTGCACGAATGCCGCGATCATCGATGCCCGAAACGGCAACGTTTTCTGGCCCGATCAGTTTATGAATATCGACGCCAGTTATGGCGATGGATATTCAGAAAAACAGCTAGATTTTCGAAAGAACAGCCGCCTGCTGATCATCCACGGCCGCCCTGGTTCGCGAGATGAAAATGCGCCGGTCAAGCCCTCAGGCGATCATTACTATGAATGGAAGAACAACCGTTTTCGTTTATTGAAGGTAATACCGAAGAATTGATGAGCGAAAACGCATTGATCGAAAAAATCGTGGCTGGCGAACCGCGCTTTGTTGCTCGGGCTATTACCCTCGTCGAAAACGGCGGTGCGAACGCAGCATCTTTGATGAAGGACGTGTTTCCAAAAACGGGAAACGCGACCGTCATTGGCGTCACCGGTGCTCCCGGTGCCGGCAAGTCGTCGCTGGTCGATAAGCTGGCGCTTTTTTATAAAGACCAGGGCAAGAAGGTCGGTATCGTCTGTATCGACCCGTCGAGCCCATTTTCAGGCGGTGCGATCCTTGGCGATCGCATTCGAATGTCTACACTCGGGCTGGATAAGAACGTATTTATTCGTTCAATGGCTACACGCGGGAATCTCGGCGGTTTGTCGCGAGCGACTGTCGATGCCGTCGCTATCCTTGACGCGGCAGGTTATGAAAAAGTGATCGTCGAAACCGTCGGCGTCGGACAGGACGAGGTTGAGATAGTGAAAACGGCCGATGTTTCTATCGTCGTGCTGGTGCCGGGAATGGGCGATGACATTCAGGCAATAAAAGCCGGAATAATGGAGATCGGCGACGTTTTTGTCATCAATAAAGCCGATCGCGAAGGCGTTCTCCGCACGCAAAAAGAACTCGAAGCTCTGCTGACACTCGCCCATCGCCCGGACATGTGGAACCCGCCGATCATTAAGACGGTCGCTACGGAAAACAAGGGAATCGAAGACCTCGATGCGGCGATAGCGAGTTACCTGGATTTTGTCGCGAGCGAAGGTGAATCAAACGCCCGGCGAGTGTCGATAGCGAAGTGGCGGCTAACTGAATTGGTTCGTGAACGGCTTCTCAGCGATCTGATGAGCAGAAACGGAACCGGTGACCAACTCGATAGGCTCGCGGCCGAGATTGCGGCGAAAAAGATCGATCCTTATTCGGCGGTCGAAGCGATACTGTCGACACGCAGGCGAGACAAAATATGAAGATCAACCACCTTGGCATCGCAACAAAAGGCATCGACGAAGCGCTCAAATTCTGGGAGGACGCTCTTGGTCTTGAGAATGTCCATACCGAGGTCGTCGAAGATCAAAAGGTCCGCGTCGCGATGCTGCCGATCGGCGAGAGTCGCGTTGAGCTGCTCGAACCGACGAGCGACGATTCGCCGATATCGAAATTTCTCGAGAAACGCGGCGGCGGCATCCATCACATCGCTGTCGAGGTCGAAGATATCGAAGCATCGCTCGCCCAACTCAAAGCAAAAGGCATGAGGCTGATCGATGAAAGCCCGCGGATCGGTGCCGAAGGATGCCTTGTCGCCTTCGTTCATCCATCGTCGGCGAATGGTGTGCTTCTTGAGCTTGTTCAAACAATGGAGTGAGTTCTGGTGTTAACGATCTTCATAAAGATTGCCGTTGCCTTTAGGCAACGGATACGGATCGACTTGGCCCGTCTCCGGCCCAACTCCGTTGGGCCGGAACTATTTAAGAAGAGTCCTGCAACCGTCGGCTGAAGCCGACGGCAATTCACCGATCCAGTGTCTAAAAGAAGCCGCAAAGAATAATGCGGGCGACAAATCTCAAGAAACAATAATCCAACCATCCACGTAACGAATTAGCCGATACTCGCGTGAGTCTGGTATTATGTTCGTTTGCTATTTTGAGATTCGTGTATTTGAGAGGACTTGGCTTTGAGTAATTTAACAAAAGGTATTGTTTTATTGGTCGTTATCCTGGCGATCGGTGCGGGTTTGGTCGTTTGGAAGAGCAAGGTCGGTGGCCATGCCAGTGCGCAGTCGTTCAATTCGATCAAGAAAGAAGAGATCGAAATGCTGCTCGCGGAAGTGGCTAAGAACAACCCGGCGATCCTGACGAGACTGAAATCAGATCCCGAAATGAAGAAAAATCAGCTCGAGAGCCTGAAACAGCTTCTTGCTTTTGCCAGCGAAGCCCAACGCGAAGGCATCGGCAACGACCCGATCGGCAAGCAGGAGATGGAAAATATCCGTGCCGAGATCACCGCCGTCAACTACGATCGCGAGTTAAACAAAGACAAGGGGCCCATGCCCGCCTTCGGTTTTATCACCGAGGAGCAGACCAAGGCTTACTGGGAAGAGGACAACCAGCCAAAGCCAGCCCCGAGCATGTTCGGACCGCCGGTCGATCCGCGAACTCACGAGCAGGAATTTCAGGATTTTCTAAACGCGAAGATCGAGCTGATGAAAAAAGGCAGCCCGGAAGCGGCTCCTGAGGTCACAGACGAACAAAAGAACCAGGCCCGCGAGCCGTTTGCGAAGATGCGTATCTACAAAGCTGAATACGATCGTCGCGCAGCCGCCGGCGAACTCGACAAGGCATTTATCGATAAGGTCAACCTTCAGGTCAAACTTCAGCAGGCCCAGTTCCTCGCTCGCGAATACTCCGAGAAGATCTCGAAGCAGATGGAAGTGACCGATGCCGAGGTCGAAGCCTACATCAAGGCGAATCCGGATATCGATCCGGAACAGAAACGCGCCAAGGCTCAGGGAATTCTGGAACGTGCCAAAGCTGGTGAGGATTTTGTTGCTCTTGCAAATGAATTCTCCGAAGATCCGGGCAACAAGGGCTCCGACGGAACGCCGCAGGGCGGGATCTACAAGGACGTGCCGAAAGGCCGCATGGTCCCCGCGTTCGAAGCTGCTGCTATAGGCTTGCAGCCCGGACAGGTCGCTCCGGAACTGGTCCCGACCGATTTCGGTTTCCACATCATCAAGCTCGAGCGTGCACTAGGCAAGAGCGGCGATGCAAAGGAAGAAACGTACGACGTTCGCCACATCCTGATCTCGACCGCCATCAAAGATCCCAAGAACCCGATGGGCCGCGACACTCCGGTCAAGGATTACGCGAAAGCCAAGCTCGAAGAAGAAAAAGAGAAAAAGCTTATCGATGAGATCGTCGCAAGGAATAACGTTTCGGTCCCCGCCGATTTCGATGTGCCGGAACCGACCGCGGAACAGCTCCAGCAAATGCAGCAGCGTCAGCAGCAGCAGATGATGCCGCCGCAAGGAATGCCTCCGGGAGCTGACGGTCCGGGTGCCGACGGCCCCAAACCCGGCGCACCGCCGAAGGATACGAAAAAGGCCGAGCCAAAAGCTGAGCCGAAGAAGAAATAGTTAGATAGATCGAGGAGCCTCAAAAGCTCCTCGATCTGCTTTCGCCCAATGTCTAAGACAGAAAAAACGCTTGAACGTGTCTTACGCGGCCTATCCGACCAGCACATCGACTTTGATGATATTTGCTTTTTGTTGGATCGGCTTGGTTTTTCGGCCAGGATCAAGGGCAGCCATCGCATTTACTTCAAGGAAGGAATTGACGAGATCATAAACCTTCAACCACTCGGAAGAATGGCAAAGGCTTACCAGGTCAAGCAAATTCGTAATATAATACTGAAATATCGGCTGGGAAACATTGATGAGTAAATACGAGATCATCATTTACTGGAGCAACGAGGACGATGCGTTTATCGCCGAGGTTCCGGAACTGCCGGGCTGTATGGCTGACGGCGAAACTTATCAAAAAGCTCTCGCGAATGCCGAAGTGATCATCAAGGAATGGATCGACACCGCAATGGAGATCGGTCGTCCCATCCCCGAACCCAAGGGGCGCTTAGTTTTCGCGTAATATTCACTAATGGAACAAGTAAAGATCGGAATCATCGGCGGCAGCGGTTTGTACCAGATGCCGGAACTCGAAAATGTGCGGGAGATCGCGGTTGACACGCCTTTTGGATCGCCTTCGGATGCGTTTATTGTGGGCGAACTCGACGGTGTGACCGTGGCGTTTTTGCCCCGGCATGCTCGTGGGCATAAGTTCACGCCCAGCGAACTTCCCTTTCGTGCCAACATTTACGCGATGAAGCTGCTCGGCGTCGAGTACATTTTGTCGGTGTCGGCGGTTGGTTCGCTTCAGGAGCAATATGCTCCGATGGATTTCCTTATTCCCGACCAGTTCTTCGACCGCACGCGTTCTCGAGCTCACGAATCGACCTTCTTTGGTGAAGGCATCGTCGCCCACGTCACTTTCGCTCATCCGGTTTGCGATGAACTCGGGGACATCCTAGAAGCCTCGTGCAAATCCGTCGGCGTGACCACGCACCGCGGCGGCACGTACATCTGCATGGAAGGCCCGGCCTTTTCGACCAAGGCTGAATCGAACGTCTACCGAAGCTGGGGCATGGACGTGATAGGCATGACCAACCTGCAGGAAGCCAAACTCGCCCGCGAAGCCGAGATCGCCTACGCCACGCTCGCCCTCGTCACCGACTACGACTGCTGGCACGAAGGCCACGACGACGTAACCGGCGAAATGATCATCGGCTACCTAAACCAAAACGTCCGCAACGCTCAGTTAGTGTTGAAAAACGCCGTCAAGCGGGTGGCCGAAAAATCCACACCTAACCAGTATGCTGACGCCATAAAAACCGCCATCTTCACCGCCCCCGAAAACTGGCCGGCGGAAACGGCGAAGAAACTGGACGCGATCGTTGGTAAGTACCGACATTGATCTCAGGCCAATGAAAGAAATCTCCGAGTCCGACCGCCAATTGCTTAAGCGTGTCGACGACGTACTGCATTATGTTTGGGATCCGATCGGAATCTCGGACTTTCCGGAGACTCGCGATGAATACTCATCGTACGCCGGAGTGGTATTCACCATGCTTAAAAGCGGCGAGCACCAATCAGAAATCGAGCAATATTTAAGGAAAATTCGCGTGGAGCATATGGCGGTTGGAACTCATACTGACCTACGAGCCAACGAAACGGAAATTGCAGAACTCCTGATCCGTTGAAAAAATTTACTTGAAGAGAACGCGGTCGGCGAATAAATTCTCTTCTTCGATCTGTTGCTTCTCCGTAATTGTTGCATGTTGCGCAACCTGATATTAGAATATCATCGATGATCAGGTCATTTCGGCATAAAGGCCTTGAAAAGTTCTTCGAGACTGGAAGCAACGCCGGAATTCAGCCTCATCATTCAAAGCGACTGCGGATGCAGCTTGTTGCACTTGATACGGCACAGTCGATTGAGGACATGAACATACCCGGATTCCGATTGCATCCGCTGAAAGGCTCCTCGAAAGACCGGTGGTCGATTTGGGTAAACGGAAACTGGCGAATTACATTCGAATTTATTGACGGACACGCTTTTGTCCTGGACTACGAGGATTACCACTGATGGCTATGTATAACCCACCGCATCCGGGAGAATTTATTTCTGAGGTCTATCTGGAACCAAATGGCATATCGGCCCGAGAATTGGCTCGAGCGTTAGACGTTTCCCCTTCCACATTAAGCCGGCTTCTTAACGGAGTCACCGCAGTCAGCCCGGCAATGGCGTTGCGGCTTTCAACGGCCCTGGGCCGCTCACCGGAAAGCTGGCTCGCGATGCAGTCAAACTACGATCTTTGGAATGCCCGTCAAACCGTTAAACTCGGAAAGATTGCCAAACTACGCCTTTCAGTAGCGTAGTTGTCTTCGCGCTCCAGTAAACGATTTGTGCGTTTTGCGCATCTTTTCAAGTTATGACCAAGGTTTTCGTCGCATCCATTTTCTTTATACTTTTGGCATTTGTTCCAACATTTGGCCAGCGAAGCCCCGCTCCCGCTATTGCCCGTGATCCGATCCTTGAGGCCGATGCTAAGCATAATCTTGACGTTGCGAAGCAGGCTTTTGCTCCGCTCAAGAAAGCTTATAAGCAGGTGCTGCTCCGGTTTGAGGAGACATACGCGGCGTATCCTGAGTTTTCGCAGATCGACGAATTTCTCTACCTTGCCGGCATGAGCAGCTATTATTTGGCTGAGGGCAAGGGCAAGCAGAAGATCGATCCGAAATTTGAGAAGGATAAGGAGAAGTTTGCCCCAGAAAAGCTCAGGGCCGATGCAGTGGCTTATCTTTCTACGGTCGTCGATAAATATCCTCAGAGCCGTTTTGTCTCAGACGCTCAAAAAACGCTCAAATTGCTGAAACCGTAGACGTCGTTTTTGCGTTATTCCTAGCGGATAAAATGAAAGCAACAGGATCACTATCCCCCACGAGTTTTCCGCGTCGAATTGCGCCGCCCGCTGTGGGGCCACGGTTCTGTCCCATTAAATTTATGCGGGACAACGGGACAAACTACATTGCTTTGCGTAACTCACGTGATCTCAATAAGTTAGCATTCCAAAATGACGGCAGTTTTGTCCCATCGCGGGACAAAACGGGACAAAATGCAGTTGATAGACGTGGTCAATCGCGTCATTTTGAAACTTTTTCGCCACTATTCCGAATTATCAACAAATTCTATCCAGGAGCGGATATGGGAAAATTCTTGAGAAATATTCTGACGGCGGTCATCGCCGTAGCCGTGATCATGACGGGCAGCATGGCCGCCACTGCTCAAACATCGAAAGCGGCAGGCATTAAGGTTCCAGTCACTTACTACAAGCTGCCGAACGGCCTGAAGGTCGTGCTTTCGCCGGAACGCTCGGCACCGCTCGTGACCGTGGCGGTTTATTACAACATCGGCTTCCGCATCGAACCGCGGAATCGCACCGGGTTTGCTCACCTGTTCGAACATCTGATGTTCCAGGGCTCGAAGAATCTCGGCAAGCTCGAATTCATCAAGCTAGTGGAATCCAACGGCGGTGTACTGAACGGCTCGACTCGGTTCGACTTCACGAACTACTTTGCCGTGGTTCCTGCCCATAAGACTGAAACGCTCCTCTGGGCCGAGGCCGACCGCATGCGCGGGCTTGATATCACCCAGGAAAATCTCGTCAATCAGCAGGGCGTCGTCGCGAATGAGGTAAAGGTGAACGTGCTGAATCAGCCATACGGTTCGTTCCCGTGGATCGACCTTCCGATGGCTGCCTTTACAAACTGGTATAACGCTCACAACTTCTACGGCGACTTGAAAGATCTCGAGGCCGCCACGCTCGAGGACGCAAAAGCCTTTGCGACCAAGTATTACCAGCCGCAGAATGCCGTCCTTGTCGTGACCGGCGACATCAATGAAGCTGAGGTGAAGGGCTGGGTAGACAAATATTTCTCGGGTATTCCTTCGCAGAAACCGGAACCGATCGCCGACCTGACAGAACCGCGTCAGGAGCAGGAAAAAACGGTCTCGCGAACAGATAAGCTTGCGAAAAAGCCCGCCGTTGGTTTCGGTTACCAGATGCCGAAACGGGGCACGCCGGAGTATTACGCGATGGGCCTTATCGATCAGATCCTGCTTCAGGGCGAGGACAGCCTCTTGTATCAGGAACTAGTCAAAAACAAGAGCTACACGAGCGGCCTTAGCGGCGGCATCAATGGCTATCTCGGCAATATGTTCAATTACAACGGCCCGATGCTCTTCAGCGTTGACCTCATCCACGACGAAAAGGTCACGCCGCAGCAAGTGCTCGCCTCCGCTGACGATGTGATCGAAACGATCCAGTCAAAGCCAGTCGATCAGCGTCTAATAGACCGGGCGATCGTGAAACTGCGCAGCGGCCTCTACGACACGATGACGCAGTTCGGCGGCTTCGGCCGCGCGGACCTGCTCGCGAGCTTTGCCCTCTTTGACGACAAACCGGAAAACATAAACATGATCGAAGAGAACTTCCGCAAAGTAACGCCCGCTCTCATCCAGAAAACGGCGAAAGAATACCTCCGCAAGACGAATCGCACGGTCGTTATCCTAAACATTGAAAAAGCGGCAGCCGCAACAGGAGGTGCGCAGTAATGCAAAATTCAAGATTCAAAATGAAAAATGCTTTTTCGCATTCTCTGCGTCTCTGCGTCTCTGCGGTGGTAATTTCGCTTGCAACTTTTTCCGGTTTCGCCCAGAAGGAAACCCCGCCAGCGGGCGGTCAACCGAAGCCGTTCGTTTTCCCGAAACAGGACACATACACCCTCGGCAACGGCATGAAGGTCACGCTCGTTCAATACGGCTCGGTCCCGAAAGTCGCTATGCAGGCGGTAGTACGTGCGGGCGCCTTGAATGAGCGAAGCGATCAGCGTTGGATCTCGGACATGGTCGCGACGCTTCTAAAAGAAGGAACGACCAACAAGTCAGCCGAGCAGATAGCTCTGGAGACGGCCGAAATGGGCGGCAGCATCTTCACCTCAGCCGCGACCGACAAAACAACTATCGGCGGCGAAGTTCTATCGGAATTCGATACGCGATTCTTGAATTTACTGGCTGATGTCGTTACAAACCCGCGGTTTTTAGCGGAGGACCTCGAAAAAGTGCGGGCGAATAAGCTGCGAGAGTTGACCATCAACCGTGCCGCCCCCGGATCGATCGCGTGGGAACGGTTTCGAAATGTAATTTTCGCTGGCCACGCGTACAGTTCCATCTTCCCAACCGAAGCTGGACTGAAAGCCTACACGCTTCAGGACGTTAAGAGCTTTTATTTCAACCAGTTCGGAGCCGCCCGAACGCATCTTTACATCGCCGGGCAGTTCGACGCGGCAAAGGTCAAAGCCTCGATTGAAAAGACATTCGGGAACTGGAAAAAAGGCCCTGAGCCGATCCGTGACGTTCCGCGAGTCATAGGCAAAAAGTCCTTGGACCTTATCGACCGCCCCGGCTCTCCGCAATCGACCATTTATCTCGGAATGCCTGCCATGTCGCCTTCTGACCCGGATTTCATCAAATTCACGGTTCTTGATTCGCTTCTCGGCAGTTCCTTCGGTTCGCGTATCACCTCGAATATCCGCGAGAACAAAGGTTATACCTATTCGCCTAACAGCTTTATCTGGAACAGATACAAGACAGGTTACTGGGTCGAGAACGCTGATGTGACGACTGAGCACACGGGTGCGTCGATCAAAGAGATCCTGTTCGAGATCGAGCGGCTTAAGAACGAACCGGTTCCCGCCGCCGAGCTTCAGGGCATTAAGAATTACCTCGTCGGTATCTACGTCCTGAACAACTCTACGCGTGCCGGAGTGATCGGCCAGCTTGAGAACGTTAATTACAACGAGTTGCCTGGCGACTACATCTCGACATACGTTCAAAAACTCTCGGCCGTCACCGCGGCAGACATCGCTGCAATGGCGAAGAAGTATCTGGTCACCGACAAAATGGCGATCGTAGTCGTGGGCGACAAGGCAAAGATCGAAGCACAGCTGAAGCTGTATTCGAATTAGTTGAAGCCAAAGGCACGGAATAAATTTCATTTCGTGCCTTTCGATCTTTGGTTATTTTCTCTTCCCGGCGATATTCCGCCAGGCGTCCTCGACGGCGGCGTAAACCTGATCGCGGTCGGCATTTGCAAGCGTGATGATCGTGGCTCCTCCCTCGCCCCATTTTCCTGCGGCGGGTGCGAAAACTGATGACAGTTTCAGATATTCCTGCTGTTGATCGGGCGTAAGTTTTGCCATGCCCCAGTCTTCTTTAGGGCCCAACGACGCAAAGATCTTCCCGTTGACACGAAAATCCGGATGCCCCATATGGGCACGCTCTTCGGAACCGGAAAAGCTCGTTGCGATCTCTCTGAATTCGTCGGCCGTCATGATCGTCGATATTAGTTCTGTCAGCCCGTAAATGTAAAGTTCGAAAGAAAACGGCGGTTCCGAAGAACCGCCGTTAGAAAGCTTGCACGCAGATGATACTACTGGAGCTTAAATCCGCCCTTGGTCAGCATCGCCTCAAACCCGGTCTTGTCGACGGCTTTTACGTAGGCGTCCATCGGTTCGACGATCCCGTTCTTGACGTGTTCGAAGAGGGCTTCGTTCAGCATGACCATGCCGTGGTTTTTACCGGTTTGCATGGCGGAAGGGATCTGGAAGGTCTTTCCTTCGCGAATCAGGTTCGAAATGGCGGGCGTAATGATCAGGATCTCAAGGGCTGCCACGCGGCCTCCGCCTTTCTTTGGCAGAAGCGTTTGGGCGATGACACCTTTCAGCGACTCGGAAAGCATCACCCGAACCTGCTGCTGACGGTCGGCCGGAAACTGGTCGATTATGCGATCAACGGTCGAAGCCGCGGTGGTCGTGTGCAGAGTTCCGAAAACAAGGTGACCGGTTTCCGCGGTCTCGATGGCGATCGAGATCGTTTCAAGATCGCGCATTTCGCCGACGAGAAGGATGTCAGGATCTTCGCGAAGGGCCGCACGCAGAGCATCCTTGAAAGAATCCGTATGGTTGTGAACCTCGCGCTGGTTGACCAGGCACTTGATATTCTCGTGGACGAATTCGACCGGGTCTTCGATGGTGATGATGTGGTCCTCGCGGGTCATGTTTATCTCATTGACCATCGCGCAGAGCGTCGTCGATTTGCCCGAACCTGTGGGGCCGGTGACGACCACGAGGCCTTTGGAAAGTTCCGTGAGCCCAAGTATGGCTTTCGATAAGCCAAGCTGAGCGGCCGTCGTCATCTTGCTCGGAATGATACGGAAAACCGCTCCCATTCCCTTTCGGTCCATGAAGATATTGCACCGAAAGCGGGCGAGGCCCTTGATCTCATAGGCAAAGTCCGTGTCGTTTCGCCGTCCGAATTCTTCACGGTTCTTTTCGGGCATGATCGACGTAAGCAGTGCCTTCATCGTCTCCGGCGTTAGGACCTCGCCTCCGGCTTCCAGCGGTTTGATCTTGCCATCCTTTCGAACCATGGGCGGCACGCTAACCGAAAGATGCAGGTCCGACGCACCGACGTCAGCCATCTTTCGGAACAGATCTTCCATTTTCGCTACCTGACGCGACTCAGCTGTAGCAGAAGTGAAAGCAGCGGCCTCCTGAGCAGGTTCGCTGTAGAACGACTGCGGCTGCGAGTCGGACGGTGGAATGTATGCCTCGGCTGTCGGATGGTTGAACGTCTCCGCTCCGGGCGCGACGTATTCGCCGCCGACATTGAAGTCATCGCGGCGGCCGGGCGGTTCATATGTCGAAGTGTCAGAAAATACTGTCTGATATTCCGGATCGTTGAAGGATATTACCTCGATCTGCGGAATCGCCGGCTCCGACACGTATTCCTGCGCAGGCTCTTCCTCATAGATCACCTCGCCGAGACTGGCCGTCGCCACAGCTTCCGTCGCGGTCGCCTCGAACGAATATGAAGAGCTTTCCAGGTCGTAGCTGGCCGCTGGTTCCACCGCGGGCTGATATTCGGAAGTGCTGAAGTACGGCTGCTGATAGTCTAATGTCGGCTCAGCGACCGTGGTTTCCGCAACTGAAGGCACTTCCTCCGCAACCGGCCGCGGCATGTCGATCGAACCGTTTAAATCGGTAAGCAGCGGTCTTATAGTGACGACAAAGCCCGCGCTCGATTTCTGGACGTGAAAGTTAAAGTTGCCAAGATTGTGCGGATGAACAAACTCCACTTCGGCCCGGTTCGGCAAAGTAGATTTGACGCCCGGCGGGATCAGCGGAAAGACCATCGAGCTGATCTGGGTTCCCATCAGCGGAACGTTGCCGACATCGGTATTGTTATCGTCGTGAACCAGATAGGGATTCCTGTCCGGTTCGAGACGCAGTTCGTCCGAACACGAAGAGAGAAGGCGCTGTAAATATTCGTTCAATATATCCATAGAGAGGCGGGCATTATAAGAGAAGATACCCGCATGAGGTACGGGCATATTTGAGACTAACACAGTTAAACGCTGTTTGTAACTATATTTTTTGCTTGGAATTTACTATATCGATCCCACCACCTTGCAAGAAGCGGTTTTTGGCTCAATAATTCCCAACGCGGGACGAATCAAGTAGAGAGATGCTAGATGGAATATGCGATAGGAATAATTCTGGGTATAGCGGTGGGGGTATTTTCGACCTCTGTCGGGCTCGATCGCGACCGGGCTCTGTATCCGGCGATACTGATCGTTATCGCATCATACTACAGCCTTTTCGCGGTTATGGGGGGCTCGACGAACCCAATTATCATTGAAACGCTGGTCGGGATGGTATTCGTTACGATCGCTGCCATCAGCTTCAGGAACAACCTTTGGATAGTCGCAGCCGCCATCATTGCCCACGGCATTTTCGACCTCTTCCACCACCTATTCATCCATAACCCCGGCCTGCCCACCTTCTGGCCGATGTTCTGCATGTCTATCGACATCGTGCTCGGGGCCTACCTCGCATTCCGGCTTTCTCAAGGGAAGATATCGGCAACTATGTAAATCACCGGGCTAGACTGTTAGCGATTCGCGATACTCACCCCAGACCTTGCGGAGGCGATTGCTGATCTCGCCGACGGTCGCGTGGGCTTCGACTGCGGTCAGGATTCGCGGGAGCAGATTTTCGGTGCCGTTCGCCGATTCTTCGATGGCGGTGAGGGCCGATTCGGCTTGGGCGGCGTTGCGTTTCTCGCGGACGGAGCGAAGCCGCTCCACCTGATCGCGTTCGATCTTTTCGTCGATGCGAAGGATCGGGATCGGCTCTTCTTCGGCCTGGAAGCGGTTTACGCCCACAACTACGGCATCTCCGCTTTCAACCGCGAGCTGGTAATCGTAGGCAGCCTGCTGGATCTCGTTCTGGACATAGCCGGTTTCGATAGCCCTCAGCATTCCACCTAGATCGTCGATCTTCTGGAGGTAGTCGGAAGCAAGTTTTTCGAGACGCGTAGTCAGCTCCTCGATCGCGTAGCTTCCCGCGAAGGGATCGACTGTATCGGCAACTCCTGATTCGTGGGCGATCACCTGTTGGGTACGAAGCGCGATCCGGGCTGCACTTTCCGTGGGCAACCCGAGGGCTTCGTCGAGCGAGTTGGTATGCAGGCTCTGTGTGCCGCCGAGAACGGCCGCCAGGGCCTGGATAGTCGTTCGGACGACATTAACCTCAGGTTGCTGGGCCGTTAGCGTCGAGCCGGCTGTCTGCGTATGAAAACGAAGCGTCAAAGACTTCGGATCCTTTGCACCAAAGCGATCACGCATGATCCGCGCCCACAGACGTCGGGCCGCTCGAAATTTCGCGATCTCTTCGAGAAGGTTGTTGTGCGAATTGAAGAAAAATGACAGCCGCGGGGCGAATTTATCCACGTCGAGCCCGACATCGATCGCCGCCTGAACGTAGCAAATACCGTCGGCAAGCGTGAAGGCGATCTCCTGAGCCGCTGTCGAACCTGCCTCGCGAATGTGATAGCCCGAGATCGAGATCGTATTCCAATTCGGCACCTCGGCCGCGCAATATGCGAAAGTGTCCGTGATCAGCCGCAGCGACGGTTTGGGAGGATATATATACGTTCCGCGGGCTATGTATTCCTTAAGAATATCGTTCTGGATCGTGCCGTTGACCTTATCGAACCCGACGCCCTGACGCCGCGCAACCGCGAGATAAAGACATAGAAGCGTCGAAGCCGTCGAATTGATCGTCATCGACGTCGACACCTGGTCGAGCGGGATCCCGTCGAACAGCGTGAGCATGTCATCGAGGCTGTCGATCGCTACGCCGACCTTCCCCACCTCGCCCGCTGACAGCGGATCGTCCGAGTCGAGCCCGATCTGGGTCGGAAGGTCGAAGGCCACGCTTAATCCGGTCGTCCCCTGCGATAGGAGGTATTTGTATCGCTCATTCGATTCCTGAGCAGTGGCAAACCCGGCATATTGCCGCATCGTCCAGAAGCGGCCGCGATACATGTTCGGCCTTACGCCGCGCGTATACGGAAACGTGCCCGGTGCACCGAGATCACGTTGATAATCGACGGTTTCGGTATTGTCGGGGTTAAAATCGGCAGGCAGTTCTATGCCCGAAGAGGTTCTAAAAGATTCGCGACGGTCGGCCATTTGGGACTTAGATTAGCATATTCTGCGGAAATTTTCGGGGACGAGAGAGGCCGCGATCAGGTCGATTTTGGGCGAGGGAGCCTGATCTCGATCTCCAGGCCCTTCGGCGAGAGATTTTTCGCTGAAACGTGGCCATTGCACGTCTCGACACAGGTTTTCACAATAGCGAGCCCCAATCCGGTGCCGCCAGTTGAACGCGACCGGTCGTCTTGGACACGGAACAACGGGTCGAAGATCTTCTCCAGCATTTCTTCGGGCACGCCTGGCCCATTGTCGGCGATCCGGATCAAGGCAGAACCATTATTTTCGATGCCTGAGATCCTGATCTCACCGTTATCACCCGCATAATTTATCGAATTCCGCACGACGTTAGCCACCGCACGGGCGAGAAGTTCCGGCTGAGCATCAGCCTGGAGAGAGTCGGGAATGTGGATGTTGAACTCGGGCTTTTCCGATCCCTTTTCCCTGTCTACAACGCGTTCGACCAGATCTTTCAGCTTCACGGGTTCGAGTTTAACGGCCGCGCCCTGAATACCCGATTTCGAATAACTGAGTAATTCTCGCACAAGTTTTGACATCAGTTCGACCTCTTCCTTGACGTCGGTGATGTGCGGCTGATCTTCGGCCCTCGCCCTGTCTTCGAGGATCGAAAGTGCGAACTGCATTCTCGCGAGCGGCGAATTCAATTCATGCGAAATGTCGCCCAAAAAACGCTTCTGGCCCGAAATAAAACCGTCCAGACGTGCCGCGAGGTCGTTTATGGCGACTCCCAGCGTTCCTAGTTCGTCACCGCGGCGGTCATTGACGCGAACAGTAAAGTTCTCAGCCGCTATCTTTTTTGTGGCGTAAGTCATCTGGGCGATCGAACCCGTAATGTTTCGAACAAATGGCAGCCAAAATAGGATCGAGGTGAACAGAACCACCGCGGTCACTGCGATCCATGGGCGAGGGTCAAAGAATAGGCCGTAGCCGTAATAGGAATCGGAGCTTACGACCAGCCGTGTTCTCATGGGCTGCTCGCTTCCTTCGTCAAAGGTTATGGTCCTGATTATCAGCCAATAGATCGTCGGATCAGCCGTCCGGATAGTGACCATCGGAGGCGGTCCAGGCGGAGGAAGAGCACCTGGGCCACGGCGATCAGAGTTATCAGCCCGCCGTTCTTCAGGCGAAAACCCTTCCGACCGCGTAATATCTTTAGCTACCTCAGCCGGCAGTTCAATGGGCTCGCCTGCGAGTTGAACACCTTTATGGTCAAAAAGAAAAAAGTTAACCTTGAAAGCGGCGGCGTAACGCTTCAAGACATCATCCCGCTGCTCGCGTGTCTTTTCGTCCATCTCGCCTATGATGACGCCCGAAACCGCTTCGATGCGGTGGCCGGTACCGCCAAAAAAAGGCGACCACGGTTCGAACCGGAAACTGAGACCAAAGATCAAAAGAAAAACGGCAGCGAGCAGCAGCAGGTTCAGAAAGAACCAGATGATCGTTTTAACCAGCAATGGAAAACGCACGCGAGGCATCACACTTCATCCCCTCCGCGTGCGACGAACATGTAGCCGACCGAGCGAATGGTTCGAATGTACTGCGGATCTTTGAAATCGTCGCCAAGTTTTCGGCGCAGGCTAGAGATATGGACGTCGATCGAACGGTCGAAAACATCATAATCGCGTCCGGATATCGCATCGAGTATCTGGTCACGGTTCAGTACACGGCCGGCCGCTCGGACGAGATAGAAAAGCAGGTCAAACTCGAGCGCGGTGAGGCTCAACGGTTTTCCCCCATGTGTCGCCACCCGAGAGGTGGGGTCGAGTGATACATCCGCGGCGGTCACCTGAGTTTCATTTGATGACGGCTTTGCGGATAACTGGCCGCGTCGTGTCGCAGCCCGAAGCCGGGCGAGCAGTTCACGGGTCGAGAACGTTTTCGGCAGATAATCATCGGCTCCGATCTCAAGCCCGACGATACGATCAGCCTCGTCGCCAAGGGCGGTCAACATCAGCACCGGGACATTCGACATTGCTCTTATCTGCCTCAGAACCTCAAAACCATCGATACCGGGAAGCATAACGTCCAGGATCACCGCATCGAAGTCCTTATCCTTAACCGCCTCGACGCCATCGGGGCCAGTGTGAACGGGAGAAACCTCAAACCCGAACGGCGTTAGGTACTCGCGGACGAGGCGGCAGAGCTTAACATCGTCGTCGATCATCAATATCCGGGTGTTCAGGTTTTCACTCATCCGAGGCATAAGTCTATCGCAAAGAATATGCTCTCGAGGGGAACTTTACAATCGCTTTACAATTTTCCCCATTTAAACACAATCCCTTTACAAATCGCCGCTAGACTCGATTCTGGCAGTGTTCGGATCTCCCTTACGGCAGGTTCCATCACCTTGAAATACGCGTAGTCTTAGGCCATCGTCGATCATTTTGAAACGACGACCAAAACGGCCCGCCGATCCCGCTATTTAGCGGACGTATCGCGGGCCGGACCCCAGAACTTGTCGCGACAAAGATATGCTTCGATCGTAAATGCAAAAATGCAGGCACTGGCTGCGATCGAATGTTATGCGTAGCGGCTGGCTAAGAAATAGCGGTCGTTAATTTAGAACAAAGGGCACTCTCAGGTCGGATGGTTTCCGTCCGTCCTATAGGGCCTTTTGAGACAGCGGATGCAGTGGAGTCGGACCCCTGCATCCGTTGTCATCAAACCAAAACTCTTCCCGCCTTCACATAAATTCGTCCGCATGCGTTGGATGCTAGAGCGGAATCTGGAAACGGCTGACTCATTGGGTGGATGGGCCGTTTCTTTTTTTGACTTCGGCATTCCCTGCGTCTAGCATCATGTTCGGTGAACTACTTCAATTACTTCTCTGAGATCGAAGAAACCTTTGTACGCCGCCGGGGAAAGCACCTTTTCTTAAGCCCGCTTGATTGGGCTCTGATCGAAACATGGCAAGAACGCGGCATTCCGCTCCATATCGTGATTCGCGGCATCGAATCGGTGTTTGATGTATTCGACCGACAGCCGGTCGGGACGCGCACGATCAAGAGCCTATTTTACTGCCGCGAAGAAATTGAAGCCCAATACACAGAATGGTCACGTTCGATGGCCGGTAAGAGCGGAGAAGGCGAAACGAAGGGCGATGACAGTTCGTTTCCCTCGGATGCCGTTCGCACTCATATTGAGGACTCGGTCGCACAACTCAAGGCTCTCAACCTCCCTGTAATAAAGGAAGATGTTGACCGTGCGGTCGCGAGGCTCGAGGAGTTGCTCACCAATCTGGCGGCGAACTCTCAGATCGTCGATTCCACGCTGGCCGACATCGAAAAATTACTTCTACATTCGATGCTTACAAATTGGGACCGCGTGCATCTAAAGGCAATAGAAAAAGAGATGCGGTCGCAGCTTCGCGAGTACAAGGCCGACATGGACGAAGCGGCCTACAAGCAAACTTACGACCTGCTGCTTGCAAAACGGCTCCGCGACGAAGCCGGTCTGCCGCGTCTCGGGCTTTATTATTTATGAGACCGTTTTTATTTGCCTTTATCGCGATCGGAGCTATCGCAACGATTTCGAATGCTCAGACGTCCAGACCGTCGAAGATCCCGGCAAGCGTCCCCGTGAAGCAAGCCGGCGTCGAGGCCAATGGCGGAGCGGTCGAGGGACGAAAATACACTAACACCAAATTCGGTTTCGCTTTGACCGTGCCCGAAAATTGGTTTATAGGCGGCCCCGATTTTGAAACCGTGATCAAAGAGAAGGGTTTCGATCTGCGGACCGACGATATCGCGGGTAAAGCGAATCGCAACATCGACATCCTGATGACGGCATTCACCTCGGGTAAACCGGCAGGACAGAACGCGATCCTTCGCATCACCGCCGAGAATCTCCGAGCAAACCCCCAGATCCGCGACGCCGTCGACTATTTCGACGCGATAACCGCGGCGTACATGTCGACGAAACTCCCATCGGACTTTTCGTATTCAGCGACGAAGGCCGAGCAGCTCGGCCGCAATCAGTACGCTTTCCTCGATACCCGATCGGCGAGCGGCAAGAAGAGAATGTACGCCACAGTCCGAAAGGGCTACGCGATCATGTTCACCCTCTCGTACTCTGATCCCGCGGACCTCGAGGCCGTTCGCGAGATCCTCGCGGCTGCCGATTTCTCCGTAAAATAGCAATTCTCCCGAATCTATGCTACAACGGTTCCCGTTCCACAAGATCTGATTTGAGCAAAATATATAAAACCGGTGACATTATCGAAGTGCGTGTCGAGAAGATCGTTCCTCGCGGCTTGGGGCTGGGCTTTGCCGAGAATTTGACGGTAATGACGCCGCTAACGGCGCCCGGCGATCTGCTTCGCGTTCGTATCGTCGATCTCAAGAAAAGGCTTGCTTTTGCCGAGATCGTCGAAATTCTTGAGACGGGTGAGCATCGCGTCGAACCTGAATGCCCCTACTTCGGCCGGTGCGGCGGATGTGATTTCCAGCAAATGAGCTACGAAGCTCAAATGGACGCAAAGGTCGGCATCATCAAGGACTGCCTTTCCCGCATCGGTAAGATCGACAAGCGGGACGTCGGTGTCATCCCAAGCCCGAAGCCTTACGCCTATCGTTCACGCGCCCGTTGGCACCTCGATCCGGCAAAGAGAACCATCGGTTATTTCCGTCGGGACTCGCACGACGTGATCGACATCGATATCTGCCCGATCCTGATGCCGGCAACTCAATCGGCTCTCGACTACACGCGCAAAAACATCGCTTGGGAAAATATCTGGAGCGACAAAAGTGAAGTGGAAGCTGCGGCGAGCGATAATGGCAAGATATCGCTTTTTTCGAACGAGCTCGTTGAACCAACGACCGAACTCAGCCATTCGGCCGCCGGCGAAACGTTCATCTACTCTGCACGGGCGTTCTTTCAGGCAAACCAGGATCTGATCCCCGACCTGATCAACGAAGCGATCGGCGATCTTGCCGGTGGAACTGCCTACGATCTTTACAGTGGTGTCGGACTTTTTACGCTTCCCCTTGCCCGGCGTTTCGAAAAGGTCGTGTCGGTGGAGGAAAGCCCCAACGCCGCCGAGTTTGCCCGTCGAAACATCGAAAATACTCGGCTGACAAACGTCGATTTTGTCCAAAGTTCGGTGGCCGCGTATCTTCGCGACAATTTAGAGACGAAGGTCGATCTTCTCCTGCTCGATCCGCCGAGAAGCGGGACCGAAAAATGGACGATCCCTTCGATCATAAAACTGCGGCCCCAAAATATCAGCTACGTTTCATGCGAACCGTCGATACTTGCCCGTGATCTCAAGGTTCTTCTCGAAGCCGGTTACACACTTGGGAAGGTCACCGCCATCGACCTTTTCCCGCAAACGCACCACGTAGAAACCATCGCTCAGCTTTCGCTCGGTTAGAACATGAGCACTCTTGACGATCTGACATCCCGCGACTCGACCCGCATTTGGAAGGCATGCGGAACGATACGGCATCTACGCGACGTCTCGGAACTCATGTCTCTCGTGGATAACATCGACGTCATTCGAGCGGCAACTAAGAATGTGCGACTGGGTGGAATGCTCCGGCCGAACTCGAGCCATCTGGAGTTTGCACTGAGGAAACTCGAATTTGTTCGCGACGGCGAAGGATGTTTCTGCAAACTGTACATGCTCGACGACATGTTCGGCCCCGAACGCGAGCAGGCAAGCGGAAATGTCGCGATCGTCGATACGATCAAAACCGCGGACGGATTCGTCGACCACTACATCTGCCGATGTATGCTTTGCGATCAGATCTACCGCGTAACAGAGCGCGAATATCACTACACCTGGTGGAAATGGGAGATCGCACCAAACTTTCGCGAAAACGAATCGTAAACTGTAATAGGTTTTGATTTGAACAATCCGAACCGCGTCAATTAGACTTGCACTATGCCAAAGAAAAACCCAGAAGGTGAGAACTCCGATTTAGCCAAA
The DNA here is from genome assembly GCA_964410495.1 of uncultured Chloracidobacterium sp. Taxonomy (GTDB): domain Bacteria; phylum Acidobacteriota; class Blastocatellia; order Pyrinomonadales; family Pyrinomonadaceae; genus OLB17. Next base: position 265,275 of record CAYPGP010000002.1, read on the forward strand.
AGCCATTTTGTTAAATGCCGCTTTTGCGGACAGAAGAATGCCGTCAAAGACGATTATAAGAACAACGATGCCAACTGCGGCAAATGCAAACTTCCCCTTTCAAACGAGCCGCACAAGAAGTTCACCGAGCTTCACAAGAACGATTACGTTCACCCGCTCGATAAAAAGGCACTTGCGGCATTGAAAGCGATTCCCGGTGTTGATTCAATTCTGAAGAAGCTGCTCGCCTGGACCGGCGAATCGGCGATCAGGGTTTCGTTCATGGCAAGTGCTGTGAAGGTTACGCCGACGCAGTGCCCGGATCTTTACGCGAAGCTTGAGATCGCGTGCAACACTCTCGGTGTCGAAAAACCTGATCTCTTTATCCAGCAGAATCCGCTCGTAAACGCGTTCACCGGCGGCGTCGAGAAGCCGATAATAGTGCTTCACTCGGCACTTATCGAGCGGTTGAACGACGAGGAAACGCTTGCCGTGATCGCCCATGAGGTTGGCCACATTCACGCCGAACATGTGCTCTATCTGACCGCGGCACGGCTATTGGAGCTGATCGCAAACGTTTCGGTCGCTCGCCTGCTGCCTGGGTCTGAGATCATCAAGCTTATCGTCTCGATGGGTATCTCAAGTGCCCTTTTATCCTGGGCACGAAGGGCGGAGCTAAGCTGCGACCGTGCCGCTCTGCTCGTAATGCAGGACCCGCATGTGATCGGGCGAACGATGATGAAGCTTGCGGGTGGAACATTCGCCTCGAAGATCGACTATGAAAAGTTCCTCGAACAGGGCCGCGATTTCAAGAAGAACTACGACGAGAAGATGCTCGATCGCTTCTGGGCCGACACAATGAACGCCGGCCTTTCGCATCCGTTCCCGATCTGGCGTGTCGCCGAAGCCCTGGAGTGGGCTGAAACGGATGAGTACTCGCAGATAGTCGCCGAGAAGTAGTTTATCCACCAAGCAAAATAATTTGAGGCTGTCCGCGTAAACGGACAGCCTCAATTTTATTTACCCACTGAGAAAGTTCTATTCCAAACCGATCAGGTCTGCATCCGAGATGCTGTCGACCACATTGATCACTCTGGAAGCGAACCGGTAACGCTTCGACGCAGCCGAGACCACATAACCGTCACCGGCGTCCACGTCCTCGAACCGATAGAACCCGAACGAGTTGGTCGTCGCGGTGCGAACCGTACCATCTGCTGCTCTAAGTGAAACAACAACGCCGCGAACTCCACGGCCGTCCGGCGTCAGCACCTTGCCCGCCAAATCAACACCAGCAGCAGTCGATCCGATCTGGACCGTGCCCGGTGTGTAAACCGTCGTCAGCAGAGCTCCGGTGTTGCTCGAAACGCTCTGAGACGTCGGCGTACCGCCAAAACCAATCGGCGACAGGCCGATCTGCGCATTGGCCGCAATGTTGAAGCGGATCGTTACGATCTGGCGAGTTCCCGCCGTGTAGGTATTGGTCGAATCGACCAGAATACCGATCTGCCCCTGGGCAACATTATTCAGGTTCGTTCCGAGATTGGAACCGGCGGGAACGCCGTTTCCGATCGTAACGACCGGATTGCTCAGCTTCGTCGGGTCAAAAGTGATCGAGAAGCTGGTCGACGATTCGTTGCCCTGAGCCGCGATCACGATCGATACAACGACCTGCTGACCGGGCTGGCCTGCAACATTTACCGCCGAAATGGTGCGAGTGGCGGCGCCGTCCGGACGGGATTCAAAACCAGGGCCTGCCAGTATCGGAAGCATCGGGCCTCCGGCTGGAGTTTGCGGGAAGGTTCCGAGTACGTATTGACGCGTCACGGTCACGTCCGCCGCGTCGATACGACCATCGCCGTACTGGCCCGTGGAAGTATCACGCGGAGCACTGTCGCCACGCTGGAACTGATTCGGGTTAGTAACCGGGGCGATCAATCCTAGAGCAAACTGCCTCATGATGGTTACGTCGTTACCTAGCACACCGTCACCGCCTGCGGGACCCGCACTTTGGTCCACAACGTCGCCTTCCCAGCCGCCGCCTGTAGGCGTCGGGGTCGGAGTTGGAGTGACCGGCGTTGGCGTCGGCGTCGGCGTCGGCGTCGGCGTTGGAATTACCGGCGTCGGAGTAGGCGTTGGTGTAGGCGTCGGGATGACCGGCGTCGGGGTCGGCGTCGGAACTGTGCCGCTCGGACCTTCAGTCCGAATCTGCATCGAATCGCCCGTCTTGAAGAATCCTACAGTTCCCGTCGCGGATGCCGGCGGAACGTTCGCATCGAAACGGAAATTATAAAGAGTTCCCCAACGGATCGCGTTCGCGTTCGGGTTCTGGGCCAGTGTTTCAGTGCTCCACGTTATTGCGTTTCCGGCAACGGCACCCGCCCACGGCGTGCTGCTGTATCCAGTATTTCCGACCGTTCCGTCGAAAGTGTAGCCCGGATGCTGTGGCGGAGCCTTAAAGCCGATATTCGTTACGGTCACGCCTTCAGGGATCGAAACGCTGAACGACTGTATACCGCGGTCGAGGTTCTGATTGTAAACGGCATATTCATAATGCCAAACGCCCGGAGCCGTATTTGTGACCTTCGAACCGACGATGCCCACGCCGTCCTGAAGCGGAGCCGGTTGGAAATCGGAAAGCGACGCACCGGTCCATGCGTAAATGGCCGGTTTCATTCGAACTGTAGCTCCGTTCGGCGAGAAAGAGAACGGGCTCCCGGTACCAAACACGTTGTAACGCCTATACGACACGTTGTTGTTCATGTTGCACTGCGTCGGGTTGGCATCACACCAGCGGTACTCGTGCGGCGTCACGTACTGGCCTTCCGCGTAATACGTAGCACCCGCGTTGAGCGAAGTATTGAGATCCGCGATCTCGACGCGCATCCTGTGACCGGCCGCGTTATCACCCGTGTGGCCAGTGTGAGTGTTCGGCGGAGTTGCAGAATCGCCTCGCGGATAAAATCCTGTGAACGGATTGATCCAGGCTCTGGAACCCAAGCTCGGGCCTGCATTGAGGCTGGCAGAATATGGGTCAGAACAACCCGAACCAAGCTGCGATCCGCCGACGCCGTTGCATCCGAAACCACAAAGGTTCTGCGTCAAGGCAGTAAAGCCGTGTTTCACCTGTGATTGGCCGATCTGTTCGAAACGTTCGGCATTATCGGCCCCACCGCTCATGCGGTACATATTCTGCGGAATAACGGGGTGATCGTTGCTCGGTAAGGCGATCCAGTTCAGGTTTACAACGCCCGCGTTACATGAATCAGTTCCCAGCGCTAGGCCGACCTGCGAACCAGTTGCACTACCGAACTGAGCCAAGCCGTTGACATCACCCACGATCACATCAGGTCCCGGGGTCGTTCCCGCCCCCGGTTCCATTCCGGCCCCGGCCGGAAGGACCGCTGACTCGACCTCTCCGTTCTTGATGTATTGCACCTCTACTGCCCGCATGCCAGTCTCAACCGAAAGTGTACCGACCAGCGTTCCTACGCTTTCCGGACGGCCCATCGCTTCGGCAAATTCACGCGATATCAGCATACGGCCGCCATACAGCCGAAGGCTTTTATTATCGGGGCTGTATTCGAACTGATAACCCTCAACATTGAAAAAGATAAATCCCGTCTCGCTGTCACGAACGACGAGGTCGTAGTGATTTCCCCACGGAAGGCTTTCGATAACCAGCTTGTTATAGGAAGAAGCGAGCTTTTCCGGCAGATATGCTGAAGCCTTTGGTACGATCCCTAGCGAACTCGGCATCGGGCCACGCAATTCACCGTTGTAAACGACAACCGTAAAAAATGAATCTTTAGCAGTCTCGAAACGGACGCTCTCAATTTGACTGCTCGATGCGTCCTGTCCCGTCAAACGGGCCATATCCAGATCGAGGTTAATGTTTCCAGTTGTAGGAACTAGCCGCTCTAGCGTTCCGTTATCGCTGCTTTTTCCGGCCTTAACGGACGGAAATAAACTGACAGCGTTGTCGCCAATGAACAGCATAAGCGGCAGCAGCGTGATCAAGATTGTTTTCAACATAGTTCTGGTAAAAGCCCCTTGCTAAGATGTTGGTTAAGGTTGTCGGACGGAATTACTCGTATTTGGAGTTTAACCTTTATTTATAAAGGTTTTTAGCGTTTTAGGCAAGTGACGCGAACACCGTGCGGCCCACGAGCGAACCGAACGCAGTTCCCCTCCTTGTGATGGTGAGGAAACGCGTTCGCTTTGGGCCGCAAACAGTTCTTTGAAGCTCTGCAAGATCCGAAATCGCTATTCGAGGCCGACGAGATTTACATCGTTCAGATTCCCCGTAACATTCAATACCTGCGCCGCGAAACGATAGCGTTTCGATGCCGCCGAGACAGTGTACGTAGAACCCGGATCCACGTTAATGAAGGAATAGGTTCCAAATGAGCTGGTAGTCGCGGTTCGTTTGACGCCATTGCTATCGGTCAGCGTAACGACGACGTTCCTGAGGGCGATATTCGCCGGGCTTGTCACGACGCCCGAGATCGTCACGGTAGAACTCGCCGGGGTAGGAACATTTGTTGAGACCTGCATTGGTGCACCCGTCTTAAAGAAGCCGACGGTCGCCAAACCGGTCATCGGCGGCACATTCGCATCGAACCTGAAGTTGTAAAGCGTCCCCCAACGGATCGCATTTGCATTCGGATTCTGTGCCAGGGTCTCGGAGCTCCACGTAACCGTATTGGTCACAACGACCGGTGCCCACGGGGCGCTACTGAATCCAGCACTATTCAAGGTCCCGTCGAGCGCAGATCCCGGATGCTGCGGCGGCGCATGAAATCCCGTATTTGTAAGCGTTACTCCCGAACCTAGCGGAATACTGAAAGACTGGATCGCCCGGTCGAGATTCTGGTTGTAAACAGCGTATTCATACCGCCAGACGCCTGGCGACGGATTCGTTACTTTCGAAGCTACGATGCCAATACCGTCGGCGATCGGTTCGGGCTGGATCGTCTGAAATGTCGCCCCAGTCCACGCACGTATCGCGGCCTGCATGCGGACCGTTTCCCCGACCGGTGCGAACGCGAACGGGCTCGCGGTACCAAAAACGTTATACCGGCGGTACGATACGTTATTATTCATGTTGCACTGCGTCGGATTCGCCTGACACCATGCATATTCGTGCGGCGTTACGTACTGGCCCTCGGCGTAGTATGTCGCTCCGACATTTAGCGAGGTGTTAAGATCGGCGATCTCCGTTCTTATTTTGTGGCCGGCGGCCGTATCGCCTACGTGTCCTGTGTGCGAATTCGGATTTTGGCCCGAATCGCTCCTCGGGAAGAATCCGGTGAACGGATTGATCCATGCCCGCGAACCAAGGCTCGGCCCTGCATTCAGGCTTGCGACATAAGGATCCGAACAGCCCGAACCCAACCGCGTTCCGCCGACGCCGTTGCAGCCAAATCCGCAAATATTCTCGCGTAGTGCCTCAAAGCCGTGCTTTACACTCGATTGCCCGATCTGCTCGAACCGTTCGGTGTTATCACTGCCGCCGCTCATTCGGTACAGATTCTGCGGAATAACCGGATGATCATTGCTCGGAAGTGCGAACCAATTCAGGTCTACCGTGCCGGCATTGCACGAGTCGGTCCCAAGAGCAAGCCCGACTTGTGTCCCAGTTGGGCCTCCGAATTGCCCCAGTCCGTTGACATCGCCGACGATAACGTCGGGCCCCGGCACCGTTCCGGCATCCCGGCTCATTCCCGCACCGGCTGGCAGAACAGTCGAAGCTATCTCACCATTTACCGTCTTCTGCACCTCGATCGCCCGCATGCTGGCGGTCGCCGACAGTTCACCGACATATGCGTCCGGCCGGGACTCTTTTCCGAGCAGTTCGGAGAATTCATCCGATAGAAGCAAACGCCCGCCAATTATTTTCAGCGTTCTCGTCGTCGAATCGAACTCAAACTGATGGCCCTCAACATAGAAGAATGTAAATCCGTTATCGCGGTCGCGCACCACTAACGAATAATGGGCACCCCATGGAAGCTGTTCGAGGATCAGCCGATTGTAAGATTCTGCGAGTTTTGCGGGTATATATGCCGAAGTTCGCGGGACAATTCCCAGCGAACTCGCCTGAAGCCCGCGAAAGTCGCCGTTTGTCGCGATCGCGGTAAAGAATGAGTTCCGGTCAAAGTCGAAATTCAATTCGATATGGCCACCACCCGCGGCCTCGCCCGAGCCATTGATCTTCTCGGCATCCAGTACGACCGACATCGTTCCCGATGCAGCAACAAGTTTTTCGACCGTGGTCGTGTCGCTTTGCGCGGTTGCTGAGGTAGCGGTTACTGCTGATCTTTCGCCTAAGAATAGTGCGAACGGGAGCAGAGAGATAAGTACAACTTTAAGCATATTTCCCCTTTTATTGTTACGCAGGTGTTTGCGAGGGCGGCGATGAAAACTGCATCCTTGTTAATGGCCTTGTCATCTATTTTAACGCTTGTTCGCGAGCTAATGGCAAGGAAAAAGTTAGAATAACCTTTCAGGCAGCATTTTTGCGTTTATGAAAGCCGGTTGCGAAGGGACCAAACCCGCAAAGAAAAGATCGATCGAATTGCCCGTTCTCGGCCAGAGTGCGCCGGAGAAAGCCTCGGTCGCGGCTTCGCGCATGGCAAAATGGCGTGCCGTTGCGCTGGTGACGGTCAATCTTCTTATCGTCGCTCACATCCTGCAATGGTGGTTCATGGGCCGAACGGTTTCGCCGGTCGAGCCTTCGGAAGCGATGTGGACGCTGCAAAACGGCTATGTAAATGCCGGCGTCATCTTTTTCTCGCTGGCGATAATCTCGACTCTCATCTTCGGTCGCTTTTTCTGCGGCTGGGGCTGTCATGTCGTCTCGCTGCAGGATTTTTGTGCGTGGCTGCTCGGCAAGATCGGGCTAAAGCCTAAACCTTTTCGCTCTCGGCTCTTGATCTTCGTACCGCTGATCGCGGCTCTGTACATGTTCGTCTGGCCGACCGTCGCCCGATGGCTGACCAAGCCGGCGGCCGAACCCCTTTTCCCGCAGTTCACCAACCACATCATAACTACCGACTTCTGGGCAACTTTTCCGCCGGTTTGGATCGCCATTCCGTTTCTTTTTGTTTGCGGATTTGCGACGGTCTATTTCCTCGGCATGAAGGGCTTTTGCACTTACGGCTGTCCGTACGGAGGGTTTTTCGCCCTAGCCGACAAGGCCGCTCCTGGCAAGATCCGAGTCACTGATGCGTGCAATCAGTGCGGCCACTGCACTGCGGTTTGCACGTCGAATGTCCTGGTCCATGCTGAAGTTCGCGAGTTCGGCATGGTCGTAGATCCAGGCTGTATGAAATGTATGGACTGCGTTTCGGTGTGTCCGAACGACGCTCTTTATTTCGGCCTCGGCAAGCCCGCCGCCGCGATCGGCAAGGCGTCGAAGAAAAACTATTCGCTCACATGGCCGGAAGAGATAGCTGCCGCTCTCGTTTTTGCACTGAGCTTTCTCGCGGTTTGGAACGTTTATCAGATCATCCCGATGCTGTTTGCTCTCGGCCTCGCAGGCGTTACGACTTTTGTCGCGGTACGCGTTTGGAAACTGATCCTCTCGAAGGATTCGTCCTTCTATCGGCACAATTTAAGAGCCGCCGGCCGCATAAAGCCCGCTGGTTTTGTATTTCTGGCACTTGGCTTGGGCTGGCTCGGGCTGATAGCCCATAGCGGTTTTATTCGATATAACGAGCGGGAAGGAGCGATCGCATTTCAGAGCATTCAGATACCGGACGAACTTGCGTTGGCTCAACGCGATCCTTCGCAATGGTTCGGCACGACCGATAAGGCGAATATCGAATCGGGACGGGTTTATTTTCAGACGGCAAGCCGATTCGGCATTTTCATCAACGTAGAAGCCACGCCGAAACACGCATGGCTCGAATACCTCGGCGGCAACATCGACGGCTCGCTCGCATTACTCGCCCGCTCTGCCGAGCTTCAAACCGGCCAGGCACGTGCGATCAGTCTCTATTACCGAGGGGCGATCCTCAACCGTCTTGGCCGTTATCAGGAAGCTCTAACGTCGCTCGACCAGGCGATGGCGGCCTCGAATGTGCTTCTCGCCCGCGAAGAAAAGGGTGAATCGCTCTGGATGCTCGGCCGTAAAGCCGAGGCAGTCGCGACGTGGAATGACGCCGTTCGCGGAAATCCCGGCCTTGCCGTGACAAATAACTTTCTCGCCGTCGCAAACGCCGAACTCGGCCGCCCCGAAGCCGCTGCGGCCGCCCAATCACAAGCCGACCGCTCGACGCCTCGCGATCCCTACTTTCACTGGATGATCGGCCTGCGCCTGAGCAACCTCAAGATGACAGAACAGGCCGAGAAACAATTCCAGGCCGCCATAGCCATTGACCCCCAGTTCGCAAGACGGCGTGCTAACTAATTGCGAGAATGTCGTGGACTCGAATCAAATATAGCCGCAGATACCGCAGACGAAGCAGATTGAAAGCGGATCAAAACGATCCGTGAAAATCCGCTTGATCCGCCTAATCTGCGGCCAAATTTCCCTCGAATTGTCGACGCTGTTTCTTACATCTGCCGCTTCCTCGTGATCACAACAACCTCTTTCCCGCCAAATGTCGTTTCCGCCACCGTGATACCGACAAATTTATAACTCGCGTCCGTCTGAGTATTCAACTCTTTCTCCATCGTCGAGGTCTTGCTCGTCGCAAAAAGCTTGTACTCGTACTTCGGCATTTCCGTCACGGTAAGGTCTTTTTCGAGAATAGTTACGACCTCCTTTCCGCCAAATGTCGTCTCAAAAACCGTCTGCCCCTTATACTCGAAACCATCGTTCCCGTACTGCTGCAACTCCTTCTGCATGGTGGAAGTTTTGTTAGTCGCGAGCAATTTGTACTTGTACCGCGCCTTCGCATCGTTGGTCAGCGAAACGATCGCGACCGTTTCCTTGCCGCCGAAAGCGGTTTCGCCGCCATTGAACCCTTCGAGCCGATAACCGGCATCCGCCGCCTGATTCAGCTCCTTTTCCATCGTCGATGTCTTATTGGTTGCGAGCACCTTGAACCTCGCTTGAGCGTAGCCATCCAGCTGAAAAACGCCAACAATAGCAAATGCGATACCCGTAAGAATAAGTTTTTTCATAATGTTTGTTTGTGCCCCGACCCAGCAGTTGACGGGCTCACCTTCCTCTAATGCGATAATATTCTCGTATGATATTGATCGTTTTCACGACCACTCCAACCTCCGAGGCCGAGAATCTGGCCGCTGCGATCATCGAGGCAAAACTTGCAGCCTGTGTGCAGATCGTACCCTCGATAAAGTCGATCTACGTCTGGCAGGGCGAGGTGCAGAAGGAGGAAGAGAGCCTGCTGCTTATCAAGACCCTACCTGAGAAATGCACCGAGCTCGAGTCATTTATCAAGGCGAATCACAGCTACGAAGTACCCGAGATCGTCGCCGTTGAAGCCGAACGAGTGTCCGGCGATTACTTCGGCTGGCTATCTTCGGTTGTTAAAGATCTGTAAGCCGAACTAGCTCTGCGGCTTCTCCTGGCCATCATCAACCGGTATTTCCGCCTTGGAATACGCCGTTTTCAAGATAAAATCAACCGCATCCCGGGGCGAATCCGTCAGGTGGATCAGGCCCAGATCATCCGCATTTATCATCTTCTCGTGAAGCATCGTCGACGTGATCCAAGCCAGCAGGCCGCGCCAGTATTGCGAACCGAACAGCACCACGGGGAAATTCCTGATCTTACGAGTCTGAATAAGCGTCAAAGCCTCGAACAGCTCATCCATCGTCCCGAAACCGCCCGGGAAAATGACGTACGCGTTCGAGTATTTAATGAACATCGTCTTGCGGACGAAGAAGTATTTGAACGTCAGTGAGCGGTTTTGATACGGGTTAGGCGATTGCTCCATCGGTAGCTCGATGTTGCAGCCTATCGAAATGGCCCCAGCTTCGCGGGCACCGCGATTGGCCGCTTCCATAATTCCAGGCCCGCCGCCAGTGATGATCTCGAAACCGAATTCGGCGAGCAAACGAGCTGTTTCACGGGCCGCGTCATAGTATTCCGAGTCTTCCGGTGTGCGTGCGCTGCCAAATATCGAAACCCCGCGAGTGATCGCCGCCAGGTCATCAAACCCGCCGACAAATTCGCCCATGATGCGAAATACCCGCCACGAATCCGACGTTTTATAGTCATCCTGCGGCTCTGGCGAACGCAGCAGCACCTCATCATCGGTCAGCTTCCAATAACCGGCCTCAGCCTCCAGCTTCCTCGCTTCGCCCACCGTCTCCGGCTCAGGCGCTTTCACAGGAGCCCCGCCCTTTTTTGCTGCTTCTTCAGCGTCAGTCTTTGCCATAATTCTTTAACCGGTCTTAGGACTTCGGTCTTGGGTCTTTGGTCTTTGGTCTTTGACCTTTGGTATTAGTATTGGGTATTGGGTTTGCGGTTTTGGATTATGTTCTTCGGTTAAAATTTGAGATTTCAAATTTGAGATCTGAAATCAGAAGGTCAGAAATCGTAAGCCAAGACCAAAACCCAAGACCGAAGACCTAAGACCCAAGACCGCCTAAACCGATCAAATCCCCATTATGTTATACCCACAATCCACATATATCGTCTCGCCCGTGATTCCGGTCGACAGATCGCTCACGAGAAACAACGCCGTATTTCCGACTTCCTGAACCGTAACATTTCGCTTCAGCGGTGATTTTTCGCCGACGTAGCCGAGGAGCGTGCCCATATTCTTAACGCCTCGGGCTGAGAGCGTGTTAATAGGTCCGGCGGAGATTGCGTTTACGCGAATATTGTTTTTGCCGAGATCAGCAGCGAGATAACGCGTCGAAGATTCGAGCGCGGCCTTTGCGACGCCCATGACGTTGTAGTTCGAGACAACTTTCTCAGCCCCGTAATAGCTCATCGTAACGATCGAACCGCCCTCTTTCATAAGCGGCGAGGCGGCGAGAGCCACCTGCGTCAGCGAAAACGCACTGATCTCAAGCGCCGTGCGAAACGCTTCCCGAGTGGTGGTCACAAACTCGCCCTCCAGAGCCTCTTTCGGAGCATAAGCGATCGAATGGATCACAAAATCGAGCTTGCCGTACTTCTCAGCAACCGCGGCAAAAGCCGCGTCGACCGCCGCCTGATCCGTCACATCACAGGGCACCACCAGCGAATCCGGAAGCTCGCCCGCGAGCTTTTCGACATTCTCCTTCAGCCGCTCACCCTGATAGGTAAAGGCCATCTTCGCCCCATGCTCCGCACAAGCCGCCGCACAAGCCCAGGCGATCGAACGCTTGTTCGCAACGCCGAATATCATTCCGATTTTATCTTTAAGCATGATCTTTTGCTTGGTGACAGGTAAACGGTGACGGGTGACAGGAAGCAGACTCAATCCCGTCACTTGTCACCTGTCACTCGTCACTATTCACTATTCACTAACATAAACCTTCTGCAGCATTTCGAAATCCAGCAATCTGATGTCGATATCGACGGGCGTATCGGAGAACCTTCTGGTAACCAGCATCCCACGCAAACGCTCTTCTTCCTCTTCAGAAAGCTGCGTTACTAATACGAGCATCAATCTTAACCGCAGACGGCTCTTTTGTTCCGACAGGTTCTTTTTTGCGATGGTGATCTTTTTCAGCATCGACTCGATCTTTTCCTGACGGACGTCGGGGATCACGAGAAACGAGACCTCGATGCAGGTGATCAGGTCGTGCTCGACCATTACGGCGTCGAACGGCGTTCCGCCGATGCTTACGTGGCGCATCAGCGGCAGGTTTTCTTCCTGTTGTATCTGGCGGAGAGCGAGGTCTTCGGCGACGATGTATGCGGACAAAAGATCGGCGAGGCCGTCTTCGCCGACGCCGAGCAGCCGTGCGAGTTCGCGGACCTCGACGTTGACGTTCTGCCGCTGTATCTCAGGCATCGCGGCGTCCCAGCGGATAAATTTCCGGTCGTCAACCGCCTCTATCCGCCGACGATTAGCAACATCGAGGATGACCGCAAGCCCAAGAATTAAAGCCGCCGCGATAAAGATCCACGCGCCCATCAGAAAGTCGCTGCTAACTGAGACCACAACGCCGGCGATCAATATCACAAATACCACCACCGTGATGGTGATCAGCGGATAATTGGTCTGCTTGCGGTCGAATCGCTTAAGCGAATTTTCGCTTTTTGTGTCCATGCAGTACTTGCAAAAGCCCGGGCGTAAGCGAGGGCGATTCATTCAACGCGACATCCTACGCCCTTGCTTACGCGCAGGCTTTTGCATTAGATCTCGCGGACCTACGCATTCATCGCTCGTTCGAACGGAATATCGTCAAAATGCGTGATCTGTTTGAACTTCTTGAACCGCCCGTTGATCTCAGGATAATCGAGCCCATCGACCCGTTCGGTCCCGAACTTCTCGACGTTGAACGAAGCCATCACCGACCCGTAAATACAGGCGCGTCGGAGCGTCTCGTCACTAAAATCGTTGTGAGCGGCAAGATATCCCATAAACCCGCCGGCAAACGTATCGCCCGCACCGGTCGGATCAAAAACGCTCTCGAGCGGATATGCCGGGGCCGCAAAATAGCCGTCGCGGGTGAACAGCGTCGCTCCGTATTCGCCGCGTTTGATCACGACAACCTTCGGCCCGATCTCCATGATCTTCCGCGCCGCAACGTGAATGCTCGTCTCCTCAGTCAACTGCCTCGCTTCGGCGTCGTTGATAATGATGCAGTCGACGACCTTGATGGTCTCGATCAGGGCATCTTTCATCGAGGTGATCCAAAAATTCATCGTGTCCATCGCGACAAATTTCGCGTTCGGCATCTGCTCACGCACCTGCTTTTGCAGCATCGGCAGGATGTTCGCGAGAAAAAGCACATCTGCCGATCTCGAATTCTCACTCAGTTTTGGCGAAAACGTCTCGAACACATTCAACTGCGTATCGAGCGTATGCGCCGTGTTCATGTCGTAATCGTAACGGCCGCGCCAGAAGAACGTCTTGCCTTCCGGCACTATCTCGATATCGTCGGTGTTGATGTTATGGCGTTTGAAAACGGCCCATTCTTCATCGCCGAAATCGCCCCCGACCACGCCGACCGCATTCACATCCGTAAAAAAACTCGCCGACAGCCCAAAATGCGTGGCCGCGCCGCCCAAGATCTTATCCCGTTTACCAAATGGCGTCTCGAGCGCGTCAAATGCGACCGAGCCAACTACTGTTAATGACATGCTTTATATAAGTCTCCAAGAAAATGACGAAAAGTTAGTATTTTACACACTGCCTCACTTTTTGACCACGCCTGAGGGCGAGCGAAATTCACCGCGTTTCCCGCCAAGTACGCACTCTGTGTCATTTTAAGCATTTTGTGCCGATGTGAGCATAATATGTCGATGTCGGCAAAAGATACTATCTTTAAAACATCGTTTCATGTACGATGCTAACCATGAACCGTAGTGACTGTACCGGCCCGAAACTCAACATCAAACTTCCCGCATACGCGCCCGATGAAAGGCTAGCATCCATCGAGCATATTTGCGGCGTGCTGATCAAGAGCCGATTCGGGCTTGATCGACAATACGACCTGCTCGTAAACCTGACTCCGGAACCACAGCCCGACGATTGCGTATTTCTCGAGAACACGCCGCACGGGCTCTATCCGTCGTACCGGTACGATCATCCGTCAGATACGATTCTCGACGCACTTGAGGAACTATTGCTTCCGCAGCTTCTCGAGCGCGTCGTCAAACCTAACATTGCCGCAAACGCATCAGCCCGCGGCTCGCCACCTGCGATCCTGCCGTCGCATTCTCCACCCGTTCCCGATCGATCTTGATCTTTGAGAACCTGGTATCGATGTATCGCCCGTGACCAAAGCGCGAATTCGGCAAAGAGACGTCCTTTGCTGACGCGCTTCACGCGAGCGGATCCGGCAAACGCCACGGCGGGTTCTTGCGATTTTCCCCGGCCTGAAAAAGGCAGATCTTATTTCCGTTCGGATCGCGGAGATAAGCCTGACGCCAAAGCCACGGGCGCGTCGTCGGTTCTTCGTCGAACTCGAGGCCGAGAGTTTTCAGTCGCTCCACGTCACCGTCGAGGTCGTCGCATTCGAAATAGAGGACGATGTTGTTGATGGGCTGATGCGGAGGAAACTCATTGACGGAAAGTGTGGCCTCGCCGTCGGGACACTCAAGCCGCGCGTACCGCGGGAGCGAATCCACGATCCTCCTGAGCCCGAGCTTCTCAAAAAACTCTACCGTCTCGACGGTTTTATCGCTGTAAACAGTTACCTGATTTAAGTTCATCGAAATTTATCCTTTGAAATGTTAGCCCTCTCACAGACATTGAACGTGCGAAGTGTTGAAATCTGCTTTCTCCCACATTCCCATTTTGGTTTTGCTTCGAAACATTATAGGGATATAGTAGACAGCGAATCTATCACATGCGCGACTGGCCGCCAGGTCGCGTTTTCCTTTATGCCTCCGATCCTCGCAAATGACGACGCGCTCCACAACCGGCTGCTGGCGGCCCTGCCAGAGGCCGAGTTTACAAAGATCCGTCCCTCGCTCGCCGAGGTCGAACTCGAAGGCGGACAAGTCCTGTGGGAAGCCGATGGGAAGGAAAACGCCATCTATTTTCCAGTTTCGGCATTGATCCTGCTCTTGTATGAAACAGAGAAAGGCGTCTCGCTTGAGGTCGGGCTTACGGGACGAAACGGCATAGTCGGCGTTTCCACTTTCATGGGAAACACCTCGACGCCGACGCGGGCCGTGGTTTACAGTCCCGGAAAGGCCTACAAGATGACCGCGACGGCTGCAAAAGACGAATTCAAACAATGCGGCGATTTCCAGGACATGTGCCTTTCCTTCGCCCAGGCGCTGATCGCACAGATCACTCAGTCCGCCGTCTGTAACCGTTTGCATTCGGTCGATCAGCAAGTTTGCCGACTGCTGCTGCGTATCCACGACCATCAGGGTGACGACACGATACTGTTGACGCACGAACAGATGGCCCAAGCCCTCGGCGTCCGCCGCGAAACCATCTCGCTCGCCGCGTCGATGCTGAAGGAAAATGGGTTGATCAAATATTCCCGCGGAAAGATCAAGATCCTCGACCGCGATGCACTGGAAGGTTTTGCCTGCGAATGCTACTCGATCGAGACCGATCAGTATCGCAAACTTCTCAGTAAATACGTGCGGACGCACGGTTAAGCAAGCCTTTTTATTTTGTGACCGTGACGTTATTCGACCCGAGAGTGTTGCCGATCGAACGCTGAAACTCGGAGATCGCCTTGTTAAGATCGGTCCTAGCCTGAAGTTCCCTACCCCGAGCCGCCGCAAGTTCCGTCTGACGCTGAAGCACGAGATAGAACGTCGAAGTTCCTCCGCGAAACTGCCGCTGCTCACTGGCGTAAAGTTCTTCAGCCGCCGCACGGGCATCGGTCGCAGAGGTCAATCGCGACTCAGCAGAACGAAGTGCCTGCAGAGCATTTCTCACTTCCGCCTCGACTATCTGTTCGACCTGGGCCCGGTTGTTTGCGATGCGGTCGGCCTCGACCTGGGAACGCGCGAGGTTGGCTTTCGCGGTGCGATTTCTCAAGGGTAACGCGATCGAAACGCCGATGCGGTACGACGGGTAATCGAGAGCGGCAAGATTACCCAGCGAAGTGAAATAGCCGCCGACCAGATTAGGTGGGACGCGGCTCAAACCGGTGGCCGGGTTGATCGCCGCCGCGGTTTCAGTTCCCGCTAGCCCCTGCAAAGTGTAGGTTCCGACCAGGTCGATCTGCGGTTTCGTCTGGTTTCGGAAAAACTCCTGATCGATGCTGTTTATTTCGGCAGTGGTCTGCAGTTGGGCGATCTCGGGACGGTTCTTGATCGCCTCGCCCATGGCGACTTCGAGCCCGATCTGTGGGACGTTCAAGGAAACCGGTGTGACGGGCATCAAAGCCCGCGACCATTCCGCCGATGCTCGATCGGGCAGCAGAAGCGTTTTGAGCGTATTTTCGGCCCGCGTCACACTTTCCTGGGACGCAAAAACCGCCTGTTCGAACGTCGAGATCTGAGCATTCGCCGCGACGAGTTCGATCGGGGCAAGAACGCCGCTGTTCACCAGCCGCTGGTTGCTTTCGAGCTGCTCCTTCGCCTGCCGAAGCGTCTCGATCTGGACTTGCTGATTGCGAAGGGCAAAGACAAGGTCCCAATAGGCCTGCTCGACGTTGTTCACGACGTTGATGGCCTGAAGCCGAAGCTGAGTATCCGTGATGTTGATGTTCTTCTTCGCGATCTCGATCGACCGGCGTGTGCTGTCGATCCGGCGATTACGCCACAGCGGCTGGACGTACGAAAGTGCCAGCGAACTTGGGAACTGCGGGTTGAGAAACGAATTCGTATTGCTGGTCGTCGTTCGCGACGAATTGAAAAGTGCCGAGTAACTGCCGCCCTGATACGGCACAAGGCCGCTGAGCCCGCCCGAACCGAACCAGCGGGTTTGCGTGACCGCTCCGTTAACCGCACCGCCGATAGCCGAAGCCGTCGGTGTCGTGAGCCGCTCGTAGTAGTTCTCCGATATCAGCAGCGGATCGTAAGCACCGCGTGCTCCGGTCAGGCTGATATCGCTGATGCGGGCATCGTTTCGCGAGGCGTCGATGTCGTTGTTGTTTCTCAACGCCAGCTCTATCGCCTGTTCAAGCGTGAGCGGCAATTGATTATCGACCGAAACCCCTACGCGTTCGCTGGTCGGCATCGGCCTCGCCGGCGACTGGAACTTCGGCTGGACCGGCATCGGATCATCGGGCGTTGGAGAAGGGACCGGCGTCGGAGAAACGGTTGGTGTCGGAGTTTGAGCGGCGCTTGAGACTGCGGCAGCAGTGAAAAACGCCACCGTCAGCAGGGCGCAACTCAAGCTTGATCTTTGAAAAAACAAAAACATGCAGAACTTAGCTAACGGCCTCATTACCATCCTGAGCGTCCGGCTCAGTTTTCTTTGGCCGTCTGAAAGAAGACACGATGCCGCGGGCACCTTTGGAAAGCGATTGCCACGCGGTAGTTTCCTTCGCATCGTCGAAGATCGAATAAAAGACCGGGACCGCGAGCAGCGTCAGAAGCAGACACATCGACTGTCCGCCGACCACAAGAATTCCGATCGAACGATTGGTCGCCGCTCCGGCGCCGCTGCCAAGGATCAGCGGGATCATGCCCGCCACGAGGGCGATCGTCGTCATCAGAATGGGCCGCAAGCGGTCGCGGTTTGCCTGGATGATCGCATCGTAGCGGTTCATGCCTTTTGACCGCAGCGTATTCGTGTGGTCGATCTGGAGGATGGCGTTCTTCTTCACGATGCCGAATAAGAGCAAAATGCCGAGCGCCGAAAACATATTTAGCGTCTGACCGGCGATCGCCGTCGAGAGCAATGCGAACGGCACCGATAGCGGCAGCGTGATAAGGATCGTGACCGGGTGAATAAATGACTCGAACTGCGCCGCGAGGATCAGATACATGAAGACGAACGACAGCAGGAACGCATACAAGAACGCTTCATACGCCTTTTGCAGTTCCTTCGACTGGCCCGTCACACCGGTCAGGTATTCGGCGGGCATGTTCAGTTCCTTTGCGAACTGCTGCATCTTGGCAACCGCATCCGATTCCGACGAGTTCGGCGGCAACCCGGCCGAAACCGTCACCTGTCGCAGCCGATTCAGGCGGTTGATCGATGATGGCGAAAGGCCTTCGTCGAGTTTCACAACGCGTTCCAGATCGACCGTACCGCCGTTAGCGGAGGCGACGGTAAAGTATCTGAAATTGCTTCGGTCACGGCGGTATTGCTCTTCGGCACGGACGACGACGTCGTACTGTTTCGAATTCTCACTAAAGGTCGAAGTGATCTGCCCGGCGGACAAGATGTTCAATGCCTGGGCAACATCCCCGGCCCGAACGCCAAGATCGGCAGCCCTGACGCGGTCGATGACCACGCGGATCTCAGGGTTTCCGACCTCGATCGACGTGTCCGGGTCACGATACGACGGGTCCTGTTTCATCCGCTCGACCATCGCGTTGGCGTATTCGGTTATCTTCGCGAGATCAGGCCCGGCGATGTAAAACCCAACGCCCGAACCGCCGCGGCCAAGGCCAAGGCTGTTACCGATCGAGGAAGAAGCTGAAACTGTGACCTGATAGTCCTTCGATGAATACTTTCGCGCGATCTGCCGCGTTTGGTTGATCAGGTCGGCCTGCGATTTTTCGCGTTCGGAAACGGGAAGAAGCGCGACGTTGATAAAGCCGTTGTTCGAACCCGAGCCGCGTCCGAAACCGGCGAGGACGAGCGTATTCTTGACACCCGGGACCTCGGCACGAATATCCCGAGCGATGCGGTCAAGAATGGACTGCGTTGCCGATAGCGAAGTACCCTGCGGGGCTCGCAGGTTGACCTGATAGAGCGATTCATCCTCATCCGGAAGAAACGCCATACCGACGAACTTATAGAGAGGAACGATCGAGGCGACCGTCAGGATGCAGATCAGCACGACTGCCCAACGGAACCGCATCGATATTCGCAGAAGCCATGTGTATGCACCATCGATCTTGCTGTAAAACCAGCCCGCTTTCGAATCGTGCGATGCGTGAACAACCTCCGCTGGAGGCTGGTCGAGGACCTCGCCGGTGTTCTCGTCCCGCACCTCGACCGGCTCTACCTTTTTCGGCTTCTTGATCCAGCGGGCAGCAAGCATCGGGGTCAGGGTAAATGAAACGATCAGCGAAACCGCGATAGCGGCCGCCGAGGTCAGCCCGAAGGACGACATGAAACGCCCGACGATGCCGGTCATGAAACCGACCGGGATGAACACCGCGAGAAGCGAAAGCGTAGTTGCGAGAACCGGCAGGCCGATCTCACGCGTACCTTCGATCGCCGCTTGGAACGGGTCCATTCCCTTTTCCTCGACGAAGCGGTAGATGTTCTCGAGCACGACGATCGCATCGTCAATAACGATGCCGACCATCAGCGTCAGGGCAAGCATCGTCATCTGGTTCAGCGAATAGCCAAACGCCGCGATGGCCGCAAATGCCGCGATGATCGAGATAGGAATAGCAAGAGCCGCGATGAATGTGGAACGGAAATTCCAAAGGAATAGAAAGACGATGATCGCCGCAAAAAGGCCGCCCAAAATGAGATGCTCTTCGATGGCAGTAAGCGAATTCTGGATGAATTCCGACTGATCGCGGATAACCGCAACCTTCATGTCCGGAGGAAGGTTCGGAATGATCGTCGCCATGCGGCTTTTGACGTTGTTGATAACGGCGATGGTGTTCGCACCGGCCTGTTTTCGGACGCCTACTGAAACCGAAGTTGTTCCATCGAGCGATGCGGCGGTCGTTGCCTCGCCGCCGGATTTCGTCACGCTTCCGATGTCCTTTATCTTGATCGGAAATCCGTTACGTGTGGCGATGACGATGTCGTTAAACTCTTCGACCCGAGTGAGTTTGCTCATCGTACGAACGCCAAGCGTTCGCTGGCCTTCTATGATGTTTCCGCCGGGAACCTCCTGGTTTTGGGCACGGATCGCAGCGGTCACCTCGGTAACTGCAAGGTTAAATGCCCGAAGCCGGTCGGGATTAACGCTGACCAGGATCTGCGGGGTTCGTGAGCCCCACATAAAGACTTCGGCAACGCCATCGGCACTTTCGATACGCTGCTGGACGAGAAGTTCGACCTGCTCTGTCAGTTCGACCACATCGCGCGGAGCACTGATCGTGTACATCAGGATCGGCTGCGAATCGGGATCGGATTTTTGAGCGGACGGCGGATCGGCGGTCTCGGGAAGACGGTTCGTGACCTGGCTGAGCTTCTGTTGGATCTCCTGAAATGCAACATCAGGGTCCTTTTCGAGATTGAAGGTAAGGGTGACGTTGGAACGCCCACGGGACGATGACGACCGCATCTCCTCGACGCCGGGAACCGTGTTCAAGGCCCCTTCGATAACGTCGGTGATCTCAGTCTCGATCTCTTCCGGCGAAGCACCGGCATTGCTCGTGCTTACGGAGATGGTCGGAAGGTCGATCTTAGGAAATCGATCGACGCCAAGCGTAAAAAAGCTAAATCCGCCGACGACCGTCATAAACAAAACAATGACGGTCGCGAAGACGGGTCTATGAACGCAAATTTCGGCTAACCACTGCATAACTTCTCCGGCTAGGGGTCAAACTAAAATGCCACGCGTGCTCCTTCGTAAAGTTGGTCGAGGTTGCTTGTGGCAACGATTTCGTCGGCGTTTAGGCCATTTAGGATCTGATAGCTGTCGCCTTCTTCAGGGCCCAGCTGCAAGGTACGAAGCTTGGCAACGCCGTCAACAATCACGAACGCCCGGAACGCCTGTGTGGCCTGATCGGTATGAATAGCAGACTTTGGTGCAAATATGCCTTTTCCTCCGCCTTCGCGGGTAATGCGGACGGTGGCGAACATGCCGGGCCGCAGGGCGTTATCGCCGTTCTCGATCGAGGCTTCGACAATGGCCGAACGCGATGTCTGATCGACGGCCGGATTTATCGCCGTCACGACGCCCGCAAATCGACGGTCTTTGTAGGCATCGAGCTGTGCGGAAACACCGCGGCCGACGACCACAAAGGGCAGATCGGCTTCGGAAACCTGAACGTCGACCTTGATCGGATTGGTTCGAAGAATGGTCGCAACAACCGAGGCGGTCGATACAAACTCGCCGACCGCGACTGGTCTCGCACTTACAAATCCGGAGAACGGTGCCCGGATGACTGTGTCGGCGATCGCCTGTTGAGCTTCCGCTACCTGAGTCTGCGCGGATTCGACATCGGCTTTTGCCGCGGCGATAGCCTGATTGCTCTGGCGGGCAGTATTTATTGCAACATCGAGCTGCTGGCGTGCGGCGTTGGCACGTGTGCGGGCCGTATCGCGGGTCGTCCGGTAAGTTTCGTACGTAACCATCGCTACGTCGCCCGATTCGGCGAGGTCGCGATATCGTTTTTCATTTGCTTCGGCTTGTTTGAGTTCGGCGAGGGTCTGTTCGTAATTTGCGTTGGCGGCCCGGACTTCGGGGATGGTAGATGCGTTGAAACTTCCGCCCGGCCCGAGCCCGAGCCGAGCTTCGGCTTGGGTCACAGCAACGCGAGCTCGCTTAACCGCCGCCTGTGCGGAGGCAAGTTGGAGCCGAGCATCGCGTTCGTCGATGCGGGCGATCACTGCTCCGCCGGAAACAAACTGGCCGACATTCACCGAGAGATCGGCTATCCTGCCGGCTGTTTTTGGTGCAACGTCCGAGGTCTCGTCGGCCGAAACGCTGCCGGTCGCCTGGATAACGGCAGCGATATCTCGCGACTCAGTCTTGCCGACCGTGACCGTTATCGTTTGAGCGGTCGAGCTGTCTGAATTTGCGTTTGCATTCCGGTTTCTACCGGCTGAGGAGGAACCGCACGCCCCGGCAAAAAGCATGGTGCAGCAAAGTAAAACCAATGAAAGATCTCTCGACATAAAAGTGCCTAAGACCCGTAGTTTACTATAGTCGGACGGCGGTTTTCCGTACGGGTATGCAAAGATTTGTAAACGCGAACGTAATCGAGATTACATAACTCGCAAGTCGGGAGTCTTCGATGCTGGATATTTCGATGGTAGAATCTTGAACAGAATCTTTAACAAAGTATGAAGGAAATCACAGTATCTGAACTAAAAGCCCGTCTCGACGCGGGCGATGATATACAGCTAATAGATGTTCGTCAGCCTGATGAATTCGCATTTTCGAGCATCCCCGGAGCGGTCCTGATCCCGCTCGGCGAAGTGCCCGCTCGCCGCGATGAGATCGACGAGACACGCGAAACGGTCGTTCACTGTAAGATGGGCGGCCGAAGTGCCAGAGCGATCGAATATCTGGAACAAACAGGCTTTAAGGGAAGCCTGTCGAACCTCGTCGGCGGCATCACCGCATGGTCAAACGAGATCGACCCAAACGTTCCGAAATACTAAGGTTTTACGGTTTCGAGGAGTCGCTGTGCCGCCTCGGCCATGCCTTTCTGATCGTGCGCCACGCCCGGAACATCGACGAGTCGCCATTTCGACGACGGGTTAGCTTTCTTGACCTGCTCGAACATAAAGCCGGCTCGCTCGAAGCGATTCTTCCCCTGAGCGTCGGCCTCCGGCGTTTGCCTCAGGCTATCGGTACGTTGAACGTCCGCAGTGCCGCGCATCAGGATAAGGTCGCCGCCGGTCCATTTTTTAACGTCTTTCTCGCTGACCGCGACCGGCATATTTTTTAATCCGTACGGGAATATCACGCCAGCGTCCGGCAACGTATAAAACCCGGGATTCGCAGCAATAGCAAGGCTTACGTGGTTTTCCGGCATAAACAGCATGAAGCGGTGGACGAACTGCCCGCCCGCCGAATGTCCGAAAAGCAGGTACTTTTTCGCACCGACCGAGAATTTCTTTTTCGCATGCTCGAACATCTGTTCGATCACGGTAAAGGCCCATTTTGCCTTCGGATTCGGCTTGTTGTTCGCCTCTTTTCCGGTCGCGATATTGCCGAAATTGTACCCTAGCGGTTCGGGCCAGTTTTCTTCGTCAAACTGAGGCGAAAGCACAAGATAATTGTTCTTCGCTCCCCAGCTGACCCACGAATCCAGATATTCGTCGGCGTTACGCTGCCGCCCGGCCATTACGACGACGACCGACGTTTTCGAATTGATCGCCGGAGGCTCGGCGTAAAAGACCTTTACCGGCGGATTGCCCGGGCTTTCGAAAGAATACGACTTTCGGTCCAACGGCTTCGGCTCGGTTGATTGCGAAAATGCACATTTCAGCCCCTCGATCACGCCCTGCCAAGATGCACGGTCTTTCCGGATAACAGGCTCTTGTTCGATATGGATAAAACTTCCCGGTTCGGGCGAAGCCTTAACACCGGTCTTGCACGGATCGCCCGTTTCGCCATTGGAAAACCGGCCCTGTACATTGCTCAGAGCAATGAGCGGACAGCTTGTTGTACCGTCGTATATTTGGGCTTCCACACCGCTCTTGGTAAGGCATGACAGCAGTTTTTTGGAATTGGTCGTGACCGTTCGCGATCCGTTGCTTATGAAAGCATTCGGACAAATGTCACGCTCGCCCATGCCGTGAAGCTGGACGGCGACCGACTTCGGCCTTACCTTTAGCAACGCCTCGTGGACCGCATGAAATGGAGTATCGACCGCATGGGCAACGTCGGAAACAGGATATCCCGCATTATCCTCGCCTGCCGAAGCCGGCTGAGTGCAGGGTGAGGGCTGTTTGTTTGCCCGTCTGTGAGCCCCCGCGAGCATGTATGCCGAAGCCCCGGTCTGGAGAAAGGCATCTATTGCCTGATGCTCTGTATTCGAGTCGAACCGCGGATGCGGCGCCTGGATCACGAGCGGGTTCGTCGCAGCAGGATCGAATACATAAGCTCCCCAACCAGCTTGATATGGAGCTTTTTCGAACAGAACAAAATACTCGCGGCCGTTCGACTTCTCGGTAAAACGTTTCAGTTCGTACGGAAACGAAAGCTGTTTGATCATCTGCGCAGCATTTTCCGGTTTACCGGTGTAAATGCTCTCGACGATGAACTTCCAAGCCTTCAACTGCCCTGACGTCGGAACCCGAAAACCTTCGGAGTCACGCGGCGTCAGATCTTCCGAGACCTTTTCGACCAGCTTCACGAGGCTCCCGGTTTCTTTTGGCAACGCATCGCGACCACTGACGGCCAGTGCGGAAACAAGCAATAAGATCGAGACAAAAACCTTCATTAGAAATTTAGCCTCAAACCAAACTGCATGAGCCGCGGACGACCTACAATACTGGTGATCCGTCCGAAATTAACGCTGTTGATATCGGTCGTCGGGTTGTCGAAATTGACCGTATTAAAGGCGTTGAATATCTCGGCCCTGAATTCGAAATTCTTGTTCTCGGATATTCTGGTCCGCTTGAGGACGCTGAAATCAAAGTTGAAAAAGCGAGGTCCGAATACCGACGAAAGTCCAAGTGCACCGACCGTTCCGGCTCTCGGATTGAGGAAAACGACCTTGTTCGCATCGCTCGTGCTGCCCGGAGCCAGATCTGGATCTATAAAGAAGATCCCGTTCGGCGTATTCCGAATGCCGGTCAGTGCTTGCACCTGCTCCGTGGTCAAGCCGCCTGCAACATCCACTGTGTTAGATCCCGAAAGGCCGTCGCGATTGATGGTCCCGCGACCGGACAATAGGCTGAGCGGGTCGCCGGTATTGAACTTTGCGATCCCGCTGACCTGCCAGCCGCTAATCAGAGCGCCCGTAATTCCGCGTGTCGCCCGGAAGTATTTTCGGCCCCGCCCAAATGGCAACTGATAGATCGCGTTCGCTAGGAACTGATGCGTATTTGTGTATTGACTGTATTCCCGTCGAGTATCAAGCAGGGTCAGGAACGAGTTTGTATCACCGGTTGATCCTGTGAAATCGGACAGTCCTTTCGCAAAAACGTAGCTAGCCTGGAAACGCAATCCGCCGGTCAAACGTCGAGTCAACTCGACCTGAAGCGAGTCATATGCCGAGGTCGATCCGTTGGTGAACAACTGAGCACCGCGAACCGCAGGATTTGCCCGCAGGAAGTTCAAAGGCAGCCGCCCGGCGGCGACCGCATTTAGAAATGAACCGCCGCGCACGTTATTGAGTATCCTGAGCCGAAGCAGGTAATCGATAAAGTCACCTGCCCGGCCTTCTTCGATTCGCTGCGTAAAGTTGCTGAGTGAATAACTCGATGTTTGGCCGGTGAAAAGCACATCCATCAAGGGATTTGGCAAGCTTCCCGGAATTGCGGCGTTATATTGAAAACTCA
This sequence comes from uncultured Chloracidobacterium sp., assembly GCA_964410495.1. GTDB lineage: Bacteria > Acidobacteriota > Blastocatellia > Pyrinomonadales > Pyrinomonadaceae > OLB17. Next base: position 290,078 of record CAYPGP010000002.1, read on the forward strand.
GGGTCGTGCACGATGGCGTAGCACGGCAGGCGGCTAGATTGGTCTGGCCGATCCTGAACGCATCAAGGAAAGTCTGTCCCGTAACCGTATCTCGGGCAAAAACATTGACCTGGTTCACATCGTAACCGCGATAAAGTTTCTTCCCTCGGTTTCCAACGTAACGGATCTCGAGCGAAGTTCCCTTGAAGATCTCCCGCTGGATGCCGAAGTTAAAATCGTGGACGTAAGGCGTTCGAAGATTCTCATCAAAAGCCCGCATGTCCACAGTCGAATTGGTCTGAATGCTCTGCGGAGCGGGGATAGAAACGGTAGGAAGCGGAGTTTCACCAAAACCATTGCTTAAGAAACCGTTAACCGTTCGAGTCGTCGTCAGGATCAGCCCTTCATTGTCGTCAAGCGTTGCATCGACCGCGTTTATCGTTCCCTGGAAATAACTTACCCGATATCCGCCGCGGATCGATGTAGTCCCCTTCTTGAAGGGGTCCCACGCAAATCCAAACACGGGAGCAAAATTATTCTTGTCAGAATTATAGAGGACACCATTAGGTGCAAAATCAAGGACCGGAGCACTTCCCGTCATCACGCCCGGCTGGAATAAGTTGCCGTCACCAGATACGCCATAAAGCCCGGCAGAGCCGCCGACCGGAAGCAACCCCAAGTTGTTCGCTTCCTTCGGAGCATTGTAAAGTTCATACCGCAAGCCGAGATTGAGTGTCAGGTTTGGCCGAAAACGCCACGAGTCCTGCGCGTAAACACTCGTTTCCCAGTTCGCATACTCTCTGACCTCAGCGGCTCCGCGAACGACTGCACGATCCTGTGGATTAACGACATTGAAGACTTGGGTAACCGTCGCGATCGCTCCGGTGAGGGTATTCGCCAGCGTTTCCGGAAACGTTACGCTGCTCGGCGATACGCCAGGAAAACTTGATGTCGCAAACCCCGGGTCGTTTGAGTTGGAAAAATCAAGTACGGGTAAGGTGCCCGTCAAAGAGTAGCGGCGCACCCATAAGTTTCGAACCTCGGCCCCAACCTTGAACGAGTGATCGCCCCTCAGGATCGTCAGATTATCCGTAAACTGCACGACCCGCAGACTCCTTCCGGTGCCGATGTTGGAGTATTCGGGATTAAAAACATTTGCGATGTCCAAGATATATCCACGGGAGTAATCTGCCGTGTTACCGAACGTTAAGCCCGATATTTGAGCCCCGACGCGAGCTTCATTAATGACTGTCGGGCTAATGATCGATCGAAATGTGCCCGAAGTTCCGCGTCCGATAGTTTGCCGGGTCCCGAAGGTCGAATCGGGAAACGCCGGCTCTCGTTCATTGATGTAATCGCCGTTAAAGAGGATATCGCCGTAGTTATAGGTCGCCTCAAACGAATGTTTGTCGTTGAAACGATGGTCGAGGCGAAGCGAAAATTGGTCGGTCGGCGAAATGACCTTCGCGTTAAAGCGAAACCCGCCGGTATTCAACCCATCCCCGATCTGAAAATTATTCGGCAACGGCGTCAGTCCCAGATATGCCGTCATGGTCGGATTAATGTTGGCCGCCGTGCGACTTGCGTTAATTCCCAATACGTTTTGAACGCAGATCGTCCCGGTCGGTAGTGCGGTTGCTCCGGTCGTGGCACAGGTCACCGTGCCGGCAGGGATTCCCGTAATGATCGTGGCCGGAGCCGGCGAGCCGGGTGCGATCGCGACGTTTGCCGGCGTGGTCGCACGCCCTTTTAGATAGCGAAAAATGCCTTGGCGTGCGGGTTGTGTGTAAACAAGGCGATTCCTCGAGAGCCCGCGAGACTCCCGTTTCCCTTCATATGACGCAAAAAAGAACGTCTTATCACGAATGATGCGTCCGCCGAGCCGCCCGCCGAACTGGTTACGAATCAACGGTTCGCGGGGCACATTTTCCCCGTTTTCGAGGATCGTGGAATTGTTGAAGAAGTTATTGGCGTTGAATGCGGTGTTGCGGTGAAACTCGAAGATCGAACCACGGAAATTATTTGTTCCCGAAGCGGTAACGGCATTTATCTGTGCCGATCCGCGACCGAATTCGGCCGACGGCAGCGAGCTCGTTACGCGAAATTCCGCGATGCTCTCAACACTTACAGGTATCACTGAAAGCGTGACATTCGCCGGAGTTTTTAAGAAATTGTCTGATGCGTTTACCCCGTCAACCGTAAGGTTGTTGGCCACAGTTCGGTTTCCATTTATCGAAAACTTCGTCACTTCGCCGTCGCCGCTGGACTTGGTCTGAACACCCGCCTGAAGAGCAGTCAACTCGAACGGGTTGCGACCGTCGAGCGGCAATTCCAGGATCTTTTGCCGGTCGACAACCTCGCCGACCTCAGGGTTCGAGCTGTTTATAACGACCTGAGCATCGTCGGCAGAGATCGTCACTTCTTCGTTGACGGTACCGACTTCAAGTTCGACCTGAACAGTCGTAACCGTCGCGACCTGCACGATTATGCCGGTTATGAGCGATCGCTTGAACCCGGAGGCTTCCGTAGTGATCGAATATGTGCCAGGCTTCAATTCGTTCACGACGAAAACGCCTTCGCCGGTAGTGGTGGCAGTCAAGGTCTCACCGGTTCCAGTGTTCTTAACGGAAACGCTGGCATTGGGCAAGAGTTGGCCTTGCGGATCTTTTACCGTACCCTCTACACGCCCGCGAAGGGTCTGGGCAAACACAGACATGCAGCACAACGCGATCAAAAGAATCGCCGCCGAAAACAATTGACGTATCCTCATAGCAACTAACCGCCTACAAATAGATTTTTTGGAAACCCGAGTATTTTAACAGAAAGCTAGTGGTTCGCAATCGATAATACGGTCGTTGAACAGTAAAGTTATTCAATTTCTATATGTTCCGAGAGTCGAACGATCTCCATCTCGGGCTGTACGGTTGTTCGACAGGCAATCAGCGCCTTCTCCTTATCGCCGTTTTTTATCCAGACCTGGCAATTTAGACACTCACCGTTCCAGCAGAAGTCGCCATAGGAGATACTTTCGACGGAAAGATATTGAAAACAGCGGAGGAGCGTATTGTTTTCAGGCACAAGCCGCTTTTCGCCGAGGATGTTAATTTCGATAAGATTTTCGTACGGCTGGAAAACGTCCTTAATATCTTCAATTTCCATAACTGTTTTTATGAGGTCTATCCGAGAAAATGTTTGCGAAAATAGTGGTAAGCATCAATATTAGCTGAACGCGACCTTAAATTCTCCAGCCGTAAGGGCTTTTTTAGGAGCAATGGTTTGTCGGTCGCGGTTGGCGCGAGTATTATGTTTTTTACAGCACGAAATCAGCTTATGTCGCTCATTATATATACGAAGCCGGGCTGCCCTTACTGCGAGAAGGCTCGCGAGCATTACCGTGCGGCCGGCGTTGATTTTATAGACTACGATGCTCAGAACGACAAGAAGCGCCAGCTCGAGATGCTTCAGTTTTCCGGCGGAGACCCGACGGTTCCGTGCATCGTTCAGAACGGCGCTTACATCGGATCAGGTTGGGGCGATCCGCCGCGTGGCTGAACGGTCCACATTGATTAGCTCCGGCAGTTGGCCGGACAAAACAAATTTTGGATTTGGGATTTTGGATTTTAGATCGAGAGGAATAGACTATACCGATTCGTGGAACTTGGCTTTGTGAGCCAGGATCCGAGATCGAAAATCCACAATCGATTTATGGTTGGTTCGCAAATTAACCAGTACAAGATCCTCGAAAAGATCGGTTCAGGGGGGCAGGGCACAGTTTATAAGGCCCTCGATACAAAGCTCAACCGAACGGTCGTTATAAAGGTCCTTCCACCTGAACTCACACAAAAAACGGCGAATTTCAGGCGTTTCGAACGCGAAGCTCAGCTTTGCTCTCAACTCGACCACCCAAACATCTGCACGATCTACGATTTTAATAATGAAGACGGCGTTTTCTACATCGCGATGCAGTACGTCGAGGGCAAGAATGTACGCCAGCTTGTTTCCGGACGACCGCTTGAGCTCAAAAGTGCTCTTTCGATCGCGATCCAGGTTGCGGATGCTCTCGCCTACGCCCATTCGAAGAACATCATTCACCGCGACATCAAGGCCGGCAATATAATGGTCACCGACGGCGGCCAGGTGAAGATCCTCGATTTCGGCCTGGCCAAATTGCTCGAAGACGAACATGCCCAGGCAAGCGAAGGACTGGACCGGCATGAGATAACCGAGCTCGGAATCCCCTACGGAACAGCCACCTACGCGGCACCCGAGCAGGCTCGTGGCGAGCGGGCCGATCATCGTTCTGACATCTTCTCCACTGGTGTCCTGATCTACGAGATGCTAACCGGCATTTGGGCATTTCAGGGCAAAACCGTCGTCGACGTCCGTCATCAGGTGCTTTACGGAACGCCGAAACCACTCGCCGATATAAGAAAATCGCCTGTCCCGCCGCAGCTTCAGGAGATAGTCGATAAGGCCCTTTCGAAGGATCCAAAAGACCGTTATCAGAAGATCGCGACGATGCGCGATGAGTTAAGGGCGGTCCTTCAGCAGATCGCCGGTGCCCAGCTAATGCCCGGCGACACCTTCGCCCCTGGCCATGCTGACGGCAGCGCAGTCAAACGGATGCTCAACTGGTTTACCGGCAAATCTGTTCCCGAGGCGACCTCAGTTGGCCAGACGCCGTCGATCCAGGTCACACCATCCTATACGCCGGATATTTCGATGACGGCAACCGGCACCGAGAAGAAAAGCGTCGCGATCCTGCCGTTTCAGAATCTGAGCCAGGATGCGGCGGCCAGCTTCTACGAATTTGCGTTGGCCGATGCGGTCATAACCGAGCTAGCACAGATCCGATCGATAATCGTCCGGCCCAGTTCGGTAATTGCCAAATATCAGGGCAAGAACATCGATCCACGCGAGGCGGGGAAGGAACTTCGCGTTCACGCGGTGCTTTCGGCCGGTTTCATCAGGGCAGGCGACAAGCTTCGCGTTACAGCACAGCTCCTTGACGTGCTGACGGGCGACATTCTTTGGAGCGACCGGATCGACGCCGAAGGAACCGACATTCTGGCGTTGCAGGATGGCATCGCACAACGAATTCTTGAAGGACTTCGGCTTGAATTGACTGATCTCGAAGCCGAAAAGCTTGGCCGTCGGGCAACGGACAATGCAGAGGCGTGGGAAGAATACCTGCGCGGCCGCGACAATTTTGGTCGATTCCTGTTCCGAACGATCGATATCGAGGACTGCGATGCGGCGATGGCGAACTTCAAACGAGCCATCGAACTCGATCCGCATTTCGCCCTTGCCTACAGCGGTCTAGGAGCCTGCTACGCGAACCGCGTTTTCAAAGGGCTCGGCGAACCGGAAGATTACAGCTACGCGGAAGCCGCTTTCAGTAAGGCGTTCTTCTACGATCAAAACGTTGTCGAAGCCCGCGTTCTAATGGTCATGATCTACATGGCCCGCGGCGAAAAGAAAAAAGCCCGGGCCGAGATCGAATTGCTTCAGAAGCAGTTCCCCAACGACGCCGTGCTTTATTTCGTTAAGGGCGTTATCCACCGCCTGGATGGCGAGTATGATGAAGCTCTAAAAGCTTACGAAAAACTCGCTCGCCTCGACCCCGCCGCTCGCGTAGTGGCCTCGTACAACAGCGCTCGCATCTATCTCTATAAAAAGGAATATGACAAGGCGAACGAGATGCTTGACCGGGGCGAAAAGGCTGAGCCTAATCACCCGATGATCAAGATCTTTCGCTCGGCACTTCTCTATTATCAGGGCATGCCCGACGAAGCCATCGCAATGATGGACAAGGTGCTGAAGGAAAATCCGCGAATGGACGGCATACGGCCGCTTTACGCCGAGATACTCGCCGGTTCCGGCCGCCCGGAAGAAGCCCGTGCCCAACTCACGGACGACTCGCTCGCACTCTCACGCACCGACCATGACATGGCATATTGGGTCGGCTCGACCTATGCCATGCTCGGCGAAAAAGACCTTGCTTTCAAATGGATCAATAAGGCGATCAAACTCGGAAACCAAAACAAACCTTATTTCGAAACCGACAAGAATCTCGACTCCCTCCGCGACGACCCGCGATACGCTGAGATGATGGAAAAGCTGGGGAAGAACGGGGATTGATCAATTGCGACGAAACACAAACTCATTACACCCGAGCCCGACTCCACCGGATTTCACCTTCGTCAAATTAAATCCGCGGGCTTTGTAGAACTCAAATATCTCATCCACCGACGCCACCTCATACGGATAGCCGCCGACCCAGTCGACGATGTCGTACCAGCGGTTCATGCCGCGGCTGGTCTGGTAGTTTGTCCACGAGCGGATGTAATCGCCAGGCTTTAGCCTGACAAGCGAACCTGCAAAGCTCTTTATTTCGTCAGGTAAAATACTCGCGATCGCGAAGGGAGTTTTTAAGAATCCCGGAAGGCCGCAGTAGGTCTTCTTGATCCAATGCCAGCGTTTTGCCTGGTTTCCGGTGTCGTTGTAGATCGCGATGAAGAGCTTCCCGCCGGGCTTTGTCGGGATAACTGCATTTTCGAGCGCCTGCCACATCTGGCCTGTGTGATGCAGCACGCCCCACGAGTAAACAACGTCAAACTTGCCGAGACTTTCCAAATAAGCCGGATCGAGCGCCGATCCCTGCTCGACACGCCAATTCGCATCACCGGGGAAATAGCGCTTTCTTAATTCCTTAGTACACGCAAACGAATTACTGTCGAAGTCGAACGAGTGGACCTTCGCACCCAGCTTCCTGGCAGCAAGCGAGAATAATCCGCTGCCCGAGCCAATGTCGAGAAACGTCTTCCCTTCGAGCGAATCCACCTCGAGCATCGCTTTGAGCGAAGCAACGGCAAGATCGATGCGTTTGTCATTTAGAACGCTGAGAAAAGCACTCCAGTTTTTGCCGAATTCAAACCGCTCGCCGCTTTCGACCTCGCGGCTGTGCTGTTCGGCGATCTTTATATCGTTCGTTATCGTGGCACTCATTATTTGGTCAATATCTGTCGTAGTTCGTCTACTTTCGCTTCCCAACTTTCGTGTCGAATGGCGTCGCTGACTACCTCGCGGGGCTTTGGCTCGGCAAGAGCGGATTCGACCTTTTCAATAAAGTCCGAATGGTTCTCGGCTACCAGACAATCCGGCAAAACACGGCATTCTGGGATGTCGGTGGAGACAACAGGCAGTCCGGCGGCTAGATATTCACGAACTTTCAGCGGATTCGCCGCAAGCGTTAGGTCATTGATAATAAACGGGTTGAGAGCAACATCGAACGCTTTGCAGTATGCCGGAAGTTCCGCATACGGCTTTCGCCCGAGGAAGTGAACGTTCGGGACATCATCAAGCACTTTCACCTTCTGCTCAGCATCAACGGCGATCTTGCCGATCAGCACGACTGAGCCATCCTTGAAGCGATCGGCGGTCTTTTTTATCAGTTCAAAATCTACCCAATCCGCCAGCAGGCCGTGAAAACCGATGATAGGTTTCGGAAGATCCGCAATATCAGCCGGGATATTCGTCGCTTCGTCCAATGCGGTGCGAAAATGCCTCCAGTCCGTGCCGTGACGGATGATGAACGTGTTCGGATTGAACTGTTTCTTTGATTCGTAAAGCTTCTCAGCCGAAACAACTACCACATCCGAACGCCGAAACAGGTCTTCCTCTATCTCCTTCAATGCAGACGAGCCGGTGAAAGCCGTGTATTCGTCAACGCAGTAATAAATCAATTCCGCTTCGTCCAGCTTCCCTGCGATCATTCCCGCAGCGGGGTTGAAAACCATATTTACGACGTCGGAAAAGCCAAGTTTCCGCATCGCTTTTTTTACCTGGCGAACGAGCGAACGCTGATTCAGGCTAACGATCGTCGCGTTGCCGTAAGCCGGAATCGCAAGTGGATTGAGGATAAAAATATTGGGCTCGACCTCGCGGATCGGCTCTGTAAACGCCTTGAGTTTCTTGTAGATACGTGAAAGGTCTTTCGACGACGTGGTCGGCATCCGGTTCGCGATGGCGTTTATCCAGAGAATGCGGTTCTCTTTCGAAAGAACGCGCATCAAATGGGTTTTTGATAACGGGTCACCGGTCCAGTCGTGCGAAAAACACAGGATGTCCCGCCCGCGTAGCGCGGCCAGTTCAGGTTTTCTAGGTCTTGCTGTATCTGCCATCGTTATCATCAGGCCCTTAGCCTACCCTTATGCTTCGCCGTCAAAAAACCGCCTCTGCCAGATCTCGAAATTGACGAGGGACCATATCCGTTCGTCATGATTCTCGCCGGCGTTGTGGGCCGCTACCAGCGAGCGGACGTAATTCGGATCGAAGATCCCACGGTCCATTGCCCGCGTCCCGAGAACGTATTCGTCAACAATGTGCTTGAATTTCCCGCGAAACCAGTTCCCGACCGGCACCGGAAAGCCCATCTTTGCACGGTCGAGAATTTCGTTCGGCAGAACGCCTTTCATCGCCTCACGCAGTATCCATTTCGTCGTGTTGCCGCGAAGCTTCATCTCACGCGGCATACGTGCGGAAAACTCGACCAGCTTATGATCGAGAAACGGCACGCGGCTCTCGATCGAAGCGGCCATCGACATTTGGTCCTGCTTCATCAGCAGTTCGTGAAGGTACGTTTTAGTGTCGGCGTAGAGCAGTTTGTCTAGCACGTCATCGGCATCGCATTTCTCAAGCCACGCATTCTGCGGCGTGTACGGGTTCAGATCGGCGATCTTTTCTTTAGTCGCACGCGAGAAAAGGCCACGCTGCATCCGCTTCGGGAAAACCCCGAAGTTGTCGAAAAATAGATTCTCAATGTCCGATTCGCGTGAAAGAAATGTGCGGTTCAGCTTACGATTCAGAACTCCCGGCAATGTCGCGACCCCGCCGCGAACCGCGTCTCTCAGAAACGATGGCGTCACGCTCTCGTATTTTTCGCCGTAGCTGAGCAGTTTCAGAGCTTTCGCATAACGACCGTAGCCCGCAAGCGTCTCATCCGCTCCTTCGCCGGTGAGAACGACCTTTACGTGCTGCTGGGCAAGTTTCGAAACAAAATAGAGCGGTACCGACGCGATAAACCCGATCGGCTCGTCTTCGTGCCAGACGAGATTTGGCAGCTCGGCAAAAAATTGCTCTGGCGTGATGGTGATCTCGTGGTGATCGGTGCCAAACGTTCGGCTCACGAGCCGCGAATATTCAAACTCATTCGCCTCGCGTTCGCGAAACCCGACCGAGAAGGTCTTGATCGGCTCCTTGACCATCGTCGACATCATCGCGGCGATGGCTGACGAATCGATACCGCCCGAAAGGAACATCCCGAGCGGAACATCCGCCATCAGCCGCATCTCGACCGACTTGCGGTAAAGGTCGCGCCATTCTTCGATGTATTCAGCGTCGATCCGCGGGCCGTGTTTCGGCTCAAAACTCACATCCCAAAACTCGCGAATGTCGAGCTTGCCGTCCTTCCACACCATCGTGTGGCCTGGCATAAGTCGTTTGACACCGAGATATAACGTCTCGTCGCCCGACGTCCCGTGATTGGCGAGCTGATCGGGCAGAGCGTTGAAGTTGATCTGCGGTTTCACCGCCCCGGCCTCGATCAGGGCCTTTATCTCAGACGCAAAAAACAGATTTCCCTGGCTGTCGTGAACGTAATAAAGCGGCTTTACGCCCAGGCGGTCGCGGGCGATAAAAATTTCCTGCTTCGCCTTATCCCAGATCGCAAAGGCGAACATTCCGCGAAGGTACTCAACGCAGTCGCGGCCGTATTCTTCGTAAAGATGCAGGATCGTCTCGGTGTCACTCCGGTTTTCGAAAACATGGCCGCGTTTAGCCAGCTCCGGGCGCAGTTCGGCGTGATTATAAACCTCACCGTTATAGACGATCGTCGTGTTACTCGCGGACGTCGGCGTCCGCGTTCCGTGCATCGGCTGGATACCGTGTCGCGGATCGACTATCGACAGCCGCCGATGGCCGAGGCCGATATTCCCGTCAACAAAAACTCCACCGTCATCCGGCCCGCGATGATGCAAAACATCGCGCATCGCGACCAACCGGCCCTCATCGACCAGCCTGCCCGAATTTTTGGAATACGCAATGCCGTTTATTCCACACATAACGTGTTTAGAAAGAGATAATTGAGGGGAATTTGTAGAAGTTTTTTGCGTGTTTGAACGCCTTTAACATACTACCGCTTTCTGCTCCTCTTTTCCATACTTTTTGTTAACCGAGAAGCATAGAAAGCACTCAAATTGTCGTAACATATTGAAAGCGAATGACTTATTTGTCTCACTAGGTCGTGGGACAAACGTGGGACAGAGCGGGACAGCGACAACGCAAAATGGCCGTAAGTTGTTGTATGCGAGCGACTTATATGCCCATCGGGGAAGGGCCGGGGCCGCGGCCGGATTTGGTGCAAACGGGGAATGCTGAGATAGTTGGCTCATTGATGGATTTTGTGGTGTTTTGATCGTTTCATGTGTGGGTGTTGAATGCAGAAAACTTGACCGTGGTGAATACAGTTCGCGTAAAACAAAGGCAGAAAAAGAAAAGCGGTAAGATGATGCCGCTTCTCGCAGTTTCGGCTGGAATTTGTCTGCTCGTGATCCTCCTCGGCGGAGCGGCCGTTTACGAGTGGAATTATGATCAGCTTGGGCTTTTCTGGGAGCAGCCGACGATCGAGCAAACCGCGACGGGCCGCGTAATAAAGGTGCCGCCGGGCGGAAACGTCCAGGCCGCCCTCGAACTAGCTCAAAGCGGTGACATCGTCGAGTTGCAGGCCGGGGCGGTCTATCAGGGTACTATCAGCCTGCCGAACAAACCTCACACGGACTTCATCACCATCCGTTCCTCATCGGCGGCGAACCTACCGGAAGGCAAGCGCGTTTCGCCCGCACAGCGATCTTCGATGGCAACGATCACAACCGGAATGCTCGGACGGCCCGCGATCTCGGCGACCAAAGGAGCACATCACTACCGCTTTGTAGGTATTGAATTCATCTCGTCCGGCACGCTGTTCAATTATGGCTTGATCCAACTCGGCAACGGCGAGGCTGCAGCAAACCTGCCGCATCACATTGAGATCGACCGCTCGTATATCACATCGAATCGCTCGACCAATAAGGTCCGACGCGGGATCGCCCTGAACAGTGCAGATACAGCGATCACGAATAGCTACATCGAAGGCTTCGGTTACAGCCAGGAGGAAACGCAGGGTATCTGCGGCTGGACCGGAACGCGTAACGTCAAGATCATCAACAATTACATCGAAGGCGGGGCTGAGAACATAATGTTCGGCGGAGCGGACCCGGATTCGCCGGACCTTATCCCATCTGACATCGAAGTTCGTGGGAATGAGCTAAATAAACCGGAAGCATGGAAGCAGGGCGTTACCGTAAAGACCCTTTTCGAACTGAAAAACTCAAAACGTGTCCAATTTGTCGGAAATTACCTGCGAAATAACTGGGAAGGTTCGGCTTTTCGCATAACAGTCCGCAATCAGGATGGAAAAGCGACGTTCTCGACGATCGAAGACACAGTGATCAAAGACAACATCATCGACGGTTCGGGCGATGGGATAAATATCCTTGGGAAGGATGACACATATCCGAGCCAAACCCTCAAGAACCTTACGATCGAGAACAATCTTTTTGTAAATATCGGCAAGGGCTTTGAAGGAAAGGGTTATTTTGTTCAGGTAGCGGACGGCGAAGGGATCACGATCGCGAACAACACCGCGTTCGGATCGGGGAGTTCGATAATATTCTATGGCACCCAACCCAAGTCCTTTATCTTCCGCGATAACATCGTGAACCACGGCGATTACGGCTTCCACGGCATCGACCGGCGAAGTCCCGCTGCTCGAAGCATGATCAGGAACAATTTCATCCTAAACCTTAACAAGGTGGGCGAGAGCGATTTCAATTTTCCCGAAGGAAACACGCTCGTCGCATCGATAGATGAGATCGGCTTCGCGAATTCGCGTTCGGGAGATTATCGACTCGCAGCCGCGAGCAAATTCAAGGGCAAGTCTTCAAACGGGAAAGATCCGGGAAGCAGCCTCGCTTTACCCGTCAGATGAGGGTCCGATATAGATCGATCACCTTCCGGATATTCGAGTTATCCGACTGAGTAGCGCTTCCCCTAGGTTTTGAGTTCTTTGACAATTTAACGACCGCTCGGACCAGTTCCTCACGATCGCCGATCGGTATCAGATGAACGCCCTCGGGACGCATGCCGTTGTCGGTAGCGATAACGGGCGTGCCGAGAAAGAGAGCTTCACGAACCGAGATCGCATCGCCGTCGAAAAGCGTTGTCCGAAGCAGCATATCGCTGCGTTCGACCAGGTGGAGTGTGACGGCATGTTCGACGTTTCCGGCAATGTGGATACGGGACGGATCGGACGTGGCAGCGACCGCTCTTTCAACCGCTTCCCGCATCGAACCGTCGCCGACCAAGATCAGAGCTGCGTTGGGCAGTTGAGCGAGAATCTCGTCCATTGCCCGAACCGCAAGCAGCGGATCGTAGTCGGGTTCGAGGCCGCCGACGGCGAGCAGGACCGGCGAGTGGTTCCTGAAGAGTCCAGCAAGCGATTCTGGCAGTTCAACCGACGGATCGGGACGAGCATCGGCGAACGGCAGGATGTTTTTGATCCTTTCTTTCGGAACACCGAACCTTTTAAAGACATCCGCAAGGTCGTCGTTTACCGCAATAACGGCTCCGAACTTTCGGAATATCGCTCCTCGGGCCGATGTCGGCTTTGCCATTTTTGCTTCGGGCGTGAGCGGAAAAGCCCCCGAGTGCACGGTAAGCACGCTCTTTCGCCCGGCGATCGTGCCTGCCGCAAATGCCAGGGCAAGAACACGCAGGTTGAGATCGCCTCCAACGTGAAGGTGCAAAACGTCAAAGTCGATGCTGCGAACAAGCTTGAGCAATTCGAACGGAGTTCTCGGATGAAAAACGTTCGCTTCCTCTTTCGGATGTACGCTCTTTGATGTAGCGACGATCGAGCATTTATCTCCCGCTCGTTCGAGTTCCTCGCGGATCGCGAGCATATTTCGGCTAACGCCGCCTTCGGGCGGCGGATAGGGGCCGAGTTGTAGGATGTGAAGGGCCATTTGAAGCTATTTTAAGAGCGAATCGTACAGGCCCAAAGTGCTCTCGAGTTGCGAGACTTCGGAAAAGCGGGTTCGGACAGATTCAAGTCCGGCACTGCCGAATTCCGCGGCGAGGCGGTTGTCGTTTAGAAGCATCGATAATTTAGCCGCCATCTCTGCATCGTCATCTGACCGGATCAGAAAGCCCGTCTCGCCGTCGCGGATGGCCTCATTCGCTCCGCCAACGTTAGTAGCGACGACCGGTTTGCCCGCTGCCATGTATTCTAGGATCGAGTTTGAGAAGCCCTCGGAAGTCGAAGTTAATACGCAAATGTCGGAGGCAGCAACCAGCGATGGAACATCCGAGCACCTGCCGATAAAATGGACGCGCTCAGCAATGCCGAACGACGCGGCCATTTCTTTCAGCGAAGTCTCGAGATCTCCCTCGCCGGCGATCACGAAAAGTACTCCTGGAAACGAATCAATTACAGTTTTCGCGGCACGGAGCAGCATCGGCACGTTTTTCACGTGGTGTCTGAGATTGGCGACGAGCGTTACTACCTTTTTATTCGGTTCAATGCTGTGTTGGCGACGAAACCCGTTCGAATCGCATGTATCTGCAGCGAAACGGTTAAGATCGAGCCCGTTGTAGATCAGAGAGATCTTGCTCTCGCTAACGCCGATCTCTTGCAAATAATCCGCGACGGCCTGCGAATTAACTACGACAGCGTTTGCGATGCCAAATGCGAGCTTTTCGACACGGACCTGATTCCGGGTTCGCATGCCCAAGGTTTCGCGTTTCGATGCGACCTTTGCCTGGGTTCCGGCAAGCTTTGCTGCGGCCATGCCAAACACATTGGTGTAGAAGTCGTGAGTGTGGACTATGTCGATCTTGTTTTCGCGAAGGTATCGACTGCACCGAACGGCCTGGCGGACAAAGCCGGGTGAGAAAAAAGAGTCCAGCGGAAATTCAGGGATCTTCGGGAGGTCGAGCTTTTCCACTTCGCTTCGCAGAACGCCTTCTCCGTTTAGGGTCGCGAGGAAAACATCGTGACTTCCCTCTTTCTTCAAGAGACGAGTTAGAGCGACGGCCTGGCGTTCGGAACCGCCTTGATTGAAGCTCCCGATAAATTGGAGGACTCGTTTTTTCACTGGTCGGAGCGGCGGCGGTCGGACCGGGGCTTGCGTCGGTCACGCTTTCGGCGATCGACGAATCGAAGGTCGAATGTACTGGTTTCCGACTGGGTCTTGATGTACAGCTGGTTTCCAAAACGCCGGATAGATGCGTGATCGGCTGCCACTCCGTCTATCACAGCGTTGCCTTCTATGGTGAGTCGGCTGCCCTGAATGAGAATGAATTCGTCCGGCATGGAATTTTCGTCATTTAATCGGGCCCAGGAATATTTGAAATCAGATTCAAAAACCCCGTTATCGAGGAAAGAGCCGTCGTCATTCACAACGAAGACATCCATGTATCCTGCGTATTTAATAACAAAAGCCCGCCCGGATGCCATTGGAACCTCGGAAACACTTGGCGGCGCGGCGGCGGCATCGACCGGAAGAAGGAAGGTAAAGAATTCCTGCGTGCCTTTCCCTCTCGACACAAAACGCATGAAAGGGGCATTGGATCGGTTGCCGTGATTCTTCGATATCCAGCTTTCCTTGGCCTCCCAAACGCCGTTGTCACCAAAGGTATAGATCCGGTGATCGTCACCGCCGACCCATTTACCGAGGTCACCGACAGCGGTTTTCACGTTCGGGTCGAAGTGGAAATTCAAGGCATAAGAGTGATCGCCCTTTGTCTCCGCCAGGTCGCGGATGATCCAGTAGTCATTCTTGACGAACAGAATACTGCGGTTATGAGTGACCGGTTCCGCAAGCCGCTCATAGCCATCGTGCGAGCCCGAAAAATAGTCAAATCTGTCGGTCGTGATCCACGATTCCCGTTTGCTTGATGCACGCGTCTTCCAGCTGAAGGCGGTAGCCGGCTCCGAAGACGACAGCCCATCCACCTCAAGCGTATTGTGGGCTGCTGTAGAACGAAAATGATCGCGCAGTTCTTTGGATTCGTGATATGTGTAGGTGCCCGAATCGACCAGCAATGGCCTACCCCGCAAAGCCACCTCTATTGCGAGCGTATCGGCGTGCCCATGCCCCCCGGCGAGAGATCCGACCTCGCCGCAGTCAACGGCCAGAACGTTGTCGGTCGGCTCCCAGCCATCACGCATTACGCAGTAGCCGCCGTCGGGAAAGTCGCGGGATCCGATATCAGGGGTAACCGGTTCGATCGAATTGAAGAATTGAACGGCGTCCGGCCCCATCAGCCAGAACAATTCCTCACTGGCCGGGCCGCTGACAAACCGCTGATCGGCACGATCGAAAATGATCGCGCCCAAGGCCAGGGTTCCTCTAAAGTCATTGGAAGCCGAACCCGTCAACGGAAGTGTCCGACCACCATCGTCATCACCGATCAACGGAGTCGTACCGTCTGGCATGGTGAGATGCATGAGAAGATCGAAGCTTTGCTCAAGGTGGTTCTCAAGCTCGGCCAATTTCGCGTGAGGGCTATCCGACGATAATGATCTCAGGACCACGAAGTGGGCATAAAAGTCCGCCGTGTAACGCTGATACCACGTGCTCTGTTCAAAATAGACCCCGTCAGGCAGTACTTGCTTCGATATCTCTGCAAAAAGGATATCTTCGCCCGCCTTTCGCCAATGACCCGCTCGTTCGAGAAATGGAAGCTGCGTACCCAGATAGTAAAGGGCGAGTGCCTCGCCTGTCAGATGCGTGTTCGGACTGTAGTAGGTCGACAGGTATTTCTCGATGTGTTTTCCGTGAAGGTAAAGGTATTTAACGGCCCGATGAAACAACTCGGGCGAGAAGTTCGCGGAATCCTTGAAGAAATGAAACGCCCAGATCCAAGACATAGCTCGAAACCCGACTTCGAGGCTGCTCGCCCAATTGATACCCATTCCGGGTGGATTCTGACGCATCCACGAATCGAGATGTGCGACAAAAAGATCAGCAAACCTCTCATCCCCAGTGAGCCAATAAGCAACCCCGAGCGTAAAGAAGTGCTGGTGCCGGTTGAGCTCCCAGATAACCTTCTTGTTGCCGGTTTCGGAAGAATCCAGATCATCGAACTTCTTCCAATGGCGGAGCGGAGACCGCTTGGCGGAGATCGGCTCTCGATGCCAATCGATCGCTCGCCCTACATAAAGGTTTTTGAATCCAAGCAGATCGATGCGCCCGTCGATCAACTTTTCGGCCGAAGCCACGAATTTGTCGACGGACGCCGGCCCGAATGATCGGCGATATGTCTCGGTGGATGCTTCAGGATCGCGGAAAGCAAGAAAGAACTTTTCCGCTCCATTATTGAAGAATTTCTGCCAGATGGTTTCGGATATCACCGGCGTCTTTCCGAACTGCGACCGATCGATATGCTTAAGAAATTCCTGATCGGATGGCTCGCCTTTTCCGCCGCTTGCCTGCTCGCGAATGGCGCTAAGGGCCTGGCCTCCACGAGTAAATACCTCGTCCAGGCTTCGGACCTTTTTAAGCTTTTGCAGCGGATTTGTCATTCTGACATCGATCATATAGCCGCGGCAACCTCGACAGGAGATCCCTGTTCCATGATCGACTGGAGCCGGTAGTCGCGATACTGGTTAGGGTTGCCGCTCTTTCCATCGATCGCTGCATGGACCATATTGAATGCCTCACGGGCACTCGCAAAATGAATTTCACGGTCGCCTCGTTTTGCCGAGTGTTCTACGAGCTCACCAAAAAAACGCTGGGCATCTTTACCGATGGTAGCTTCCTGATCGTAGTCAAAAAAGCCGTGGCAGTAGAGTTTGATAAAGATCCAATCGGACCGGCCCTCGACGGTAACGTTGGCCGCATTCCAGCGACGGAACCTCGCCATGTCCATCGGCTCGTTAGCGGCGAGTTGACCGCCGTCGATCCCCGGAAATGGCCATGGGCCGGACCGTCGCAGCCAATTCACCATCAGAGGGCCGGTAAAGATCAGTGGCAGGGTGGGTTTTGGGCCGTTAGCCTTAACACGGATACCCGAACGATGCGGAACGGCCTCGTCGAGGGAATTTCCGCATTCGTAGATCTGATTGAGGACTGAAACCTGAGATTCGTCAGGGGCCGACGGCAGCGTCATGTCTGCGTAGCATCCCGTGTCCTGAAGGATCTTCATTTCGTTATCGACACCGCAGAACTTCCCTCCGCAGGAATTAGCGAGCGCCAGATTGCCATGAACAAACGCATACATCGGCATGCCGTTGCCATCCATTCGCGACAGGCAGCGATGCCTTTCGGCCAAGATGTCGCGAAACGTTACGAGTGTTCTCTCAACATTTTCCGGCGTGTCCGGGCCATCCCCTTCGTGATGCATGTGGACTTCGACCTCACCGTAACCTTCGGCCTGCATCTCGGACATAATTTCGAGCAGATCGCGGTCATATTGTTCGGCGGGATAAAAATTGGTATGCCGAAAATGCGTACCGTCCACATCCACGACAGAACCCGCTTCTTTCATGAAACGTGCACGGTATTCTTTTAGTCTGGCTACCTGCGTTTTTTTATCAAGAAAGCCGCCTTTTGGGGTCCAGCCCGGTTCGAAATGGTTCGCTACCGTGACGATCACATGCTTCTTTTCAAACGCGGTCGTCTCGAGGAACGCCCGCGCCCGCGCGAACGGGTACTTGACGAGCCACGGCAGGCTCCGTCGAAGTTTTGTAAGATGTGAAGGTTCGTTCTGTAGCATTAATAAAAGCTAGTCCCTGTCGATATAACGCCGGTGCCAAAGTTCGAGCATCCAAAGTGTCCAAAGCGGGTACGAATGGTCACGCCTCCCGCGCGCATGTTCATCAAGCAGCAATTTGACGTATGTGGGTTCAAAGTATCCGCGCTCGATCGCTCTTCGTTCTGAGAGATCGCCGATTATTCGATCTTTGAGTTTCGTGTTTATCCATTCGCCGATCGGAACTCCAAAACCTTGTTTTTCTCTGTAAAGGATCTCCCGAGGAACGATTCCTTCAACCGCTTTCTTAAAAATGTACTTTGTTTCCGTACCGCGGAGCTTGAGGCCCGACGGAATACGCGAGACGTAGTCGATCAATTCATGATCGAGTAGCGGGCTTCTAGCTTCGACCGAGGAAGCCATGCTCATCCTGTCAACCTTCGTCAGGATATCGGAGGGCAGATAGGTCTTGCTGTCCAGATATAGAAGATTGTCGACCGAATCCTCGGATCGCGAGCTGCTCGCTATCTCGCGATACAGTTTTTCCCCGATCTCGAACGTGCCGTTCATCTTGGATTTGACCTGGGGCGAATATAGCCGCTTTCGCTTCGGTCCATTAAAATGCGAGATCGAATCGATATAGCGCCCCGCTGCGTCCAGAGATATGTTGAATAGGTAGTTCTTTCCTTTGGCTCCATGCGGCAGCGATTCGCTAAGCGGCTTGAGGAGGCCTTGCCGAACTGATTTTGGCAGTTTCGCGAATCCGCTGCGTGAGCGATCAGTGACATACCGCGTGTACCCGGCAAAGAGTTCGTCTCCACCGTCGCCCGAGAGCACGACCGTTACGTGTTCGCGAGCCATTCGCGAGACCATATAGGTCGCGAGCGAGCTCTGGTCGGCGAAGGGCTCGTCGAAATGCCAAATAAGATCGTCGATTATCTCAACGAAGTCGGGCTTGAGGATAAATTCGTGATGTTCCGTCTTGAAATGATTAGCGGCGAGGCGAGCGTACTTCAGTTCGCTAAAACTATCCTCATCAAATCCTATCGAGAAGGTCTTTACCGGCTGGTCCATCACCTGCGACATCAGCCCGACTATCGCGCTTGAATCAACGCCGCCGGAGAGAAATGCTCCGAGCGGCACTTCTGATATCAAACGAACTTTTACGGCATCGCGCAGCTTTTCCAGCAGTTCGCCCCTGATGTGATCTTCGCTATCGCGGAACTTCTCCTTAGAAAAGTCGAAATCCCAATACCTCTCAGCTTTAACCGATCCGTCTTTCAAAGTCAGATAATGGCCGGGTTCAAGCTTCTTGACGTTCTTAAAGATGCAAAGATTCTCAGGGATATATCCGAACGCGAGATAGGCATCGAGAGCACCGTGATCCAGTTCGCGATCCATTCCGCCGTGTTCTAGAAGAACCTTGACCTCGGACCCGAAAACAAAGTCGCCATTCGGCGTCGTAGTGTAGAAAAGGGGCTTTTTCCCCACACGATCCCGGGCTATGAAAAGTGCGTTTTCTTTCTTATCCCAAATCGCAAAAGCGAACATCCCCCGCAATCGTTTTACACAGTCTGGCCCAAACGCCTCGTATGCGTGAAGTATCGTTTCAGTGTCCGAATTGGTCTGGAACTTGTACCCACGCAGTTCGAGATCCGCCTTTAGTTCACGATAGTTGTAGATCTCGCCGTTAAAAACTATCAGTTTCGAGCGATCCGCATTGTAGATCGGCTGCTGCCCAGTTGCGAGATCGATGATCGATAAGCGGCGCATGCCGAGTGCAGCTCGTCCTTCAACCGCAGTTCCCTGCTCGTCCGGCCCTCGATGCGTGATAACGCGGCACATCGAATCGAGAACGGCCGCTCGGGCTTCACGATCGCGTTCGGTGTTTGAAATAAATCCGGCGATACCGCACATATTATCCCTGCGAATCTGCTACAGGCTGAACCCAACCCTTAGGCAAAAATCTCCCTAAATGTTTCCTGACAAATTGCTTCTCACTTTCTTCGATGACGCCCCAAATGTTCGCAAGCAGAAGATAGATCGGAGCAAATACTAGGCCGGATAAGAGCAGAACAAGAGCTCCACCGAAAAAGTTCAGCGTACTCATCTGCTGTGTATGGAATGTTTCTTCCGCAAAATGCTCGCCGACCTTTTCAAGATACACATGAACGTTGGCGTAAACGACATATGTGACCGCTCCGGCTATCAGGCTTATTACGGCAGTCTTCCCTACGTTGCGAAGCAGCGGCAAATGTTCCAGCCCAATCCCCAACTTCTTAATGATCATCGTTTCGCCGATGAACTTCTCCAGCAGAATGGCCCCGACGGCGATCGCTATAATGCCGACCATTCCAATGCTTGATAGGCTGAAATACAAAATTGCTACCATCAGCGCCAGTACAAAAACCCGGGTCAGCAGGAAGAAGCGACCCAACTCCTTGAATGACCTGACGATCGGGTCCGTCAACAGCACCGAAAAAGGCAAGATCGTAAGATTTATCATAAATATGGGCGTGCTGGCGTCATATTTATGGGTAAAGAGAGTAGTGATGAACGTGCCCGCGGTGATCATCAGGAATGCGTACAGCGGAAAGTAGAAGAATGATAATTTCTCCATTGCCCGGACGGTCAAACGGATCATCTCGTCCTTGTCACCTGTTTTTTGAAGCGTGTTCATGTGCGGTATAAGCACCGAGGCGACCGATTCCGCGAGCATGCTGATAAGCGGCAACTGAAAGCATCCGTACGCGTAGATCGCGAAATCCACGTCGTCGAATTTGTACATCACAAAGTAGTTGTGAATATCCGTTTGGGCGATCCACAAAATACTGGTCAGGCCGAATGGAATCGCATACCGGGCTTGTTCCGCAAAGAATCCAGCGTCGAACTCACGCCAGAAGCCCGGAAAACGCGAGCGAACGTAATTCAATAATAATGCCGATTGTAGTACCGCCTGTATCAATGCTGCATAGACTATCGCTTCTACACTCGCAAATACGACGACCGCTGAGCCCATCAAGATCGTTTTTGAAAGAGCCGAGACCGTGATAAAGACTGTTGCCACCTTGGCCTCAGAATTAGCGATTGCAACGATCTCGAGAAAGGCGGCGAAGATCGATACCCAAATAAGAATACCGATGGTAGGCCCTAGTGCATTTAGCTCCGGACTTTTTGTAAATCCGCCGATCAGGTCGGGAAAAAGCAGAAGTGTGAAAGCCGCTAGTCCACCCGCGAAAAAATTGAAGATCAGGATGTTCAGTACTGCCGCAGCCCTCCGCTCGGTCTCCCTGGAGAGGTAGTAATACGCACTCATCGAGAACCCAAGCGGCAGTATGATGACCGCATTGGTAATTACCTGAAAAGCCTCGCGGTAATGACCGACGACATCCTGGGCCAGGCTGCGAACTATGATCAACGGCAGAAAAAAGCTAAACGAGAAAGCAACTACCTTGGCCGCGAGCAGCCAGGCACTTTGCTGTTTCAATGATGAAGGTTTAGCGTTCTTTTCCACTTTCCTGCGAAAATCCTATCTGCTTGCGACTAGCGAAACGTCCGACGGGTTTAACCTCTTATAAATGTTGGTGACAATACGAGGAGCGATCTTTGTCATCGCGGCGATCGCTGCAATGCGTGGGGACCAGCGATGATTCTTTGCGCGATCAAATTCTTCGCCAGCCTTTCGGAAATCACCCGCAAGCAAACATCGCTTGCCGGTAACTACGGCGAGATCTGCTTCGAAATCTTTAAGTCGTCGGGCGAGGATCGACTTTTCTTCTGTCGAAAGCTCTATCTGCTTTTCGATCCGTTCAAAAACATCGATCGCACGGCGAATTCTCTCTTCGGCTCCACCTGATAGCCCGCTGGAACTCACCCTGTATTGGAGCCGAGGGACCGCCGAGTAGCCGATCCGAAAACCTGCACGGGCGATGCGAACCCAAAGGTGAAAATCCTCACTCTGAACTCTTCCATCCTCGAAGCGGCCGACATGATCCACGGCTGCTTTTCGAACGACCGTTCCCGAGGTCAGAACATTGCACTGTAGGTCGAGGAGCGATGAAACATTGACCTCGCCCGCCGATGGAGCCTGATCCATGAACGTCTTTCCGAAGCCCGCAGAGTCGCCAATGAGTTCGGCGTTGGCATAAACCATGTCGTAACCGCCGTGATTGATCAGGCTCAGTTGCGAGTCCAGATATTCCGGAAACCAGATATCGTCGCCGTCCAGCAATGCAAGAAACTCGCCGCGGGCTATCTCGATCGCTGTATTTCTCGCGACAGCCGCTCCGGCGTTTGTTTGAGTGATGTAAACGATCCGATCGAAAATCGGACTAAGTACCTTCTCGAGTTCGACCGTATCCGGAGAACCATCGTTAACGATGATCCACTCAAAATCCTGAAAAGTCTGGGCAAAGACCGAATCAATGGTGGTTGCGATAAGGTCTGCGACCTTATAGGCGGGCGTGATTATGGAAACAGCCGGCGATGCGGCAATGCTGCGGCTAACTGGATTGTTTGCGGATATTTCCATAGTCTTCGCGGCACCGAAGAACATAGACCAATGCCGATAATGCGGCTTGCTCGCAAGGAAAATAGTTCGAATAAACTATGTTTTTCAGTTATTTCCGACAAAAAGAAGGCGGGAAAATTCGGCCGGAACTGGAAGAGAACTTCCATCTAGATGATATTACAGAACCAAGGCAATTTGGAAGAAAATTCTGAATACCATTCGAATCTCAGAGCATCAGTTGCTACGGCTTATCGTTGAAACGCTTGAACTTATGCGTGATGGGCCGGCGGCGGCCGACTCCGATGGCGTTCTTGGAAATAATAATAGTCGGCGGCAGCTGTTGTCGTTTGAACTCGTTTGCCGGATGCTCGACTTTGTTAAGTATCCAATAAACCCGATCCGGATCGTTGCCGGCAGCAATGATCTCCGCCGGAGAGGCCTTCTGTTCGAAGTACATCTTCAGGATCGGGTCCATTACTTCATACGGCGGTAGGCTGTCCTGATCGAACTGGTTCGGGGCGAGTTCGGCCGACGGCTTCTTATCAATTATCTTGTTTGGGATGATCTCCCGCCCGGCCTTTTCGTTGATATGCCGCGAGATCTGCCAAACCTCGGTTTTCAATACATCCCCAAGTACCGCCAAACCGCCATTCGTGTCGCCATAAAGCGTGCAGTAACCGACCGCGAGTTCACTTTTATTGCCGGTCGAGAGGAGCAAGCGGCCTTCGGCATTCGAGATCGCCATCAGGATAACGCCACGCAGCCGGGACTGCATATTTTCAGCCGCCAGCGATTCGCCGCCCTTGGTCGGCTTGTGCAGCTTCATCTGTTTGAGCAGAACCTCGAATGTATCCGAGATCGGCTCGATCCGGCTTTCGCAGCCGAGATTTTTAACTAATTCTTCGCTATCCTTGATACTCCCCGCTGAAGAAAATGGCGACGGCATCATCACACACAAAAGATTGTCCGGCCCCATCGCCTCGCATGCCAAGGCTGCGACAAGGCTTGAATCAATGCCGCCTGAAAGCCCGAGAACCGCTTTTTTAAAACCATTTTTAGCTGCGTAATCGCGAATTCCGAGTACCAACGCCCGATGGATCGCATCGACCTCGCCGCCGGTAATTCCGCGTGCATCGGGCTTTCGTACATCGAGCTCAACGGTTTCGACAAACTCCTCAAAGGCCGCCGCCTGCAAAATAATGTCGCCCTCTTCATCGGCGATCAGGCTCGCTCCATCGAAAACGATTCCGTCATTCCCGCCGACGAGATTCACAAAAACGATCGGTTTTTTCTGCAGTTTCGCCCGGTGAGCGACCATGTCGCAGCGGAGTTTGATCTTGCCCTTGTTGTAGGGCGAAGCGTTTACCGAAACGATAACATCGGCCCCCATGGCGATAACTTCATCAGTCGGATCGCTCTCGTAAAGCCGTTCTTCCCAAAAGGTTTTGTCGTTCCAAAAGTCCTCGCAAACAACCACGCCGAGTTTTACACCATTAACCTCAAACAGGCGCCTATTCCGCCCGTCGCTCGGCTCGAAGTAACGCGGATCGTCGAAAACATCGTATTCCGGCAGCAAAGTCTTATCCGCAAAGCCCAACAATTCACCATCCGAAATGATCGCCGCCGCGTTATAAAGCCGCCGTCCATCGGTATCTTCATTCCGCCGAATCGTGCCGATTACAGCAGTTATGCCCTTGGTTGCCGGAATGATATCCCACAACGGTTCATCCACATTCGCAATAATATCGGCATCCTGAAACCAATCCTGCGAGGTGTAGCCATGGGTGACTACCTCAGGAAATACGACCAGGTCCGAACCATCCGACCTAGCCTTCTCGATAGCCTGAATTATTTTCGAAGTATTTCCGGCAATGTCGCCGTTGGTAGTATTGATCTGGGCGATTGTTACTTTCATTATTTGTCCAACGGAGCGAAATATGACTTTCTCCCAAGCACCACGTACTCTGGGTGGCCACGAACTTCAATCTTCACAGTTCGCCTTTTTCCGTCCCGTGTCTCGTCTTTCGGATAGTAACCGATGATGTAGCGGTTCTCAATTACCTTGAGAATGCTGTCGTAGACGTCTGAGGCGTCTTGTGGTTTTTCAAGAAAATTTGTAATGCCGCCGGAAACAGTGGTCACCTGTATAAGTGCTTTTTCTGTTTCGATGTGCTCAAGGATCTCCCTCTCCAACCAATCCCGTTTGAATTTTTCTTTATCAGCCTCGGTTCGATCGATATCCTTTCCGATCTCGTTCAAGTAGCCGTCCAGGTATGTTCGCGCTCGTTTCACCTGTTCTTCTTTGGAGCCCCCAATAAATTGCGGACCCGGAACTACCGTGTAGATGGTCGCTCTTGAACGTTCCACCGCATCAATAACATCTAGAAACGAAAAATTCCTCTCGCACATTCCGCGGATGCCACGAGCGCACCACCTTTTATTGATCTCCCACATCGGCTTGAGCGCAGCTAGTTCATCACCGTAACTCTGATTGATAACTATTGGTCGAGGATCGTCCGGTCCGAATAGCTCGCCCAACGAAGCAAGCAGACTTGAATAATTGTGTCGGCCCGCCATAAATTCACGCTTCAATTTTCCCAACGTAGACTTGAGCAACTTCTTGTCACTCGTAAAATCTAGTACAAGCTGCGTGTTCGTGTTGACGATAGCCATTCGGTCCATTGGAGCGAGTCTGTCAACGAGGACTTTGGCCGCCTCCAAACTCTTATCAGTCATCGAGGGTATCGAACCCACCTCGACGATAAAAACGATCGACTTAGGAAGCCCGCCGGATGAAAACAATTCCACATCCTGCTGCACGCCGTTTTCTGTAATGACGAAATCGTCCTTGTCTAAACCGGCTATGGCATTGCCCTTAGCATTCGCGACAAGCACGTCCGTAAGAACCATGGTGGTTTGGACCCGGATGACGTCGTCGGTATTTTTAGCAGTGGCGGGGGCTGGTGTGAATAGTTTGGGCTCTGGTTTATTTACAAATTTCTTTAGACTTTCGCCAAACGTTTTCCGTCGATCAGGAGTGTTCTTCGGTTCCTGGCCAAAGGAAAGTTGAAACACAAGGGGAAAAACAGCGACAACCGAAAATAATCTGAAAGCCGATTGCAGGAGGGGCAAATTTAGATGGTGACGTAGGCAAAGCATGTCATCCGGTCGGTTGGTCTGTCGGTTCGGCCGCTTTCTTTACCATAGTCAGTCGATTCCCGCGCTCGTTGTACTTTACTTCATCCATGATGTTGTAAATGAAAAGCACGCCGCGGCCGCTGGTTTTGAAGAGGTTTTCGGGGTCGAGCGGGTCGGGGATGTTTTTGACATCGAAGCCTTCGCCTTCGTCCTCGATCGTGAACTTGGCTTCCTTTTTCGAGACCTCGGCGGTTATACGAACCAGTTTCTGGGCGTCGTACTTATTGCCGTGTTTGACGGCATTGACGAAGGCCTCGTCGAGAGCAACAAACAGGTTCGACTGTTCAGGATTGATAACGCCAAGCTTTTCGACCCGCTTCATCAGATACTCAAGAACGATGTGCATCAGCGAGATCGCACTGGGCAGTTCGAATTCAATATTCTCGTGCAGGTCGGCAACGGCCTCTTTTTTATCGACGAATCTTATTTTGTAATCGAGAACCGTTGCGACTATGTCCTTAAGTTCGTTCTCATCGAACTCGTCGCGGCGAAAATTCGTCGCACAGATCTTGAAAGCCTTAACATGCTCGCCCGGGGCGACCTTCGGCATCTGGGGTAGGCAGACAGCTACCTTGCCGTTTGATTGCGGGTCGGTGTTTCTGGCATCAACATCGAGATCCGTGATGACGAGATCGTACGATTCAAGATCACGTTTCAAAGCCTCATGGCGGTTTTCGAGAACTTCGACCTGATGGCCGACATGGCTGAACACTTCTTCGAGAGCCGTTGCCAGGTCGTCGTGGTCGTCGATGATCAGGATCTTTCGCTGCATAAATGCCGGATTCGGAGGGCAAAATGGATACGATTTGTTAGTGGTCGTTGTTGCAAATATACTTCATTTTGATAAAGGTTTTCTAGCTGTGGCTGAAAGTTTCGATAAAGTTTACGAGTTTCAGGACATTTCACACTATACGCCGAAGCAGCGATTCCTGATTCGCACCGGCGGCTGGGTCTTCTACGCGCTCGTCAAGTTGATCGGCAAGACGCTTCGATTCGAGACGGATGGCGTTGATCCGATGTCGAGCGGGAGCGGCGACGGCAAGCCGCCGATACTGTGTTTCTGGCATGATCGCATCCTGTCATCGACCTATTTTTTCCGCGATCGCGGAATTGTCGTGATGTCGTCGATCAGTTTCGATGCTGAATATACAGCACGATGCATTCAACGATTTGGCTTCGGTGTGATCAAGGGTTCCTCCACCCGTGGCGGCACACGGGCACTCGTCGAAATGATCCGGATGATGAAAAGCGGCACGCCCACCGCCTTCACCATCGATGGCCCCAAAGGCCCGCGATACCAAGCCAAGCCGGGCCCGGCATTACTATCGAAACGAACGGGTTCGCCGATCGTCCCCTTCGTTCTTGAAACATCATCGTTCCGAACACTTGGCACGTGGGATAGGCTTCAAATCCCGATCCCGTTTTCGAAGGCGAAAGTATTTTTTGGCGAACCGATAGTCGTATCGGCGGATGCGGTAGACGAAGATCTCGAGGCCGCGACGGCGACCTTACAGAGATCGCTCGATGAACTTGTTCAACGCGGAAAGAAATGGCGAGATAGCCTCTAGAGTGGTTCCTCTTCTAGTTGCGGCGAAGCGTCGGACGATAGAAACGCGGCAGCGAACATCACAAAACTTATCCATATCGCATCGGCAATGATCAGGTGCCCGAGCTGCATCACGATCGGTCCGAGCATCAGCAGCGTTGCGGCTCCGAAGGCTATTTGAAGCAATATCAGTATCGCCAGAATGTTCGACCACCGCATGACCACTTTGTCGCCAAACCTCTGTTTTGCAAGCCAGCCAGTCACGAAAATCACAAAAACGCTTGATAGTATCGCACTCGTCGGATGCAGCAGCCGCAGCCTCAGCAGGACATGCGAAGTTTCAGAGAAATCCTTAGCCACGCTTTCCGACAAGGTGCCGGACGGAAAGATCATGTTCGACAAAGCCGCGATGGAGCCGCTGATCCCTACCACGAGTATCGCGACCACAACAAACGCGATGGCACCCAGGTATTTAGGCTCAACTCGGAACTTCAACCCCGCACTGCCGCTCGCACGCCTGGCCGTAAGGGTTAAAAAAGCCAGCAGGATGAACGTGTTGATCAAATGGGCGGCCATCCAGAATGGCCTAGCCGCGGTCAGTGTTTCCGCAGTATTTCCTGTTAAAACAAGGCCCGCACCTATCGCCCCTTCGGTCAGTACAAAGAAAAACGCAGCGGCCGTTGTTTTTAGCACACTTCGATCCTGATCACTTCTGCTCCTACGCCAGAGCAAGATCGCCCAACCAAGCAAAATGAGCATGAATAGCCCATCGACAGCGCTCATTATCCGGTGCGTGAACTCGATAACGGTCTTGAATTCCGGGGCCGTCGGCAAAACCTCGCCGTGACAAGTCAGCCAATGCATACCGCAGCCGTCGCCCGACTTCGAAGCACGCAGAAAAACTCCCCACAGCACAACCAAAAGATTGTAACCGAGCACAAACCACGCGTATTTTGCGAAGCCCGACAGCTTTGATTCCTGACCCATCGCGGATAGAATAGCACTTTCAAAACGCTGTAAAAAATGAAGTTAGCGGTCATTCTGCTCATAATCTGTTTCGCGTCAATGGCACTCGCGGCGAATCCATACGTGCTGGTTTTAGGCACGGCCCAGGATGCAGGAGTTCCGCAGATGGGCTGCGATTCACCGTTCTGCAAAAAGGCGTGGGCAAACGGAACCCATGAGCCTGTTTCATCGATCGCTCTTGTTGATCCGGACAACGGAAAGCGGTGGATATTCGACGCCACGCCGGATCTGCCGAAACAGTTCGAAATGCTCCGATCCGCAACGAAGGATCGCTCGGCCCGACTCGACGGCATGTTCCTCACACACGCCCACATCGGCCACTACACCGGCTTGATGTACCTCGGCCGCGAATCGATGGGGGCCAAAAACGTGCCAGTTTACGCAATGCCAAGAATGCGGGAAATGCTCGAGAAGAATGCTCCATGGTCGCAGTTGGTTTTGCTTGAAAACATTACGATCCGACCGCTCATCGAGGGCCAACGAGTCGATCTGGGAAACGGTATCTCGGTTGAACCGTTCCTGGTTCCGCATCGCGACGAGTTCTCAGAAACGGTCGGTTTTCGAGTCAGGTCAGCAAGGCGTACGCTCGTTTTTATCCCCGATATCGACAAGTGGTCGAAGTGGCCAACTACGCTGGCCGACGTTGTCAAAGCCTCCGATTTTCTTCTGCTCGACGGCACTTTCTATGCCGATGGTGAGATAAACCGACCGATGAGCGAGGTGCCGCATCCGTTTGTTACCGAGACGATGGAACTGCTAAAAGGCCTGTCTGCCGCTGACCGCAAGAAGGTCTATTTCATACATTTCAACCATAGCAATCCGCTAATCCAACGCGATGCGAAAAAGACGGCGAAGGTTAGAAACCGCGGCTTCCGGATCGCGACTACCGGCCTGAAGATCACATTGTGAGCGCAAAGGAACGCATCGATAAACTCCTAGTCGACCGCGGCCTGGTCGATTCGCGAACCCGTGCACAGGCGATGATCATGGCTGGGCTGGTACTCGCGGACGAACGCCGTGTGGAAAAACCCTCGGAAAAGATCGAAATACTTGCAACCATTCGGCTTAAAGGCGCGTCTTCTGAAACGAAGTACGCGAGCCGCGGCGGATTAAAGCTGGAAAAAGCCTTAGAAGAATTTGATATCGATCCGACAGGATATTCCTGTATCGATGTCGGCGCTTCGACTGGCGGCTTTACCGATTGCCTGTTGCAGCACGGAGCCGCGAGCGTGGTCGCCATCGATTCCGGCACGAACCAGATGGTTTGGCGGCTGAGAAACGATCCGCGGGTTGAGGTTCGAGAAAAAACCAACGCTCGAAACCTGACACCGGCTGACTTCGACAGGCAGTTTGAACTCGCGGTGATGGACGTTTCCTTCATTTCGGTGACCAAGATAATTCCGGCGATCATTCCGCTATTGACCGCTGCCGGTCGATTGATCGTACTCATCAAGCCTCAGTTCGAGGTTGGAAAAGGCGAGGTCGGAAAGGGCGGCATCGTTCGCGAAACCGAAAAGCACGAAAGAGTCGTATTAGAAGTTAACTCGTTTTGCGAAAACATCGGGCTGCGCGTCTTAGGCGTTACGGAATCGCCAATACTTGGAGCCGAAGGAAACAAGGAATTCCTTGCACTGTATGCACGATAGCATCGAACCGAATCGTCGATCGGACGAGCCCGTTGAAACCTTTGTCGAAGGCCGCGATTTCTATTTCGAAGGCGGCCTGATGGTATTGACCCGCCGTTATCTGCAGAACCGCGGCTATTGCTGCGACAACAAATGCCGGCACTGCCCGTACGATAAGAACGACCTTCAGAGCAGGAAAACTTCGAGTTCTGAATCCCCGGACCGAACTTCGAATTGACCGGATAACTCCGGCATACCGTCTGGCCGAGGCGTCAGGAACGTCGGCACGCCGCTGATCTCGGCCACGATCATCTTCAATATCCGATCGCTCGTTGCGTTTCGCTGTTCGGCGATGCGGTAATAGATCCACTTCCCTGCACGTCTTGTTTCAACTACGCCGCAGTCCCGTAAATACGCCAGGTGCCGCGATATCTTAGGCTGGCTTTCACCAGTATGATCGGCTAGGAAACTAACCGAAACTTCGCCGTCACCGATCAGCGACAAAAGCCGCAGCCGGGTCGGATCCGAGAGGGCCAGAAACAATGTATCGAGGCTATCAGTGCGTTCCATTGGAACATATTACGTTTGGCGTATATGTTTTTCAAGTTGCCACATATTGGCCTAAAATGGGAGGTCAGTTTACGATGGCAATAGCATACTGAACAACAAATGAAATACGTCCTCGCCTTCGACCAGGGAACAACCAGCAGCCGATCGATCATCTTTGACAAAGAAGGCCGCATACTCGTATCTGCACAACGGGAATATACTCAGATCTACCCGCAAGGCGGTTGGGTCGAGCATGACCCAAACGAGATCTGGCAAACTCAGATCGAAACTGCCATTGAAGCTCTACGACAAGCCGAGCTGACCGCCGCCGATATCGCAGCCGTTGGCATCACGAATCAGCGTGAAACTACGATCCTCTGGGACCGAAAGACCGGCGAACCGATCCACAACGCCATCGTCTGGCAAGACCGCCGCACGGCCGCAATGTGCGATGCGATCCGCGAGAAGCATGGCGATCTGATCCGTGAAAAGACCGGACTCGAAGTCGATGCCTATTTTAGCGGCAGCAAGGTGGCATGGCTGCTCGATAATATCTCGGATGCGCGGCCCCGGGCAGGAGCCGGCGAGCTTGCCTTTGGAACCGTCGATACCTGGCTCATCTGGAAACTCACCGGCGGAACTCTCCACATTACCGATCCCTCGAACGCCTCTCGGACGATGCTGTACAACATCAACACCCTCGACTGGGATGACGAACTGTTGAAGATCTTCAACATTCCGCGAGCGATCCTGCCCAAGGTAAAACGCTCGTCCGAAGTTTACGGAGAGATCGGATCGGTTCCGGAATTGGCCGGCATCCCGATAGCCGGACTCGCTGGCGATCAGCAAGCGGCCTTATTCGGACAGGCCTGTTTCTCGGCCGGGGCGACAAAGAATACCTATGGAACCGGCTGTTTCATGCTCCAAAACGTGGGCGAAAACCCGGTCGCTTCATCAAACCGCCTGCTTTCAACCGTCGGATGGCAGATCGGCGATCGCACCGAATATGCTCTCGAGGGCAGCGTTTTTATCGGCGGAGCGGTCATCCAGTGGCTCCGTGACTCGCTCGGCATTATCGAAAAATCTTCCGATGTCGAACCACTCGCTTCGAGCGTTAGTGACAACGGGGGAGTCTATTTTGTACCGGCATTTGCCGGTCTAGGTACTCCGCATTGGGACCAGAACGCCCGCGGGATGATCATCGGCCTGACGCGTGGAACCGGTGCTGCTCACATAGCCCGGGCCGCGGTCGAGTCCATTGCGTTTCAAACTGCGGACCTCCTATCCGCGATGAACGCCGATTCGCATTCGACGCTTGCCGAACTCCGAGTCGATGGCGGTGCTACAAAAAACGATGCGCTTCTCCAATTCCAGTCCGATATTCTGCAGATTCCGGTAGTCCGTTCGATGGTCGCGGAAACAACGGCGCTCGGGGCAGCCTACCTCGCCGGGCTCGCGGTCGGGTACTGGTCGGATACGGAAGAACTATCAAGCCACTGGCAATCAGGCGGTCGTTTCGAACCATCTATTTCCGCGAACCGGTCGGCCGAATTGCTGGCTGATTGGCATCGAGCAGTTGAACGGTCGCTGGCTTGGGCCAAATGACTGAAGACTGCAAACTAAAAACTGGAAGCTGTTCCAAACCAGCTTCCAGTCATCAGTTTCGAGTTACCAGTTTTAGAACTAGACGTCGTTATTCTCGCCTTTCGACTTACTCATCGTGGCTGCCACCTGCGAGGTCGGAAGCGGTAATCCTACAGCGTCCGCACTGATCAAGGGCTCGTTATCATCCTCGATCTCCGGCCCGGAATCAGCAATGATCATCTTGCCGGATTGCTTGGTAAACGTTAGCTGGTCGCGTTCGTCATCGAAGTCTACCAAGACGTAATCGCCCGTTTCAACCTGTTGAGTAGCGACAAGGTTCGACAGCGGGTACACCAAAAATCGCTCGACCGAACGCTTCAGATGGCGAGCACCGTACTTGAGGTCGATACCTTCCGAAAGCAAGAATTCCTTGGCATCCTCGGTGCATTCGAAGATGAACTTCGTTCCAGCCGACTCGGTGATACGATCCTGAACCGACGTCAATTCGATATCGAGGATCCGACGCAGATGATGTTCTTTCAGGCTGCGGAAGACAACGACCTTGTCAATGCGGTTCATGAATTCCGGCGAGAATTTGCGTTTTGCGGCTTCGAGGGCGGTGCGATAGATCTTCGAGTCGATCTCGTTATCTTCTTTGGCCTGATCCGTTTTTGTCGGAGAGAATCCGATGCCGCCCGAGATCATTTCGGACATCTCGCGGGCGCCGAGGTTCGACGTCATGATAACGACCGTACGCGAAAAATCAACACGGCGGTTATCGCCTAGCGTCAAAGTTGCCTTGTCCAGAATGCCCAGCAGAAGCTGCCAGAGCGAGTCCGAAGCTTTTTCGATCTCGTCGAACAAAACGAACGTCAGCTTGGTCTCGTCGGTATGTGCCTTATCGAGATTTTCCTGCGTGAGCATCGGCGAAGTTTCGCGATGGCCGAGGTAGCCCGGAGGCGAGCCGATCAGCTTGGCGATCTCATGCGAATGCTGAAACTCGGCGCAGTCGATCTTTACTACCGAATAAGCATCGTTAAAAAGCACTTCGGAAGCGGCTTCGACGACACGAGTTTTACCCGAGCCGGTCGGCCCGAGAAAAAGCATGGTCCCGATCGGCCGCGACGGGTTGTTCATCCCGGCCAGATAGATCTGGAAGAGCCCGCTCATGCGGCGGACGGCCCTTTCCTGCCCGACAATGCGTGCCGACAATTTATCCTCGAACTCCGCCGCCCGCGGGCTCTTGCGATCGGGGTCGAGGAGAATTCCTCCTTCCGGATTTTCCTTTTTCTTAGCCGTTTCCTGTTTCATTTTTACCTCACATGAGCCTTCATGGCCCTTGCAAATAGAACGTGTTTGCCTTAACAAACTTGCCGTTAAGCGTGACGATTAGCTCGTCGTCACTAATGATGATTTCAACAGATTGTACGTTGGCTGAACTTTATGTCTGGAAGGTGACTGTCCAGAGGCGAAGCGAGTATGAAGGCCCGCCAGCTAGTATTTTTAACACACGTAGTGGCACGCGTGCAATCTAAATTAACGCGATGTTAAAAGTTTTTTCTGGAAAAACCGCAAGATTCGGACTGGAGCAACGTGACTGGAGCGCAGGCATCCTGCCTGCACGCCGAGTCTTCGAGGGCGGCACACCGCACCAGTCAAAACAAAATCAAATCCTAACCACCGGCAGGCAGGATGCCTGCGTTTCCTGGTTAGTCGTAATACTCCAACCCCAAATGCGTGATCAGCTCTTCACCTTTCATATGCCGGAGCGTGTTCTTTAGCTTCATCAGCTGGATGAAGATATCGTGCTCAGGATACAGTCCGGGAGCCGTCTGCGGGGCTTTGAAGTAGAACGAGAGCCATTCCTGGACGCCCTTCATTCCTGCACGCTGAGCAAGGTCCATGAACAACGCAAGGTCGAGTGCGAGCGGAGCGGCGAGGATCGAATCGCGGCAGAGGAAGTCGATCTTGATCTGCATCTTGTAACCGAGCCAGCCGAAGATGTCGATGTTGTCCCAGCCTTCTTTGTTATCGCCGCGGGGCGGATAGTAGTTGATTCGGACAACGTGCGAGAAATCTCCGTAAAGATCAGGGTAAACTTCCGGCTGGAAGATGTGTTCGAGCACGGAAAGCTTCGAAACTTCCTTCGACTTGAAATTCTCAGGATCGTCGAGAACTTCACCGTCGCGGTTACCGAGGATATTGGTCGAATACCAGCCATCGAGGCCGAGCATTCGCGATTTCAGGCCCGGAGCTAGGATGGTCTTCATCAGCGTCTGGCCGGTCTTGAAATCCTTACCGCAAATGGCGACGCGCTCTCTATCGGCGAGTTCGACCAGTGCCGGAATATCGACCGTCAGATTCGGAGCACCATTCGCAAACGGAACACCCGATTTCAACGACGCATACGCGTAGATCATCGACGGAGCGACAAACGGGTCGTTGTCGTACATCGCCTTCTCGAGGGCTTCCAGAGACTGGTGGATCGCCGATTCTTCGATATAAATCTCTGTTGACGCGGCCCAGACCATGACGAGGCGATCACAATTGTTGTCGGCCTTAAACTTGGCGATGTCCGCGATCAGCTGCTCGGCAAGATCCATTTTGTTCTTGCCCGTTTTCACGTTCTCGCCGGTGATACGTTTAACGTAATTTTGCTCAAAAACGGCAGCCATCGGTTTGAGAGAGGAAAGCGGTTCCGAAAGCTGATTGAGGAGGTCTTTGTCGAGCACGCCGGCGTTCATGGCCGCGTCATATGCCGAGTCGCTGAAAATGTCCCAAGCCCCGAAAACGACATCGTCGAGATTCGCGAGCGGAACAAAATCCTTGATCAGCGGTGAACGGTTATCCGTACGCTTGCCCAGACGGATCGTACCCATCTGCGTTAGGCTACCGACCGGCTGCGAAATGCCCTTTCGCACTGCCTCGACACCCGCAACGAGCGTCGTCGAAACCGCTCCTAAACCGACCAGCAAAATCCCAAGCTTCCCTTCTGCAGGAGCTATCTCAACACCCTTCTCTATCATCAATTTCCTCCGAAAAACGTAAACAATAAGGATAACTTTCTGTTCGCGATTAGGCAAACCGAATGCGTCCCAAAACCCGCGATTCGAACCGTTGGTTTGACATCTGTTTCGAGTTTTCATTCATCAGTTTCGAGTGCGCGTCCCAGAGAAACTGGAAACTGAAAACCGACCACTCGAAACTGTTGTCGAAAAAAGGGGGGAGCGTCCGGACTCGAGCGTTTGAAAACACTTGAGTCCAAAAATTATCAAAGATCTAGTCCTGCATCGAACTGGGCGCGGAATTTCTGAATTGCTCGATCTCGCGAAGTGCTGACGCAAGATCCCAAGTGCGGATAGTTCCGTCGCTACATCCGGCAACGATCTTTTCTTCGCCAGACAATATCCGCATCCCGATAAGTGCTCCGACGCATCCATTCAGATCCCCAACGTGACGCCCCGAACGCGCGTCCCAAATGCCGATGCTCGTTTTCGAGAGAAAATTCCCCGACCGCGTCGCCGCGATAATATACCGTTCATCCGCGGTCCACCGCAATCCGTAAACAGCCTCGCACATGTCATTTTCCAAAGGCCGAAGTTCATGTATCAGGTTCGCGTTCGCGTCCCAAACTCGCATCCGTGTTCGCCACCGCGACGAGTCGCCCCGACTATACTTACCCGCGGTTACCAACACGACCTGTTGGCTATTCGGCGCGAACGACGCGTTTTCGAGTTTATCTTCGCCGAGTTCAAGCAACATCGTGGTTCCCCGATCACCGCGAAAGAAGATTTTGTTGGCCAACCGGTAAACGGCTCTCGTTCCATCGGGCGCGTCTGAGTAAAAAAGTGCGTCGTCAGGAATCGTTTCGGGTTTCTTTACCTTTCGCCACGACCTGTTTTCTATAACCAGTGACCCAAAAACGTTACCGTCAAACAGAAGATATTTGCTACGCTCGATAAATCTAAACTTTCTGTAGTCCGGAAACTCTCTATCGCCCAACGGAGCTTCAATCCGCTTTACGACGCGCCAGTCGCGGGTGTCGAAAAATGTAATGTGGCCCCAACCGCCGGCGATTAGCGTCGACTCGTCGGGACTAAGCTCCGCGCCCGCCTGTAAGAAGGCGTTTTGCGGCAACCTGACCTCGTCTTTCTGCTCCGACGCTCTCCCGTTTCCCATGGCCCTGCGAGCGGCGGAGCCGCCAGCCGTGGCCAGAGATTGATCGTCGCCAATGATCAACAAGCCGTTAGCTTCACTGCGGCCTGTCTGGTTAACGGTTGTCAACGGCTCGAACGACGGAACGTGCGTCCCAATGTCGGTTTGTGTAATTCGAAGCAATTCCGCGATCAAGTCTGGCAGGAACGCCAGATCATACAGCCCAACCTTGAGCGAAGCGTTTACCGGGCTCTGAATGATTAAGCGACGGTGGTTTGGTGGCAAGCGTTTTCCGTCGGGTGGAAGGTTCGCGAGTATCTCTTTTGCCCGAGCAGTTTCTTCGGCTGACATCTTTCCGCAACAGCCACCCTTATGGCCGAGTATTCCGCGGGCAAAAAACTCTACCTCGCCGTTCCCTTTTACGACAAACCCGCGGACAAAAGGCCCCTGGTTAGGTATCACCTCATTTCCCGAAGCTTCCGTCACGATCGTGATGACAGCGATGGGAACTTCTGTTGTGATTTCCGACGTACTTCTTGATCCCGGATGAATTAACACGTTCCGGTAGCGTCCAATCCATTTTTCGTACTCATTCGCCACATCTTCGTCCACCTGACCAGAGGCCAATGTCGGAAAAAGGGTCGCGAAAAACGCAATCAAAAACAGTCTTTTTGTCGCACGAAAAACGTCCACGCTACGAAGCTACACGAATCGGCAGAAAAATGATACTTAGTAATTCTCAGATTGCATGATTATGCTCAAATGGACGCCAAATGCTTAAAATGACGTAAAATGCCGAGTTTGTCATCGATTTTGGGCACTTAGTACCTAGTTTAGTACTTAGTTCTTTTAGTTATTACCTAGTTTCTTAACTGCTGCAATAAACCCGGAAATCGATCTCGGAAAAGATGTTATCGCGTGAGCCGATCTCCCAGAGGAGGTCGTGATCGACTTCGCCGGTATCGAGCATTTTTGCGAGGAGATCGAAGCGGTATATGTGCGACTGGAAGCGGCGTGAGGAGTACTCGACCGTTGTGCCCTGATAGATCTGGAACGCCCAGTCGGAGGATTGGGCGAGCAGGAGTTCGCGGGCCATTTGGTTGAGTATCGAGGTTAGAAGTTCCAAGTTCCAAGTTCCAAGTTCTTTTTCACCGGCTTGGAACATGGAACCTGCAACCTGGGACTCATCCGCGTACGCGGTCATTTTCCGCTCGGCGTCGTGCTGGTATGGGTACATCCACGAATTGCCTTCGTTTATCCAGACCTTGTAATAACCGGCCTCGCCCCAGCTTGAGGCTGTTGGTTGCTGGACCTGGATCGGGAGGCCAGAATCGAGAAAATCGCCCGGCGTGATGCATTCGATCTCGTTCTGATCGAAGTGGATCTTGCGGAAAAAGAAGTCGATGAACTGCGGCCCTTCGTACCACCAGTGGCCATAAAGCTCAGCGTCATAAGGGCTTACGACGAGCGGCGGATGGCCTTCGAACGTCTCGCGAAGCTTGTGTGCCTGCTTGATACGCTCGCCGATGAAGTGCATCGCGTTCTCGGCCGCCTTGTCTCGGGCCATCGCGGGAATGTACGGCTCCTTCTTATTCTGCGGCACATTTCGGCCGGTGATACGGTGATATTTCAGGCCGAGATGACGGCGTTCGCCGCTCGAATGCAGGTGCGGTTTTAGGTATTCGTAAGGGGCGTCCCAGCCGATGTCGCGGTAAAACTCGCGGTAAAGATCGTTGCCCGGATAGCCGATCTCAGCCGACCAGACCTGCTGGCTCGTATCGACATCGCGTGCGAAAACCGCCGTCCCATTCGGACAGACGACCGGAGCGTGAACACCGTAACGCGGCCGCGGATCGCCATATAATATTGCATGCGTGTCCGAGATGAAATACTCGATACCGTTGGCTTTCAACAGATCTTCGACGCCCGGTTCATACGCGCATTCCGCGAGCCAGATGCCGCGGGGCTGACGCCCGAAGTGCTTTTTGTAGTTCGCGACCGCGATCTCAACCTGCGCCCGGCGCGCTTCGTGCGTTGAGATCAGCGGCATAAAGCCGTGGGTCGCACAGCAAGTGATTATCTCGATAACACCTTCGTCCTGCAGTTCGCGAAACGCGTTGATCAGGTTTCGTCCGTATCGGTTGTTCCACAGATCGAGCGAGGCCGAGAGATTTTCGACGTACATCTTCGCAACGTCGTGGAAATTGGGATCTTCTGATTTCGTACGCTCCAGCTCTTTTTTCGCGAGTTCGAGAAGGTTTTCGGCATGTCGCGTGTAACGTTCCTGTAGCAGCGGATCGGCCAGCATCTCGCACAACGGCGGCGAAACGTTCATCGCAAGCCGCGGCTTGATGCCCTGTTCGTGGAGCGATTGAAAGATAAAAATGAGCGGAAGATAGACCTCGGTGATCGCCTCGTAAAGCCAGTCTTCCTCAAGAAATTCGGGATATTCAGGATGGCGAACAAACGGGAGATGGGCGTGAAGGATCAGGCTGAAATATCCGGTTGGCATAAACAGTGGTCAGTTGTCGGTGGCCAGTGGTCAGTTTGAAAGAATCGGTTGAACCAACGCTAAGTTGGTTGAACGTCAACTGATTTAAGTCGCCAACGGCGACAAACATTAAAGCCTAGGGTAGAGCCGTTTCGGCGAAACCCTAGGTCAGCATATTAATCGATTTCGCTCGCTGAAGGCGAGCAACAAGGTATTACAGCGGCAGATCGTTCGTCCCCTTCAGGGACGGTCGCATAAGTTTGATTCTACCTAGGGTTTCGCTCGAAGACTCGCTTCACCCCAGGCTTTAGTGTTTGTCGCCGTTGGCGACATGAAAATCGAATACTACCGTCCGATCGAATGCGAACTCACCGGATTGTAACGCGGCGAAAATTCCACGTTGGTTTTCTTTGTCGAAACCGTACGCGTCTTAAGCGTTTTCGGGAAGTTTACGAGGCTCGCACCGAAAACTGCCGGGCCGAATTCTTCTTCGGTGAATTCAGATTCTTCTATTTCGAAATGCTCCGAAAGCGAACTCATCGCACGGCTTGACGAAACGCTGCCGGCGTTCGACTGAAGTATCGCGAACAGAGCAGGGCTGACGCGGGCTTTCAGTTCTTCGAGCGAAATGCCCGAGGCGAGTGCGAGCAGTGCGTAGCGAATCTCTTCCGGTGAAATGCCTTCGAGGCCGAATTCCCCGCCGCCGATAAAGCTGCGGAAAGCCCGGTGCGAAGCGTCTTCGGCGAGCCCCATGTCGTCGCCGGCCATCGCGACGTCGAAAGCGTCACGCGAGAAGCCGGCAACATCGAGAACCTCGGCAAATTTGCTGGCCGAAACGGTCCAGTTGGCTTCGGTCGCCGCCCGCGGGCTGGGGCTGCGACGCGGAGTTTCGATAGAGTTCGAATGCAGAATGCGAAAATAAGGACGGCCTGGTGCGTAAAAACCGATCTCAGCGGTGTATTTGCGTGCCGGTTCGACATCGAACCACCAGTTGCCTTCCGCTTCGCACTGATGGATCTCTTCGCGACCGAGCGTCTCGTCTATAAGCTTGATGACGAGCGTGTAGTTGCCAAGTCCGTCGCCGAAAACTTTGTTCAGCATCGACCAAGGGTTTTCCTTGACCGACCAGTAAAAATAGAGCCGCGTCGGCGTCTGCATCTGAAGGCGAGCACGATTTTCACGCTGGAGTACGGGTAACTTGATATCGGCAAGTGCTTTGAAAGCAGGCGAAAGCTCGACCTTCGGCTCTTCGGCGGCGATCTCGGCGGTCACGTCTAGGCTCGGCTTCTCCGCTTTCACGGGTGTTTTAGCTGCACGTTTTTTGACCGGCGACGCCTCGACCGCGACCTCGGCGAACGGATCGACCTCGATCGTTTTCACCTTTTTCGCACGCACTGGTTTCGGGGCGGCTTCCGCCTTTATTTCAGTTTTCGCCGCGCGTTTTTTTATTGCTTTAACCTCGACCGTCGATGCGAACGGGTCGCTGCTGCCGACCGTTTTGTTCACTTCCAGATCCGTTTCCTTCTTCGTCTTACTCACTTTCGTAGCCATAAAATAAAAAGCCGCAACGTAAAGTATGCGGCCTTTTAGGGAAAGTTACAAGCTTGTCGCGGAAACCTACTATTGTGTAGGAACCGCCGTAATCGATTTGATCTTGATCTCAGCCTTGCCAATGTCCATATCGACCGCGGCCTTCACGGGCAGGCGGCGCTGATCTTCGGTTATCCACAAGATCATCTTGCCTTTTCGCTCGATCAGGCGGCCGGGGCCGAATATCTCGGGTTCGACGCGATAACACCAGACGGTCCCGATGTCCGTGCCGAGCTTCTCGCGTTTTGTCACGGCGACTGGCACTTTGTAAACAAGCCCGGAATCGCTGACTAGCAGCTCGAATTTCTTACCGACCGCGAGGTCGCTCATTCTCAGAGCGTAGATCGCCGAGACCATATCGTTCATCGGGTCGGTTATTTCGGACGCGATCCTGCGTGGCGGGCGGTTGGCGTCCTTTGGATCGGTTTCAACGTAAGTGACACGCTTGGCCCCGTAATCGAAGAGTGCCTCGCTCTCGCGGACGCGCTCTTTTTGAGTGTCGCGCTTGGTCGTATTTGTGATCCGGAAATTGGAAAGATCGACGACCGAAGTGTATTCCTGCAGAAAGCTCACACGAAAAAGCTTTAGCATCGTGCCCTTCGACTTTGCGTAGGTTTTTATCTCGAGCTCGTTTTCGGTCGCCCCCGGAGTGCCCGTGAACGTCAGGTCGGCGATCGACATTCCGACCTTGAACTTACTGACGCGGCCTTCATATGTGAGCTTTTCGCCTACAAAAGCCCTCGCACTCGGCCGGTTATTCGCAGTCGGAACGCTGCCGTCGGGAGCAGACGTCTGCGCCGCGACCGCAAAAGTCGCTAAAACTACTAAAAAAGTCGATCTAAGGATGTTCAGCCTCATAACGCTAGGGCAGAAAATATGATTTGGCGGCGAGAAGTGCGATCACCACCGCGACGCCGATCGCCGCACGATATTCGCGATACTGCAAGTATAGCTGAAAATCAAAGCTTTCGCCCGAATCTTTCCACTTCGTCAGCCTCGGAACGAAAAGCGGGACGTTCTTTTCATATTCGTCGAATTCCGCGCCGAATATCCGCCGCATATCACCTATTTCGACGCGCATAACCGGCAAATAGATGCCGAGGAACAAGACCGCAAACAATATCGCCAGCCACCAAACTCCCGCCGCGATCGTGATACCGACGCCCATGATAAAGCTGCCGACATAGAGCGGATTTCGCGTGTAGGCGTAAGGGCCGCTGACCGCCAGCTTTTTCGCCTTTCTAATATGCCCCGAAGCCCACGCCCGAATCAGTACGCCAACATACGCAACGGCCGCGCCCACCGCCAGCGAAACAAGCGTCGGTTTGGCGAAAATGATAAATATAATCGCAAAGATGAACCCGAGCGGGACGCGGATTCGCTGGACCAGGCGTTTGTCGAATTTGATCATTCTTAGATAGATTGGGCAGTCCGCATGTCAGTACCACCTGCGGTAGCGGGTGGTGAATTACCCGCGCAGGTTCAGTTCCCCACCCGCTACCGCAGGTGGTACTGACCAAAAGCAAGCCGCTCAGTCACAGCCGCCGCTACGGTCGCGACGTCGATGTCCATACAGATCCATTTATCGCACGTTCGCCGGTGGCAATCGACGCGACAGCCGATATCATTTCGTTCGACGCAGATGTCTTCGGGCCGCGGGCTGCCGTTTCGCCACCATTCGGTCGGGCCGAAAATGCCGACGATCGGAACCCCAGCTGCGACCGCGATATGCGTCGGCCCCGTGTCGCCGCCTACGTAAACGGCCG
Source organism: uncultured Chloracidobacterium sp. (assembly GCA_964410495.1). Lineage (GTDB taxonomy): Bacteria > Acidobacteriota > Blastocatellia > Pyrinomonadales > Pyrinomonadaceae > OLB17. The sequence goes on from CAYPGP010000002.1 coordinate 331,950, forward strand.
CCCGTTTTGCGATCTCGTAGAAGCCCTTCAAACTCGGCTCGGCCAAAGTCAATTTACCAGAACGGCTGTTCGATTCAGCCTTTTCCGCCAACTCCGTCTCCCTAGGCCCGGTCACAAGCAGCGAAGGCACCCCGTGCTCCTCCCAGATTCGGTCGGCAAGCTCGCCGTATTTCTCGGCATGCCAGAGCTTCGTAACCCAGCCGCCCGCGGGATTCAGCACAGCGAACCTCTCACTTCCAACCGCCTCGATTATCGCATTTGCCTCAGCAATATGCTCTTCGGATGTTGCGATAGGAAACTCAAAATCCGTATCAGGAACCTCGATCCCCAAAGCCCCCGCGGCCAAAGCTAGATTCTTCCTGATCACATGAATCCCAGCCGGAACCGCAACCTGATCGGTTAATAAAACCCGACTAGAACCCTCGCGAAGCCCATCCCGATCAAACCCAAACCGCCGCTTCGCCCCCGACAGCTTTCCTATCGCCGCCGACTTCCAAAGCCCCTGAAAATCGAGCGAAACATCAAACTTAAACCGCCGCAGCTCCTTCACCTGACGGCTCGCATCCAGCAGGATCTCCTCAATAATCTTACCGCCCCGCAAACTCTTAGTATCGACCTCGATCAAATTGTCGATCATCGGGTTGCTCCGCAATATCTCCGCAGACCGCTCCTCAACGACCCAAGAGATCTCCGCCCCAGGCATAGCCCGCCGAATCGCCGCCAAGGTCGGCAAGGTATGCACAATATCGCCGATACTGCCGAGTTTTATGATCAACAAATGCACTTGCAATATGGTACTGATTTATTTTGCGAAATCGAATCGTACCGCATCGAAGGAAGTTGTAGAACGAATGACTGCGAGCGAGCGGCCGTCGGGGGATTCGGCGAAGTCGAGGATTTCAGCGTCGGGGAAATCGGTTACGCGGACCGGTTCGCCGCCGTTGAGAGGCTGGCGCCAGACGTTTTTTCGGAGGTCGCGGTCGGCAACGAAATAGATTTGATCGCCGCTTCTCGACCAAACGATATGATTCGAAGCTTCGATCGCGAAGATCTGCAAGGTTTTGGGATCATCCACGGAACGGATCCGGATCGAAAACTTTCCCGTCGACTCGTCGAGCGAATTGTAGGCGATTTTCGTACCGTCCGGTGACAGCGACCATTGATAGACCTCTTTTCCGCCGATCTCGGTGATCTCGCCGCCCGTGGAAGGAATTCGGGCGAGACGGCCCTGGCCGCCGATCGTGTATTGAAAATACAGCCAGCGGCCATCGGGCGAGGAGCGATGTTCGTAAAGTCGGTGCGGAATGTTTGTGACCTGCACCGGGACGGAGCCGTTCGGCCCCGTTCGCCACAGCTGTTTAGCCCCGGCCTTGCTGGAAATGTAAGTCATCGCCCCGTCAGGAGCAACACGCGGCAGTGTGTTGTCATCCGAACCTTCGGTCAACGCAACGGGTTTGGGGGAACCGATGTCGAGCGTAAATAAATTTCGCCTTTGATGGCTGCCGTTGAAATCCGGATCGAAAACCAACGTGTCGCTATCTAGCCAGTCGACCGCGTCGAAATGCTGATCTTTTTCAAATGTCAGCTGTGTGGCAGCCGGCCGCGACACATCAGGAAGGTACCAAATATAGCGGTCCTGCTCGATCTTTTGCGTAAAGATCGACCGTCCATCACCCGTCAGCGACAGGTAGTGATAATAGCCCAGGTCGTTCGTTACCCGACGCTCCTCACCATCCGGAAATCCGCGAAAAAAGATCTGCGGCAATTTCGACGTTTCATCGATCGCGTTTATTAGGAGTCCCTGCTTCCCGGGGAGCCAAAGTGCGGAAATTATCCATCGTTCCACCGGTTCCAGAATGACTATTTCCTCACCGGTCTGGATCTTTTTATCAATTATGGAGAAAGTCGATCTTCCATCCCGGGCATCCCGCATTACGTAGGTGACGCTCGAACCGTCGGGGCCCCAATCAACGGACATAAATACCCGGTTGGTGTCCATCTGGGCAAGTACACGCTCGTTACCGCCCTCACCGTTGCAAATCACGAGCGAGGTTATTCCGGCTCCCTTGTCTGTTCTTACAAACACGGCGTATTTGCCATCGGGCGATGTTCGGGCTATGCCGCCGGAAGCCGAGTCCGCGATCTTTTCGGAGTCGCCGCCCGAAGAAGGGATCCTGTAAAGCGTTCCCGAATCGTTATTGTTATTCTCAACGTAATAAATGAAACGCCCATCACGATCAAACCGCGCTCCCCAATACCGGATGCCCGGCCGGGGCGGTATCAGCTCACGGACCTTGCCGCTGCTAAGGTCTTCAACTTGCAGACCGAACATTCCGCCCGAATTCTTAATAAAAACAAGCTCTTTGCCATCCGGCGAAATATCCGGCGCCAAAATATCACCTGACGCCGTCATTCGGATAGGGACCATTCCTTCGAAGGATATGCCGGGTGTCCGACCCGATCGATTCAGGAATGCCGTTACGCTGGCCACTCCGATGAGGACAACTAAAGCCGCAACTATCGATGCAAGCAGCCACGGCCTTGAGGTTTTCGCTGTCCTCAAAGGCTTCACGGTCGTGTCAAAAACTTCACGTTCGGAGGTAGTTACAACATCGGCAAATCGGTAACCTTTTTTTGGTACTGTTTCGATCAGCTGCTCACCGTTCGCCCCGTTTCCAAGCGTTTTTCGCAGCGTATGGATGATCCGCGCGATATTCGCCTCTTCGACGAATGAATCCGGCCAGATCTCCTGCAGCAATTCTTCCTTCTGAACAAGATGACCGGAACGCTTAACGAGGTAAGCGAGGACATCGAAAACCTTGGGCGTCAGCACGACAGCTTTTCCATCCTGAAATAGCTGCCGCTCGCCGACATCAAGAACGAAAGCCTCAAACCGGTATATTTTGTCGATCTCAGGGCCCATTGTTCGAAAAGGAGAAAATTAGGAGAAATCTACGATAAATACACAATGACGAAAAAAGTGTTCTCGGCTACCATGCTCCACATACAACCGCGGAAATTCGCCGTAACGTACTCTGTCACGCAGCTAGTCGCGGTTTTCGGAATTATATAGCACACCAGATTTCAATGGAATATACACTTTCGAGACAGCAAATGAAAAAGCGTGGCGGCTGATCGGACTCGACCTAATGGCGACTGAAGCAACTTGGGGGCAATCGCATGCGTTACACGACATTCTTCATCACTCGCATCTTTCTGGTAGCCATCGCCGTCGCGGGCGCGGTGCAGGCACAGGTCAGTAACGGCAAGATCGCATTTGTCAGCGACCGCGATGGGAACTTTGAGATCTACGTCATGAACCCGGACGGGACCGATCAGACCCGGCTGACATTCACGCCTGAAAATGAGAGCTATCCGACGTGGTCACCTGATGGCAGCACTCTTGCTTTCCTCCGCCAGGCTACGCAAGGTCTAACGATAAACCTGATGGACGAGAACGGCGGCAACATTCGAACGATCCCTAATGTATTTTGCGATCCGGGAAGCGTCGATTGGTCACCTGACGGACAGAAGCTGGTATTTGTTAGCTCGTCGGAGATCCACACGATCAATATCGATGGCAGCAACGAGCGAATACTGACCGGGCATTCAACCTTTGATCGCAACCCTTCATGGTCACCTAACGGATCAACCATCATTTTCTCACGTAGCGGCTCGTTGGTCGGATCGAACGGTATATACCAGGTCAACAGCAACGGCGGAGATGCGGTCGCCTCTCTCGTACACGCATTTATTTATTCGGGGTTTGACGACCCTGTATGGACGCCGGATGGCACTAACTTCATCTTTACCCTTCCCTCACAGGGCGACTTGGGTCCAAACGACACGATCGCCTTAACGACGGGGAATGGCGCCGTCCAAGCCTATATCTACACTGGCGGGCATACTGTTGCCGGCCCCAAGTATTCGGCCGACGGCCGTGAGATAGTTTTCGCTCAGACGAACGCCGGGCCGACGTATGGCATTTTTCAGATCCGATTGATGAACAGAACACTCACGGACTTGTCCTCAAGTAATTTTCAACCTGACTGGCAGCCTCTACGCCCCAATGTTAGTGTTTCCGGTCGAGTTACAACCCCAAGTGGGATGGGCCTGCGAAACGCAGTCGTCGTGTTGACGGATGACTCCGGTAGTCGCCGCAGCGTCACAACAAGTTCGTTCGGCTTGTACCAAATCCAGGCCGTTCGGCCCGGCATGACCTATATCGTCTCCGTTGCCTCAAAGCGTTATAGATTCCAGTCACGGAGCGTTACATCGAACGAAAATGTCACTGGATTGGACTTTATCGGCCTCGAATAAAAGCGGGGGCAGCGATCTGCTTTAAGAAATAAAAGGAGTACCCCAATGATGAAAAAATCCGCAATACTTGCCAGCTCCGCAACATCGAGAAGCAAGGCCTCAATCTATGTATTCTGTCGATTTCATGGCCCGTCGTTCGAAAAGGAGAAAATTAGGATATATCTACGAGAAATTCATGAAGACAAAAAGTGTACTTTCGACGAAAATACCTTTCTATAACCGCGAAATGCTGTTTAATAAAGGAACAGCCACGTTCGCATATCAATGCCGCGCATTATATCGCAGACCATATCTCAATGGAATATACATTTCGGAGGCCGCAAATGAAAAAGCTTGTCGCAACAATATCTTCGACTCTTCTGGGCTCGTTGTTTTTCGTGATCCTAGTGTCGGGTGCGCCCGGGAATCTCGACGGAACCTTCGGGTCGGGCGGCATGTTAACCCTTCAAGACTCCGCCGCGTCGGCCGTCGGCGTACAGAGTAGCGGACGGGTAGTAGTCGTTCAAGGAACGGTGGTGACAGGCTATCTTTCCGACGGATCTATCGATCGTACTTTTGGGTTCAACGGCTCTAACGGCCCGTCGCTTCAATACGGTCATTTTTTTGCGATTGCGATCCAGTCTGACAATAAGATCGTCACAGCGGGATTTGGCTCGGACGGCCCACCTCACCTTAACGATTTTGCCATCGCGAGGTTCAATGCAGATGGGACACTGGATACGACGTTTGGAACGGGCGGAAAAGTACTGACCCGTATCGTCGAGGGCAACGACTACGCCTACTCGGTTTCGATCCAGCCTGACGGCAAGATTCTCGCGGCTGGCCGAAGCGGCAGAGATTTTGCGATCGTCCGCTATAACTCAGACGGATCGCTGGATGGTTCATTCGGATCCGGCGGCAAGGTCGTGACCGATTTGACCGGTGGATACGATCAGGCTAATTCGGTTGCGATCCAGCCTGACGGTAAATTTGTGATTGTCGGCAGCACTTATCATCCGGCTGAGACCTATCTTTTGCGATATACCTCCGCGGGCTCGCTGGATCCGACTTTCGGAACTGAAGGAATAGTGGTCGGAGCGGGCGGAAATTCCGTTGCTATTCAGAGTGGCGGAAAGATCGTGGTCGGCGGCAGTCGAGTATCGAACGGAAACGCCGATTTCTCAATCTCTCGATATCTAGGCGACGGCTCGCCGGATCTGGCCTTCGGAGAGGGCGGAAGCGTGACCACTGATTTCAACGGCGGCAACGATCAGGTGGTGGGCATCATTTTGCAGCCTGATGATATTATCATCGCTTCGGGAATTGGCGGACCGTCATTAAATCCGAGCTTTGCGTTGGCAAAATACTCGGCAAACGGTGAGCCGGACACCACCTTCGGAGCCGCTGGTAAGGTTTTAACGGACATTAGCCCTGAGTTCGACGTTGTTAAAGGAGCTGCGGTGCAGCCCGACGGCCGCATCCTTCTTGCAGGATTCACCGACTGGGACGGTACATATAACGACGATTACATGAATCTTGCCGTTCTGAGGTATCAGAACAACGCTCCAGTTCCGACCGTGACCATTTCGGGAAGGGCTGTTTCGCCCTCGGGCATGGCATTAAGAAACATAACAGTCTCACTTATCGATTCGAACGGACATCGCAGAACCACATTGACGAGTTCTTTTGGACTTTTTACATTCACCGGAGTTCCTTCAAATACTGAATACTCGTTGACCGCCAACTCGAAGCGCTATCGATTTGCTCCGCGAACGATCGCCGCGTCAACAACCAGCCTGTCGGGACTTGACCTCATAGCGTCCGAATAGAAATCGGACTACATCTGGCTTCTGTATCACCGTCAGCAGGAGGTTACGATCGTCATTACGGGCAGATTAACATCAATTACAAGGACCGAGCTGCAATAGATCGAAGAGATCTCCCACGCTCTTAACCCTTTATCGAATTCAGGAGCTTTTCATGTATCCCGCCAAAGCCGCCGTTGGACATGACGGCGATGACGTCGCCTTCCTGCATTTGCGGGGCGAGGTATTCGACGATGGCGTCGGCGTCGGGGAGCGTGATGGCGGTTTTGCCGGTGGCGGCGATGTCCGTAATCAGTTTGTCGACGTCGAGGAGCGTCGGGCCGAAGCGTAGGGCGTCTTCGGGGTTGAAGACGGCGGTTATGATGACATGATCGGCGTGGGCGAAGGCTTTGCGGTATTGGTCTTCGAAGACGGACAGCCGCGACGAGCGCGAACGCGGTTCGAAAACGGCGATCAGGCGGTTGTTCGAGTATCTTTGTCGCAGGGCTTTCAGCGTTTCGTCGACGGCGGTCGGGTGATGCGCAAAATCGTCGATGACGGTTACGCCACGCTCGACACCGCGGACTTCCATGCGGCGTTTTACCGATTCGAACGTGTCGAAGCAGTCCTGCATCTTTTCCTGCGAAATGCCCCATGCGTCCGCCGCGATGATGACGGCGAGGCAGTTGCGGACGTTGAATTCGCCGATCATTTTGGTGCGGAACTCGCCCCAGGGGCGGGCTTCGGTCTTTGGGCTTTGGTCTTCGGTTTTGTAGACCTTGAACCTGGTCCCTTCGGCGGTGAATTCGATGTCGCGGGCCTGCCATTTGGCGTTGTCGCTGAGTCCGAAGGTTTCGACTTGCGTGAAGAGCTTCCCTTCCATCGACGCGAGCACTTCGCCAACCACGGGCGAGTCGATGCCGCAGATGAGGCGGCCGTTGCCGGGGACGAGGTTCATCAGCCGCGAGAACTGCCATTTGATCGCGTCAAGGTCCTTGTAGATGTCGGCGTGGTCGAATTCGATGTTGTTGATGATCGCGATCTCGGGCAGATACGACATAAACTTCGGCTTTTTGTCGAAGAAAGCTGTGTCGTATTCGTCGCCTTCGATCACAAAATAATCGCTGTCAGTTACGCGAAACGATTGACCAAAATTTTGCACAACACCGCCCACCAGAAACGTCGGATCAAGCCCACCGACCTCACACATCCAGGCCGCAAGGGATGTTGTAGTCGTCTTACCATGTGTGCCCGCGACAACCAGCGAGAGCCTCGCGGAGCTCAGGTTTTTTTCCAGTTTCGAGTTTTCAGTTCCCAGTTTAGGGTCTGCGGTAGCGGGCTCTGAACTCGAAACTCGAAACTCCGAACTGGAAACTGTAGATAAGCCTTCGACTCGGGGTTCGCGCCTGATAAACACATCCCGCACCGTCTCCGCCTGCGAGCGGTACATCAGCTTGCGGTTGAGCACTTCCTCGAGTTCCGGATTCCCACGCATAATCGTGTTGCCGACGACCGTCACGTCGCGATCGATCTCGCAATTCTCGGCCTTGTAGCCTTGCATGATCTCGATACCGAGCGATTCGAGCTGCGTCGACATCGGCGGATATACATTCTGGTCCGAACCCGTAACTTTGTGCCCGCGTGCCTGCAGCATTCCCGCTAAGCTGGCCATGGCCGTGCCGCAAATTCCGATCAAATGATAGTGCATAAGAGAAAAAAGCCACTCAAGCCGAGGAGCTGACATCTTAGTTTAATTCACGCGGATTTAATGTTGAAATTTCGTTTGTGAATTCACCGGTTAACATGAAAAAGGCTCTCGTTTCGATCTACCTATCCCTCTCGCTGTTCCTGCTGCCGACGGCGGTTCTGCCGTTTGAAACCGACCAGTTCAATCTCCCGCCGACGCCGCTTGCGGATATTGGCGAAGAGGTCTCGGAATATGTTTCCGGCATTCTGACTGCGACTGTGAACGAGGTAAATGCCGAGATCGATCGGCTAGAAAAATGCCGCGAGATTCGGGTGAAAAGCTGTCCGAAAACGGATGAGATCGCTAAAAAGCTAACCGAACTGCGTTCGCCCGAGGGTTTTGCAAAGGCTTTCTACGAGCACATCGCCGGCGATAATTTTATGACGACAAAGTTCGGAAAGTGGATGAATTCACATAACTTCCGCAGCCAACCGGCGAGGTACAAGGCCCCGTACAGAGAGTCGATCTTCATCCTAAACCCCTTCAACTATGCCACCCTCAGCCCGACAGTGCGCCTATACGGGCACGAAATCGGAATCGACAAACTCGAACACCTCTTCCAGCAAGGCTATCAGTATTACAAGATCTACCAGGAAGAAATCGCCAAAGGCGCATCGACCGAAGCCGCCACTGAAAAAGCGATAAAATGGGGCCAAAAAACCGAACGCACCTACTACGGCCTCATGACCTCCGGCGTTTTTTCGAACGCCGACCTTTTTGCCAATTACGCCGGACTTAAATTCTATCAGGGACTAACGCACAGCAACGGATTCGGAATACTGTCGTTAAAAGGCGGGAAATGGCACATGGATAAGGATGACCTTGAAGAACGACTACTGAAACCTTTCATAGCCGATCACATGAATGAGGCACTTAATCCGTCTTCGTATCGGTTTACGCTCATCCGCTCAGTTCGCCGTTCGGTATCTAAATACGCTTGTCCTGACTGGCGATTGGTACGTTCGGATAATGGCCCCGAGCGGGTGATCCCGCAGAGTTCGTCGATACGATATTGGAACGGGATCGACTACGGCTACGTCGAGCCATCTCGATTCGCTTCGATCACAGAAATCTGCCAACTCGACAAGTAGCAAAAAAATTAAAAAAAATTGACGACACTTTGGCGCTTCCTCTGTATTTTCTCGCCCTATTAGTTTGAGAAGCAAAACTACGCACCTGGGGAGAATTACGATGAAGTTTCGAAGTGTATTGGTTTCGATATTGCTTGTAGCAACTTTCTTCACCGTTTTTGTTTTTTTACGCACCAAAGCGTCAACCGCAGAAGCATCCTGGCAGTTGGCAGTTGGCGGAGGCGGATCTACAGTTCGCGACGCAAACCCGATCGATCGGGATACCGATATTTTGCAGCCATCCGGTGGAGGCGGAGCAGACCTCATTGCCGCCAAAACGGCCGAGGATTGGACGCGGCAGTTCGGTTCGCCGGCTGCGGACATCGGGTTGGGGGTCGCGACCGATTCTAGCGGGAATTCCTACACGGCGGGATATACGCTCGGCCCGATCACCTTCGGCACTTACCTTGGCGGCACGGACGCATTCGTTCGAAAGCACAGTTCGAATGGAAACGTTCAGTGGACGAGACAATTTGGAACGAGTACTGACGAAGAAGCAGCAGCTATCGCCTCTGATGCTGCGGGCAACACTTTCGTCGCCGGTTATACCGCGGGTTCACTGCCGGGCGAGACGAACATCGGGCTGCGTGATGCTTTTTTGAGGAAATACGATACGAGCGGAAACATTCTCTGGACAAGACAGTTCGGATCAGGTGCTCTCGACCAGGCATTTGGAGTTGCGGTCGATTCGAACGGAAATAGTTATGTGGCTGGTTTTACGGACTTTGTACTTCCCGGCGAGACTAGTGCGGGCCTCGATGATGCGTTCGTGCGGAAATACGACACCAACGGCAACATCGTTTGGACACGCCAGTTCGGCACCAGCCAGAGCGATCAAGCGTTCGCCGTTGCCGCCGATTCGGCTGGCAATATCTACGTTACAGGCTTTACAACAGGAACATTTGCGGGCCAGACCGGTTCCGGCGGCAGCGATGTATTTGTTCGAAAATACGACACGAGCGGAACGATCATCTGGACGCGGCAATTTGGTTCAGCACAAGCCGACGTCGCCAACGGCATCGGGGTCGACTCATCAGGAAACAATTACATCGCGGGCCACACGACAGGAGCATTGCCCGGCGAAACAAACTCAGGCGGCGAGGACGGCTTTGTTCGAAAATATGACACGAACGGTACGCTGGCATGGACGAGGCAGTTCGGCACCAGCAGCAACGATCGGGCACGCGGCGTGGCGTTGGATACGTCGGGAAATAGTTTTGTCGCCGGATTTGCGGGCGGGCCGCTTTCGGGCCAACCCGGTATCGGCGGTGAGGATGGTTTCCTCCGCAAATACGACACATCGGGGAACTTGTTAAGAACGAGGCAGTTCGGCACGAGTGCTTTCGATCAGGCCAACGCCGTTGCGGTCGACAATACCGGCAACAGCCACGTCGCCGGAGTAACCGGCGGAATTCTCTTCGGCCAGGCAGCCGCGGGAAATGATGCTTTCGTTCGTAAGTATCCCGACGCTGCGTCGACCTGCACAGGTTGGTTCTGGCCGATCGCGGTCATCAATCAGGGTTCGAGCAATGCATCATTTTCAGCGGGGCAGGCCATAGTTCTGGACGACCTGCCGAACAGCGGTTTGAGCTATGGTTTCGCGACCACAAGCAATCTTTTCGGCGATGCAGGCTTTGCGAATGTCTCGGCTTCGATAACTGGAAACACCCTGACGGTCACGGCTACCGGGCCGGTGTCGATCCCGCCCGGCGGCGGCTTTTTCGTTAGTTTTCCGGCGACGCCGACGGGAGCGGCTGTCTACGCGAACCCACGCGGCGGCGGCTCTGCATCAGTCGATCCGGGCAATGTAGTCGCCGAGTCTAACGAATTGAACAATCTGATCGTCGACTCAGTAAACGTGACATCGGCGTGCGCAGCACCGACGCCGACCCCAACCGCGACACCTACGCCGACAGTAACCCCGACTCCGACTCCCAGCCCGACCGCGACACCAACACCGACGGCGACGCCCACTCCCACGCCCACGCCGACCGTAACGCCGACGGCAACGCCAACCGCGACGCCCTCGCCAACTCCGACGCCAGGCCCGACGCCGATCCCGGGCGTATATGCGAATGCAAGCGTGAATCTGAGCGGTAATACGGTTGTGGTCCCGACAACGGGCCCAATAGGAGCCCTTAGAATGACCGCGACCGGGAATACGACGTTCAAGGGAACGCTGACTGCCGATGCGGCAACCGGCTCTGTTCGCATCACTAACGCTCACCCAGCCGGCACCTATCAGATCAAGGTAACGAGCTTCGGCGTTGGCACATCGTCGTCGACAACTTTTAACCTGACCGTGAACCCGGTAACGGTTTGCAGCAGCGTCACTTTTGCGGATGCGGTTACATTCGCCGGAACTGGAACCAACTTTACAGACGTCCGCGTCGCCGATATTAATAATGATGGATCTCAAGATCTCGTCACGAAGATAGGCACCTCTGATTCCCTATTCCTTTATCTCGGCCAGGGCAACGGAACATTTTCACCTGCCGGCAGCGTTGCAACAGGGGTCCAAAGCACTGCTCGAGGAACGGCGATAGCCGACTTCAATGGTGACGGGAAGATGGATATTGCCGTGGGCAACGCGATCGCCGGCACGCTCTCGATACTGCCGGGTAACGGTGATGGAACATTTGGAGCCCGATACACCGTAGCGTCGCTCGCTCCCGGCTGGATCACGGCGGCTGACATTAACCTCGACGGGCGGATCGACCTGCTCGTGAGTCCTTTCTTCGGGCCGCAGTCGCTTGTGATCCATATCGGTAATGGCGACGGCACTTTTGCTCCGCTAAATTTTGTGATCGCTGGCGGCTCGGGGTTTCAAACAGAACTCGCCGTCGCCGATGTTAACAGTGACGGCTTCCCGGATGTTGTTCGGGCATTTAACGGCGGTCCCGTGCCCGGACAGGTCTTTCGTGGAAATGGAAATGGGACATTCCAGTTTACACAGAACCTCGGCAGCGGTTCCGGTGGGGCGATCGCCGCGGGCGACATTGATGGAGACTCGGATCAGGACGTGATCATCGGCCTAATTCCTAGCCTGCAAAACCCGATACCAGATAACCATTTGATCTTTACAAATAACAGCGGAACGTTTCCGCTTGCCGGAGTTGGCTACGGTGGCACGACTGGCCTAACTTCGATAGTACTCGGCGATCTCAATGGCGATGGGAATCAGGACGTCATATCAGCAGGCGGCGGTATCCCTAACTTTGGCCTCGGCAACGGGAACGGCACATTTGGACCTCAGCAGCCGATCAGTGGCGGAGTTCCCGCGGAATCATTACAAATAGGCGACTTTAACGGCGACGGCTGGCAGGATATCGCGGGTTCTGCGGTAACGGGGGTAACCTCGGTATCGCTAAGAACCTGCGCCTCAGCAACGCCAACCCCGACGCCAACCCCAACAGCGACGCCAACGCCAAGTCCGACGCCGACTCCTACGACAACTCCAACACCTGTTCCAACTCCGACGGCAACCCCGACTCCAACTCCGACCCCAACGCCCACGGCAACGCCTTCTCCGACACCGACGGTAATGCCTAGTCCGAGTCCGAGTCCGACGCCTATCCCAAGTCCAACTCCAACGCCTAGCCCCACGCCGACCCCAACGCCGACGGCCACACCGACGCCTACACCGTCATTGACGCCCACGCCAACTCCAACCCCATCAGGAACGCGAACGATCCGGGTGATCAGTGCTGCCGGGCAGCCGGGCGGAACCGTCACCGTTTCGATCGTCCTGGACGCACTCGGCAACGAATCGTCTACTAGTTTTAGCTTGGTCCGAGCTAGTTCGCCCGGTATTGCTGCTCCAGACGTGCTGACCGATCCTTCAGTTGTACTCGGCAGTGGCGTTCCATCTGGGTCGAATCTCGCAACCAACCTCGCTCTCGCTCCCGGGTCGGTAGGCATACTTGTGGATGCGGTAAACACCTACACGGCCGGAACGAGAGAGGTCGTGCGAATCACCTACAGCATTCCCGCCAATGCCCCGATCGGTCTCTACCCGATCACATTCGCATCAACACCTACTGTTCAAAGCGTTTCGAATGCCAGCGGGGCTCTACTTTTGACCAACTATGTCAGCGGTTTTGTTCAAGTTGGCTCTACCGCATCCGGCGTAGAGGTCTCCGGTCGGGTCTTGACGCCAGATGGCCGCGGGCTAAGAAATGCGCAGGTAACTATTTCGGATTCGAACGGCAATATTCGGACAGCGACAACATCTTCGTTCGGCTTCTATCGTTTTGAAGGTATAGAGGCGGGTTCGACGGTTATCGTAGGAGTCATGTCTCGACGCTACCGATTTGCCGCAAGAGTTGTTAGGGCGGTTGATTCAGTTACGGACGTAAACTTCACCGCTCTCGAATGAAAAAACGACCCTCGAGGAAGCGGTATAAGGGGATGATTTTCTCGTGTCGTTCCGTGTGTTCTGTGGTCAGCATCCCACAATATTGGCCACAGAACATACGGAATAACTCGGAAGAAAAGATCAAACGTTACCTTTCGGGCACCAGAATTCTTTGCCGTCCCTTAGTCAAGCAGTTCCTTAACTAATGCATCCGCCGCATAGATCTTCTTCAACGCCTCGATTATTCCCGCTGAGTGGACGCCGACGGCTCGGGAGCCTTCGTTTTCTTCGATGTACCAGTAGCGGTTTGAAAGCTTTTGGTTGTTTGAGTCGAAGTTTAGGCCGACTACCTCGCCTTTGCGATTGACGACGGGCGAGCCGGAGTTGCCGCCGATGGTGTCGGCGGTGTAGACGAAGTTGAACGGGGTCGACAGGTCGATCTTGTCGCGGGCCGCTTTAACGCTCGCGGGCAAGTGGAACGGGTCTTTCTCGTTGAAGCTCAAAGCACGGTCGTAGAGGCCGAACCATGTGGTTTTATAGGGGACGAGCGTCGTGTCTTCTTCGTAGCCTTTGACAACGCCGTAGCAGAGACGCAGGTGACCGTTGGCGTCGGGCGGCATGTTTTTGCCATAGACGGCGAAGCGGGCCTGGGCGATGCGTGTGCCGTTGGCGGTTTCGACGGCAAGAATGTTTTTCTCGTTCCACGCACGCAGTTCGCGGATGACCGGCTCGACGCGACGGGCGAGCGTTATCAGCGGATCGGTCGAGGAATTGACCGCGGCCGCACCGCCGTCGAGCAGGGCTTTCCTCGCTGCCGGGTCGGTCAGCTTTGTTTCGCGGAACGCTCGGCCGACGACCTCAGCAGGTTCGGCATCACCGAGAGCGGCTTTGATGAATGGATCGCTCGCACCGAGCTTCTTTCTGGCCTCGTTCATCCAGTAAACCAACGCGGCTTCTTCCATTTCGGGATAAACCGGAGCGGGCGAAAGGACCGATGATTTGAAAGCATCAAGCCGGGCATCGCGGTACTCCGCATAACGCTGAGCGTCGGGTTTTGCCGTTTCGATCGAATAGGTGACGATCTGCTGCGCGATCGTGGCGAGACGTGATGATGCGAGGCTCGAAAACGCGAGTTGATTTGCCTTAGCGGGCAATTCCGCATTGGCTTTCGCGATCGCTTCCCACGCCGGAGAGTATTGAGCATTCAACTCCGGTTTCGCGGCTAATTTATCCCGCAGGTCTTTTTCCTCGGCTTCTTTGCGAGCGAAATTTCGCGGATTCAGCAGGCCGTTCTGCTGACCTTCGAGACGTTTGAGCGAATTGGCGAGCGAGCGCATTCCCTGATTCGATTGCCTAAGCTGCTCATCTCCGCGTTTGGAATAATCTTCGAGAGCCTTGCGACGGGTTTTCCATACAAGTTCCTGCAGCGGATTGCCGACGTCGCGTTGGTATTTGAGCTGAGCGACGGTAAGGAGTCGTGCGGTCGAGCCGGGATAGCCCGAAACTACAACAAATTCGCCTTCCGGAGCTCCGGTCGCGGACCATTTCAGAAAGTTCGGGGTCGAAGCTGGTTTGTTGTTTTCGTAAACCCGAACGAAGGTCACATCGAGATTGTGGCGCGGATAAACGAAGTTATCGTAATCGCCGCCGAAAAACGCGATCTGCTCTTCCGGGGCCATCACCAAACGCACGTCGTTGTAGCGTTTGAAACGGTAATTCCAATACTCGCCGCCGCTGTAAAGAGACACGACCTCGCACCGCA
Source organism: uncultured Chloracidobacterium sp. (assembly GCA_964410495.1). Taxonomy (GTDB): domain Bacteria; phylum Acidobacteriota; class Blastocatellia; order Pyrinomonadales; family Pyrinomonadaceae; genus OLB17. The sequence goes on from CAYPGP010000002.1 coordinate 347,050, forward strand.
GCCCGGTCGGACAATCCTTTTCAATAGCTGCGATCTCCGCCGAACGCTTCGCCGCCTTTTCCGCATCGGTCGTACCCGAATTCGCGGCGGTATGAACGCGCTCGGTCACGTTGTCATACGATTCCAACACCTGAACATTCCCGTCCGGCACCTTCAGCTCGTCAGCCTGTGTTTTGGCATAATAGCCGTTCTTGAGCAGGTCACGTTCCTTGCTCGAAAGCCGCTCGATAAAGCCCGACGCCACGTGATGATTAGTCGCGATCAGCCCGTTCGGCGAAACAAATACACCCGACGCCCCCGGAAACTTCACCGAAGCCAGCCGCAGCTTGTCCATCCACTCCTTCGAAGGCTCGAAGTTGTACTTTTCCTTCCACTGCCGCAGCGGCGGATTGTCGAACGTCCACATGCCGTCATCGGCAAGAGCGACCGGAACCAGCAAGCTAAATAAAAGGAACAGAACCAGAAATCGTTTCATATAACACCGTTTGAACAGTTGAAGTTACCGCAGAACCCGAATTAATTTTTCCATCGCCCCTTCGAGCACAGAATCTTCACGAGCGATACAAATTCGAACGAAAGCATCCCAGTCATCGCCATCGGCGAAGGCCGAGCCGGGTGTCATGCCGACTCCGGCGTCGCGCATTAGCATTTCGTTGAACGTGATGGCGTCGCTGTATTGCTCTGGGATCCTTGCCCAAAGGTAGAATGCCGAACCGGAGTCGTAGATCTTGAAGCCAAGATCGGTCAGGACACCTGATGTATACAGTCGTTTGGCGTCAAAAGTTTCTCGCAAACGCGGATAATAACCGTCGTCCGCCATCAGCACTTTAGACAGCGCGGTTTGCAAAGGGGTTGCCGGACAAACGTAGATGACGTTCGCAGCGGCGTTGATCTGGTTGATGAGCTTGCCGTTGCCGTAGGCGTAACCGAGCCGCCAGCCTGAGATGTTCCAAGATTTGGAGAACGAATTGACCGTCATCGTCCGCTCCCACATGTCAGGCAAGCTGGCGATCGGAACATGCGGATTCTCGCCCGTCACGTAATGCTCGTAAACTTCGTCAGAGACGACAAGCAGGTCGAGTTCTTTTGCAACGTCGGCGATGGCTTCCAGCTCCGCCTGCGACATCACCTTTCCACTCGGGTTCGCGGGCGTGCAGACGATGATCATCGTCAACGGATACTCAGCTCGGTCTTTTAATTCCTTACATCGAGCGAGCAACGCGTCTTTTTCAAACGAAAGATCAGCGGCGGCGAGATTGAATGTCTCGGTCTTTGCACCAAAATCCTCCAAAATTCGCCGGTGATACGGATAATACGGCTCAAAAACAAGGGCAGACTTACCACGAAGAAACTTCTGCGCGATCCCGATCAATGCCCCCGTTCCGCCATTGGTGATCATCACCTCGTACGGCGTGGCATCTACATCGACGTTGATACCGTTGTACTTCGCGATCTTTGCGGCGACCGCTTTGCGCAGGTCATTGACGCCTTCGCTGCCGCCGTAATGGTTCTGGCTCGCAGCGATAATGTCGGCTGCTTCCTTAGCGAGCTGTGGGTCTATCGGCAATTCTGATTGCCCTTGAACGAGGTTTCCGCTCGGCGGCACGAGCCGCGTGATCGCGCGGATATCCGGTTTTACTTTCATGGGTTTTGGTTCTGACATAAACTAAGAATGTACCAGTTCTTACTGGAGAATTCTATGGCCGACGGCCGCTCATCGTCACCCGAAAACATGCCGCCGACGCTCAAGCTCGGCTGGCTCGACAGGCGTTTTCCGATGATCCGTCTCGACCGGCTTGAGTTTCTGACTGCGCAATCAAAGCTCGGCGATATTTCACATTTTCGTGCCGGCCCGTTCACTGTATATCTCATCAATCATCCCGACCTGATCCGCGACGTTCTCGTGGTTAACGCGGCGAAATTCAAGAAAGGCCGTGCATTACAGCGTTCGAAAACGCTCCTCGGCGAGGGATTGCTAACCAGCGAGAAGGAATTCCATTTGCGCCAGCGGCGGATGATCCAGCCGGCGTTCCATCGGCAGCGGATCGCCGATTACGCTCGGTCGATGACGCATTTTGCCGATATCGCTGCGGATGGCTGGCAAGACGGTAAGACGATCGATGTCGATCAGGAAATGATGCGGCTGACGCTCCGGATCGTCGCTAAGACGCTCTTCGACACGGACGTCACGAATGATGCGGAAAACGTCGGGAAAGCCTTAACGACGCTGGTCGAAATGTTCAACTTGCTCCTGCTGCCGTACTCCGAGTTCCTCGAAAAGCTTCCGCTGCCGCATACTCGTCGATTAAAAAAGGCGCGGCAAACTCTCGATGCAGTTATTTATCGGATGATCGACGAACGGCGAGCTTCGGGCGAGGACAAAGGCGATCTGCTTTCGATGCTTCTCGCGGCCCGCGACGAGGACGACGGTGGCCAAATGACCGACGAACAGGTTCGCGACGAAGCCCTCACGCTGTTCCTTGCCGGGCATGAAACAACAGCGGTTGCTTTAACGTGGACGTTTTATCTGCTGTCACAGAATCCGGAGGCCGAGGCGAAACTGCATGCTGAACTGGATACGGTACTGTCATCACCACGCAGCGTCCGTGTGCCGACGGTCGATGATCTTCCGCATTTGAAATACACCGAGGCTGTCATTGCTGAATCGATGCGGCAATTCCCGCCCGCTTGGGCCGTCGGCCGCGAAGCGACGGAGGATCATGAACTGAACGGCTTCACCATCAAAAAAGGCTCGACCGTGCTGATGAGCACCTACGTTCTCCAGCGCGATGAACGCTTTTGGCCAGACGCCGAGAAATTCATCCCAGAACGCTGGGAAGAACAAAGCGTTAAAGAAGCCGGCAACCGCTTCATCTACTTCCCTTTCGCCGCCGGAATACGCCGCTGCATCGGCGAAAGCTTCGCCTGGACCGAAGCCATCCTCGTCCTCGCCGCGATCGCCAGAAAGTGGAAACTTCGGCTCGATCCGAATCAAAAGATCGCCGCGAAACCTCTTATTACCTTGCGCCCGAAATTCGGCATGAAGATGCGGTGTCAGGACCGAGAGCGGTAGCGACCGGGTGAAGTTCGTTGAATCTCGCAATATTTGGCTACCCGCGAACCTTACTCACATATTGATTCCCGCTTAACCAAAACCTCAGCGGTAAAAATGCGTCCTTACCAGCGTAATCGATCCCGATTCGAGTGCCGACGGCTATTTCGGCGTCGCTGACTATCTTATATTTCTCGATCCAAATTCGGTCGCCGAGCAGATCTTCGCCGTTTAATCGACGGTCGATAGCTAGAGCGATGCATAGTTTTCCGGGGCCGGAGGTGAGGTTTTTGTCGGGCATTGGCCTGGTCGCTGCCGCTCCCCGGCCCGACTTTTTGTGGTGTCGCCGTTCTCGCATTATCTCTATACCCTCGACCGGCTCAACGGCGCGGATTAGTACGACGTGCGGCGAGTCAACTTCTCCGCACACGACATTTAGCTGGTAATACATCCCATAAACGAAGAAGACATTAAGATGACCGCCTTCGCAGGACGGGGCCTCGATTCTGGCCGTCCGGCGGCCGCCGTAGCTTTGGGCGGCGCGGTCTTCGACGCCGAGGTACGCTTCGGTTTCGACGATCATTCCCGAAACGCGTTCCCCCGTTTCGGTGGGTACGACCAGAAGCTTGCCGAGCAGATCACGGGCGATGACGACCGTATCGGATCGACGATAAAAGTCTGGCTTTAGCTTTTCCTGCAAGCGGACAATTCTCCCGTCATTCACATCTAAGCCTATCAGTTGCACAAGCCCGCGCGTAAGGAAGGGCGAAAAGAGGGCTGCTTACGTTGTTGTTCTTTTTAGCCGTCGTTCTTGATAGAATCTCGTTGGTCTTATTTGAATATGAGAAAGTCGTTTTCGGTCTTACTGTTTCTTATTTCGTTGGCCATCGCGGGCTTCGCGCAAAAGCCCGATGACGTGCTGGCAACTGTCGGGTCGAAGTCGATCAAACTCGCGGTTCTCGGCACCGAGGCTCAGGAAGCGGTGGCCAGTTTGCCGACGCGGCTTTTTGCGACGCGTACGGCGTTGCTCGATCAGCTAGTAAATCAGCGGCTCCTCGACGCCGAGGCGAAAGCAACCGGAATTTCGTCGGGAAAGATGATCGCCGCAGAAAAAGCGAAGATCCCGAACCCGACCGAGGCCGAGATCAAGGCAGTTTATGACGCTAACCGACAAGCTCTCGGCGATGCGACGCTTGAGAAAGCCCGAAAACAGATCGTCGCCTACCTGCGCCGCGAACCTGAGCAAAAGGCGTTTGCCGCGATGTACTCGCGCTTGAAGACCAAGTTCAAATACACCGCCGGAAAGCCGGTCAACTCGCCTAATTTGCTTCCGACCGACGTCGTCGCAACGGTTAATGGCGTGGCAATCACGGCGAAAGAGTATGAGGAACGATCGGCGGTTGCCCTTTATGAATTCAACTCAGCAGTGAGCGATCTGCTTCTCGAAGAAATAAACCAGGCACTTTACAACACGATGATCGCGGAGGAAGCCGCCGCTCAAAAGGTTGACGCTAGCACGCTACTCGCCCGCGAGATCACGAACAAGATGAAGGACTACTCCGACGAAGAGCGGTTTGCTCTGCAGGACGCTTTCGGCAAGAAGTTAGTCGCTAAGTTTAAGCCTGTCATCAATTACAAAGCTCCGACGCCAATAGTCCAGAAGATCTCGGTGGATGACGACCCGTCCATCGGCCCTGCGGGCGCGCCGGTAACGGTCGTAATGTTCAGCGATTTTGAGTGCCCCGCATGTGCCGCGACGCATCCCGTTTTGAAGAAGGCTATCGAAGCATATCCTGGAAAAGTGCGTTTTGTAGTTCGCGATTATCCGCTTGAATCGATTCACGAGAATGCCTTCGACGCCGCACGGGCAGCAAACGCAGCTCATGCGCAGGGGAAGTTTTTTGAATACAGCGAGATACTTTATAAGCGTCAGTCCGCCCTGGACAAGGCTTCGCTGCTCAAATACGCGATCGAGGTGGGTTTGAACGCTAAACAGTTTGAGTTAGACTTTAATGCCGAAAAAACGGCGGCGGAGATCAGAAAAGACCAGGCCGACGGCGACGAGTACATCGTAAATTCGACGCCGACCATTTTTATTAACGGGATCCGTATCCGCGATCTTTCAAGCGAGAGTTTTCGAGCCGCTATCGAATCGGCTCTGGCGAAAAAGAACTGAGCTTCCTATCGTTTTAGTTCGTTTTTCAGATACTTGTATGCGTTTTACTATCCTTCTACTTTCGTGTTTTATTGCGCTCGGCTGTTCGGGATCCGCGACCACCACGAGCAATTCCAACAACGCAGCAAAGCCAATGAACTCCGCAAAACCCGGCCCGGTGCCCGTTTATGGCTATGAGGTCGTAAAAAGTTACCCGCACGACCCCAAGGCTTTCACACAGGGACTTCTATTTCATAACGGATTTCTTTACGAAAGCACGGGGCAGGAGGGAGAATCGACGGTGCGAAAGGTCGAGATCGAAACCGGCAAGGTGCTGCAAAAGGTCGATTTGCCAAAAGATGATTTCGGCGAAGGACTCACATTGCTCGATGGCAAGTTGTACAATCTCACCTGGCGTACGGGTATCTGCCGTGTATACGACGTAAACGATTTCAAATTGCTGCGTGAGTTTACCTACCAAGGCGAAGGCTGGGGCATAACTAACGACGGTACAAACCTTTACATGACCGATAGTACCCACGTCATTCGCGTCCTAAATCCTGAAACGTTCAAGTCGTCCAAAATGATAGCGGTCATGCGTGAGGATGGACGGCCGCTCATGGCCCTTAACGAACTGGAGTTTGTGAAAGGTGAGATATGGGCAAACATTTGGCACAGTGAAAGGCCCGAAACGCTCGGCAAGCCGAATTTTATTGCGCGCATCGACCCAGCTACTGGTAAGGTCGTCGGCTGGATCGACTTGAGTGGTATTTCGCCTGGAGACCAGGATAGCGGGCGGAACGCCGACGGCTCCTACAAGGACGAAAACACTCTCAACGGCATCGCTTACGATCCAGCTTCTGACCGGCTCTTCGTCACCGGCAAAAAGTGGAAGAAACTTTACGAGATCAGGATAACCGGTCCGAAAGCATGATCGAAACGCACGAAAAATTCATGCGGCGGGCCATTGAACTCGCACGAAATGGCATGGAATCGAACGCCGGCGGGCCGTTCGGATGTGTCATTGTGAAAAACGGTGAGATCGTCGGCGAAGGCAATAACTGCGTCACTTCGACGAACGACCCGACCGCTCATGCCGAAATCGTCGCGATCAGGAACGCTTGCTCGTCGCTCGCGACCTTTCAACTCGACGGCTGCACGATCTACACGTCGTGCGAACCATGCCCGATGTGCCTGGGAGCGATCTATTGGGCCCGTCCGGCGGCTATTTACATCGGGGCAAATAAGCAAGACGCCGCTCGGGCTGGCTTCGACGACAAATTTATTTATGACGAGATCGAATTGCCCGAAAACGAGCGAAAACTTCCGATCCAGCCGCTCATGCGAGATGAAGCTGTCGCCGTCTTTGAAGAATGGATCGCGAAAGCCGATAAGACCGATTACTAAATGTCATCGAACACTCTATTTATGATGGTGCTCGCGCTCGTCGCCGGTGCGATGATGCCGACCCAAGCCGCGACCAATAATAAGATGGCCGTGACCGTCGGCAGTCCGATATTCGCTGCATTTTTATCGTTTCTCGTCGGCACGATCTTACTGCTAGCGGCCACTCTTTTTTCGGGTCTAGGATCAGCAAGCTACGCGGCCGTAACTCAGGCTCCGCCAATCGCGTGGCTTGGCGGCTTGCTCGGCGCCTGTTTTGTTACGGCAGCGGTTTTGCTCGTGCCAAAACTCGGTGTCGCCATGACCTTCAGCCTGTTTGTCGCGGGACAACTGCTGATGTCGCTAATAATCGACCACTACGGCCTTCTGGGCGTTGAGGTTAAAGAAATTAGCCTAGCGCGTATAGCCGGTATCGTTTTGATAACAGCGGGCGTGATCTTGATTCGAAAATTTTAACCGCAGAGACGCGGAGAAACGATTGATCTGGTCTCCTTGCTTCTCGGCGTCTCATGCGTCTCCGCGGTGGATAAATTCGGAATGACCTCATTCATTCTCAACAACGACGACATCTCGACCGATCAGCCGCCAGGCTCGACGGTGCTTGATTTCGTTCGTTATCACAAGGACCTCAAAGGAACCAAGATCGGTTGCCGCGAAGGCGATTGCGGGGCGTGCACGATACTCGTCGGCGAGCTTATCGAGGGCCGTGTTCGCTACCGCTCGATGACCTCCTGCTTGATGCCGCTCGTAAACGCCGCCGGAAAACACATCGTCACTATAGAAGGAATAAACCCATCTGACGGATCACTAACGCCCGTTCAACAAGCGATGGTCGATGAAAGCGGCACGCAATGCGGATTCTGCACAGTCGGTTTCGTAATGTCGCTCACCGGATTTTGCCTGAGCGACGAGCCGCGAACGCCCGAAGCCGCTGTGTCCGCGATAGACGGCAACATCTGCCGCTGCACTGGATATAAATCCATCGAACGAGCAGCCGCCGCGGTCAGTGGTCGGTGGTCAGTGGCCTGTGGTCAGGATTCCTCAATGACAAGCTTAGAACGGTCAGTGGAAGCCGACATTTCCCAAGAGTATTTTCTTCAGATAAAAGATCGGCTGGCTGCGATCCAGAGAGGCAACTGGCCACTGACCACTAGCCACCGACCACTGCCCGTCGGCGGCGGAACGGACCTATACGTCCAACGCCACGATCAAATGGCCGAGTCGGAACCAAGGCCGCTTCTCTTCAACGACGAACTCAGAACCATCCGCGACACCGGCACGCACATCGAGATAGGAGCCTCGGCAACCGTCACAGACCTGCTCGAATCGCAGTTGATGAACGAGATCTTCCCCGATCTTTACAAACACCTAAAGCTCGTCTCATCAACCCCGATCCGCAACATGGCGACACTCGCCGGAAACTTCGTCAACGCCTCCCCGATCGGCGACATGACCGTCTGGTTCCTCGCTCTCGACGCCGAGATCGATCTATGCAAAAGCCCGCGCGTTAGCAAGGGCGATTCGCGAACATTAGCATTAAAAGATTTCTATCTAGGCTACAAACAACTAGCCAAACAACCCGAAGAGATCATCACCGCTGTCCGTTTCAGGAAATCAACCGGCGATTTCCGCTTTAACTTCGAAAAAGTCTGCAAACGAACTTATCTCGACATAGCCACCGTTAATGCAGCGATCTCGCTCAATGTCGAGCGACTTGCAAGCGGGACGCCAGTGATCCGCTCAGCCCACATCGCCGCCGGCGGTGTCGCTCCGATACCGCTTTATTTGAAGGAAACATCGGCGTTCCTAGTCGGCATAGAAATCTCAGAGGAAACCATCAAGCGAGCAAATGAAATAATTCAGTCCGAGATCTCGCCGATATCAGATGTTCGCGGGACGGCCGATTATAAGAGGTTACTACTCAGGCAACTTTTTGCCGCTCACTTCTATGAGGTATTCAATATATGAAAAAGGCTCTTCAGATTGCGGCTATCGGAGCCATCATAATAGTTCTTTACGACACCATCGCAGCGATCATCTCAATCGGTACTGGAATTTCATATGGTTGGTTTTCCCTTGGCTCTTTTGTCATTTATCTCCTCTTTGGATTTCTAACAGGCCGAGTTTCTTTATGGTACCTTGGGGCGTTGACGGGGGCTCTGATCGCCGTAGCAGAATCCACAATAGGATGGGCAGTTTCGTGGTCGATAGGACCGGGCAGGCCAACGGAAGAGATGAATATAGCCGTCCTGATCATTGGAGCGATCTTGTTGGTCGTGCCCATCGGAGCGATAACCGGCCTTATCGGTGGACTTGCTTCTCTTATGTCCAAACCAAATGCATAACATCGACTCACATTCACACGTTCGCGGCGAGTCCGTTTATTTGGATGACATTCCGGTTGTCCGCGGGACGCTGTATGCGTGCGTATTTGATTCTCCGGTCGCTCATGGGAGGTTGAATGGCATCGACACGAGTGAAGCGGAAAAGTGCGAAGGCGTTCTTAGAGTCATAACTGCAAAAGACCTCATCGGCGAAAATCAGATCGGTGGCATCGTACCGGATGAGCCTTTGTTGGCTGAGGGCGAGGTTCATTTTGCGGGGCAGCCGATAGCGATCGTTTTGGCTGAGACCGAAGAACTTGCCCGCAAGGCCGCGAAGAAAATAAACGCCGAGATCGAGCCGCTGTCTGTTGTCATCGACCCGCGAGTCGCGGCGGCGAATGGCGATCTGATCGTTCCGCCGAAGAAGTTTGTATTGGGCGACACGGCGAGTGCGTTCGCGGGCTGCGAATACGTTTTTGAAGGCCGGACCGAGCAAAACGGTCAGGAACATCTTTACATCGAAACGCAGGGAGCGTATGCGGTTCTCATGGAAAACGGCGGTATTCGTGTTTACTCTTCAACCCAAGGCCCAACGTCGGTGCAGCGTGCGGTTTGCCGAGTGACGGGACTCGCGATGCATCAGGTCGAGGTCGACGTGCAGCGGCTCGGCGGTGGATTTGGCGGCAAGGAAGACCAGGCGAACGCTTGGGCCGGGATCGTCGCGGTTGCGTGTCAACTGACGAAACGCCCCGTAAAATATGCCCTTCACCGCATGGAAGACATGCGAATGACAGGCAAACGGCATCCGTATTCGTCCGACTACAAGATCGGCCTCGACAAGGACCTGAAGATCGTCGCCTACGAAGCGACCTTCTATCAAAATGCCGGAGCAGCCTGCGACCTATCGCCGCCCGTTCTGGAACGAACCCTCTTTCATTGCACGAACAGCTATTTCATACCGAACGTAACCGCGACAGCATATTGCTGCCGAACTAACTTGCCTCCAAATACCGCTTTCCGTGGCTTCGGCGGGCCGCAGGGAATGTTCGTGATCGAATCGGCGATCGCACACGCGGCAGACAGGCTGGGTGTTTCAGCTGTCGATATCCAGCGGGCAAATCTGCTCGAAGATGGTGACGAATTCCCTTACGGGCAAAGAGCAGAGAGCGAAGCCGGGGCAAGCTGGGACCAGGCGGCAAACACATATGGCTTTGCAGATATGTGTCGTGAAGTAGATAAGTTCAACGCTTCATCGCGGTATTTCAAAAAAGGCGTCGCGGTGATGCCGATCTGTTTTGGCATCTCATTCACCAAAACGCCGATGAATCAAGCCCGTTCGCTGGTCCATGTCTACACCGACGGCAGCGTCGCGGTTTCGACCGGTGCGGTCGAGATGGGCCAGGGCGTGAATACTAAGATGGCACAGGTTGCGGCAAAGGTCTTCGGCCTCGATATCAATGCTGTTAAAGTCCACACGACCAACACTTTACGCATCGCGAACACATCGCCGACCGCCGCTTCCGCCGCTGCCGACCTCAACGGTAAAGCCACGCAGATGGCATGCGAGACGATCAGAAACCGGCTGCTCGAAGTGGCTCTTCCGCTGGTGGAAGCGGCGAGCGTTGATGAGCTTTCCATCGAGGATCACATGGTTCACCGTAACGGCGAAAAGACATCGCTTTCGTGGCAAACGCTCGTTATGGAAGCCCACCTTCAGCGTGTAAACCTAAGTGAACACAGCCATTACGCGACCCCGGGAATTGGCTTCGACTGGTCGACGGCAAAGGGACATCCCTTCGCGTATCACGTTTACGGCACCGCGATCGTCGGTGTTACGGTCGATTGCTTGAGAGGCCGATATGAGATCGATTACGTAAAATGTTGCCACGATTTCGGCACTTCGATGAACACCGCCGTCGATCTCGGCCAGATCGAGGGCGGCATCGTCCAGGGCCTCGGCTGGATGACCATGGAAGAGGTCGTTTATGACATAGAAGGCCGACTTCGCTCAAACGCGCTGTCGACCTACAAAGTGCCGGATATCTATTCCGTTCCAAAAGAGATCCTCGTAACCCCGCTCAAAACCGCCCGCGAAAACCTCGCTATCTTCAACTCAAAAGCGGTAGGCGAACCGCCGCTGATGTACGGTATCGGAGCATATTTTGCGATCAGGAATGCGATAAAGGCATTCCGCGACTGCGAGCCGGATTTCGATTGTCCGTTCACTCCGGAAAAGGTTCTGATGAACCTTTATCCGGATCAATAAGCGCTCGAATCAAGCGTGGTCGAACCCCAATTTCAACGCCGGGCGACGAACTCGTTTAACGCCGATCCGTTTTTCTATCCTCTCAGCCCTCTGCCGCAGACGCGAAAGCTCAACTTCGAGGAGTTCCCGCCGCGAAAATGCGATCACGCCCGTGTCTTTTCTAAACGTCTTGTACTTGTTTCGCCGAGTCGCGCCGATCACGATCTCAGCAGTTTCAAAAGTTACCCGATATCTCTTTAATGTGGACTTCTCCCAAAAAAATCTGCTATTCATTACCGTACCTCCGTAATTTAAACACAAAACAAGGGTGTGAAGTCGACGCCTTCACACCCTTATCGGGAAAAACTCGCGTTTCCTTCCTCGTACCGCTTGCGAGATTAGCTGTCGGGCTGGAAGCGAAGAATCTTCCGCAAAATATTTTGCTTTGCCCCGATCCTGCATCAATGCAGGAATTACTTGGTTCTCCCGCGTCGCTTTTTAACTGAAAGCGACCTCAGCGACAGTTCAATTTAACGTGAGAATATCAGACCGTCCTCATCCTGTAAAGATTTTTTTCGCCTAGCGTTTAACTGTCGAAAGATATGCCAATATCTTCGCCAATCTGTGCCCTGGATCGCTGTTCGGCTCCCACAGAGCGACATCCGGTTTGATCCCCTCAACCTCATTAACGCCGTCGGCACGGTAGCGGACGCAGTCTGGCATCCAGAGGCGAAGTTTGCTGTTCGGCAGGAAGTATTTCGTTCCGCCGTCAACGTAGCCGCAACCCGCTCCGGCCGTTTTTTCACCGACGACGGTCGCCGAACCTGAGATCTGCATTACCGATGCGAGCATCTCGGAAGCGGATGCCGTTCGGCGGTCCACAAGAAGTATCGGGTTTTGTTTCAAGACCGGGGTTGCAGCTGTCTCCGTGTCTTTATAAAGGATCTTTCGCGAAGTCAATCCATTCAGGATTCCGGGCTCGAGCCGTTCGAAAAGGCCGCTTGAATACATCGGCTCGGAGTTCAGCCGGGTGCAATTCTTGCGCGGCTCGCTCGTTGTCCATACAAACGACATATCGCACGGAGTTTTCGCTTCAGCGACCAACGTTTCGAGGCGTTTCTTCGCCTCGACGAGAATCGCTCGCTGCTTTTCGGTCAGGTCTTTGCGGGCCAGGTCAGCTTTGATCGGCCCCAAGTTTCCTTCCAGGATCGGCACCCAATGCGGATGACGAATAAAACCCGACCTGATCGGCTGGAGCGGCTTTGGCGACAACATGCCTGCGACGGTTTTCACCCAATCATTCCCGCCGCCGTTGCCGCCGATGTCGACGATGAAGTGATCCGGTTTAAGTTCGTTCAGCTGACCGATCTGCTCTGCGAGCTTCTGCGTCAGCATTTCTTCGACTCGCTGGTTGATGCCATCAACGCATTTTCCATCGCACGGTGCCGTCAGCTTTGGGCGGACCTCGTCCCACGCGGTGCTGCAAAGCGCAAAATAACCTTGCTGCATGAAGATCGGAATATTTAGGACCGCGACGGTTTTCCCATTCGCCAGCGGGAATACTCCCGAGGGAAACGGGTCCGCAGACGCGTTGATGCGGCGGAAGCCGTCGACGGAGTCAAACGGCGTCGAGAACTTAGCCATCCGCAGCCGGTATCCCATATCGCCGCAAGCCTTGGCCGCCGTCGCATCCACGGGTATAGCCGTTTTCTGCTGGTTTCCGGATTCCGGCTTAACCTCTTGCAGCCGCAGGTGGCCATCGCGGAATTCTGAAAGGAACTGATCCAGAACCTTGCGTGCCGCGGCGTCCGAATCCGCCCTTCTTAGAGCGTCAAGCGTTTTTTTATCCAGCTCCACGAGGTCGATCCGCGTTCTCGCCCATTCAAGATTGGCGTAAGCATCGGACATGAATCTCTTCATCGCCGAGTAGTCTTCGAGCCATTTCTCATTGGCCTGAGCGGATGCGGAACTGATCGAAAACAGAAGAATATTTAGTAGTATTAAAGCGATCCTAGGTCTCATAAATTAATGTTGCGACGAGCCGTCGCGGTAGAGTCCTTAACGAGCATCATCTCGATTTGGTTCCCTAAGAATCTCGTCGTGTCGCGTTTTCACGCAAAAACGTTCTATTATTTCTCGTGCGAAAAGAGATCGAATATTGGCATTTCGTTGCGTCGCGGCTTCGTGCCGGTCAGCAAGTTGTGCTGCTCGTCGTCGCCGAGAGCTCCGGTTCGAGCCCCGGCCGAGCTGGCTACAAAATGGCCGTGGCAGCGGACGGCGAAATGTCAGGAAGCATCGGCGGTGGTGTGATGGAAGTCAGCCTCGTCGAGCGAGCAAAAGCACTCTTGTCGGAATCGGAAGCAGCTACTCCCGCGCCGACGGTCATCGAACAGGCCCATAGAAAAAACTCGCCAGATTCGAGCGGCATGATCTGTTCCGGACGACAAGCCGTTATTCTAATGCCGCTGGGGCCCGCTGACCTGGCGACGGTCGATGCGATCGTGAGGGCGCTTGCAAACAGCACGCCGATCGCATTTGAGATCTCAAATTTGAAATTTCAAATAGTCGAAATCACGGAGAATGATCCGCGGACCTCGTTCCTGAAAATGAGCGAATGCGAATTCCGTTACCGTGAAAAGCTAGGCGGAACACCGAAACTAATTATCATCGGCGGCGGGCATTGTGCGTTGGCGTTGAGCGAAGTTGCTTCGCGGCTCGGGTTTCAGATCTCAATTTTTGATGATCGTCCCGAACTGAATACACTAGCTAAGAATGAATTTGCGGACGAGGTGGCGATCATTGACCGCTACGCGAATATTGCGGATCACGTCTGGTCGGGCGAGGACGTTTATGTTGCGGTGATGACGCTCGGATACGCATCGGACGCCGTGGTGATCAGGAAACTGATCGATCACGATCTCAGGTATTTCGGTGTACTCGGAAGCAAGGCGAAGATGGCCACGCTGCTGAAAGAACTCCGCGAAGAAGGTATCGATCCCGAAAAACTGCGACGTATTCACACGCCGATCGGCGTCGCGATCAATAGCCGCACGCCTGAGGAGATCGCCGTCTCGATCGCGGCTGAGATCATTGCGGTCAAGAATGCGTAGCTGAGTTTTGTCTATGCTACAATTCACTCTCGAACTCAGCCGCGATGGACAGCAAACTTCTACCTAAACCAATCAAACGCAGTTATTTACGAAGCGTTATCGGGCGAGAATACTTCACGCTGAAGCGACGTTTGGAGTGGCTGAAAAACTCGCGGAAATACGCCGTACGCGACGAAAAGACTGGGCTCGAGCACTCGATCTTTCGCCATCGATCCTTCATTCTTCGGCCGCTCCGTGATGTTGAAATGTATTTGCAGTACAACAAGATCACGAATCTTCGCCTCGCGATCGAACCGCTGAATGGCGTTGTGATCAGGCCCGGCGAGACTTTTTCGATCTGGCAAATGGTAGGCCGGCCGACGGTAAAGCGGGGATTTCTTGACGGGCTTGTCCTACACAATGGCCGCATCGAAAAGGGGATCGGCGGAGGGCTTTGTCAGCTTGGGAATTTGCTTTATTGGATAGCTTTGCATTCGCCGCTGACGGTCACGGAACGTTATCGACATGGCTTTGACGTGTTTCCCGACATCAACCGCTCGATTCCCTTCGCTTGCGGGGCCACGCTCGCATACAACTACATCGATCTACAACTTCGCAACGATACAACCGAAACCTTTCAAATAAAGCTTTGGCTGGATAACGAGTATCTGAACGGCGAACTTCTATCAGACCAACCGGCAGAATTTTCCTACGAAGTCTTCGAAACAGACCACCTCATCAAAATGCAGCCGTGGGGCGGCTACACGCGGCATAACCGCATCTGGCAAAGAAAAACGAGCCTTATCGACGGGATGACCGAAGAAAGGCTCGTTACCGAAAACCACGCAATTATGATGTACAATCCGCTGCTTACGGCTTAGAGAATGTTGCCGAGCAGGACACTGACCAGATCGAGCGAACCGTTGCCCAGTTCGTTGAACTGTCCCTCTCCCCCCGCGGCTCGAAGGCCTTCCTGATATCCAAGCTCATAACCTTCGCTCAGGTAGCGCCGGTTCTCAGCAAGACACGAGTACGGGTTGTAGCCCACATTCTCAAACTGGACATCATTGTAAACGTATGGATCGTAAGGATCGTAGTACGCGCTGTTGTCACGATATCCTTGGGATCGGGCATACTGTCCGGCCTGATAGCCGTCGTTGTAACCAACTGCCAGCAGTTCGCTGAAAATACGCGTTACGATACCGCCGAATCCGGAATCGCCAAACCCTAACGAGCTGACAATATCGTCACCGTAATACACGTCGTCAGCATACGCAGGCGAATAACTGTACGAATCGTCGATATATGGCGAATAATACGCCGGTTCATATACCGGGCGATAAACGGTTTGAGGCACATACGTCTGGTAACTGTAATCATACGGATCACCGCCGCTGAACACGTTCCCGATGACGGACCTCAAAAGGTTGTCACGCCAGTCGTCTTGATATCCGTATTTGTTCCGGTAAGCATAATACGGATCATAAGTGGAATAGCTGCGGCCCGTAGAATACCTATTGCGGCTGGAGTAATCCGAATACCGATCGGCATTACGGCCCCAGAATCTCCGCCCTTCCCTTTCGGCTTTTCGACGTTCGTTTCGCTCGTGGACTTGAGCACTGCGATAAGATCCGTAGTTGTTTGGCCAAGCCCGCGGGGTAGCATACTGTTGAAAAACGCGATATCGATCGCCGTCACGGCTACGTCGGCTGCGATCGCGGTCATCGTCTCGCCTGTACATTTGGGCTCGACGATCGTTATTCCAAACGGGCTGAGCCGTCCTTGGCTGACGTTCGACTTCCCGTCGTTCTCGCTTTTCGTTTCCACGCCAACGTCGGTCATCACCGCGGCCTCGTCGCTGATCCACCACTGGCGGCCCCATAAATTCAACTCTACGTTGTTGCGGCTGCTGCCGCACCACGACCTGTCCGGTCTGACCGCCCCAGCGTTCGGGCCTTCCGGCCTGACGACCGTTTCCAT
Organism: uncultured Chloracidobacterium sp.; assembly: GCA_964410495.1. GTDB lineage: Bacteria > Acidobacteriota > Blastocatellia > Pyrinomonadales > Pyrinomonadaceae > OLB17. Next base: position 363,299 of record CAYPGP010000002.1, read on the forward strand.
CGCCGCGGCCACGGAAATAGGGCTGGCGTTGAGCCTGAGGAATCCCGCGCTCGACGTGCTTGCCGCCGCGGCCATGGTTTCCATTACCGGCTTGTTGAGGGCCACCGCGACCATGGCCCCCGCCATTGCCTTTGCCCCTGCCTTGTGCGAGTGCAAGTCCGGATAGAAGAAAAATCGCGGCAAGCATCATGATCGCCGTACGGTATCCAAAAATTCTATGAGTATTCATAACTTCTCCCCCTTATATCTCACAGAGATGCCTAATTGTTCGCAAGCACCGTTCCACCACGGCTTTTCAGGAAAAACGTAAGGTTTATCGCGACTCTGGGGACGATATCGGGTATTTATGAACGATATCGGCCATAAACTCTGAAACTTTTGCGGGAACAACTCCACCGCATCGGTGTCTAACAAGATCGAGCGGCTGGCACCGACGCTTCCAATTAGGAGGATTGAAAAATGTTTGATCAATTAGTAGAAAGCGAACCCCAAGGCGCCGAATTCAAAGATCGCCGCCGTTATTTTGTAGTGTCTTCGGTTGTCGTCGGCATCCTATTTTCGACTGCCGTCGTTATCAGTATCTTTGCGGCCGATTATGGCCTGGGAACCGGCAATTTCGAGTTGGTTGAGATGATCGCCCCGGACGATATGGCCCCGGTTGATCCTGAACCGCCACAACCTCGCCCTCAGGTTCAGAACTCGGCGCCATCGACCAGCGATGTGCCAACCCGTCAGGTGAATATGGCCAGGGTGGAAGAATCACCTACCACCGTGCCGGATACGGTTTCGACAACGCAAAACTCCCAAATGGCTCGACCTGATACCGGCAGATTCAGGATCGGTAGAATCGATACTACGCCGGCCGGTCCCGGTGGAAATGAGAGCGGACGCAACACAACTATATCCGGACCGATCGGACTCTCGACTAACGAAACCTCTTCCAAAAATACACGTCAGGAAGATCCGGAAGATACGACGCCGCCTCCGGTCGTAAAACCGCAGGTTCCAAAAACCCCAGTTTCAAAGGGCGTTTTGAACGGTGCTGCGATCAGTCTTCCGAAGCCGAACTACTCGTCCCTTGCAAAGTCGGCCGGAGCCGCCGGACAAGTCAACGTGCAGGTCACGATCGATGAAAACGGCCGCGTTATAGCTGCAAACGCGGTTACCGGACACATCATGCTCAGGCCGGATGCTGAAAGGGCCGCCCGAGCTGCACGATTTTCACCAACGTATCTTTCAAATGTGCCTGTTAAAGTCACCGGCGTTATTACCTACAATTTCCTCAAATAGCCTACCTTCCGGCGGGTCGATATCAGATCGGCCGAATCGGCCCGCCCCTTCGTTTACGAAACTTTATATTATTAGATAGAACTATTCTTTGCATAAGTTCTTCTAATTGATAGCGGTCGGCACCACCGCTGGGAGGTTATAAAATGTTTGATAGATTGATACTTACTGAACCAGAATCGGCACAAATAAAGAATCGAAAGACATATTTTCTGGTGTCGTCGCTTGTATTGTCTGTTGGACTGTCGGTGGCGCTTGTCGTGAGTCTTTTTGCGGTGAATCTCGATCTCGGGACGGATAGATTTGAACTTACAGAACTGATCGCTCCGGTCGAACCTCCGCCAAACGAACCGAAAATGCCGGAACCGGCCCCGGCTCCGCGTCAGCAAAAGCAGGCTGCACCGACATCGGCACCAAAAGTGCCCACCAGACAGGCCGCGGTCGCAAGACTCGATGAATCGCCGCGTGAAACACCGCCGGCCGTCTCGACCGTTCAGAATACCCAGAAGGAACGCCCGGCTTCGCGATATTTCGAGGTCGGAAAGTTCGACTCTGACCCGGCATCGAGCGCCGTCTCTTCGGGACGCGGCACAGGTGACAGCACAACCGGCACCGTAGGAGCAACCGGATTGGCAACCGGCGGCGAGACCGTCGCGGCGGTAGTCGAAAAGGAAGAGCCACCGCCGCCACCGGTCAAGAAAGACCCGCCAGCACCGCCGAAGCCGCCCGTTATCCGATCGATGGGCGTGATAAACGGTAAGGCGACGGATCTCCCGAAGCCGATCTATTCGCCGGCAGCGAAAGCCGTGAATGCACAGGGTCAGGTGAGTGTGAAGGTCCTGATCAACGAAAATGGCGTTGTGGTATCAGCCGATGCGGTTTCCGGGCATCCTCTGCTGAGGAGCGCTGCTGAAAGTGCGGCCCGCCGGGCTCGATTCACCCCGACAGTGCTCTCGGGCGAAGCGATCAAGATCAGCGGTACGATCGTATATAACTTCACGACCTGATACGCTGCGCAATAGCCATAACATGTAGAGCCGTCCCCCACAGACGGCTCTACGTTTGTTTGCAGTTCATTTGCAAAACTTTGCGTTCGAGGCCTCCTTTGTCTCGTAAGATTTTATTGTCATGTTGAGGATCGTTTGATCCACGGAGGGCAATCATATGTTTAACGAATTAGTAGAAACACAGCCATCAGGCAACGGAACGGGAAATCGGAAATCATACTTTATAGTCTCGTCGTTGGTACTTTTCATCGGCCTTACGGGCGCACTGATCTTCAGCCTGTTTGCGGTCGATCTCAATCTCGACATGGACGATATGGACATGGTCGAGCTGATCGCACCGGTCGACGCCCCGGAAGAGAAAAAACCGCTTCCAGAGCTCGAAACAGCTCCAAAGCCGGTCGCGAAATCCAATCCAGGCCCTTCAGCCGCTCCCGTGGTGACGACCCGTCAGGCGAACATCGCACGGATCGACGAAACTCCGACGGAAGTGCCGACCACGGTTTCGACCGCGGCAAACACGCAAAAGGCCCGGCCATCAGATCGCTTTTTCAAGGTAGGCGAATTTGATAACGACGGCGGAAACGTCGGCGAGCCGGGCCGCGGGCCGGGCGGTAACGGCACGGGAGATGGCGACGGCCTCTCGACAGAGACCGTTGCGGTCGTGACCCCAACCGAAGACGACGCACCGCCTCCACCGCCGGTAAAGCCGAAAAAGGAAGAAAAGCCTATAATTCGGTCGCTCGGCGTAGTTAACGGTCGCGCAACGAGTCTTCCGAAGCCTGCTGTTCCGGCAGCGGCGAAGGTCGCGAACGCCCTCGGAACTGTCGCAGTTCAGGTGTTGATCGATGAGAACGGTAACGTGATATCCGCTAATGCAGTTTCAGGAAATCAGATGTTGCGGCAATCTTCCGAGGCGGCTGCTAAGCAGGCAAAATTCATCCCGACGCTGCTTTCTGGCGAAAAGGTGAAAGCTTCGGGTGTGATCAATTATCACTTCTCATGAGCGAATGACTTGCATTCGATTCTCCGCTTGAGCGGGCCGCGACCGGCTCGCTCTTTTTTATGCGAATAGCTCGAAGAAACGGTCGAGGTCGATGGGAATTACGGGAACCGAGAATTTCGATTGGAGTTCGGCGAATGTCATGCCGTCGAGGAAGATCGGCTCGTCGGATTTGATCGTCACCTGCGGGATCGTAACGAAGTCGCCGACGATCTGATCGCGGATCGCAAGCAGATCTTGGCCTGTCAGAAGGCCGGCGACCGAAACGTCGCCGCCGAAATATGTATTCGGCACCGCGAGTACGTGTAAACGAGTGCCCTTCCTCGCGTTAAACTTGTCGATCTGCTCCCGAAGGATCGGTGCGAACATTTCGCCCGTCAGCATAGTTCCAAAGTCAGAACCGCCTGCGTAAACGGGCGGCAAAACAGCTGATGATGAAACTCCTGTTGCGTGCGGTACGATCGCGGCGGAGTGCGTTCGCGGATTTCCACTACGATAATCGCTTCCCACTGTCGAATTCGACCTAGCGAGCAGCCTCTCAAACTTAGTTACAAACGACCTAACCATCCCGACACCATCCTCGATCTGCGGATAATTTCCGTAATGCCGCCGCGACGGCACGTCGACGCCCGCTTTGATATAGATCTCGTCTCCAAGAAACGCGAAGGTCACGCCGAGCGTTTTGCGGAATTCCTTCTGCAGCTTTTCGACTTCGCGGATGGTTCGCTGACAAAATTCTGGCGTGACACGGGTGAGACGTTCGTCCGTGTTGTATCGCGTCAAAGCAACTGGAACTATCGCTGCGGATACCACTTTTGGATAATGCGAGGCGAGATCGCGAAGCGTCTTCTCGAGCTGAACCCCATCGTTTATCTCGGGGCAAAGCACGATCTGGGCGTGGATCTCGATATCGTTATCGAGCAGCGTCTGAAATTTGTCGAAAATATCGGCGCGCTTCTCATCGACTCCGAGTAGGTACGCTCTTGTTTTCAAATCCGTCGCGTGGACTGAAACGTATTGCGGCGAGAGTCGCTGCTCGACGATACGCTTCATCTCATCATCGGTTATCGACGAAAGCGTGGTGTAATTGCCGTAAAGAAATGAAAGCCGAATGTCCTCGTCACGAACAAAAAGCGAAGGCCTCGCATCCTGCGGATTGCCCTTGCAAAAGCAGAACAGGCATTCGTTAGCACACTGACGCGGCACTATCTGCTCAAAGCCGAGGCCAAAATCTTCCGATTCGTCACGGTCAAACTCGATCTCAACGGTCTCGCCATCCGGCTTTTTGACCTGAAATGTCAGCTCGGTCTCACCGGCCGTTTGAAACCGAAAATCCAGGTAGTCACGAACCGACCGCCCGTTGACCTTCACGATCCGGTCGTTCGGTTCCAGCTCAAGCTCCGCGCCAAGACTCTCCGGCTCGACCTCTGTGATGATCACGCCCGGCCGACGGAGTTGGGTTATTGCTGGTGTTACGGCGAATTCGTACATAAACACTTTGCCCGCGAAATACGCGAAAGTACGCTAAAAGAATACATCTTTTTTCGCGTCTTTTCGCGTATTTCGCGGGCACAAATACAGACCTAAGAACTATGCCGCCGATGCCTTACCAAGCAGCGAATCGAGCGGGGTGTATTCGATGCCTTGCGATGTCGCCACTGCTTCGTAAGTGCACTTTCCGGCGTACGTGTTTACGCCTTCCCAGAGGCCGGCGTCTTCGGCGATCGCTTTCTCGAAACCCTTGTTTGCGAGATCGAGCGCATACGGCAGGGTTGCGTTGGTCAACGCGAACGTCGAAGTACGCGGAACCGCACCTGGCATGTTCGCAACGCAGTAGTGCAGGACGCCTTCTTCGTAGTAGGTTGGGTTCGAGTGCGTGGTCGCGTGGGTCGTTTCAAAACATCCGCCCTGATCGACCGCAACGTCCACAAGAACCGCGCCTTGCGGGATCAGGTGGAGCATGTCGCGAGTGACGAGTTTCGGAGCAGCGGCACCAACGACGAGAACCGCTCCGATGACGAGATCGGCGTGCGAGATCGCTTCTTCGATCTGGTAACGCGATGAAGCCAACGTCTGGACCTTTGAAAGGAAAATATCGTCGAGCTGACGCAGACGGTCGAGATCGCGGTCGATGATCGTCACCTTTGCACCGAGCCCAACAGCCATTTTCGCGGCTTCGGTACCAACGATACCGCCGCCGATGATCACCACATTTGCCGCCGGAACGCCCGGAACGCCGCCGAGCAGAATGCCGCGGCCGCCGTTCATTTTTTCGAGATAAGTCGCACCGACCTGAACGGACATGCGGCCCGCAACTTCGGACATGGGGATCAGCAGCGGAAGACGACGACCGCTCGTGATGGTTTCGTAAGCGACGCCGGTCACTTTCCGCTCCATCATCTGCTTGGTCAGCTCAAATTCAGGAGCTAGGTGAAGATATGTGAACAGCAGCTGATTCTCGCGCATACGCGGATACTCAGGAGCTACTGGCTCCTTTACCTTGACGATCATGTCGCCGGTCGCCCATACTTCGTCAGCCGTATCGAGCATTTTACCGCCCGCTTTTACATACTGTTCGTCCTTAAAACCCGAGCCGTCACCGGCAGTTTTCTGCACGTAAACATCATGCCCCGCCGCGGTCAATGCCTGCACACCCGCAGGCGTCAAACCGACGCGGTACTCGTTGTCTTTTATCTCTTTCGGTAATCCGATCTTCATTGAATAACTCCTAAAGTTTTAGTGATATAGCAAACTCTTCGTAACCGAAAATTATAACCGCTGGTTGTGCTTTAGGAAAATGCGATCAGAATAAATAGTGCAAAACTACGTTTGGCTCGTTTCTTCTTTGTGTCCCTCTTTGCTTCCTTGGCGTCTTTGCGTGAGAAAACCTTGTTTCACGCAAAGACGCCAAGGACGCAAAGAAACCGCAAAGGGTTGATAGCGAACCAAGAAAGCGATTGTTTGATGGTTACGAAGCTCCCGCCGATTTCCCTCTTTCTTCCGATTCGATATGCGCGATAACCGCACGTATCTCGCCAAACGAGTAATCCTCGCCGAGAGCTTCCTTGATCGGCGACAAATAGCCGCTTTCGCCGTGTTTTGCGATCGCGTCGCGGATCGCTGAGATCTTCTCCTGAGATACGAGTTCGGTTATCTTGACCTCGCCGGCGGTAACGAATCGTGCCAAATGACCTTCGATCGTGCTCAGGCCGAGGCCGCGTATATTGGCAATTTCTTCCATCGTCTTGCCCGCTCGATGAAGCTCGAGCGATTGGCGATATGTGTCGCTGATCCGCGGCGGGCGAGCCGGTCTTGAACGGGATTCACGTTTTGGCGATCTTAGTTCGATCCGCGAACGGAGGTCGTTTCGGGAGCAGTAGTTGCGAACTTCATTGAGAAAATCCGAGCCGTATCTCTGATATTTCAGCTCGCCGACACCTGATATCTTCTTCATCTCCCACTCGCTCTGCGGCAAATACGTCGCCATTTCAACGAGCGTCGCGTCAGAGAAAACGACGTACGGTGGTACATTTTCTTCTCTCGCTATCACAGTTCTGAGTGCTCGAAGCTCATTGAACAGCTCGGGAATATGCGGATAAGAAACCTCGCGGGCGACGCGGGCCGACTTTTCTTCGCGAACGCGGGATTTGGTTAGCATGACCTGTGTTCGCCCGCTCAAAACATCCATGCTCGTCTCGGTCAAAACCAGTACCGGATATTGCCCGTCAGTTTGATTCAGAAATCCGAGAGCGATCAGTTCCTTGAAGTAATCGAACCAGTTTTCCTTCGCAATATCTGCCCCGACACCGTAGGTTTTTATGTTCTTGTGCTCGTCGCGGATCTTTTCCGAACGCGAACCGCGAAGAAAATCGACGAGGTACGCCACCCCGAACCGCTGATTCGTTCGATAAACCGCGCTCAGGGCTTTTTGGGCGATCACGGTTCCGTCAAACCTTTCGACCTCGGTCGTACAGTTGTCGCAATTACCACAAACGCCCTCGAAATCCTCCGAAAAATAGTTGAGTAGAAATTTCCTCCTGCAAGTCCGAAGATCACCGAATTTGCCCATGGTATCGAGCTTTTTCAGCATTATTTCGGATTGCTTTGTGTTTCCATCAACCTCGGCGAACCCCTTCAACTTCGTAACATCGCCCCAGCTAAAAAACAGCAACGCGTCGCTCGGCAAACCGTCGCGGCCCGCACGGCCGGTTTCCTGGTAGTAGCTTTCGATATTTTTCGGAAGATCCATGTGGACGACAAAGCGAACATTCGATTTGTCGATGCCCATGCCGAACGCGATGGTCGCGACGACGATCTTCGCTTCGTCTTTCAGAAAGGCTTCCTGATTCTTATCGCGAGTCGCCTTATCGAGCCCGGCGTGATAGGAAAGTGCTTGATAGCCTTCGGCACGAAGGTCAGATGCCAGAGAATCGACCGAACTGCGGCTGAGGCAATAGATAATTCCGCTCTCATCCTTTCGTTTTTCGAGAAAATCAAGCAATTGGTCAAATGATCTGCGTTTCGGCTCGACCGAGTAGAAAATATTCGGCCGATTAAAGCTCGAGATAAACAGTTCCGCCTTCGGGATCTCAAGCCGGTCAAAAATGTCTTTCCGAACGAGTGTGTCGGCTGTCGCCGTCAGGGCGATCATCGGAACGCCCGGAAACTCTTTTTTTAAGGCCGCGAGCCGCATGTACTCCGGACGAAAATCATGGCCCCAGCTCGATATACAGTGAGCTTCGTCGATAGCAAAAAGCGATATCTTCAACCCGCGAAGAAATTCCAAAAACTGATCGCCGCCCTGGAAAACGCGCTCGGGCGCTACGTAAAGAAGCTTCGTGTCGCCGCTTCTTACGGACCGAAACACGTCGACCTGCTGCGAAGTCGACTGAGTCGAATTCAGGAATGCTGCGTTAACGCCATTCGCCCGCAGTGCTTCGACCTGATCTTTCATCAGAGCGATGAGGGGCGAAACCACGACCGTCACACCGTCCATCACGATCGCCGGAATTTGATAACACAAAGATTTGCCCCCGCCCGTCGGCATAAGAACGACGCAGTCCTTACCCGTAAGAACCGCCTCGATCACCGCCGCCTGGTTCATCCGAAACGAATCGTACCCAAACTGACGTTTCAAAATTTCCCGAGCTTGAAGCATCGCCGGAGTGTCTTTCATAAGAGCATTTTAGCTTGATTGAACTTAAATCGAAATTTGACGGGGAATAGCTTATAATCTCAAGCCATTAAGCCCTTATGACTCCAGATATCAGCCCGACGCCAGGAGAATTCCGCCAGTGTTTTAGCTGCAATTACGAAGATACCAGTTCCTCGAACGCGTGCCCGCAGTGCCGCAGCACAAAGTTCTTTACTAGTTCGAGCATTCGGAGGCGTGGAATTGTACTCACTTTCATCGGCATCTTTCTTGCAGGCTTTATTGGTGCTATTGCGGTTTGGGTCGGTACGCTCCTTCTCGGCTCTAAAGATCCGGAAACGATCCGCAAGGTGAATAGCGAGATCTATCCATTTCTAATTATTTACCTCTTGTTTGGCGCCGTTTTCCTTTTCGGCATTCACTCGACCGTCTCGGGTCTTTGGATGGCGATCGCGGGCAAGCGAAACCGCGTTCTGCTATGGATAATGTGGGTCTTGCTCTTTGCAGTTATGATAGTAGGCGGCATTGCCGGAATGCTCTCGGCCCGTTAGTTATAAATGCTGGGATAACCTGTCGTTCTGCTTCGTCGAGGCGTCAACCGTAGCGAAATATCACCAAGCTATGGAGTTCTTCAAGTTGCTGAACAAGACTACGTCGACAGCACCTGTTCCGCGTGAGACATAGATCTGTTTCGCATCCTTTGACAGCTCGAAGTTAAAGATCTGGTCGGATGTAAAATCCGTCAACTTCGTTGGATTCCCGCCGTCGATCGGCTGCTTCCAGAGATTACCAACCATCTTCTCCTGATCCCGGTAGATCAGAGCGTCGCCGCTTGCGGTCCATCGAACAGGGAGTTGATGATGAAAACTCCATCTCACATCGAACGAACGCAGCGGAGGGCCGCCAGCCAGATCGTATACCCGTATCTTTCCGAAATAGTAATCGTCAAAGACCGTACAGGCGAATCTATCGCCTTGCGAAGAAAATGATGGCGCGTAACAATTATCGCTAACCTGAACCGGCGAACCACCTTTGGAAGGGATCTTCTGGATGGTGTATGACCACACGCCAGTTGTCTGGTCGAACGCACGTGCATGATAGAGCACCAAGGTCCCATCCGGCGATATATCAGGCGTTTCGACCGACGCGGCGCCGAATGTCAGTTGTTCGATCGCCGAGCCGTCCGATCTCATTCGAAAGAGCTGATTAAAGCCGTCACCGCTGCGGTCTGAAACAAAGACAACAAATTGGCCATCCGGCGAGGCAACCGGAAAAACGTCCGCCGCTGCGTCCGATGTCAATGGCGTCAGCTTTGCTCCATCAGCGCTAAGGCGCCAAATGTCGAGATCCTTTCCGCTTCTGGTAGCAAAAACCAGTGAGCCGTCAGGAAACGAGGACAATCCGTAGAATGTATTTACCGTCGTACCAAGTTGCTTCGGAACGGCCGTTTTGGCATCGCCCGAAGGGTCGATGGTCCATATCTTTGCGTTAAAGTTCCAGTCGTCAGCTACAAGCGTATTACCGTCAGCAGTGATGCCGATACCGTAGTTGCCGTAGCCGTTCGGGTCGTCGGTTATTTTCGAGACGTTTCCCGACGGGTACGCGACAAAGAAGATCTGGTTACGGCTCCGCGGCTTTTTCGCGATTATGACTATGCCGGACGCATCCGGCATCCACCGTGTCACGCCAAAGTTCTCCCATGTTTCGCTGCCGAGTCGGCTTATGGAACGGCTCGCCAGATCGACAGAGACGAGGTTCATCGAGTCTTTCCGAAAATTATCCGTCAGTTCGCGGGTCCGTACCGGCATTACGAACGTTTTCCCGTCAGGCGAAAACGATCCGCCTAGCTGAAGCTGTATTTCGTCGTAGGAATAAGACAGTATCTGGGTCTCGGTCGCCGACCCGTCGAGTTCAACAAAGACCAGTTCGCTCCTTCGATTCTCCTCGTCGTAGCGAACCATCGACGCCTGCTTGCCGTTCGGAGAAAGCGAAAAGTGGCCATTTTGGGCCTTCGATGTCATAAGCGTCGCATTTCCGCCGATCACCGGAACTCGATAGATCCCACTCTCGCCCGAGGCGTAGTCGTTCAGATAAAAGTAGAGATAAATTCCGTCCGGTGAGAAGGCGGTCATCCCAAATGTTCCGGTTTCGCGTGAAAACAATTCGGTCTCGATGTTTGTGCCGGCCTGCCGAAGGTATACAGCGCCTTTCTGATTCTTGTAGTTCTGGATATAAGCGATCAGCCGTCCGTCTGGCGAGATCGAAGCACTACTGTGAACACCCGAATTTGTTACCGAGGTCATCACCAGCCCCGGCATTTGGCCAGGAGCCTCGCTTCGCAAAAATCCCGCGTACAGCGCTCCGGCGAGCACGATGATGAACACCGCACCAACCGACAATGCCAACGTGGAAGCGCGGCTTCGCGATCTTGCTCCGAGTGACTCCTCGTCGACAAAGACCTCTTCGACGACGCTCGTCACAGTCTTTTCCTTGATAGTTATCTCGCTGCTGTTGCTGGATGCGGCAAATCTGTAACCTTTTCGCGGTACGGTTTCGATAAAGTCTCCGCCTTTTAGTGCCTTGCGCAAGACCGCGATGTGATGCGTAAGATTCGATTCTTCAACAAATGTTCCATTCCAAACGCTGTTCATTAATTCAGCTTTCGTGATCACACTTCCGCGAGAAGCAATGAGCACGCCAAGCAGTTCGCAGGTCTTTGGCGGAAGCTGGACGATATCGCCGCCTTCCATCAGAACCTTTGTCGCAGGATCGTACGAAAAGCGTCCAAACAGAATACATTCGCGTTCCTGATCGAGTGATGGTGGGTGGAATTCGGAATTCATAAGGACAAAATTCGGAATTTATACAGGACTAGATTTAGTTCGCTGATTATAACTGAAAGTATAGAAAAACAAAGGATTCCCTGACATGAAAATCTATCGCCGGACAACGATCGTCGAGGAGAAAGAGATCACCATTTCGATCAAAGCTGAGGCAGCGAAAATTTGCCGTCAATATTCGGAGAGTGGTGCGGAAAAGGACGATAGTGATGTGTTAGAGATATGTCCATCGCCCGATAGTGGTCATGACACCCCAAGTCAAAACAGCCTGACACATAAAACAACATAGCGTGAAAAACAGAATAAGGAGAGAGACGAATTTTATGCTTTTTAAGAGATCGATCGCATTTGCCATCATGATCGTTGCTTTTGGTTCTGCCGCATGGTCACAATCGACTGAGATCACCTATCAAGGCAGCCTTGTCTCTAGCGGAACGCCCGCAAGCGGAAGCCACGATTTCGAGTTTGCCTTATTTGACGCCGCGTCGGGCGGTTCGCAGCTTGGTTCAACGATAACAGTCAATGGCGTGACGGTAACCGGAGGTATCTTTTCGGTAAAGCTCGATTTTGGCAACCAGTTTCCGGGAGCAAATCGATTTCTTGAGATTCGCATACGAGCTGCTGGCGGCGGAGCGTTTACAACGTTATCACCAAGACAATCGATCAGCTCTACTCCGTATTCCGTGAAAAGCATTAACGCGACAAATGCTGAAACAGCTAACACAGCAAACTCGGCGACAATGGCTGCAAATCTTTCAAATCCGCTCGCCGGCGATGTGACCGGAACCCAATCCGCGACTACCGTAGCAAGGCTTCGCGGAAGAAATGTGTCTGCTAACCAACCGAACAACGGGCAGGTTCTAAAATTCAACACCGCTAACAGCCAATGGGAACCCGCAAATGACGAAACCGCCTCAGGCGGCGGAGGCGGCACCATCACCGGCGTTACCGCTGGAACGGGCCTTTCCGGTGGCGGAGCCAGCGGAAGCGTAACCCTCAACATCGCCAACGGTGGCGTGACGAACGCTCTTCTCGCCGACGGAGCGGTCAACACATCAAAGATCGCTGACGCCAGTGTGACCGACGCCAAAATTGTCGGTATCAGCGGAGCAAAAGTAACTGGCGCCGTCGCAAACGCGACAAATGCAACGAACGCAACCGCTGCAACGACCGCAGCAAACGCTACACAACTCGGCGGCATTGCCGCTGCAAGCTATCTGCAAACTAACGGAAACGGGTCGGGCCTCACGAACTTGAATGCCTCGTCGCTAACAAGCGGAACGGTACCAGTCGCTCGCGGAGGAACAGGAATTACAGCCTCAGGCTCGGCGGGAAACTACCTTCGAAGTGACGGAACGAACTGGATCAGCTCGGCTATTCAAGGCTCGGACTTCCCCGCCGGCAGCGGCAACTACATACAAAACCAGAATGCCGGCCCACAGGCGGCGAGCAACTTTAATATTAGTGGCACAGGGACCGCGAATATCTTGAATGCCGGATCGCAATACAACATCTTTGGGACTCGTTTTGCTGCTCAGCCCAACGGCAATCTGGTGGTAGGCGGCGGTGCCGGAAACGCCCTATCAAGCGGACAGGACAATACATTTGTCGGCATAAATTCAGGTCTTGCCACGTCGACCGCGTTCGGAAATTCATTCTTTGGATTCGGCAGCGGGGCACAGAATACCGGTACCGGAAACTCGTTTTTTGGAAGGGGATCCGGCGCTTCGAGTACGGGCGGAGCCCGGAATTCGTTTTTTGGTATGAATACCGGAAACGTAAATGGGACCGGAACCGACAACGCTTTCTTCGGTTATCAGTCGGGCCAGCTCAACACAGCCAACAACAATTCGTTTTTCGGGTCGACCGCCGGCGATGCTAACACCAGCGGTTTTGGAAATTCCTTTTTTGGGTCCTCCGCTGGCGGCTCCAATACGACCTCAAATTTCAACTCCTATTATGGGGTGAGCGCCGGAGCCAACGCGACCGGGGAGGGAAATTCGATATTCGGTGCACAGGCCGGAGGCGGAGCGATCACAGGAAGCGACAATTCGTTTTTTGGCCGTTTGTCGGCTCAAGCTGCTGTTAGCGGTAATGGTAATGCCTTCTTTGGCGCGACCTCGGGGGCCGCCACGACCTCTGGAGGATTCAATTCCTTTGTTGGAGCGAGCGCCGGATCCACAAATTCCTCCGGCTCGCGAAACACGGCGATTGGTTCCTTCGCCGACGTAGCGACGGGTTCGCTTTCCAACGCAACCGCGATCGGTGCTCGTGCAACCGTAAATCAAAGCAACTCATTGGTCTTGGGCAGTATTAACGGAATAAACGGTGCGGATTCAAATGTTCTAGTCGGAATCGGCATAAGATCACCCGGATTCACGCTTCATGTGGTCGACACCGGCGGTGCAAATGGCACGATCCAGGTCGGTTCAACTGATGTCCTTGGAGCAGGACAGACAAAAAGAGTTCAATTTGGTGACAGTTCTCTTGTCTACGTTGGCGAAGAGGATGTCGACGACCGCCTCGTGTTGCGGGGTGAAACTATACGATTCAAGGCAAATGGCCCGGTCGTTCCAAACACGGATAATGCGTGGTCATTCGGCAGCGCCACAAACCGCTGGACCGCAGTGTTCGCCGTTAACGGAACGATCCAGACCTCCGACGCACGGCTCAAAAAGAACATCCACAACCTCAATTACGGCCTTGGCCAGCTAATGAGACTCCGGCCGGTGAGCTTTGACTGGAAAGATACAAAGAATCAAAAAACGAACCTCGGTTTTCTTGCTCAGGAAGTCGAGAAGGTTATCCCGGAAGCGGTTGTAAAAGGCGACGATCAAAACAACACTCTTGGCATGAACTACAGCGAACTCCTGCCTGTCGTCATTCGCTCGATCCAGGAGCAGCAATCGGAAATAAAAGAACAGAAGGCGGTTATAAACGCTCAAAAAAGAACGATCGAGGCGCTGGAATCACGTTTGAGAAAGCTGGAAAAGAAAAGACGTTGAGCCGGTTTGAAGATTTTCGTATGTTTAGCGAGAATTTCGTTATGGCAAATAACATTTTTGAAATTCCTGTCAAAACGATCGACGGTGAAGAAACCAACCTCAGCGGATACAAGGGCAAGACGCTTTTGTTTGTTAATGTGGCTTCGAAATGTGGTCTGACTCCGCAATACGAAGGGCTGGAGAAGCTGTACGAAAACTATCGCGATCAGGGTTTTGAGATCCTCGCGTTCCCGTCGAACGACTTTAAAGGCCAGGAGCCCGGTACGGAAGAAGAGATCAAGGATTTTTGCTCGACAAACTACAACGTGCAATTCCCTTTGTTCTCGAAGGTCGGAATCCTTGAGGATCGTCATCCGCTGTACGCATCGCTGATAGAGGCTCATCCTGAAACGGACGTAAACAACGGCGAAGGCATGGAAGAACGCCTCCGAAATTTCGGCCACACCCGTGTCGATCCGACGGATGTTCTGTGGAATTTCGAGAAGTTTCTCGTCAGCAAGAACGGCGATGTCGTTGCCCGTTTCGCTCCAGATGTGACACCGGATGATGATCGGCTGAAAGCTAGGATCGAAGCGGACCTTGCTAGCTAGGAGGACTTGCCGCAAAAAAGCTCAAAAGACACTAAAAGCGGAGGCTTTGATTCACTGTCGAATCCGAGCCTCCGCCTTTTTGCGGGCTGTGTGCCTTTTGGGGGCTATCGTTTCCTTAGATCTCTACCGCATCGATCTGCGCTTTTTGCAGTTTGCCGCTGTAGTCAATATAGAGAGCTTTCCATTCACTGAAGATGTCAAGCACCTGCGTACCAGCTTCGCGGTGGCCGTTGCCGGTTCCTTTTGTGCCGCCGAACGGCAAGTGGACTTCAGCACCGATCGTTGCCGAATTTACGTAGCAGATCCCGGTGTAAAGCTCCTGCATCGCATAGAAAGCGTTGTTTACGTCCTGCGTGTAGATCGCCGACGAAAGGCCGTAGTTCACTCCGTTGACGATGTCGATGGCTTCGTCGAGCGTCGAAAATGGAATAACACTCGTAACGGGGCCGAAGATCTCTTCCTGCTCGATCCGCATGCCCGGTTTCACGTCAGTAAAGATCGTCGGTTCAACGAACCAGCCTTTCTTCATGTCGCCTTTTGTGATGCGATTGCCGCCGCACGCCAGGGTCGCTTTGTCGATGTCTTTACCGATGTGAATGTAGCCGAGGATCTTCTGCATCGCATCCTCATGGATCACCGGCCCCACCTCGGTCTTCAGATCGAGTCCGTTGCCGACCTTGAGCTTTTTGGCTTTTTCGACCAACTTTTCGCAGAATTTCTTGTAGATCTTCTTGTGAACGACAAGACGCGACGAAGCGGTGCACCGCTGGCCGCTGGTTCCGAATGCACCCCAAAGCGAGCCTTCGACCGCGTTATCTACGTCGGCGTCGTCCATGACGATGATCGCGTTCTTTCCGCCCATTTCGAGCGAGACGATCTTATTATCCTGAGCACATCGCTCGGCGATGATGCGGCCCGTAGTCGTCGAACCCGTGAACGAGATCAAGCGAACATCATGATGATCGACGAGCGCCGCACCCGGCTCGGAAAAGCCATTGACGAGATTGATAACGCCTTTGGGAATACCCGCTTCCTCACATGCTTTTACAAGATTGAGCGACGAAAGCGGCACATCCTCGCCTGACTTGAGCACGACCGTGTTACCGCAAACCAACGCTGGGATCAACTTCCACGAAGGTATCGCCATCGGAAAATTGAAAGGCGTGATCAGCCCGCACAATCCCACCGGCTGGCGGACGCACATGGCAAACTTATTCGGCATCTCCGCCGGAGTCGTAAATCCGTGCAGTCGACGGCCTTCGCCGGCAGTGTAATAGGTGCAATCGATGGCTTCCTGAACATCGCCGCCCGCTTCCTTCAGCACCTTTCCCATCTCGCGGGTCATCTGCTGCGTGAACGAATCCTTGTTCTTCTCAAGGATCTGAGCGAGTCGGAATAGTATCTCGGCACGCTTTGGAGCCGGAGTGCGTCGCCAACGCGTCGCCGCTTCACCCGCCGCTGCTACCGCCGCGTTCACATCCTCTGCGTTCGAAGCGGGGAAACGCCCGATCACGTCAGTCGTGTCCGCCGGATTGACGTTGTCAAACCAATCGTTCGACGACGACTTGACCCACTCGCCGCCGATATAGTTCTTGTACTTTTTGATCTCAGTTTTTGCCATAAATGATTAGTGTAAGACGCATAAAAGCGAAAGTCCAAAGCCGACGACTTTGGACTTTCGCAAAGAACTTAAACCTAATATCAACGAACAGTAAATTGAACGATCTTCGTCTCCTGGCTCGCCGATCGCGGGTTGTAGGCGATGATGTGAAGCACGACCGGGTCGCCGACCTTTAGTTTCGCCACCACGGCGTTAAACGCCTTAAGATCGGCAACACTGACGCGGTTGATCCGCTGAATCAGGTCGCCTTCGCCGAGGGCTTCGCCTCCGAGCGAATCTTTAACGTCCGCAATGAAGCTGGTCGGGCTGATCTCTTTTACCACCAAACCTTTCTTATCCCCGAGCTTGTATTTTTCGACCAGGATCGGCGAAACCTCGCTCAGCGTCATGCCGAACGGCTTTGTATCGCCCTTCGCCCCGTCGACCGGCAACACGCGGCGATCATCCGACTCACCGTCTTCATCGTTTCTGTTCGACGGACGCTCGCGGAGCCGGATAGACGCAGACCGGCTGTCGAGCTTCTCGCCGTTTTCTCTCAAATATCCGATCGTCACGCTCTGATCCGGCGTCGTCGAGGCGATCTTGTTGATCAGATCCTGCGCCGACTCGACCTGCCTTCCGTTGAACTCGGTTATGATATCGCCGACCTTTAATCCGGCACCCGCGGCTGGGCTGGACGGGTCGCGAACGTCTGTGATGATCGCCCCTTTCGCTTCCTTCAGCCCGTAAACCTTTGCAAATTCTACCTTTACCGAATCGAGATATGCGCCGAGATAGCCGCGTCGAACCTTTCCATTTTGGATGATCTGAGCCAAGACGTTCTCAGTCACGCGAGATGGCAGAGCAAAACCAATGCCGTTATAATCGCCGGTCGAAGTCGCGATCTGCGAATTAACGCCGATCACCTCGCCATCGACGTTGACGAGCGGACCACCCGAATTTCCGCGATTGATCGCGGCGTCGGTCTGGATAAATCTCTGAAACGCCGATGCAAAAGGAGTTTCACGCTGTTTCTGTGAAATTATACCCGCCGTTACAGTCTTGGCAAGTCCGAATGGCGATCCGATAGCCAATACCCAGTCGCCCACCTCTGCCTTGTCCGAATCTCCGAACTTCACCGCCGGAAGCTCACGCCCGGCCTCGATCTTCAGCACTGCGAGATCGGTCTGCTCATCAGTCCCAACGACGCGCGCTGTATATTCTTCGCCGCTGTCTAGCTTTACCGTGATTCGCGAGGTATTTTCGACGACGTGGGCGTTCGTGACGATGTAGCCGTTTTTATCGACGATAAAGCCGCTCCCAACCGCGTGAACAGGCTTCTGCTGCATCTGCCGTCGCAGAAAATCCATTACGTCGTTTTCGGCGTTATTCCCGCCCTGTACATTTCCACGAGCAGTCGGCTGTGTCTTGCTTTTCGCATCGATGCTGACTACCGAAGGTTCGACACGTTTGGCAATCTCGGCAAAGGACTTGTTGATCTTGTCGGGCTGGGCGGCGACCGACCCAACGAAAAGAATAGCTACCGCGGTAAAACTGAGAACTGAATGACGGATTTTCAACATATCGATCTCCAAAAACCTGCCGAAACTGCTACGGATAAAATTGTACCAAACTACACGCGCAATTCGATAGGTATTTTACGCCCGGCAACTGATGATTGTTGCGTTATATCCAGCTTGCTTCATGGGCGGAGCAGGATCTTGAGGCATCCTTTCTGCCCGGCCTTTTCCATCGCCTGAACACCATCGGCCAAAGCCATTTCGTCATCGATGAGGTCTTCAACGGCGATCTGCCCATCAGCCAACATCTCCAAGGCCGGGGCGAAACGCCCGCATCGTGAACCGACGATCGTTATCTCTTCGACCACTACACGCGATGCGGCCCACGTCGGTGTGCCGTGAAATGTCGATTTCAGAACCACCTTACCGCGTGGTTTCACTAGGTCCAGTGCCGTCGCAAACCCCGATTCAGAACCGCTGGCTTCGACAACGACGTCAAACGACCCATGTAATGAATGACCTACCTCAGAAAGTAGCTTCGTCTCAACGTCATGTTTTTCGGCGATCCGAAGTTTATTCTCGTGCTTGCCGATCGAGATGATCTTAGACGTTTTTGATCGCAGACCGATCGCACAGAGCAGCCCGAGTTTGCCGTCGCCGATAACCGCCAGTCGCGTTCCCTCGTCAAGACCGACCTGTTCCGATATGCCCACAGCTGCCGCGAGCGGTTCCGCGAAAACGGCCTGTCGGTCGCTGACTGCATCGGGCACGACCAGCAGATTCTCCGTGGGCAGGCTTAAATTTTCAGCGTGGGCACCGTCGCGGCCGACGATGCCGAGAACGGTCCGCTGCGGACAATGCCGCGGATCACCCGAAAGGCATCGGCCGCACGCTCCGCATCCCGCGTTGATCTCGCCAACTACGCGTTTACCGACGATCGCCGTATTATCTGATTCTTCGACAAGCCCTACGAACTCATGGCCGATCGTCCCCTCAAAACCGGCGTACCCGCGAACTATTTCAAGATCCGTATTGCAGATCCCGGAAAGCAGAACGCGAACCAGAGATTCGCCTTCACGTCGAGGCAAAGGAATGTCCTCAACCGCCATCTGTCCATTTTCGAATCGAAGTGCTTGCATCAGCTTCTAGATTATCGATATTCGGAAAGTACTCAAAATTTACAATTTATCGGGCGAAAACTATACTTCGATTCAGGCCGATAAGCTTTAGCATCGAGTTTCACTATGTATCGAATCGTTTCACTTTCATTACTATTGGTTGCCGCCGCCTTAGCGATGGCATGCTCCAAAGAGCTGGCCGGAGGCGGAAGTTCGCCTACCGACGCTTACAAAAAGCTGTACGCAGCCGTGAAGGCGAAGGACACTGAAGCGATAAAGTCGACCCTAAGCAAAAAGACCCACGACCTGGCAAAATTGCAGTCCGGCCGAAGCGGGACACCGATTGAACGTGTTTACGAGAACGGGTTTACTGAAACGACCTTCGCGGCAGAGCTGCCGACGATCCGCGATGAGCGGGTAAACGGCAGCATGGGTGCGGTCGAGGTGTGGAACTCTCAAAAAAGTATATGGGAAGACCTGCCATTCATTAATGAAGAGGGCACGTGGAAACTCGCCGTCGGCGATGCTTTTGCGGGTAATTACAAATCGCCGGGTAAAGGCCGCAGCGAAATAGAGAAGGAGGCAGCCAACCTGATGTCCCCGCCGCAGAATCAGACTCCGGGCAGCAATGCGAACGCCTACAAACCGAAGGTCATCACGGTACCCGAACTGCCGCCCGCAAACAAGAAATGATCGATCTTGAAGCAGCACGGGAAACCCTGGCGACCTACAGAAAATATGGTTGGCTACTTCGACGCCTCCTCGGCCCGGCGGGATCGGCCGGGAAAATGAAGGAATTGGCTCCGGATATTCCGTTCGATGAGCTTACTATCGAGGCTGCGTGGTTTTCTCGCGAACCAAAGGCCGGCGGCGTAGCGTGGGAAATCCGCTCTCTGGGCGATACGCCCTTTGCACTGCTTGAAAATTTGGATGAGGGTGATCCAGTGTTTGAAAGTAAACGCCGTGAGGTCGAAACGCGTCTGATCGATGCGGTAAAACGGCGCTCTTGACAACTCTTGGCCGCAACTGCAAACTTTAGCTATTGACATGACGATCAACGAACTCGGCCCCAGAGTATCCAGCGTTTGGGAAGGCTTGCGGCCGGTGACAAAAAAAATGCTCGTCGGAGCGCTCCAGTCCTCAGGAACAGGCTCTCTCACCTCGAAGTCCCCTAAATTTTCATACGATGCCCACGCGGATTGGGAAGTAAGCCGCTTGCTTACCGCGTTGGACGAACAGTCGCGCAGCGGCGAAGTGCGGCATGATTCCGGCAAGCTGAATGAGATCAAGCAGCTAGCAGATACGTGCGTCCGCGTTCTCGAAGCCCAATCTGCCTCGGCGGAAGTTTTTATCCAGCTTGCTGAGAGAGCCATCAAGCGGAACGATTACGACACTCTCGACCGCCTTGGCGATCATCTTGGTGAAAGGTACTCGGCGGGCGAGATAGCCGAGATCGTTAGGCAGACCGAACTTCCGCAGATTCGAGCTATCGCATACGAAACGCTTGCGATGCTGCCGGTTCCGGCACTGTATCCGCTGCTCGACGATCCGCTTTATGCGGGTATCGCTGCCGCGGCGCTTGAACAAAAGGCCTTTGAATTCGAATCCGACGAAGCGCGGGATGTTCTCGACCAGTTTGACGATGAAAATCAGATGAACGGTCAGTAGTTATTTGATCGGCTGCTGGTTGACCGTTTTAGGTTTTCTTCCTTTCCCAAATCCCCAGCTAAATGGCAATTTCAGGAATCCCGGACCGCCGATCCTCACTCCGTAGTACATCATTTGAGCGATGACCTTATGCCCCTTTCCGGCGATGCATTGCTTCAGCCGTTTATCGGCAGCCTTTCGCATCGCTTTCGTCCCGCCGGCGTAGTATTCCTTGTCGTGTGCAATGCAGCAATCGCCCCAGTCACCGTCGAAAAACCAACTGCACCGGTCACTCAGCGAACCATCGGGCAAACGCCGATTTTCGTCCGTTTGGGCCAAAACGGCCGCCGTCGAGATAAAAATTAGCGTCAATAGAAATCCGATCCTCAACATAGCAAATCCTACGCTCTCTTAAACTGCGGAGATCGCCTCCTCACGTTTCAAGCGACCCGGATACATGGGATATTTTGCCGTCAATTCAGCGACTTCCATTTTAACTTTGGCCTTGACGGATTCCGATTCCGGCTCGCGGATCACAGCCGCGATCATCTTCCCGATCTGCTCCATGTCGTCCGTCTTCATTCCACGGGTCGTGAGTGCCGGAGTTCCCACACGGATGCCCGACGCTACAAAAGGCTTGTTCGTGTCGAATGGGATCGTGTTCTTATTTACCGTAATATGCACTTCGTCGAGAGCTTTTTCGGCAACTTTGCCGGTTATGCCCTTGCCATCCATGAATACGTCAACGAGCAGTAGATGATTATCCGTACCGCCAGAAACAAGGCGAAGTCCGGCGTCCTTCAGCGAATTGCCCAAGGCCTGGGCGTTGTCAAGAACCTGTTGCTGATACGCCTTGAAATCGTCCCGCAGAGCCTCGCCAAAGGCGACAGCTTTCGCCGCAATAATGTGAACAAGCGGCCCGCCCTGCACGCCCGGGAAAACGCTGCGATTGATATCCGCGGCAAATTCCTCGCGGCACATGATCAAGCCGCCACGCGGCCCGCGAAGGGTTTTGTGCGTGGTTGTGGTAACGAATTCGCAGTGCGGAACCGGCGACGGATGCAAACCAACCGCGACTAGGCCCGCGATATGCGCGATGTCCGCCATTACCTTTGCCCCGACAGACCTGGCGATCTCGCCGATCCGCTGGAAATCGATAGTTCGCGGATATGCGGAAGCACCGCAGATAAGGAGCTTCGGCCGCCATTCTTCCGCGATTTTCTGCAATTCGTCATAGTCGATCTGCTCGGTCTCACAGTTTACGCCGTAATCGGCAACCTTGTAATTGATCCCCGAGAAATTCAACGGATGACCGTGCGTCAAATGCCCGCCGTGCGAGAGATTCATGCCGAGGATCTGATCGCCATGCTCAAGAGCGGTGAGCAGAACCGCCATGTTAGCCTGCGCCCCGCTGTGCGGCTGCACATTCGCGTGATCGCATCCAAAAAGCTGCTTCGCCCGGTCGATCGCCGCATTCTCAACAACATCGGCAAACTCACATCCGCCGTAATAACGCTTCGCCGGATAACCTTCGGCATACTTGTTAGTAAAGACGGTCCCCATCGTCTGAAGCACCGCCTCGGAAACAAAATTCTCCGAAGCAATGAGCTCCAACCCATCCGTCTGACGACGAACCTCGTTATCGATGGCACTGCTGATGAGAGGATCGACGGTTACGATATCTGCGGTAAAGAAATTCTCCATGATCTGTTAGATTCTCAGCTTTTGTTAACTATCTCTTGGGGTGTAGCCCCGTGAATACGACGAAAAATGAAGAGCTTTTGTTCTTCTACCGATAGGCCAGCGGGCATTCCGATACTTGCGAACTCCTTTGCTTCCTCGTACATCTCGGCGCACATCAGAAAACGCTCTTCGATCGTCTTCGCCATGATGACCTCATGAACTATTCTCGCCGCGGCATGTGTCGTATCTTCCATTTCTCGACCTCGGCCCAAATTTCAACTAGTCCTAGAGTGGTGATCCATTTCCGCACATAATCGGTATCGTAGGCGGCGTCAGCAAGCTTCGAGATATCGCGAATCTGAATCTCTGAGTGCGAATCTCTCGCCCACATCAGCTTCGATATTATTAGATCTTCCCGAGTAGCATTCCAAAACTCTATACCGGCTACCGAGACCTTAAATCGTCGCGAAAAACTCGCTTTTCCAAACTCGGTATCTTTTTTGATTATACAATCAATCTTGCCACCATGCTCAGTACTGACCACATTGAACATCGAACCTCGGTCTATAGCCCGACGGATCGATGAATCGCTGACATAATAGCTGTCCTTGAACCGTTCAAAAAACGCACGAACCCCGGACGTTGAAAGCTCGATGACAATATCGATATCGCGGGTCATTCGAATTTCACCGTAGGCGCTCATTGCGTAAGAACCGGTCACCATATAGTCAATTCCAAGCTCATTCATCGCGTCGACGAAATCCCGCAAGGTATCGATCATGGAGCTTCCCTTCCTCATCTTTCAAAAATGAACCCTGTACCGAGAATCCTATTCAAAACCGCGAATCCGAATCACCGCAGCTCGCAAAAAGGTTATTAGTCAATTTAATTTAACTTTCGATCTTATTATTAACGACTATGAAACTCGTAAAATCAGACCTATTTATCCTAGTCGCAGCCTTTTTCTCGTTTCTTTTCTCTGTTTCACTTTGGTTCGGATTTTTTGGTGAAGGAAATCGAGACACCGCCATATTTGTTGGGCTTTGGGTCCCATCTATTCTCGCTTTAGGGCTTTATGGGACGACAACGCGGAGGAAAATATGAACAATTTGAACTTGATCGTATTTTGCGTCGGCGTTATTGTTAGCACTCTTGTGGTCTACGGGATCTTTACCCAAGTCGTGTCCGAGATGTACAAAGCACGCGAGAATGAACGATCAGATAGAACTGATCAATAAATGATCCTCACGGGCCGACCAGGTTGCCGAACTCAGCTTCGTTCAGGACAGCGACTCCCAAGCCCTGTGCTTTTTTTAGCTTCGATCCGGCGTCGCTACCGGCGACGACGAAGTCGGTGTTCTTGCTGACCGAAGACGATACGCGGCCGCCGCGGTCCTCGATGAGTTTGGCGGCTTCGTCTCTGGTGTATTTTTCGAGCTTGCCGGTAAGAACGAAGGTCTTGCCGACGAAGCGTTCGTCGAGCGCGGCGGTTACGGACGAGTCCATTTCGAGTTTGACCCCGTGTTCGCGGAGACGGTCGACAAGGTCGATGTTGCGCTCGTCCCGGAACCATGCGTGGACGCTTTCGGCGACGGCGAGACCGATCTCGGGGATGTCGTCGAGTTCCTGTACCGAAGCTTCGGCGAGACGGTCGATCGAGCGAAAGTGCCTCGCAAGGATCTTGGCGTAACGCTCGCCGACGTGACGAATGTCGATTCCGTACAGCAGTCGCTGAAGCCCTCGTTCTTTGCTCGCCTCGATCTGGTCGATGAGATTAGTGCCCGATTTCTCGGCCATGCGTTCGAGCGATGCTATCTGGGCAACCGTGAGTTTATAAAGGTCGGCAACATCACTGACCGAACCGTTGTCGACAAGCGTATTGATCAGCACATCGCCGAGGCCCTCGATATCCATGGCCTTTCGCGAGGCAAAGTATCCAATACGAGCTTTTATCTTTGCCGGACAAACGTCGTTTATACAGCGGCGAACCGCTTCCCCCTCGGGCCGCACAGCGGGCGAGGAACATACCGGGCAAACCGTCGGAAACTCGAATTCGGTCTCGCTTCCGTCTCGCTTCGACGCGACAACCGAAAGCACCTGCGGGATGATCTCACCGCTTTTTTCGATCGTCACGTAGTCCCCGATCTTGAGATCGAGCCGCTTGATCTCATCCTCGTTATGCAGCGAAGCTCGAGCGACAGTCGTTCCCGCGAGAAGCGTCGGTTCGAGATGTGCGACCGGCGTCAAAGCTCCGGTTCGCCCGACCTGAATGCCGATGCCTAGCAGCCGCGTCACTGCTTGTCTCGCTGGATACTTATACGCGATCGCCCAACGCGGAGCCTTTGTCGTCGCTCCGAACTCTTGCTGCAGAGCGGTCGAATTCACCTTTACCACGACGCCGTCGATCTCGTAATCGAGGGTGTCGCGGTGCGTTTCCATGTCGTTGATGAACGCAACGAGCTCATCAAAACTCGCGCATAAGCGCCGATGAGGATTGACGTTAAAACCGTTCCGCTCGCACCACTCGAAGTTCTCCCAGTGCGTGTCAAACATTTTCGACGCACCGGTAAATGCATCGTAAGGAAACATATCAAGGCGCCGCGAAGCGACGATCTGCGAATCAAGCATTCGCAAAGTCCCCGACGCAGAGTTCCGGGCGTTCGCAAACGTCTTCTCGCCCTGCATCTCAAGTTCAGCATTGATCCTCGCAAACTGTGTTCGCGACAGAAAAACCTCTCCCCGAACCTCGGCATGTGCCGGTGCGTCGATTTTCAAACGCAACGGAACCGAGCGTATGGTTTTAACGTTCTGCGTAACTTCATCGCCCTGCTGCCCGTCACCCCGCGTCGCCGCCGTAACCAAAATGCCGTTCTCGTAATGCAGGGACACGCTCAAACCATCGATCTTTAGCTCCGCTACATAGTCCAGTTTCCGCCCTTCGGCAAGCCGCTCACATCGCTCTGTAAATGCTTTCAAATCGTCGAGGCTGTAGCTGTTATCCAGCGACATCAGCGGCACGGTATGCTGAAACGGACGAAGCGAAGTTGCCTTCCCGCCAACCCGCTGAGTCGGGCTGTCAGGCGTTATCAACTCCGGATTCTGCGCTTCGAGTTCCCTCAACCTGTCTAGAAGTTGATCGAACTCAAAATCGGATATTTCCGGCTCGGCCTTCTGATAATAAAGCTCGTTATGCCGCTCGATCTCAGATCGTAAATTATTGATCTCTTGGTCAGGACTCATTCTTCGTTAATAAACTCCGCGATCAATCTATGAAAATGATGCGTACCCTGTTCCCGCGTCGGCGAATATCGGCCGTGCTTGTAGAAACGCGAACGGATGCCCTTTTGGACGCTTTCCACGACCGCTTCGTCTTCCATTTCAACGTCGTGAAGATTCGCACCAGCACCTTGTTCGAGAAGCGATTCATCGCGAACGTAGGTCAGAAATTCGACCACGGTCTTCTCATGCGAGACCGGTCGAACAATGTTGACCGAAATGCCCCACGGATAGAAGTTGAACATCAGGTTGGGAAAAATGAAAAGGTATCGAGCTGCAACGCGGGCTTGAGAGTCTGCATTCGTTTTAAACCCCGACCAGCCGGTCTGAATACTCGCGTAGCGAAACAAATCAGTCGAATACGATCCATAATCGACAACCGCATTCAGTCCCTTGTGCACATATGGAATGTGGAATCCTTCCAGATAGTTTTCACAATACAGAGCCCAGTGAGCATTTATCTCGTATTCCCGCCGCCCTGTTAGTTCGAGGCCGACAGTGGCATCTTCGTCGAACAAATTCTCAACGCCGTCGATCCAATCGGGAAACTCAATATGGGTCGCAACCGAGGCAAACAAGAATCCGCCAGTCTCCGCAAAAGGCAATTTCGCCAGGTTATCGGCTTCACTCGGGAAGTCCTCGACGCCCTCGAACTCCGGCATCGATATCATTCTTCCGTCCAGAGCAAACCGCCGTCCGTGGTAACGGCAGCGTATCAGTTCCGCGGAGCAAGGCTCTTCTACCAGGATCTTCCCGCGGTGTGTGCACACGTTGGACAGGCACGTGATCCACTCGGAAGTCTTAACTATTAAAACCGGATCATCGATCACGCCCGGTAGAATGGTAATGGGCGTCAACTCGCCAAGATCGTTCGCCCGACCGAGCAACTGCCACGACCGAGAAAATATCTTCTCCTTCGAAAGCTCAAAAAACGCCGGATCGGTATAAAAATCCGATGCGAGCGTCCGCGCCTTTCTGATATCCGCATCTACTTCGAACACACGACTATCCACTTAAAACTTGAAACTATCCGCTGAATATAATGAAAATGGCCGCCGTCAACGATCAGTAGAGCAAGTAGGCCGGCCGCTCATCATCCCTGCGAAACGAGCGTGCAACAAGCCCGCGAGCAAAAGCTGCCTCAAACTCGCCGCGTATTCGCTCCTGTTCAGCCAAAGCGGCGGCCGGATCGCGTGCTACGAGAGCAGCCCAGTCGTTCATGATCACGACCTCCGCCGCGGGTTCAGAATCTATACTAAACTTCTGGCCCGCAGCCAGGGCCAGCACTTTTTCGCTCTCAAGATGCCATTCCGCGAAAAGCCGATCGCTCGCCAGGCCGATCTTTGAATCCGGAGCCGTTGTATAGTCCACACCGTAAAAATTCACCTCGTAATCGGCCATGATCGCACCCAGTTTTTCAAGGTTAAAATATGCGTTGCGCGCCTTTACGGGTTCAAATGTCCATTTTACGAATTTAACGCCTTCGGCCAGCGAACGATCGCGTTGTGCCCATTTCAATTTCCGGCCGATACCGTAGCTCTGGTATTCGGGCAGAACAGCGGTCATATGTGAATAAAATGCCCGCTCCCCTCGCAAGAAAGCCGGAACGCTGAGCACAAAGCCGACCAGCCTTTCCCAATCGTAAGCTCCGAGCGTAAAACCGCCGGCGTTTCGTGTCACGATCAGATGCCTGACCGGCGACAACTCGACCTCCGGCAACGCAAAAACATCGCGCTGCAGCTGAACACAGGCCGCCAGTTCATCGAGCGTCGTACACTCTCTTATGTCGATCGACTTTTCCATCGTGAGGCAAAACGAAATCGTATCAAATGTAAAAATGAAACGCTAAAAAATGTCTTAACTTTTGGCGCGGCGATTTGTTAACATTATAAGTGGCTTCCACGCGCCCACCCATCACGCATTATTGTAATGGCACCGCAATCTGAACTCGAATTAAAGGGAAATTTCCTTACGCACCCATTTGGTGAGCTATTGGCTGAGATCGGCCATGCTTCGCTCAATGGTTCACTGCGCCTCGGGTGGAATGACAAAAAATGCGTCGTTTACTTCAAAGCGGGACAGGTGGTTTTCGCCGTTTCGAACGAGCGGTCCACACGTCTGTTTGACATCCTCCTGCGTCGCGGAAAGTTTTCGAAAGACGACGTAGTTAAGATCCCTAACTTTTCTAACGACTTTGAATTAACCGCTTTCCTGGTGAAAAACGGTGCGATGTCAGAGGCTGAACGCGATGCTCTTTTTCGCGAGCAGATTGAGCGGATATTGATCGACATTCTTGCATGGCCCGATGGCGAATGGACCTTCAGCCATCTGGCACGCATTCGCGAAGGACTTTGTTTCGAAATCTCGATGACGAGCACGCTGCTCCAATATGCTCGCTGTATGCCGAGTGAGCACGTGCTGGGGCGTTTTCGAACGATGGACGAGACATTCCGCCGTTCAGAAGCGTCGGAATTCAATTTGGACCTAACAATGGAGGAGGGCTTCATCCTGTCGCGGGTTGACCAGTCGACGATCTCAGCCGCGGACGTAGTAACTATCTCCGGCATGCCTCAGACGACGGTGCTGCACAGCCTTTACACTTTATGGCTAAGCGGCTTGCTGATTCGTGATAATTGGAAACCAGCTTTCTCGCGGAATCTGGTGCAGGCGATCAAATCGGCAAAACTCGAACTTCGAACCGAAGCGAAAGAACGAACTCCTCAGCGGGAAACGATCACCGAGAAGCCGGCTACCCCCGAACCAGTCGCTGAGAAAGCTGGCGAACCAGCCGAAAAGCAGGCCGACGCGGTGATCTCCCTTGACGAATATCTCGATCGCGTTGAAAAGTCCGCTACCTATTACGATATTTTGGGAGTCGACTCGAAAGCGGAGTCCGACGAACTAAAGAAAGCATATCTGCACTTAGCGAAGAACTTTCACCCCGACCGTTTTCGCTCTGAAAGCACCGAAACCCTCAAACGCATCCAGCATGCCTTTACCGAACTCGCCCATGCGCACGAGACTTTGAAAAATCCAGAGTCTCGCGAAGTTTACGATTACCGCGCCCGAAAGGAATTGGCCGACCGCGAAGCACGAGCCGCGACCGGCGAAACCGGCACTCAGCAACACACAAGAGAGCAGGCGGCGGAAAACTTTGACCGCGGATTTGGCCTGCTGATGGAAAATCAGCCGAACGAGGCGGTCCCGTTTCTCGCACGGGCCGCGCATTTTGCGGCGCAAAATGCCCGATATCGCGCATATTACGGCCGTGCGCTATCGTTCGACGCGAAACAGCGGCACAAAGCCGAAAGCGAGATGCAGGCGGCGGTCAAGCTCGATCCCGACAACGCAGCGTTTCGCATCATGCTTGCCGAATTTTATATCGAATACAATCTGCTCAAGCGTGCCGAGGGCGAACTCAACCGCTTGCTGGCGATCTTCCCGAGCAACCGCGAAGCTCGCCAGCTGCTCGATTCGTTAAAAGCGAACGCGAGGTGAGTCTAACGCAACTCGAGACTTGAAAGTCCTGCCCAAAACAAGCGAAACTATCCAGCGTGGAAAGCATTCTCTCGAAAGGCGGAGAAAACGATCAGGACCTGCTCAAACTGTCGGCAAAGATCGACGGTTTTGAGGGCTATCACAGCCCCCACGGCCAGCGGATCGCGGCGATAGCCGACGTGATGGCGACGCATTTTAATCTGGCGTCCCGAGACCGTTTTTTCCTGCAGCAGGCCGCTTTGATCCATGACATCGGCGAGATGTCGATGAACCGGGACTATATCCGCGCAAACCGCCGTCTTGCTGAGAACGAGCGCCTCGACTTGCAGCGTCATCCGGTGATCGGCGAGCAGGAAGCCGCAAAACTAGGCCTGCCCCGAGGAACACAGCTAATAATACGCTGGCACCACGAATGGTGGAATGGTTCTGGCTATCCGGACGCTCTCGAAAACGAAGAGATACCGCTCGCCGCCCGCATTCTAAGAGTTTCCGATACCTACGCATCAATGACCGCGGCGCGTCCTTACAGGGCGGCGAAGACCGCTGACGAAGCGAAAAAATATCTTATTGAATGGTCAGGGATCGAATTCGACCCGACCATCGTAAAGGCGTTTCTCGCAGCCGCGGAAAAGGCCAAAGCGGCGCCTCCGCAGCCTGTAATGCAAGCCCAACCCGCCTAAAAGTTCTCTATGCACGGCCAAACAAAGATTTCACCCAAAAGCTGGCTCGCATTTGACCTTAACGTCATGCGACGACTCACTTTTTCGTCCGTGGCCTTGCCATTTACCGAACAAACCTCGCTCGGCGGTTATCTAAAACGCTGGAATGTGAAGGTCGCCGCGAACGATGCTCTGCAATCTGCCTACACTCGTTCGGTAGCCGATCTCGCGGGCGGAGGCGAAACTTTGAGCGTAGAAGATGTCGATATGGTCCTTGAGGACGCATACGTGCCGGGATACCGATTGAATAATCAGGCACTTACATCATGGTTCAACGAAACCGACGCCTGGTGGTTCGATAATGTAAGACGAAACATCGACCGTCTCGGCACCCCAATGACGCGGGCGATCGCCTCGAGCATTGCGATGGCGACGGGCGATTACGCGATGTCGTTCAACAGCGATTCTCGCGAATTGCGCCAGCCGCTGTCGAACGTGTTCCGCCGGCTCTGGACCGTTCGTCAGCCAAGTTACATCAACGGCCAGAATAACACCTGCCAGAACAAGATCGCCGACGAATTCGTTGCGGAGACGACTGCCGACCTGATGTTTCTCAGGCTGCCCCATCCCCACGCTCACAGCGAACGCACCCATCTGGGACGCGCCGCGTGGCGCGAAGAGTGGCTGCGTGGCGGAAACGACTTCTGGCCCGAACTCGAATCGCGTCTTCACGGCAGACTCGGAGCAGCGACCGAAACGAAATCGCAGTACCTTCACTTGCTCGAAGAAACGCTTCGTCGTGCCTCGCACATAAAAAAATGGGCCATCGCCCACGTCGAAGACGGCTTTATCCAAACAAACGACATCGCCGACACCATCGGGAAGATCCGCCGTGTCGATACGGTATTTACAAAAGATTTTACCGAGTTGACTGGGACAAAAGCTGTTATCATCACCGCGTAAAGTAAACATGCCGCGACAAAAAAGGATGATCTACACGACCACCGAATCGATCCCCGGCGAGGAGATCGTGGAAGTGCTCGGCGTGGTTACGGGAAACGTCGTGCAGACTAAGCACGTCGGCAAGGACATCATGGCCGGCCTGAAGTCCATCGTCGGCGGCGAGATCGCGGGATACACAGAAATGCTCACCGAGGCCCGTCAAATGGCCATTCAGAGACTCGTCGCGTCTGCCCTCGAAATGGGAGCGGACGCGGTCGTTGGTTTGCGTTTCACCACGAGCGCGATCATGAGCAGTGCTTCGGAAATTCTCGCCTACGGCACCGCCGTAAAACTTAAGCACTAACGTGCGACTCCCGTCGTTCGCGCAGAAACCAGACAACGCCAGCCAATGCGGACAAAAGACCTGAGCCGATGGTCAGAGTCTGCGGCGTGATTAAATACATGAGCTCGCTCGAGACATAGCTCGAAAGTCCGAACATCGTCAGTTCAGCACCGCGGTCGAGCGTCGATATACGGCCGCGGATATAATCGGGCAGGCTTCGCTGGAACATCGTCTCCTGAACCGCATATTCGACACCGACGATCGCCCGCGACACGAACGCGATCAACGCGAAAAGCCATAAAGTGTTCGCGAAGCCGCCAAAAGCGAACATAACCCCGTGAATTATCAGTGCCCACCCGATGAAACCGTAATTGCGGTTCTTTCGGTCAAGATATATCGACGTCCGTCGGGCAATAAGCATCCCGAACGCCAGGCCGAAGCCGGTCGCCGTCCACATCATCGCCACCGCGACATCCGGGTTCCACTTCTCGGTTTCGGCAAAATAAACACCGCCGAGCCGCTCAAAAATAACATTGATCGACCCGCCACCCGTCGCCCAGATCACATTCATGATCAGGATCGTGAAGGCGAAACGGTTCTTCACCGTATAAACCAGCCCCTCACGTAGCTCCGTCATAAACGAAGGACGCGGATCGGGTGAAGAAGTCGCATCAGCGACAACTTCCTCGCTCCCCTCCTTACGAAGGAGGGGTGTCGCCGCTTCGGCGACGGGGTGGTTCTCTACTTGCGAGCCCACGCCCGCTTTATCCGTCGAGACGGCCCGACGAAAGAGCGACTTCATCCGCGCACCCGTTTCCTCATCCCGCGTCGCCTCTTCCGGGATCAACCAAACTGTATAGGCTGAGACGGCAAATGAAATCGCGTTAATAATAAACGCCGCCTTGTATCCAAACGCATACGCCGCCCAACCGCCCAGTGCCGAACCGATCGCCATCAGCAAAAACCGGGTCGAAAACAGCAACGCCGTCGCGGCAAGCAATCCGTCCTTTCCGGCAAGGTTCGGTGCCGCCGCGTTCTTCGCTCCATCAAAGAACGCTCCGAAGAAATGCAGTAAAACCGTCGCCAGATAAGCGATCCACAGGTCACCCGGATCGTTTACCAGTAAAAACGACAACGCGATGAGGACCCGAAAAATATCCGTCCAGATCATCACCTGCCGCCGAGAAAACCGGTCGACAAACGTGCCAGCAAAAGGCGACGTGATCGCGAACGGGATCAACCGCGCCACAAAAAACAACCCCGCAGCTGTCGGCGAAGCATCGGAAACAAGGCGCACCAAACCCAGCCCGGCAATAAAATTGAACCAGTTCCCAAGCTCCGAAATAAATTGCCCGGCCAGCAGATTGCGAAAATTCCGATTCCCGCGAATCAGCTCACCGTAGGTCAGCGAATGCATTTAGATAGGATAGACGGTTTATCACTTAGCGTCGAAACAGGCGGAATATGCTCGATCTTTTTGGTATTGTTCCGCCCAAAAAATACGGCTAAGATAAGCTTATGCTCAAACCTTTCGTATTTGTCCTAATAGTTTTGGTCCTTACATCTTCGACCAATGGTCAGATCAAAACCGATCGGGAACGGGCGAATCTCGCCGGTGCGGTTCAAAATGTTCGCACGAGCATTTGGAATTATGGCGGGCCTGAAAGCGGCCGAAAGCCCGATTCTGGTGACACGGTCACTTTCGATAAGGCCGGAAACGAGCTCGAACGCATTATGGTCAGTGACTTTGGCGAAGCGATGGGAAAACAAACCCAGACGTTTGATAAAGCTGGAAATCTGGTTGAATCGACATGGATGGACACAAAAGGAAGAGTCCGGGAGAAACGCACCTTTGTTTACAAGGATGGAAGGCTCAGTGAAATTCTAGCGTACGACGGTCTTAACGTAATTCGGGAGAAGACTACCAAAATTTACAACGGAAACGGCAGCATTACGGAGGAAATATACCACGATCCTCAAAAAGCTGTCGCAAAAACCGTCTTCACTTATGACGCCTCGGGGAGCGCAACAGAAATGGCTTTCTTCATGATCGACGGAACGAAGGCGATCGCTCCGGTTGGGCCATGTCTAGGAGGACACAAAGTGACCTTTACATATGATTCTCAAAAGCGACCGATAACAAAAGCGGTCTTTGAAGCAGGTGGACGCGAGAAGAAACGTTGGACTTTTGGTTACGATGAGCGCGGAAACTACCGTTCTTACGAAGTTAAATCAGGGTCGATTGTAACCAAGATCGAATATACGTACGAGTATGATTCTCAAGGCAATTGGATCAGGAGCACCTCCGTTTCCGAGGCTGACAGCTCAATTTTCGACCTCTTCAAAGATCCTTCGGGGAAAGCGGTTACACCGGGGGAGAAAAAGGAATTTCTTGAACGAACACGGTCGACGCGCGTAACTACTCGCGACATAACCTACTTTAAGTAGAACTGATCGGTTGAAAAACATTCTTGACCGCCCGTATGGTATTGCAATGAATATCAACTGTATCCTCGATCCGCTCGGCATATCCGCCCGATAGTGTCGTGACGATCGGAATTCCTTCCTCGCGTGCAAATTTCAATACCGTTTCATCCCGACGCTTCAGCCCATCTTTAGTTAACGCCAGCCTACCCAAACGGTCACCGAGGAACGGGTCGGCTCCGGCGAGGTAGAAGATGATGTCGGCGTTATGGAGCCGAACACGTGAGAGCGCGTGTTCGAGCGTTTCGAGATATTCTTCGTCGCCGGTGCCGTCGGCTAGTTCTATATCCAGCTGGGAAGCTTCCTTGAACAGCGGAAAATTCTTCGCCCCGTGCATCGAAAACGTAAAAACCTCGGGCGAATGCTGAAAGATGTACGCAGTTCCGTTGCCCTGATGAACGTCCAGGTCGATGATCAGAAAACGCGACGCCAGCTTTTCCCTTTGCAGGACGCGGATCGAGACCGCAACGTCGTTGAGCACACAAAAACCTTCGCCGCGATCGGGATATGCGTGATGCGTACCGCCCGCGAGGTTTGAAGCAACGCCAAATTCGAGCGCCGATCGCGATGCGTTTATCGTCCCCGAAATAGCCGTGAACGATCGCCGCACAAGGGCTTCCGACCACGGCAATCCAAGTTTTCTGATCTCTTTCGCCGTCAACTCGCCCGCCGCAAGCCGGTCGATGTAATCGGCGGCATGCACCAGTAAAAGGTCTTCGCGGTCAACCAGTTCCGGCGCGACTATCTCCTCCGGCCTAAGAGTCCCTTCGGCGAGCAGTATGTCCTTTGCTATCTCAAACTTACGGATCGGAAAAACGTGCCCCTCGCCAATGTCGGCGTAGTAGTTCGGCGAATAATAAACGCGATATTGCGACATGAAGATCATTATAAGGATTGAGAAAAACGGTCGCCAACGAGGGCGAAACAATGGTTTCGAAAAAAATCGCATTTCCGGACTTGACATTTTGTTTTATTTATGAAACTATATTACGAGGCTAGGATCTTTGACAATTTTTCGTGGAGAAATGGCGGGAGGCATCGCTGTGCGGGCGATGCCTGTTTCAGATCATTTGTTTTACGGTTTTCTCGATCGGGCGGGATTGGGATGAACTGTTTCTGGTTTCGTTGAAAACGTGAGTTGGGAGACCTCACGAAAAGGCGAAACTAGTCTTATGAGTTTAGTATCGGCAAACTTCCGTTCGCATCGCCTGTTGCGGCTTGATCAGCATTCGAACGGCGGCGAATGTAGGCACCAAGTCGGCGAAAGGCGAGTGCGAATCCGGTATAAACGAGAAACGCTCCACCGATGCACGCGATGAAACCGACGATCTGGCCGATGATCCCGAACGATTCTCCGGTGTGCGTGAATCGCATCCAGGTGCGGATCTGGGACGCGCTATTTTTCTCGGCGTACGGTTCCCATTTGATCACCGACGCGTTGGCGGCGTCGAGGGTCAGGGACGCACGGCCGAAGATGTTCCAGTCTTTGCCCTCATCGATGGTGAAGCTGGCTTCTTTTGTCAGAGGCAACCGAAGGCTGATCGATTTCCAGGTCGGACTTTGGGACGCAGCCGCGGACCAGAGCGAATCGAGGTTTTCGGGCACCGTAAACGGCGGAGGCGGATTCTGGGACGCATTTTGCGCGGGCTGCGACGGCTTTGGAACTTCGTTGCCCGTCAACGTGTAAACCAGATTCCCGGCCCATTGGTACGAGATCACCGCGGC
The DNA here is from genome assembly GCA_964410495.1 of uncultured Chloracidobacterium sp. Lineage (GTDB taxonomy): Bacteria > Acidobacteriota > Blastocatellia > Pyrinomonadales > Pyrinomonadaceae > OLB17. The sequence continues at coordinate 398,675 of CAYPGP010000002.1, forward strand.
GGTCACGGTCAGGATGATCAACACCAAGGACGACCAAAATCCGATCGTCGTGTGCCAGTTTAGTTCGCGGGCTTTAGCGGTAGAATTTGAACGAAACCAGGTTCTGGGACGCAAAGTTTTCCAACTCACGTTTCGCGGGAACCAGATATAAACGCCCGTGATCGCCAGGCCCAGGAACATCAGGTTGCAGGCGCCCGTTATCGCCTTTCCGATCCACCGGTCGTCGCCGGACATCACAAGCCAGCGATGCAGATCGGTCATAAAGCCGAAAAAAGCGCGCGTCGATTTACTTCCCTCGCCGGTGATCGCACCCGTGTACGGATCGACAAAAACGCTGCCTTCTCGGCCGAGAGAGACGGTAATCGCCGCGGCCGGATCGTTCTGGGACGCAATGCTCGCGGGACGCGCATTTGGCTTCGCTTCCAACACTTTCGTCAGCAAAACGCTCGGCGGAAGCTGAGTTTCGCGAACTGGGACGCGCCGCTGATCGTTTTCGACCATTGCGAGAATATTCTTCTCAAACGACAACGCGGCACCGGTCACGCACATGATAAAGATCACGACGCCGCCCAATACTCCGAGGACGAGATGAAGCCAAAATACGATTTTCCGAAATACTTTCATCGAAATTTTCCTTTGCGGTCTTCTCTGCGGTCTTTGCGTCTTCGCGTGAAAAATACTCCATTTCACACAAAGACGCCGAGGCCGCAAACAAAACGCCAAGTCAGAATGTAAATGTGGTCCTAAACGTCGCCGTCCGCGGGGCCGCGATCTCAATTGCAGACCCGGCCGAGGCGTTCACGAATATCAGTTCGTCAAACACGTTTTCGACATTGAGCCCGAAATTGAGGAATCGATTGACGCGATAAAACAGGGCCGAATCGACTCGCGTGAACGAAGGCAAAACGAGCGGATCGGGCGATGCGAATGTCCTTGCACCGTTCGAACCGAGGCGTTTTCCCTGCCAAATTAGGCCGAGTCCCGCACCGAAGCCTTTAAAGAATCCTTCGCGGCGGTCATATCGCGTGTAAACGTTGTAGGCAAATCGAGGAGTTTTTTCGGCCCATGAATTTGGGATCGGCGAAGACGAGACCGCAACGCCCGAGGGGAGCCCGAGGTAAAGAGCCGACGTGTACGAAACACCGGCGGAAACACTGAGGTCATGCCGAACCTGAAATTGTCCGGTGAATTCAGCCCCGCGTACCCGACGCGTGCCGGACGGAATGTAGAAACGGTTGTTGTTGGGGTTCAGAACGCCGATGTCTGATTGAACCAATGCGTTATCGACTTGATTTTGAAAAAGTGCGAACGTAACGCCGAGCCGCCGGTTTAGCAGGTCGTACTTGGCTCCGATCTCGTAGTTCTTGCCGATCGTCGGCTCGAAAGTTCCGATCCGGCCGCTAGCATTCTCGAGATTGGGATCGACCGGATTGTAGCTGGTCGAGTACGAAGCGTAGATCGCAAGTTCCGGAAAAGCGTTGAAGACGACTGCTGCGTTCGGAACAAAACCACTCTTCCGCGTGGCACCGACCGCCGGTTTTTGCTGGCCCATGTTGAAGCCGAGGGCAACATTCACTTTACCGCCCGCAAGCGAAGTGCGGTTCTGGACGAATCCGTTGACGATCGTGTCGCGCGCAAACGCACCGAATGCGATCGAAGGGTAATTATCAATAAGCGGCGAAGCGGCGATGCCGGTGTAGATATTTATTGGCGACTGAGCCCCGGGAATAGTCCCGAGCGGCGTGGTCGTTCGCGAATCGAGGATGCGGGAATAGAAGCCGATCTGCGTCGTGTTACGGATCGAGGGATTCGACAGCCACTCGTAACTCGCATCGGCGTTGAAGTTATCGTACCGCCGCTCGGTCTCGCTCTTAGCCTGGATACGCGAAACGGTGAAGGCGGTCCGCAGCTGATTTATCTGGGCCGCAGTCGAAACCTGCGGGGTGAAGGAGTTGATATCCGTATCGAACGAAATATTGCGATAGGCGGCGTTTACACGGATCTTCTCCGCTGGGACGCCGCGAAAATCGATTCCGTACCAGCCTGTTTTCTCGATCCGCCGGCCTCCGAAAAGATTGACGTCGAGCGGCGAGAGGTCGCCGGTATTGATCGGAGCACCAACCGGATCGGTCGCGGGTGTCAGGCTAGCCGAAAGCGAAGACGAAGGCGAGGCTATGATGCCTCCGCCGTACGGCCTAAAGTACTGCGTATATTGAGCATTCGGCGTCAAAACAAAGCGGCCATCGCGGTCGAGCTTGAAAAGGAAAGAGCTATTTACATAGCGATTTTTATCACGGGTGTTCGCCGTGAAATAGTTCATATTTTCCCAAGTCGCGAGGCCGCGATAGAGGATTCGCCCATGTTTATCGATCGCCCCCGTGGCGTCAAAATCAACTCCAACCATCGGCCGCTTGCCGAGCGATACGCCGTTGCCGCTATAACCGCCCGTCCGCAAATCGACTCGGGCAAAACGATCGGGCTGCGGCCGCTTCGACACGAGATTGATCAGCCCGCCGGGACTTCCCGTCTGGCCGTAAAGAATGCTCGCGGGCCCGCGAAGCACAACGGCTTCCTCGACGCCAAACATCGTGCCGCCAAAGCCGCCGCTGCCGACATTGACTCCCGCGAACCCGTCGAGCCGCGTATCATCCGGGCCCATTCGATACCCGCGGGAATAGAAATGGTAGCTGCCGTTTCGATAACTGTTCTGCGTCGTGCCGGGCACGTAATTGAGGACGTCCGACACCTGGCGGAAGTTCTGTTCGCGGATCCGTTGTTCGCCGATCGTGGATATGCTTCGAGGGGTTTCGTGGATCGTTTCGCCCGATTTCAGCGTGGAATTCACCGCGGCTTCAGCGCTGTCCATCACGACCGTCACCGTTTCTGCGACAGCTCCGGCGGCCATGGTCATCGCGGCATCGCTCGAACTGCCGTCGAGGATTATCGAACGCTCCGTATCGGCGAATCCGGCTTTGACGACCGTCAACTGATACTTTCCGAAAGGAAGCTCGCCAAAATTGAATTCCCCGCTGTCGGTAGAAATCGTTTCGCGAATTTTCGCGGTATCGTTTCGCAGGACCAGCCGAGCACCCGGAATTATCGCACCGGCCTCGTCCGTGACAATGCCCTTGAGTGTCGCACTTTGCGTTTGGGCCGCGGCGAAACCCGCCGCGATGACAAGAAGTTGAAAGAAAAGAACGGCGAACTTCGACTGTTGCGGGACATTATTTGAATAAATTTGATCCATTACTTATTGATAATGATTTTCATTATCATAATCAGGCTAGCGGAAGCGTTAAAGGCTGTCAACCGGAGTTAGCTAATTTCTATGGCGTCGTGGGAGGCGTGTTGACGTTCGCGTAGCTATTGCAAAAGCCCGCGCGTTAGCAAGGGCGATACATCCAACACAATTGAGTATCGCCCTCGCTTACGCGCGGGCTTTTGCAATATGAAAAGATGCTAGCTTCCGCTAAAGTTCGGTGGACGTTTTTCGAAGAAAGCTGCGACGCCCTCTTTGAAATCGGCGGATTTGCCCGATTCGATCTGACACTCGTGTTCAAGAGCAAGCTGGGCGGCGAGGTCGTTTGAGAAGCTCGCGTTCATCATCTGCTTGACTCTCGCGATAGCCCCGGTCGGTCCGGCGGCGAGTTTCGCGGCCATTTTAAAGGCTTCGATCTCAAGCAGCTGCGGCTGGACGACGTGATTGACCATGCCGATTCTCAATGCTCGCTCCGCTGAGACGGCGTCACCGGTCATAAGAAGTTCCGCGGCTAGTTTTTCGCCGATCGCACGGGGCAGGAAGAACGTGCCTCCGCAATCCGGCGAAAGGCCGATGCGTACAAAAGCTTCGCGAAACGAAGCGTCTTCGGCAGCAATAACAATGTCGCATGCCAACGCAAAATTGACTCCGGCACCAGCGCAAACGCCATTAACTGCCGCGACGACGGGCAGAGGCAGCTCGCGGATGAGCCGGATCACTCCATGCAAAATTCCAAGTGGTTCCTCAAGAAAAGCCTCGATGCGGCCTTCTTTTTCCCACATCGACTGCATCTCACGCAAGTCGCCGCCCGAGCAGAACGCCCGGCCGCTGCCGGTCAGGATCGCCGCCCGCGCTCCGTCAAGGATAGTCTGACGAAACGCCGCGTCGAGATCCGCCGTCAACTGCGCTGACAAAGCGTTCAGCGCATCGGGGCGGTTCATGGTGATGGTGGCAACGTGATCCTTAAGCTCGTACTTTACTGTCTGCAGTTCCATGCTTCTCGTTTTTTAACTGTTAATTTTGAATTTTGAATCCTTAAGCGTATCTCGCCCGCGAGCGGCTCGCCTCGTGACATTCCTTGCACAAGACCGAGCGTCCAACCTTTGGCTGGAACGGTACAGTATCGTGCTTGCCGCAGTTATCGCAGACTATCTCATACCGGGACGGAGCGTCGGCTCGCATCGCGGCCTTTTTCGAGCGGCATTTCGGGCACCGCTGCGGCTGCATCATGTTCCGTTGATAGAACATTTCCTGCTCTTTCTCGGTAAAAAGAAAGGTCTCTTTGCATTGAACACATGGAATTTCGACGTCCGGCATCGCACACCTCCAAAGGGCAAAATTTGTCGGTTTATGGCATTGATAATAACACACTCATCGGCGGCGGCAAGGCTGCCCCGGGTTTTGCCTATTAAACGTTATCGACTTATATTTGATGCACTATGGAACAAAAAACCACGTCATTTTTTCGCTGGGAAGATATGCCCAAGGAGCAGGTGACCGATATGCTCGACCGCCGTCTGATCACGGCCGACAAGATGATGCTAGCCCATGTTTATCTCAAAAAAGGCTGCATAGTGCCGCAGCATTCGCACGAAAACGAACAGCTGACGTACATTCTTGAAGGCTCGCTGAAATTCTGGATCGGCGAAGAAATGAGAGAACAGATCGTCAGTGCCGGCGAGGTTCTCGTCATCCCCGGCGGAGTGCTGCACAAAGCCGAAGCACTGGAAGACACCCTAGACGTCGACATTTTCAGCCCGCCGCGGCAGGACTGGATCGATAAGACGGATGATTATTTGAGGCAGAAGTAGGGCTTTGGTCTTCGGACTTTGGTTTTTGGTTTTTGTCTTCGGCTGGTCTCAGCTTTCGACAAAGACCGAAGACCCAAGGCCAAAGACCGAAGACTCAAGACCGAAAACCGACAACCGATATCATGGACCTAGGACTGAAAAACAAGACCGCAATTGTCTCTGCCGCCAGCCAAGGATTGGGGTTTGCCGTTGCCGATGAATTGGCGGCTGAAGGTGCGAATTTGGTCATCTGTTCACGACGGCCGGAAGCCATCGAAGCGGCGGCGGAATCGATCCGAAAACATGGAACGGAAGTTATCGGCCTCGCCACCGACGTCGCGAATCCGAACGATTTGAAACGATTGACCGAGATTGCGTTGGATCACTTCGGCAGCATCGACATTCTGGTAACAAACAGCGGAGGCCCACCGGCCGGGCAGTTCGATGCTCTAGATCGAAACGCATGGGAAAACGCAGCCGGACTTCTCCTTCACAGCGTTGTCGATCTGACACGGCTCGTACTTCCCGGAATGAAAGCCCAAAAATGGGGCCGCATCCTCAACATCACCTCGATCGCCTCAAAACAGCCGGTCGATAACCTGATGCTCTCAAATTCGATCCGTGCGGGCTTGACCGGTTTCGCAAAAACCCTCGCAAACGAAGTCGCCGCCGACGGCGTGACAGTCAACAACATTCTCCCAGGCTATACCCGAACCGAACGCCTGACCGAATTGTTCGATTTTATTGCGGAAAAAGAAGGCATCTCGACCGACGAGGTCATCGCCCGCTGGGAATCCGAAATTCCCATGCGCCGCCTAGGCGAACCCAAAGAATTCGCCGCCCTCGCCGCGTTTCTCGTCTCAGAACGTGCGAGTTACATCACAGGAAGTTCGATCGCGGTAGATGGTGGTTGGACAAAGTCGCTGTTCTAGGCAATTCACTCGACGCAGGCGGTATCTAATATCCGATCAAAATAGTTGGCCGCAGCCGCAGGAACGTCATAATATGAGATCGCATTTCCGTACATTGCTACGATCCGCCAGGAGTTTCCGTTTGCAAGCGTTCCCCGTGCATCAACGCCTTCGACCTTGCCAACTTGCCAACTGACCTTTTCTGATCGATCTGAGTCCTGGATCCATTGGGCCGGCACCTTCCCCGCCGAAGCTAACGGGCCGTGGATTCCCTCCAAAAAGTAATCGATCTTCTTTTCACGAAACTTAATGCTGTAGGCTGTATAGTCAATGTCACTGGACTCCTTCAACGACGCCCATTTTGGAATCTCGATCTTGAGGCGCCAGCCGATCATCTTCTTCCGATTCTTTACGCACGACGCGACATCGGACAATGTTGCTGCCAACAAGGTGGTCGACAGAAAAATCGCTAATATGACCGAGGCGATAAACGTCATGTTGCTACAGCAAGAGATGCTACGTGAGTACGTACTGTTGCACCAAGCGTATCAAGGTTATAGCCGCCCTCGAGAACCGAAACGATCCGCCCGCCGCAGACCTCATCTGCCCAATCCATCAGCGTTCTGGTCATTGAAACGTAGTCTTCGTTTTCCAGCCGCAATTGCCCGAGCGGATCGGTGAGATGCCCATCAAAACCGGCGGAAATAAAAATAAAGTCTGGCTTGAAGTTGTTCGAGATATCCTGGATCGCCGCTTCGAACATCCGCAATTGCTCGCTCGACGAAGTATTCGCCTTAACGGGCACATTCATCGTGGAACCGAGGCCCCGTCCGTGCCCGGTTTCGCCGCGGCTGCCGGTTCCGGGATACCACGGATACTGGTGCATCGAGAAAAAATGGACGCTTGGGTCTGAGTAAAAGATCCCCTGCGTGCCGTTGCCGTGGTGGACATCCCAGTCGATGATCGCGACGCGTTCGATCTCTTTGTACTGATTCTGCGCGTGGCGAGCCGCGACCGCGACATTATTGAAAAGACAAAAACCCATCGCATGTTCTCCGGTCGCATGATGTCCCGGCGGCCTGGCGGCGACAAAGGCATTTTTCACGCGCCCGCTCATCACCGCATCGACCGCCGCAACCGCTCCACCAGCCGCGGTCAAGGCCGCATCGAACGATTGAAACGATATGGTCGTATCCGCATCGAGCCGATCTAATCCATGTTCGATCGCTCCTTCGACCCGCTTAAAGTGTTGCGGCGTATGTGCCGCCTGGATCAAACCTCTGCCAGCCTTCTCCGGCGTGATCTCATCCAGGCTCGACCAAAACGATTCGTCCTCACGCAGAGCATCCATCACTGCCGTATACCGCAAAGGAGTTTCCGGATGGCCGAAGCCAGTATCGTGTTTCTCGTATATCGGGTGGTGAACAATCGCGGTTGTCATTCCTATAACTATCCACTATTAACTACACACTTGTCACTGAAGCGGGCTTACCCGTCATTCAGTGGATAGTCTTTAGTGGAAAGTGGATAGTTGTCGAGTTTCGTTGTAACTTATTGGTGAACATGAAGATAAAGGCGATAGATTCGCACACAGGTGGCGAGCCGACTCGGGTCGTTGTCGACGGTTTTCCCGATCTTGGCCACGGATCGATGGCGGAGAGATTAGAAATTTTCCGTCGAGATCATGACCGCTTGCGTTCCGCGATGGTTCGCGAACCGCGCGGGCATGATGCCATCGTCGGGGCTTTGCTATGCGAGCCGGTCGATAAAGATTCCGCTGCGGGCGTGATCTTTTTCAATAATGTCGGCTATCTCGGCATGTGCGGCCACGGAACTATCGGTATGGTAAAAACGCTCGAATACATGGGCCGTATCTCGACCGGAACTCATACGATCGAAACCCCGGTCGGCAAGGTTGAAGCAAGGCTAAACACCGATGGCGCGGTCACGATAACCAATGTTCCGAGCTATCGGACACAAAAAGCCGTCACCGTCGAAGTCGAAAATTACGGCCCCGTAACCGGCGATATTGCTTACGGGGGCAACTGGTTTTTCCTCGTCAGCGATCACGGTATGGAGATCGACCTAAAGAATCTGCAGGAACTGACCGCGTTTTCCGCCGCGATCCGTAACGCATTGAAAGCAAACAATATAACCGGCGACAACAGTGCCGAGATCGATCACATCGAGCTTTTCTCGCCTACACCGAATGCCGACAGCCGCAATTTCGTCCTCTGCCCCGGCATCGAATACGACCGCTCGCCCTGCGGCACCGGGACGAGCGCAAAACTCGCTTGTCTCTACGCCGACGGCAAACTGAAACCGGGCGAAAAATGGCGGCAGGAAAGCCTGATCGGCAGCGTTTTTGAGGGATGCGTCTCGGTCGTTGATGGCAAGATAATACCTTCGATCACGGGAACCGCATATGTCACGTCTGAGATCGATCTGATATTCGATGTTGATGATCCGTTTCGATTCGGAATAAGTCAGAAGTGAAAGGTTTGAAATAAGTACTTTTCACATTTCACTTTTAACTTTTTACTTACTCCGACGAACCTTCCCTCTAACATTATGACCTTCGACGCAGCAATAATCGGTGCCGGGATCGTCGGTGCAGCCTGTGCGGCAAGTCTTTCGCTTGAGGGGCTAAGCGTCGCGCTGATCGATGAAAGCGGCGTTGCAACCGGTACTACCGCCGCGGGAATGGGCCATATCGTCGTGATGGACGATAGCGACGCTCAATTTGCACTGACCGATCATTCGCAACGGCTTTGGAATGAACTCGCGAAAGAGCTGCCGGAAGCCGCAGAATACGAGCACTGCGGAACTATTTGGGTCGCCGCTGACAAAGAAGAAATGGATGAGGTTCGCCGAAGGCAAAAGTTCTATGCGGATCGCGGTATTCCTTCCGAAACTCTAGACGAAAGAGCTCTAAGAGAAGCTGAGCCGAATCTTTGCGAAGGCCTTACTGGCGGGCTTTTGGTGCGAAACGACAGTGTCGTATACCAGTTGTGTGCGACAAAATATCTGGTGGAAACCGCCGTACAGAATGGAACCCAAATGATCAACGCCAGGGCCATCGAACTAAACGAAAATGGCGTAAAAGCGAGCAATGCCGAAACCATCGGCTGCAAATACATAATTAACGCCGCCGGAGGCGCCGCACCGCTGCTCTCACCCGAGCTGAAGGTTATTAAACGCAAAGGCCATCTGGTGATCACCGACCGATATCCCGGCTTCGTATCGCATCAATTGATCGAGCTCGGCTACCTGAGATCGGCCCATGGCAAAGACGCCGATTCGGTCGCGTTCAACGTCCAGCCGCGAAAGACTGGCCAAATTCTGCTTGGCTCGTCACGACAATTCGGCGTCGAGCACACCGACATCGACCACGACCTGGTGCGAAGAATGACCGTGAGAGCATTCGAATACATGCCCAGACTTCGCGACCTTTCGGCGGTGCGAACCTGGACCGGCTTCCGTCCGGCGACGCCAGACAATCTGCCCTACATCGGCCGCATCGGCGACACGAATATTTTCGCCGCCGCTGGCCACGAAGGGCTCGGTATCACGACGTCGCTCGGCACGGCCGAATTGATCGCTGATGAGATCCTTGGCCGCGATTCGCTTATCAACCGAATGCCCTACTCACCAAATCGCGAGGTCGTCGCTCCTTAGAATGATCGAGATCAGCGTCAATGGAAAGACGGTGAGTTGCCAGCTTGGCACGTCAGTAGCGGCCGCTTTGATGAACGCGGGCTTCATTCGTTTTCGCGAGTCCGTCGCTGGCGAAGATCGCGGCCCACTTTGCGGAATGGGCATCTGCTTCGAATGCCGCGTAACGATCAACGGCGTGGCGGGCCAGCGAAGTTGTACAACACTAGTGGAACAGGAAATGGAAATCCAAACCGCAGAAGGCAATTCGTCCACAGATGAACACAGATGAACACCGACAGAATAGATGACAAAATGATCCGTCGCTATCTGTGTTTATCCGTGTCCATCTGTGGATAAACTTTTCGCTGCACTTAATGGCTCGCACTGCTATCACAACAGATATACTGATCATCGGCGGCGGCCCGGCCGGGCTGGCGGCGGCTATTGCGGCAGCAGAAAGCGGGCGGCGGGTAACGATCGTTGATGACAACCCGCGGCTCGGCGGACAGATATGGCGTGCAGAGCGTGGCAAAAATAAATCGCCGGATGCTGAGCGACTGCTCGCCGCGATTGCGGCAGGAAAGTTTAACCTGATAAATAACGCTCAAATCTTCGCCCTGGACGCGGACAGTTCGCTTCTGGCGGAAACGAACGGCGGTTCGGTCAGACTCAGCTATAACAAACTAATTCTAGCGACCGGAGCACGAGAGCGATTTTTGCCATTTCCGGGCTGGACATTGCCGGGAGTGTTGGGTGCGGGCGGGTTGCAGGCGTTGGTAAAGGGTGGTTTTGATGTCGCAGGGAAGCGAATTTTGGTCGCGGGAACCGGCCCGCTGCTGCTCGTCGTCGCCGAATATCTGAAGTCGAAAGGAGCAAGGGTCGTCGCGATCCTGGAACAGGCTCCGGCTTCGAAAATAAATCGTTTCGCCCTCGGGCTATGGCGATATCCGGCGAAGATCGCACAAGGCTTTGAGCTTCGATCGCGTCTCGCGGGTATTCCGTACTCGAAAAGTTCCTGGATCAAACGCGTCGAGCGAAATGACCATGGACTGAATGCGACCATAAACAAAGACGGGCGTGATCAGCAACTCGAGTGCGAATACATAGCCTGCGGTTTTCATCTCGTGCCAAATATTGAACTGCCATCGATCCTTGGGTGTTCGATCGCCAAGGGTTTTGTCACGGTCGATAATTATCAGCGAACATCGGTGCCAAACATCCTCGCCGCCGGCGAACCGACCGGCATCGGCGGTGTCGAGGCCGCTTTGATCGAGGGCAAGATCGCCGGTTTTACCGCGACAGGCGAAACGCGAAAAGCCGAAGTTCTGTTTGCGAAACGCGACCGAACGGATCGTTTTGCGACGGTACTAAATGCAGCATTTGAATTGCGAGATGAACTGAAAAGTCTCGCGACCGCCGAAACGCTCGTGTGCCGCTGCGAAGATGTGAGCTTTGAAAAACTCAGCCATTTCGCAAACTGGCGTGAGGCAAAGTTGCAGACCCGCTGCGGCATGGGGCCGTGCCAGGGCCGCGTTTGCGGGCCGGCGTGCGAATTTTTATTCGGCTGGCATCGCGGCTCTGTGCGCCCGCCGATATTTCCTGTAAAATTGGAGAACTTATGACAATGAATTGGCACGGCGTGATGCCCGCGATCACGACCTGTTTTGACGAAAACCTGCAGATCGACCACGCTTTCACTGCTAAACACGTCACTTGGCTGGTGGACAACGGCTGCAGTGGCATTGTGACCAACGGCAGCCTGGGGGAAGGCGGCACGCTTTCTATCGACGAAAAGATCGCGCTTTGGAAAACGGTTGTCTCGGCGGTCGGCGAACGCGTTCCGGTGGTCGCGGCGATCGCATCGATGACGACAGACGATGCCTGCGCTCAGGCCGTCGAAGCTGCTTCGGCAGGATGCTCGGGCTTAATGGTTCTTCCGCCCTACGTCTATCGCGGTGACTGGCGTGAGATGAAGCACCACATCGTCGCCATCTGTCAGGCAACCGGTCTTTCCTGCATGCTCTACAATAATCCCGTCGCATACGGTACCGATTTTCTTCCAGATCACGTCGCCGAACTAGCCGCCGAACTGCTGAACCTTCACGCTGTCAAAGAATCGAGCACCGATGTCCGCCGCGTGACCGCCATTAAGGCTCTGATCGGCGATCGTTTAAAGATATTCGTCGGCGTTGACGACTGCATAGTCGAAGGCGTCGAAGCCGGAGCGACCGGCTGGATTGCAGGCCTCGTCAGCGCGTTTCCAAAAGAATCGGTCGATCTTTTCAACCATGCCCTGAACGGCGAAAAGGAAAAGGCACACGAACTGTACAAATGGTTCCTGCCACTGCTCCGGCTCGACACGGTTCCAAAGTTCGTTCAGTTAATAAAGCTCGTCCAGGAGCAGGTCGGAATGGGCAACGCGAGAGTTCGCCCGCCGCGGATGGAACTGACCGGCAGCGAACTAGCCGACACACTTAGACTGATCGACCACGCCCTGGCAACCAGGCCAACGGTCGCCCATGCCAACGCTTAATGAAAGGCACATCATTTATCGGCTTCACGCGAGGCTTAGAAACAGGTGATACGTTCACCGCTTTCGATCCGACAACGGGTTGCGCCATCGATCCTCAGTTCCACTCGGCAACGCTCGACGAACTCGAAACCGCCGCGAAACTCGCCGATGCCGCGCGAATTCCCTACGGAAACCTGCAAGGAAAAACGAGAGCAGCATTCCTCCGCTCGATAGCCGACAATATCGAAGCCCTCGGCGACACGCTTATCGAACGAGCAACGCTCGAAACTTCCCTGCCGAATGCTCGCTTTGTCGGCGAACGCGGCAGAACTTGCGGGCAGCTAAGGATGTTTGCCGACCTGCTCGACGAAGGCTCGTGGGTCGAGGCTCGGATAGATCACGCCATACCTGATCGGCAACCGATACCAAAGCCTGACGTTCGCTCGATGTACCGCCCGCTCGGCCCGGTCGCGGTTTTTTGTGCGAGCAATTTCCCGCTGGCCTATTCGGTCGCGGGCGGCGATACGGCCTCGGCACTTGCGGCCGGTTGCCCGGTTATCGTCATCGCTCACACCGCTCACCCGGGAACGGCTGAACTCGTCGGCTCTGCTATCGCTAAAGCGGTCAAAGACCACGAAATGCCCGAAGGCACTTTTAGCCTTATATTTTCAAAAGGTTACGAACTCGGCCAGGCTCTAGTAAAACATACCGCGATCAAAGCTGTAGGCTTTACCGGCTCACGCCGCGGAGGCCGTGCGTTGATGGACCTCGCAGCGGCCCGCCCAGAACCGATCCCGGTCTATACCGAGATGAGTTCCGTCAATCCGACATTTCTGCTGCCGTCAGCGATCGCTAAACGTGGCGAAGCTATCGCAGCCGGACTTCACGCCTCAGTAACCGGTGGCGTGGGCCAGTTTTGCACTAAACCGGGTCTGGTTTTCCTTCCTTCAAAAACGGAATCCGACGCATTTATCTCAAATTTCAAATCTCAAATTTCAAATACTGCTGCCGCCCCGTTACTGACGGAAGGGATCAAAAAAAGCTACGAGACGGCAAGCGCAGAAAGACAAACTAAAGTCGAGACTTACGGCGAAAACGCGACCACCGAGTTGAACGGCTTCGACGTCCGGCCGTCGGTTTTTGAGACTTCGGCGACTGACTTTTTGAGCCAGCCCGAGCTTAATGACGAGATCTTCGGTCCGACGACCCTGCTCATAAATGCCGATTCGAAAGAAGAACTGCTCGAAATAGCGAGGAATCTCGAGGGCCAACTCACGGCTTCCGTCCATGGCGACGAGGAAGATCTCGTCGATTACGCCGACCTGATCGCCATTCTCGAAACAAAGGTCGGCCGCCTGATCTTCAACGGCTTCTCAACTGGCGTTGAGGTTTGCCCTTCAATGGTCCACGGCGGGCCGTATCCGGCGACATCCGATTCCCGCTCAACCGCCGTCGGGACAAGGGCGATCACGCGGTTTGCCCGCTTGGTCTGTTTCCAGAATTTCCCCGACGCAGCTTTGCCGGATGAGTTGAAGGAATCTAACCCGTTAAATATTTGGCGGATGTCGGACGGCGAATTCAAACGCTAAAAACTAATTCAGCCCAACCGCATTTGGGCGAGGATCTTCTGAAAACGCGGGTTAGAGCGAAGCGGGTCAAATCGCGGTTCGACCTTTATCCAAAGCAGCCGCCCGTCACGAGCCTGAAGACAAAGCTCTAGCATGCGAATCGCGTCATCGTATCTGAGGAGGTCGGTATAGGCCATTGCGAGATGGTAGGCGGTGTAAGTATCTTCGGGGAGTTTGGCCCGGAGCTTGTCCAGCAACGCTTGCGATTCTTCGAGCCGCCCTACTCGCTGATACAGAACGACCAATCGAGCGTCGATACCTTTGCTGCCGGTTTTCCCGCCGTTTATTTCTCGCAGCCGTTCGGCGGTCTCTAACGCTCGATCGAGGTCGCCGGAGCGTTCGAGAGCAACGATAAGGTCACGGAGACGTTCGTTTTCATTCTCGGCAAGCTTGGCTCCGTGTTGAGCAAGCGCCATGATCGCGTGCGGATCACGTGAATAAAACGTTAAGCCGCTGTAGTTTAAATAAACAACGCGCGAAAGCGGATCGATCTCCTTTGCCTTCTCCATTTGAATTTTGGCTTCGTCGAGCCGGCCAAGCGTCGTCAATAGCAGCCCGTACCATTGCCGGGCGTTGACGTAGTTCGGATTTATCTCGATCGCGCGCTTGAAATGTTTCTCCGAAGCCTCCCAGTTCCAATCGTTCATTCGATAGATCCAGGCCAGCGACGTGTGCGCCTCGGCGAGTCCCTCGTCGATTTCCAGAGCCTTCAGCGCATTGAGACGGGCTATCCGATATGATTCCTCTCGCGATGATTCGTGTTCGGTCTGTAATGTATACACATCCGCGAGTCCGCTGTAGGCAATAGCGAAATTCGGATCGATAGCTATCGCACGTTCAAATTCCGCACGAGCTTTCTTAAAGTTTTCGGTATCGCGTTTGTCAAAAAAGTATCGCCCTCGAAGATAGCATTCATAAGCTTCACGATTTACCGCGTTTTTTGCGGTCGGCCCTCCCTTCAACGAGATATCCAAGGTTCGGGCCACATTTTCAGCGATTTTGTCCTGCAATGCGAAGTGGTTCAAGGACGCCTCCGCAAAAGTGTCGCTCCACAACATCGCACCATCACGAACGTCAAACAACCTCACGCTCACGCGCACTTTATCACCGCTGAGCTGAATTGTGCCTTCAATTACGGTATCGACCTGCAGCTTTTTCCCGAAATCGACGGCGGCCAGGCCACTCTGATCAAATTTTTCAACCGACGAAAATGGCCTCACCGTGAATCCGCCCGAACTCCCGAGCTTGCTTATCATCTGATCCGCCAAGCCGATTCCGGCGAGCCTTATCGACGGGTCGTCGCCGATCTGCTTTAGTGGTAGCACCGCTATTGACTTGAATTGCCGTCCCGCTATTGAACTTGGCCGTGCGGACGAGTCTCCGTCTACCCGCGTCCATAGCGTAAAGCTCGTTAGCAACAACACCGCGCCAATCGCGAGAGCGGCAAAATGCCACCTCATTCCGCCGCCTTTTCTAGCGTCAGATACTGGCCGCACGGGAGAATCGACCGTATTCTTTGGCTCATCTCCATCGATTTCCCTCACGTTAGCAACAAATCGGTAACCAGCTTTCGGCACTGTCACGATCGGCGGGCCGTCATTCCAGTTGCCCTTAGCAAGTGCTTTGCGGATCAACGAAATGTTGAAATTGATATTCCCTTCTTCGACAAAAGTATTTTTCCAAACCGTCTCAAGTATTTCGTCGCGCAAAACCGTGCGGCCCGGGTTGCTAACGAGCAGAAGCAGGATCTCGATAGCCTTCGGGCGCATCTGAACTTGCTCGTCACCATGCCAAAGCCTCAATTTTTCGGGCTCTAGACGAAATTCGCCAAACTCCAGATAATGCGCGGGCCGGAATGCCATTTTGCTTGAATTGTAATCTTTTCTAACACCTTTGCAAAGGATTTCTGGCCGCGGTTTTGCCGATAATTATTGAAATTTCCTTCCGTTTTAGTATCAAAGGAGTACCCATGATCTCTAGCTCACGTTCGGTTATAGCCGTTTTCCTTTTTGTCATTTTCCTCGCGAATTTAGCGTACGCTCAATCGACCGAATTCACATATCAGGGAAGCTTGACAAGTGGTGGTTCGGCGGCTAGCGGAAATTTCGATTTCGAGTTTGCTCTTTTTGATGCCGCGAACGGTGGTTTGCAGCTTGGGCCTTCTCAGACTCGCAGCGGCGTTGCGGTCGCGGCCGGATTGTTTTCGGTCTCGCTAGATTTTGGCGGGGTCTTCACCGGGCCGCAACGGTTTCTTGAGATCAGGGTAAGGCCCGCGGGCGGCGGGACCTTTACGACGCTTGCCCCGCGCCAGCCGGTGAGTAATTCGCCCTACGCGATAAAAAGCTTGACTGCCGACAATGCCGCAAACGCATCGACCGCCGGAACGGCCGCCACAGCCGGAACGTTCACCGGGAATCTGGCGGGCGATGTAACAGGCACTCAGGTCTTGACGACCGTCGCAAAACTGCAGGGCCGGAATGTCGCCGGAACAGCACCTTCGAATGGCCAGGTGCTGAAGTTCAACTCCACGACCAGCCAATGGGAACCCGGCACTGATGAAACCGCTACAGCCGGCGGCGGAGGCGGAACCATCACCGGCGTGGCAGCGGGAACCGGCCTCTCAGGCGGCGGCTCATCCGGCAACGTAACGCTCAGCATCGCAAATGGCGGTGTTAACACAGCGCAACTCGCCGACAGTTCGGTCACGACCGCGAAACTCGCCAATTCCAGTGTCACCGATACAAAGATCGTCGATGTCGCTGCCGCAAAGATCACGGGTGCTCTGCCTGTTGCTGCGATCCCCGGCGGCAGCGGGAGCTATATCCAAAATCAGAACGCGGCTCCGCAGACAAGCAGCAATTTCAATATCTCGGGAACCGGATCTGCAGCAACGTTCAACGCTACAACCCAGTTCAACATCGGTGGGAACAGGATGCTAAGTGGAAGCACTACAAGCGTTTTTGCCGGTCCAAACAGTGGTCAGTCCGGAAATGATAATTCATATTTTGGGCGGGAAGCCGGCCAGGCGACCACTACCGGCAACAACAATGCGTTCTTTGGCAGGACGGCTGGCGTCAGCAACACGACCGGTGCGGGCAATGCGTTCCTCGGACAGGGCGCGGGATTTGACAATACGACCGGTCTCGACAATTCGTTTGTTGGCCGCTTCGCTGGGTCCGGAAATGTTGGTGGCACAAAAAACAGCTCCCTTGGCGAGGGAACAACCATGGCATTGCCGAATCTTTCGTTTGCCACAGCGATCGGCGCCGGCTCCGTTGTCAGCTCCAATAACACAGTTGTTCTCGGACGAGCCGCCGACGCGGTCCAGATTCCCGGCAGCCTGAACGTCGCAGGAGCGATCAACGGCACGGGAAGCGGTTTAACCGGCCTGAATGCATCAAATATAACCACCGGAACGCTCGCCAACGCCCGCCTCGGTCAACTCCCGACCGCAAACATTGCCGACGGAGCAATAACTGCAGCCAAGATCCCAAGTGCTCAGGTAGTAAAAGCCCTTAACGGCATCCAGGATAACGTAACGCTCGCCGCCGGATCTAATATCACGATCACCCCGAGCGGCAATACTCTTACCATCGCGTCTTCAGGTTCGTCGGTAAACGCTATACTCAATCAAACGACACCTCAAGCTAGTGCGAACTTCAATATAACCGGGTCCGGAACGGCAGACGCTCTAACCGCTCGCGAATACCGAATAGGAGGCAGCACATTTATATCGGCCCCAGGATCGCAGAACGCATTCGTCGGGGTATCCGCAGGCTTGTTGAATACGAGCGGAGCGAACAATTCTTTTTTTGGCTTCGAGGCGGGTAACTCGAATACTTCGAGCTCGTTTAACGCATTCTTCGGGAGCGGCGCAGGACGAAGCAGTACCGGCGCCTCGAATGCGTTCTTCGGCTTTAACGCCGGCTCGCTTAACGCCGGCGGTACGTTCAACTCATACTTTGGAGCCGGCGCAGGTTCGAACAGTAGCGGGAGTTCGAATTCCTTCTTTGGTAGATCGGCAGGGTCGGTTAACACGGGATCGCTGAACGCCTTCTTCGGCCGTGATGCAGGCACAGTCAATTCATCCGCCTCATTCAATGCCTTCTTCGGCGGCTTTGCCGGCACCGCAAATACGACAGGCGATGAAAACTCATTCTTTGGTGCAAATGCGGGAATAGCGAACTCGACCGGAAACAGAAACACGTTCTTGGGTGAAACATCTGGAGGTGCCAACACAAGTGGCGGCGGAAATACCTTTATAGGATTTAACTCCGGAATAGGCAATGTCTTCGGCGATGTGAACACGACAATTGGATTTTCAGCCAACGTTTCTGCGGGAGGCCTTGTGAATGCTACTGCGATAGGGTCTCGCGCTCAGGTTTCGCAAAATAATTCCCTCGTCCTTGGCAGCATTAGCGGCACTAACGGTGCTACCTCCGACACATTTGTCGGCATCGGCACGACGGCACCCGCAAGCCGGCTTCACGTGAACGGTGCGATCATGGCCACCGGGCCCAGAATTTCAAGCCCGGTCGGGAATGCCGTAACACTGAGCAGTGATACGAATGCTGACGTACTACAGTCGTTCAACAATCGCCCGCTGGCGC
Organism: uncultured Chloracidobacterium sp.; assembly: GCA_964410495.1. Taxonomy (GTDB): domain Bacteria; phylum Acidobacteriota; class Blastocatellia; order Pyrinomonadales; family Pyrinomonadaceae; genus OLB17. Next base: position 417,042 of record CAYPGP010000002.1, read on the forward strand.
TCAATCCGTCAGGAAACAATGTCGGTATAGGAATAGATACGCCTCTTCGTCCGCTGCATATTGAAACCGGCGGCGATACAGAGGTGATGATCGAGAGTACCGGAGCTAACGGGCGCCGTTGGGCTCTGCAGTCGGGTGGAACGGACGGACGGTTCGCGCTCATCGATCGAACTGCAAATACCAACCGCGTCACGCTGTTGCTTGATGGCTCGAACGCTCCGCTGGTTGGCATCGGAACAGCCAGCCCGACCGATCGGGTTGATGTAAACGGAACCCTAAGAGTTCGTGTACTTGCCGCCGGCGGTGACCAGTCGATCTGTCGCAACTCCAGCACCGGGCAGCTAGCGATCTGCAACTCAAGCCGTCGTTACAAGGACAATATCGCCGACTTTTCTTCCGGCATCGATCTGATAAGAAAACTCGTCCCAGTCTCATTCGCATGGAAGAACAACGGTAACATCGACCTCGGCCTCGTCGCCGAAGATGTCGCCGCGGTCGAGCCTTTGCTAGCCACCTACAACGAAAAAGGCGAGGTCGAGGGCGTCAAGTACGACCGCATCGGCGTTGTGCTGATCAATGTGGTCAAGGAACAGCAGACGCAGATCGAAGAACAAAAGGCGGTTAATACGGGGCTGATCCGAACAATCGAGGCTCAACAAAAACAGATCGATGCCCTGAAGGCTTTAGTTTGCCGAGATATGGCCAAGGCTGAGATCTGTGCGAAAGACAAATAGCGGGCATCTCATTAAGGCCGACACCTAAGAAAATCGCATTTGTTCGGTTAGCCTAACGAAACGCGGATCATTTCTTAGCTCTCTAAATTCGGGTTCGACCTTTATCCAGATCATGCGGTCGTCACGTTCTTCGAGACATTTTTCGAGGTTTGCGATGGCCTCGTCCGCCTTTCCAACCGCGGCGTAGACGAGCGCGAGACGATACAAGGCTTCCGAGTCCTGGACCGAACGGTCCTTGAGCATTTTCATCACGCGCTGGTAGTCTTCCGTCTGACCCATTCGATGATAGGCGATCGCCAGACACGCGGCTGAATAGCTGCCGCCCAATCTGCCCTCGTTCGCCCTGATCTCACGCTCAACGGTCGCGATCACCTGTTGATACTCGCCGAGACGCAGGTGGCCGATCGAGGCGAGACGGCTGTTAGTGCTCTCGTGCGGTTCAAGGGTATTTGCCGCGCGTGCAAGGTCCGCCAGCCCGTCCAATGATCCCCTGTATTGTTCAACCGCAAAGGTATTTAGAAGTATGCTGCGCGAAAGCGGCTCCAGTTCCCGGGCCTTTGCCATCTGGTGCACTGCCTCATCGTGACGCGCCAGGTTTGTCAGAAGCAACGCGTACCACTGGCGTGCAGCTGCGTGGTTCGGATCAAGCTCTATCGCTCGCAAGAACGAACGTTCGGCCTGTCTCCAGTCCCACTCGTGGGTTCGCTGTATCCAGCCCAAAGAAGTGTACGCCGCGGCCGAGGTCGGGTCGACCTCAATGGCTTTGTTCGCTATTTCTTTTGCCCGGGCGTACGTCTTGGCTCGCGATTCTCCCTTTGCCGTATTGGCCTGTAAAGCGAGCGTGTCGGCTAGGCCTGAGTACGCGAGAGAGAAACCTGGATCAAGCTCAATCGCTTTTTCAAATTCAATTCTTGCACTTTCAAACGCTTCCCGTCTGCGTTTGTCGAGAAAGAAGCGCCCGCGCAGATACGCCTCATATGCCTCGCGGTTCTGAGTTGCATGTGGACGGTCCGGCGGGTTTAGCGTACGGGCGATCGCGGTTGCAATGCTGGCTGCGAGTTCATCCTGGACAGTGAAAATAAGGTTGGCATCCTCGCGAACGTTGGTCGTCCAAAGCTGCGTGCCGTCGGATGATCGGACTAGGCGAAGTGATATTCGCATCTCGTTACCGCTTCGCTGCACCAAGCCGACGAGCACGCAGTCAACATTAAGTCGGCGGCCCAGCTCGGCCGGATCAGCGTCCGAGATATCACTGTTGACCGACTTAACCGAAACGAGCCGAAGCCCGGCAACGCGTCCCACCTGAGCTGCCAACGAATCTGCCACACCTAAACCAAGTATTTGATCTTCGGGGTCGGAAGACGCCGAGACGAGTGGCAGAACAGCCATCGACTTGACGCTATTCGTAGCTCCGCCGGTCGAAGCCGACATAAACGCGAAAGCCGCGACCACGATGGCCACGGGGATGACCACTGCAAATCCAAGTCGTAAGCAACTTTTCCGAAACCAACTAACTGCAGTATTAACCGAGTCCACCTCTTCGATCGTAGTTCGCGATACCGAATGGCGTTCAACTACGAATCTCTCAACATCGCGGCGGGCCACAGATCCCGTAAAACGGTATCCGCGGCGGGGTACGGTCTTGATCAGGTCGGCGGAAAGACCAAACTGGACAAAGGTTCGTCGGAGCCGGTATACGTAGCGCGACAGGTTGCTTTCCTCTACGAACGCATCTCCCCACAGCCCCGCTATCAGATGATCCTTCTCGAGCGTTTCTCCGGGCCGCTCCGTCAGCAGGCAGAGCAGTTCGATCTCTTTTAACGGTAGGTCTACCGGTTCGTTTCCGGCCGTCAAAACGCGGTTCGAGACATCTAGCCGAAAGCAGCCAAACTCCCGTAACTCATTGGATTCGCGTGACATACGACTCCGGATAACTAAACGAAGATTAATAGAGAACTAGTTCAAGACTTCGGCCCGACTTTAATGCGAGCTTACTCAATATCGAATTCTGAGCAACTGATCCTATTTAGACGAAATGGTAACCCATCTATTTAAGAAATCAAAGAAAATTCTCATCACCACCGAGACCCGCGAAACGCTCATTTTAACCCGCTTCGGCGGCACCTCATTCAACATTCATGACATTGACATTGCTCCGCCAGAGGAGAGTGACTCGACGACGACGATCAACGATAAAAAGGCGACAGATTCGCTGATTAACAACCATTTCGTTAAACGAATCAAATAGTTATGAAACATACCACCCTTGTATTTCTCTTACTCGCGTGTTTAGCCTCATCCGCGTCTGGCCAAACGACCCAGTTTACTTATCAGGGCAGCCTGGCCAGCGGTGGAACTCCCGGCGGTGGAACATTTGACTTTGAATTTGCGCTATTCGACGCGGCCAACGGTGGAAGCCAGATCGGGGCGACCGTCAGCCGACCGTCCACGCCGGTCGCAAACGGGATCTTCTCCGTAACACTCGATTTCGGCCCTGTTTTTACGGGAAATCCAAGGTTTCTCGAAATACGCGTGCGGCAATCAGGCGGTGGAAGTTTTACTATACTGTCGCCGCGACAGGTTTTCGCCAGTGCCCCTTACGCCATCAAGAGCCTGACTTCCGACACGGCCACCGACGCCGCCACGGCCGCGACCGCTGGGACTTTCACCGGAAATCTAGCTGGTGACGTCACCGGAACACAGGTTTCCACAACGGTCGCACGGCTGCAAGGCCGAAATGTGGCCAATACACTGCCAGGCAACGGCCAGGTATTGAAATTCAGCTCCGCGAACAATCGTTGGGAGCCCGCGAATGACGAGACCGCGACCGCGGGCGGAGGCGGAACGATCACCGGAGTAACCGCCGGAACAGGACTAACGGGCGGCGGAACGAGCGGAAGCGTGACCTTAAGCATCGCTAACAACGGCGTGAATACAGCTCAACTCGCTGATGGCAGCGTAACCGATGCTAAGATCGTCGGCGTGAGCGGTGCGAAGGTAACTGGTGCGGTCGCTACCGCCACAAACGCAACTCAACTAGGCGGGCTTGCCCCGGCTGGCTATATTCAGAACACGACGACCGAGCAAGCATCTTCAAATTTCAACATCAGCGGAACCGGCCGGGCCGGGACGCTCAACGCCGTGAACGAGTACCGGTTGAATGGAGCGAAACTGATCACGTCGCCGAGTTCCTCAAGTCTAGCCGTCGGTTTCAACAGCGGCCCTAATAATACGGGAGGAGGGAACGCGTTCTTTGGTCACGAGACTGGACTCAATAACACGAGTGGGTTTGGATTGACTTTTATAGGCGGCAGCGCAGGCGTCTCGAACTTCACCGGCACGAACAATACTTTTGTCGGAGGGATCGCGGGCAGGGATAATGTTACCGGCAGTGGTAATTCGTATTTCGGGCAGGCGGCCGGCCGGGACAGCACAGGCAGCGAAAACTCCTTCTTCGGAAGGCTTGCTGGCGCAGAGAGTTCAGGCGGCCAGAACAATAGCTTCTTTGGATCCGAGACCGGACGCGGCCTCGCAAGTGGAATTAACAACTCGTTCTTTGGAATTAGGGCTGGCCTGACGGTGACCTCTGGAAGCAACAACACGCTCATCGGCGCTGATACCACGCAATTAAACGGTATAACTTTTGGCACTGCCGTCGGGGCGGGTGCGTCTGTTGGATCGAACAACACCGTGGTTTTGGGCAGGGCGGCGGATCTTGTGCGAATTCCCGGAAACCTCCTCATTCTCGGCACCGCAAGCGGTAACGGGAGCGGTCTGACGAACCTGAATGCGGGTAATCTCTCTACCGGAACGATAGATCCCGCCCGGATCGGGACAGCCGCCATTCTTAACCAGACGACTCAGCAGCCGGGCAGCAATTTCAACATCAGCGGAACGGGCTCCGCAAACGCTCTCAACGTCGCGGTGCAATACAACCTTCTGGGAAACCGTATTCTTGGCTCTGTCGGCAACAACACCATCCTTCTGGGATTAGGGGCCGGTTCAGTTCTTGTTGGAGGGTCAGATAATACTTTTATCGGGAGTTCCGCGGGGGCAGCTAATGCTGTTGCCGGGAACAACACATTTGTAGGCGCACTTGCTGGAGCGTCCAATACGAGTGGAGTCCAGAACGCCTTCTTCGGCCGCCGAGCTGGTTTCTCAAATGTCGGCGGCGGAGCAAACTCGTTCTTCGGGGAACGCGCGGGCGAGAGCAACACGAGCGGTTCGAACAACTCATTTTTCGGTAATGCCGCCGGCCTTGCTAATACCACCGGCGCCGGCAATTCCTTTTTCGGTTATGACGCGGGCACCGACAATATCTTGGGGGGCTCCAATTCGTTCTTCGGCTCCTCGGCAGGTGCAAACAATACTGGGTCTCAGAACTCATTCTTCGGACGATTCGCGGGACTGCTTAATGGCGGCGGCCCTGACAATTCCTTCTTCGGGTTCGCAGCCGGAGAAAACTCTAATGGCGCTTTTAATTCGTTCTTTGGTAGTGAAGCCGGGAGGGAAACCACCACGGGCATCAGTAACTTATTTCTCGGAAGGGCGGCCGGCCGAGATAACACATCCGGCTTCAACAATACCTTCGTCGGTTCGGATGTAGGTTTGGCGAATACAACAGGCGGCAGGAATACGCTGGTCGGGTCTCTGGCGAACGTTGCCTCCGGAAATCTCTCAAATGCCAACGCGATCGGATACCAGTCGTTCGTCTCGCAGAGTAATTCGCTCATCCTTGGCAGCATCAGCGGTGTGAACGGCTCAGGCTCGAGTACTAACGTCGGTATCGGAACAAGCTCTCCCGCGACGCGGCTCGAGGTGGCTGATAACAATGGCAGCATCCTTTTCGGCGGTGCCGGATGCCCGAGCGGTTCCGTCTCGATAGGCCTGAACGGCCCGTTCGGCAGCTGTGATACTTTTACACTTCGCGGCAGTGGGGCAGATGTCTTGATCAACCGGCCGACAGGTGGCGAAGTCCTTTTCCGCGAAAATAACGGCACAACCCAGATGCGACTTCGGGCCGGCGGGGTGCTTCAACTCGTGACGCTGGGATCTGCCGGGGCCACGACGCTTTGCAGAAACGCATCGAGCGATATCTCGACGTGCTCATCATCGATTCGTTATAAATCAAATATCGCTAACCTTACATCCGGCTTCAACCTGCTGCGAGATCTGCGACCGGTTACTTTTAATTGGAAAGACGGAGGCATGCCGGATATCGGTCTGGTCGCCGAAGAAGTAGCGGCCGTTGAACCCCTGCTTGCGACCTACAACGAAAAAGGAGAAGTCGAAGGCGTAAAATACGACCGCGTTGGCGTTGTACTGATCAATGTCGTAAAAGAGCAGCAAACGTTGATCGATGAGCAGCGTAAGAAGATCGACGCTCAGGAAAGGGAGATGCTCTCGTTAAAAGCCTATCTGTGCTCGAAGGACCCGACCGCACCGATCTGCAAAGAGCGATAATTTATTCAGACTCGAAACCCGACAGTTTCAGGACGAAATCCGGCACCATCGGCTCATTTGGAAGCACGTGTTCCCTGCCCTTATCGAGCGTCCAGCGGTGGAGCCATGAGATGCCGGCTGGCCCTACGAATGTGTCAGGCTGGCGATACGCGTCGTCTTTGAGGGCGGTTTCGAGATCGACGAATTTGTAACCGCGTTTTTTGAACATCGCGGCGAGGTCGTCAAAATATTCGGCGTTTATCGAGTTGGCGTGGATCAGCAGCGTCTGGGCGATCTCGCGGCCGAATATCTTGACCGACTGGCGTTCCCAGTAATCGAGCTTCGCCTCCATGTACGGCACGTACGCTTCACCGACCTGCTGCATCAGCTTTTTGTCGCCGCGATCGAAAGCAATATCGTAGGCACGAGCGAATATGTAATCGGCGTTGTCGTGACTTACGGGAGCGATCGTGTAACCGTGTTTCGCCAGAAATTTATCGAACTCCGACTTGATCTCGAGGCTTCGTCCGGTCTGAAGAAACGGGTGCCGAAAATACCTGATCTTCTTGCCCTTTTTCGCCAGCAAGCCCTTCGTCACGATCTCGCCCTTTAGCAGATCGGCCTCATAATCAGCCCGGTCGATGCGATTGAGGCTACGATGCGAGAAGGTATGATTTCCGAGTTCCAATCCGGCGTCGAGCCACATTCGTAGAAGATCGACCTGACGTTCGTCGAGCTTTTCACCAGCGTAAAGTTTGTTCTCGTTAACAAATCCGATCGCCGGAACCTTTGCTTTTTTGATGTGCCCGAGTAAATTCCGCGTGATCTCCTGCTTGTCCTTTAGCGTCGAGCGAGTCGAAACGACCGGCAGATCGTCGATCGTCACCGCGACGGTTCTCTGTTGGGCGAAGGCGGATATAGCCGAAACGGCGGTAATAAAGGAAGCTAGAAAATATTTCATCCAGTTTTCAGTTTTGAGTTTTCGGCTTCCAGCTATTTCGCAAAAACCTGCGACATATCGCCGAAAGCCTTGAATTCCAGGGCGTTGCCGCTCGGGTCGAGGAAGAACATCGTCGCCTGTTCGCCGACCTCGCCTTTGAAGCGAATATGCGGCTCGATAACAAATTTCACGTCCGCGGCCCGCAAACGTTCCGAAAATGCCTGCCACTCGTCCATAGGCAGAATAACGCCGAAATGCGGCACCGGAACATCGTCGCCATCAACGGGATTGGTCATCGCCACTCCGGCTTTTGACGGGTTGAGATGCGTGACTATCTGATGGCCGAAGAGGCTAAAATCGATCCAGCGATCAGAACTCCGCCCTTCTTCACAGCCAAGCAGCCCGCCGTAAAACTCACGAGCCGCGTCTAGATCATGAACTGGAAATGCAAGGTGAAATAGATTCTTCATGTGTTTTTTTTTGGCCACGAATAGCACGAATAAAAGTTGTTCGGTATTCGTGTCATTCGTGCTATTCGTGGCTAAAATAATCCTAGAACGTAATGACCGAAAACCTCGACAAGTTTATCGCCGCACTAGCGAATTCGCTCGAAAGCAAGACTTTCGTCAAGCTGACCCTAGGCAATTATAGAGGCCCCGCTGAGAGTGCGCAAAAACTGCTCGTGCGGCTCGTTTCGACCAAAAAAGGCGAACGCCTTTTTTTTCTTTATCGCGGCGATACGCGTGATACCGCAAAGAATTACGATCATGCGGCGGGAGTTGAGCTTATCGCGAAGTCGATCGCATCCGACCGTTTTCGCAGTGCTCATTTATTCACGACCCAAAACGATCTTCAGTTCGAACTCGGCAAAAAGGGCAAGTCGCGGCTTAATATCTCAAAACCCACGTTCAAAACCCCGCCGAAACAAAACCATGACCGCGAGAAAAAGCTCCAGGTGGATGCGGACAGCTTCTACCTGCGGTCGCTCGGCATCACCGACGACAACGGCCGCGTCCGGGATCGCGAACAGGACAAGTGGCGGCAAATAAACAAGTTCGTCGAGGTCCTCGCTAGTCTCGTCGATAAATCGGAACTAAAGGACCGCAAAGACCTGAAAATTGTCGATATGGGCTCGGGAAAGGGCTATCTCACGTTTGCCGCGTACGACTATTTCGCCAATAAACGCGGGATAAACGTCTCGATGACCGGTGTCGATACAAAACGCGAGCTCGTCGAACTCGGCAACGGCGTCGCCGCCGCGGCCGGCTTTGACGGTCTCAAATTCGAACTCGGAACCATCGCCGATTTCGCCTTGACCGATGTCGATATCCTGATCGCACTCCACGCTTGCAACACGGCAACCGACGATGCGATATTCAAAGCGATCTCGGCCAACGCGGAACTGATCGTGGCTGCACCGTGCTGCCATCAGGAGATCCGACCGCAGATCCAACCACCAAAAATGCTGGCGAACATCCTGAAACACGGAGTAATGTTGGAACGCACCGCCGAAACGCTCACCGACGGCCTGAGGTCGCTTCTTCTCGAACGCGAAGGATATTCAACAAAACTGTTCGAATTCGTCTCAACCGAACACACGCCAAAAAACAACATGCTCGTCGGCACGCGCCGTCGCTCGGGCAAGGAATCGAAAGATCTTGACGACGAGATCCGTGACGTAATGCATTCGTTTGGCATCGAACACCAGCATCTCTATTCCCTCCTGAAGAAAAATAAATGATCAGATAAACGATTTTTTTGAGCCGTTTTCCCCTTGGTTGTCGCATGAGTAGACAAACCCGGAGGTTTACGAATACATGACGCTCAAGTCTTTTTCCCTGAGGCCAGCCGTTCCCGCTGTGCTGTTCCTGCTATTAGTCGCTCTTTTGGTCGCAAGTGAGCATTTTGGCTCATTCCTGGTACTCGGTTCACCCGCTGAACCGGCCGCTACCCGCACAATTCGCGCGGTCGATGTGTCCGCTACGGCGGGTCAGCAAGTCGTGGTTTCCGTCGAACTGGTCTCGCTCGGCGACGAGGCTGCTGCCTCCTTCACAGTAAATTTCGACCCAACAAAGCTTTCGGACCCTTTTGTGACTCTGGGATCAGGAGCTCCCGCAAGTGCTTCCATTGGAACCAATCTAAGCCAGTCGTTGAACGGCAGAGTTGGTGTGCTCTTAGACTCAGCAGCACCATTCAGCGCCGGAGATCGACAGATGTTCACGGTTCGTTTTAACGTTGCCGCGAACGCAGCCGCAGGACCGACGACCATAAGCTTTGGGGGCACCCCAACAACACAGAGCGTTACGACCGCGCTCGGAACGCCGCTCACGACGACCTATCAATCCGGCAACGTCACCATCACGAATGGCAGCGCCGTTTCAAACGGAAAGATAGCCTTCGAAAGATTCTCAGATAGTGCCGGCGTCCTTCAGATCTATAGCGTATCGGATTCCGCGGGTGCGACGGCCAGCGTCTTGTGCGGCGGAACCAGCGAGAGCCGACGCCCCGCTTTTTCCCATGACGGGCAAAAACTCGCATTCGTGCGCGACGGCACGATCTGGACAGCGAATGCGGACTGCACGAATCAGGTGTCCAGAAACGTCACTGGCGATAACCCGACGTGGTCTCCGCAAGGCGATTTTATCGCATTTACTCAAAGCTCCGGGTTCACAGACCTATTTGTGATCCCGGTTGTCCCCGATGGCCAAGGTGCAATAAAGCTCACGAATTCTACGTTAGAAACTAACCCGAACGGGTCCTTCAGCAACGGCCAGCCGTCCTGGGGATCGAATGGGAAAATTGCTTTCAGAGCTCTTTCCCGAAAGATCGTCAATGGTAATCTTGCCTCCGTCGGTGATATTTGGACCGTTGAAGGCCCGGGACTTACAAGTGTCTCCGGCACGAGAACCTTCACCAGATTGACCGACGACCCGGTCAACGCGTATGCCCCCGACTGGTCGCCAGCCTCGTCGAAGATCGCCTTCTCAAGCAATCGTGCCACCAATCGCGGCGAGATCTTCACGATGAATCCCGACGGCACGAACCAAACTCGCATAACGAACAATGCTTCTATCAGCAACAGCAATCCGGCCTGGTCCCCGGACGGCCTGAAGATAGTGCATGACGATGATTTCTCAAATATCACAACACGAAACGCCGACGGAGCGAGCGGTGCCGCCCGCAGCCTCGGCAATTTTCCCGATTGGCAGCAATCAACAGGCTCCCCCACGCCTTCGCCGACTCCAAACCAGGCCGACGTGCGCATCTCCAGCATCCAGGACTCGCCAGATCCGGTTCTGCTTTCGGAAACGGTCGTTTACCGGATCTTTGTCAATAATGCCGGACCCGCAGTGGCTACGAACGTCCTGGTTGGAACCGATCCGCTGCCCGCATCGGTCGAATTTTCCCCTGCCCAAAGCTCGCCCTTCTGCAATATTTCGGCTGACAGAGCTGTGGGTTGTGCCCTGCCTTCAAGCCTTCCGGCGTCAGGAACAGGCAGCATCGTCCCGGTTGACGTTGCTGTAATTGCCCGCACAACAGGGACGATAAGTTTCGCGGCGGTCGTCTCGGCGAACCAGCCCGACCCGAACTCATCGAACAATCGGGCAACAGCACAAACTACTGTCACGCTCCCTCAAGCGGACCTCAACGTCTCGTTCACCGATCTAAGCACCGCGAACCCAAGTGTCGATCGCGAACTGTCGTATAAAGCCCTGCTCAAGAATCTTGGGCCAAGTACGTCGTCTGGGACATTTCTACGCATTCAGATCCCCTCCAACACGTTCCTGGTCACACCTCTCGCCGGCTGCGCCCGCATTGGTAACGGCAGAAACTACGACTGTGCAATCGGCTCGATGGCATCCGGCAGCGAAAGGTCATTTGACGTTCGCGTCCGACCGACCGCACCGGGCCCGATAACCCTTTTTGCGGAGGCTCGATCGACGAGTCCTGATTCAACGCCGGCCGATCGAGAGGCCAGTAGACAACTGCAAGTAACCGATGTACCGAGGCCTTCAAACGATGATCTGGCAAATGCGACCCCAATTACTGGTGAGAATGTAAATATCAACGGTTCAAATGTAAACGCAACGATCGAACGCGCCAATCCCATCATTGATGCCCTAGGCGAGACAACGCACGCCGGAAAGGCTGCAGGTAAGTCCGTATGGTACCTATGGCAGGCACCGAATCGGCGAGGATCGGTGAAAGTATCGACCGCAGGCAGTTCGTTTGACACGCTGCTCGATGTGCGTGAATTGAACGGAACCCCACTTCCCGTAGTCGCGTCAAACGATGACGCTCCATCGGCCGTAACTAGTGAGCTTTCGTTCAGATACACGCCGGGAGCCGCGTATTACATCGCGGTCGATGGCTACGGTGGTGCATCGGGCGACATTACTCTCAAGGTCAATGTAACGCCCTTTATTTTCCTGAGTGATCCGATAAATCAGAAGATAACCGGCTTCTCGCCGGCGGCGGCTTGTTCGTCAGTCTCTGATCTAAATGACCTTTTCTGCGGGTATAAGCGTGAACCGGGCACCGGATTTCTGCTGCTCACGATCAGGGGCGAGAATTTTATCCCTGCTTCAAAAGTGCTCGTTGATGGGCGGCCGCCGCAGGGTTTCGACCTTAACGGCACTCCGGTCGTTGGCGAGACCACATTCATTAGCAGCAGCGAATTGCTTGTTCGAGTCCCTCCGAATCCGCCGCTGCTCGTCGAGAGGATCGCCAAAGCAGGCGTTGTAACTACCGTTGATATCACCACCGGCTTACCCGCGGAAAATGCCCCGACGGGAACCGCCCAAGCCGTCGCAGGCCAGACTGCGCAGATAAAAGTGCTCGACCTCAAGAACGCAACTCTGGCTCCCGGAGAAACCGCTGAGATTTGCGGAGCAACCTTGTTCAATGATCCAGAGGTCGAAACTTGCATGACCATGGTTCACTTCGGCCCCGGCTCAACCACCGTCAGCCCGACGTGGTTTGCCGCCCTTGCCTATTGCGATGGGGTCGAAACCAACACCGACAGGCGTCTGCAGTGCGCCGAAAGCATGACGAACGGCAGAGGCTGGGCGGTCAATCCGCGACCCGGAGCTACTCCGCTCGGCTCGATCAGGTTTAACACCACGATCGAAGTCCCGTACGGCATTGCTCCTCCTGCGGGAATTGCGCCGCAGATCCTCGGGACCGGTGGAATGCCCGCCGGGCTGATCACGGATTGCAGCTATTGCGCCGCACTCGTGGGCCAGGATGGCGGCACGCTCATCGGACAGGACGGAAGTACGCTCATCGGTCAGGACGGCAGTACTCTCATCGGAAACGATGGTAGCACACTGATCGGGAACGACGGCAGTACCTTGATCGGCAACGACGGCAGCACGCTGATAGGCCTTGACGGAGGCTCGCTGATCGGCAATGACGGCAGCACACGCCCTGATCTGTTCGGCCCAAATCTAATGAGGCGTAATGCTTTGACCGGACAAGGACCGACGAGGCCTGCTCTGCCTCGATCACCCGCCGATCTGGCAACAGGAAACACCGGATTTACGGTCATCAAAGGCAGCGGCGGAAGCCAGCCGACAGTCACGTATACAGCCGATGAAGTCACCGGAAAAGCATATGTGACCGTCTCGATCACGTTGGACAATACCAGCACGCCGCGCGCGGCCAATGTCGGCAATATGTCATTCACGGTCGGCCTCAATCCCGGCGTGCTAAAGCTTCAATCGAGCACGGTGACCGTTAACGAAAATGCTGGCGTTGCCACCGTCACGGTCCTGCGAACTGGCGACACGAGCCGGGCGGCCTCGTTCGAATACACGACGATCCAGAACTCTGAAGTGACGTCCTGCGTTCCGGGCTCGACCTCCGGAAATGGCGGTGAGAAGTGCGATTTCTCAGCAACGCTCGGCGCGGTTCGCTTTGAGGCGAACGAGACGAGCAAGGAGATCCGCATCCCGATCGTTGACGACGCGTATGCCGAAGGGACCGAGACCTTCAAATTGATCATCGGAAATGCTCTCGGGGCTGCGATCGACCTGCCGAGTGCCGCTACGATCTCGATCCTCGATAACGATACAGTAAATGGGCCAGCGAACCCGCTCGACAATTCCGATGCGCAGTTCTTCGTACGTCAGCAGTATCTGGACCTACTCGGCCGCGAACCGACACCCGGAGAGATAACGGACGGCACCGGGCCGATCGTACAGTGCGGAGCCGACGCGGCCTGTCGAAAGACAAAGTCCGTGGACCTCTCTCACGCCCTGTTTCTGCGGGCACAGCCGGCTTGGGGATATGTATTTCGGCTTTACCGGGCAGCGTTCGGCAATGAACAACCGTTCCCTATCCCGGACACCGCGAATCTGGCCGAGGCCAAAAAGTGGATAAGTTATTCCGCTTTTTCACGTGACCTGGCATTACTGACGGACGGACAGGATCTGGCACAGAAACAAGTAGAATTGGCCAATTCATTCGTTTTGCGACGAGCGTTTACTGAGAAATACTCGCCCGTGACCCTGATCAACGGGCCTGCGTTCGTTGATGCGGTTCTCGCGACGATACGGAGCGATATCGGCGTCGAACTTGTGTCCCAAAGAGCTTTGCTGATAAGTGCCTTCGACAATGCCCCTAACCTAATGGAAGGGCGAGCCGCGGTGATGCACCATATTGCCAATGCTTCGCAAGCTAATCCGATCAACAACTTGCCGTTTGTCACGGCAGAGGAAAACCGGGCTTTTTCTTCGATGCTGCATACGGGCTATCTGAAACGCGATGGAGATCTTACGGGTCTTAGCACCGTGGTCAGCCAGCTGCAGTCTGGATCGCCGCAAAGAGGATTCATTGATCAGTTCGTTAGCGGCATGGAATACAGGCTCCGATTCGGGCCGACGGCCAATATTTCGGTTACGGTTTCCGGCCGCGTCCTCACACCGACCGGGCAGGCGCTTCGAAATGCAGTCGTCACTCTTATCTCGCAAGAAGGCAACCGACAAACGGCAACGACGAGTTCCTTCGGGCTGTTCTCTTTCGCAAACGTGCCGAACGGAGCAAGTTACACCGTGACCATCGCGTCAAAACGTTTCAGGTTCACGCCGCGGCAGGTGCAGGTAAACGGCAATCTAGCTCTAGGAGATCTAGTTGGATTAGAGTAATGGCCCTCAAAATGAAGTTCCCGCTTTACTGCGAGTTAGGATGGCGGTAATATGCCGCCATCCGATTATGACGTCAGACGCTTTATCTGTTGAAGAATACATCGCCGAACTTCCGGCGGACCGTGCCGCAGCAATTGTGTCTCTGCGCGACGTGATCAACGCCAACATACCGGCCGGTTTCGAGGAGCAGATGGGATATGGCCATTTTGGCTGGGTCGTTCCACATTCGATCTACCCGGCTGGTTACCATTGCAATCCCCAAGATCCGCTGCCCTTCCTCGGCGTTGCTTCACAGAAAAACTTCATCGCCCTCTACCACATGGGGATCTACGCCAACCCCGACCTGCTCGCGTGGTTTCAGGATGCTTGGTCGAAGGCGACCACTCGAAAACTCGACATGGGCAAATCTTGCATCAGGTTCAAAAAGCCGGAGCATATCCCCATCAAACTGATCGGCGAACTCGCATCGAAAGTTTCCGTCGCAGAGTGGGTACAGACTTATGAGAACACGATGAAAAAGTGAGCCCAAACCGATGATCAAAGATGGTTCCGACCGTTAAATGGTAGTGTCCTAAACCGGTGGTTTTGGCCTATCCCGCCGTTTCAACGAAAATGTTATTCTAGGCTTGTGCCCATTTCGAAACCGGCAACGATAGCAAGCCTATATCTGCTTTTGTGTGCTGTACTCGCGACAAGTCTGGTTAGCGAGGACGCGAACGCCATTGGGTTTGGGTCGGCGCTAATTTTGCTGGCCTCTCCGTGGACATTTTGGCTGTCGAGTGCCATCTGCAACTTCAGCGGAGAGTGCGTCGGAACCTTGTTTTTTCTAATGATCGCGACTGGAGCAATATTGAATGCTCTAGTACTTTACGGTCTCGGCCTTTCTTTGACCCGACTGATCAAATTTTGTAGAGGCCAGATAGAAGAATCACCACGAGATTAGACACTTCCACTCACTACCCTTGCCTTGATTTGATTGACAGAAACGCTATCCGGGCATATTATTAGAGATTGCGTTTTTATCGCAAAAATTCACCCGCTTATACACGGCGGAAGAAGTGAAAACCATTATGAAACCTGAAATACATCCAAACTACAACGAAATATCGGTCGTCTGTGCGTGCGGCAGCACGTTCAAGACTCGCTCGACGATGAAGGACGACCTGCACATAGAAATTTGCTCGGCTTGCCACCCGTTCTTTACCGGTAAGCAGAAACTCGTCGATACCGCGGGACGCGTCGATCGATTTAACAAACGCTACGCTCGCGGTGCCGCCGCTTCCGAAGCGAAATAAATGACTGACGCTAAGAACAACTATTAGCGACCAAAATCCGACGCCGACCTTTGTCGGCCGAACACTCGTCCTGTGCGTAAACCGCACATTTCGAATGCCAGGCTGAAGAAAGGTCGGCGTTGATCGTTTTACATGATATGGATAAGCTTTTCTCGATAGATTGGCAATCCATGTTCGTACCGACCGAGTCGGTACTCGAGGTCATATTTCGCGGTACGATCATGTACCTCGGCATGTTCACGCTGCTGAGGATCTTTCGCAGGCAATCCGGGCAGATCTCGATGGCCGACCTGCTCGTGATCGTCGTAATCGCTGACGCCGCTCAGAACGGTATGGCCGGCGATTCGAGATCGGTCGTCGAAGCGTTGCTGCTGATCGGGACGATCATCTTTTGGGATTGGGTGATTGACTGGCTTGGGTTTAAGTCGGTCATGATGAAAAGGATCCTTGAACCGGAGCCGCTCGTGCTGATCAAGAATGGCCGGTTTATAAAGAAGAATCTCGATTCCGAAATGCTGACCGAGGACGAAGTAATGACCCAGCTTCGGCTGCAGGGCGTCGATGACGTAAAACAAGTCAAGAAGAGCTGTCTAGAGAGTAACGGAGAATTTAGCGTGATCCGCTTCGACAACGAAGCGAATGAGGGCAACAAAAACACGATGTCAGGCGTCAATTAACAGTATGAAAAGCAGCCGTAAACTTAAGTTTCTTCACACCGTTTTCGCCATGGAACGCGACCTGATCGTCGGCGGCCAGGCAGTGATGGAAGGCGTCATGATGCGCACTCCGTCAGCCTACGCTATCGCGTGTCGCCGTCAGGACGGTTCGATCGTCACGACGGCCGAGACGCTGCCGAAGTGGAGCGACAAGCACAAATGGCTCAACACGCCCGTTCTTCGCGGCGGTGCGACGCTCATCCAATCGATGGCTCTCGGCGTGAAAGCCTTGAATTTCTCGGCACGCATCTACGAAGAAGACATCAAGGCTCAGGAAGAAGCGGAAAAGGCAAAAGCCGCCGAAACCCAGCTTGCCTACGCCGACGGCACCGATGAAGAGAACTTTACCAAAGCCCCCGTCAAGGTCGTGATGCCTGAAGAAACCAGCAAGAAAGAGAACAAAATGGGCCAATCAGCAAGCGCGATCGGCTCTATCATTTTCGCTCTGGGATTTAATATCCTGCTTTTCATCGTCGCCCCGCTCGTGTTGACCAATCTGCTCTTTATCTGGCTGGGCTGGGCAGCGTCGCCGACAGTTGCCGCGGACGCAAGCTGGTGGCAGACGGCGATGGCATACGTTTGGCGGATCAAGCTTGATTCGTTTGGCTCCTGGGTCGGGTTTAACCTGATCGATGGCGTGATAAGAATGATATTTTTTATCATCATGATCTTCTCGATGTCGTTCTTGAAGGACATCCGCCGTGTTTTCGAGTATCACGGAGCCGAACACAAGACTGTTTTTACCTGGGAAAAGGGCCTCGATCTGACTCCGGCAAACGCAACACTTCAGAGCCGGCAGCATCCCCGTTGCGGCACGTCGTTCCTAATGGTCGTCATGCTGATCGCGATCGTGCTTTTTTCGGTCATCAACTTTGAAGCGATGTGGATGAATCTAGTTGTCAGAATCGCACTCATGCCCCTCGTCGCTGGCCTTGCTTATGAAGTGATCCGTTACGCCGCGAAGAAAGAATCGGGTGCGATATTCAAATTCATGACCAAACCCGGTATCTGGCTGCAAAATATCACCACCCAGGAACCGGACGAAGAGCAGCTCGAAGTCGCGATCAAGGCTCTTGACGAATCATTAAAGCTCGAACCGCAGCCTGCCTAGCGGCTTTGCCGCTTCGCTGTGCGGAAAGGCTGTGCCTTTCCGTCGGGCGTTAGCAGACAACCCCGGCCTCGGCCGCCGCTGGCGGCCGAGGCCGATGTGATTCAATAGTTCGAACGCAGCGGCGAGGCAAGCCACACCGTCGTGCGACAGGGCAAGGCCCAGAATTGATATGCTTGAGAAACTAGAACAAATCGAAAGGTCCTACGAGGAACTCACTGAACAGATCTCGCAGCCGGAATTTATGTCCGACATGACGGTCTACGCGAAGCTGATGAAACAGCATCGCAGCCTCGGCGAGATCGTTGAAAAATATCGCGAGGTCCGCAAAATGACCGAGGACCTGCAGGGTGCGAAAGACCTACTCTCTCTCGCCGATGACGAGGACATGCGCGAGATGGCAAACCTCGAGATCGCTGATATCGAAGACCGGCTGCCGAAAGCGGAAGAAGAGCTGAAGACGCTTCTGTTGCCCAAAGACCCAAACGATGAGAAGAATGTCATCCTCGAAATTCGAGCCGGAACCGGCGGCGACGAAGCGACGCTTTTTGCGGCTGAAGTATTGAGAATGTACACCCGCTATGCCGAACGCCAGGGCTGGAAAATGGACATCCTCGAAATGACTGACACCGGCGTCGGCGGCATCAAAGACGCAACCGCGGTCATCGAGGGCGACAACGTCTATTCCAAGATGCGTTTTGAAAGCGGCGTTCACCGCGTCCAACGTGTCCCGCAAACCGAGACTCAGGGCCGTATTCATACCTCGGCGATCACCGTTGCGATCCTGCCGGAAGCCGAGGAAGTTGACGTCCAGATCAACAACAACGATCTTCGCATCGACACGTTCTGCTCTTCGGGTCCCGGCGGACAGTCCGTAAACACGACGTATTCCGCAGTCCGCATCACCCATATGCCTACCGGCGTGGTCGTTTCAATGCAAGACGAGAAATCGCAGATAAAGAACCGCGAAAAAGCGATGCGAGTCCTGCGTGCGCGCCTTCAGGAGATCGAAGAGCAAAAACAGCACGACGCACAGTCAGCCGAGCGAAAATCCATGGTCGGCTCCGGCGATCGCTCCGAAAAGATCCGCACTTACAACTTCAAGGAAAACCGCGTCACCGACCACCGCATCGGCATGACCGTCCACCAGCTCGACCTCGTAATGGAAGGCCAGATCGATGAATTCATCGAAGCTTTGAGGACGCACTACCAGACGGAGAAGTTAAAGGCGGAAGCTGTCGCGGCGTAATTTCGCATAAGCGATTTCAAATTCTTTACCACTTCTGCGATATTTGATTGATTGTCAGATATCGCATTTTTCTATTTATGCCGCCGCCAACACGCCTATATCTAATTCGACACGGCCAGTCGGCCGGCAATGCCGAAGGTCGTTTTGGCGGGCATGGGCCGACGCCGCTTTCGGATCTCGGCCGTGAGCAGGCGGAGAAAACAGCAAAGGCGTTGGCAAAAGAGGGTATCGACGTCATTTATTCAAGCGACCTCGATCGTGCGGTTCAGACGGCCGAGCCGCTCGCTAACCTGCTTGGGCTGCCGATCCATCGGTCAAAGGCGTTCAGGGAAAGGCACGTCGGAGTATTGGAAGGCCTGACATTTGACGAATCGAAAGAGCAGTTTCCGAACGACTATTTCGCCCTGATCAACCGCAACGTCAACCACGTAATCACCGGCGGCGAGAGCTACCGGCATTTGCTGAGACGAATAACATCCGAGCTGAGAAATATTCTTCGAAACCACAATCGCGAACGCATTGCTATCTACTCGCACACGGGAGCCATATGCTTCCTCACGCTGCACCTGATGGGTGCCATCCATCGCGGCACAAAGTCAACCCCGTGGCTGATCACCTCGAACTGCGGCATCAATAGATTCGAATTTCGGGGCCCAAGAAATGTCAGGATCCTCGCACTTAACGACACGCGGCATCTGGTAGCAACGACTGGTGAAGACGCGTTCGCAGCTCGATAGGACGACCCCTTATTGATAAGACGGAATATTTCCTGGGCCGAGGACAGCCAGATCGTCGCTCGCCCTACTGATAGGAGCCGTCCTCGAACAGTATCGATATTGCAATTTATCAGCCTTACCGTCCGCGTACACCAAAAAACGCTCATTCTTGGAAAACCTGGTGTGACACATATTCATCGGTTCACCAACGGGCAGACGGAAAATATTGTCTGAAATCTTAAGTTCGTCAACAGGTTCAATTTTTCGAGTTAGATCGGTAATCAGAAATATCTCGGCCGGTAAAGCCATTTTCCACCATCGTTCAACCTGGAATCTGACAACGAGAGTCTCCTGATCGGACGATTTGTCTGGTTCCGGCTGGCTGTAGCTGGGCCGTTCAAATAGTATTCCTTTTCGATATTCGATCCCTAATACCTGTCCGACAAAAACAGCGGTTGAGCCTGAAACGCCTGCCCTGACCTGGTCCTTGATCGGTGATTCGCCGCTAAAGGGACACATACAAGCAAGCGTTGTTGTCGCTCCACTAAAGAGGAGAGCGGCAATAGCGAGCATCATTTTTAAGTCACGGGATCGCATGGGCAACATTTCTTAGGTTGTGCGCGGACCCTTGCGGGTTGCTTTACCACGAGGAAATAGTGCGAATCGTCGATATCTGCTATTTTGTCAGTATGCTGTCCAAATATCTCGGTTCCCTTCGTCTCTTCATCGTCTTTATCGCTATTTTGCAGCTATCGTTCACTGGATCAGCTCAAACCGGGAAGAAGTTGCCGGTCGCTTTCGACGCCGACTTCCAGCCTGCCCGTTTTACTGATCCAGACCGGCTTGAGAAGATAAAAAAGACCTTTCCTGAGATCGAGCGGATCTATAAAGACCACGCAAAACGTAACCATTATCCCGCGATCGCCTGGGGGATCGTGGTCGATGGAAAGCTGGTATTTTCGGGCGCCGACGGGTATTCCGATCTGGAAAAGAAAACTCCGGCCTCTACCTCGACGCTCTTTCGCATCGCCTCGATGAGCAAGAGCGTGACCGCGATGGCGATCTTGAAGTTGCGCGACGACGGGAAGCTGCGTCTTGACGATCCGGTATATAAATTCGTTCCCGAGATGAAGAATCAGCGGTACCCGACCGCCGACTCGCGGCACGTCACGGTGCTCGACCTTTTGACGCACGGAGCCGGATTTCCTGAAGACAACCCATGGGGCGACAGGCAGTTGGGCGATACTGATCGCGAATTTGTCGAACTTCTTAAAAAACAGGTCGCCTTCTCCAATCCGCCCGGCGTGACTTACGAATACGCCAATCTCGGCTTCGCCCTGCTTGGAAAGATCATTACAAAAGCATCGGGCAAACCCTATCAGCGCTACATCCGCGACAACATTTGGAAGCCTTTGGGAATGGCGACGACCGAGTGGGAATACACCAACATTTCGCCCGACAAACTCGCCCATGGCTACCGCTGGCAGCGTGAAAAATGGACGGAAGAAGCGCTGCTCAACGACCCGCCCGACGGTTCCTGGGGAGCGATGGGCAGCATGATCTCGTCGATCGACGAATTCAGCCGATACATGGCCCTGCACATGTCCGCTTGGCCGCCGTCGAACGCCGCCGAGAACGGCCCGGTTCGGCGTGCTTCGATACGCGAAATGCATCATCCATGGCGTTTTATCGGAATGAATCCTAACTTCACCTATCCCGGCAGCAATCGCGTTTGTGCCACCGCGAGTGCGTACGGCTACGGCCTGAACTGGCTGCGCGATTGCGAATCCCGCGTCTATCTCGGCCACGGCGGCGGGCTTCCCGGCTTCGGCAGCCATTGGCGCGTGATGCCCGAATACGGCATCGGCATTGTGGCATTCGGCAATGTCACCTACGCAGGCCTTGCAAATGTTAACCTGCAGATCTTCGATCTGATCATCCGCGAAGCCGGCCTAAAACCGCGTCAACTGCCCGTATCACCGATCCTGGCCCAACGAAAAGCCGAGCTGCTGAAGATAATTCCATCCTGGGAAAATGCCGAAAAAAGCGGTATCTTCGCTGAGAATTTCTTTCCTGATAATCCCGTAGATCTGTTAAAGGAACGCCACGCCGCCCTCTGGGCCAAGGCCGGCAAGATCATTGCCGTTCGCGAAATGGTGCCCGAAAATCAACTCCGCGGCCGATTCATCATCGAAGGCGAAAATGCGAATATCGAGGTCTTTTTCACCCTAAGCCCCGAAAATCCGCCTTTGATTCAGCAGTTGAATGTGAGGGAAATGCCAAAAAATTAGCACACGATATGGGATTATCTCTCGCGGATCGCGAGCCGAAAGTCTTCATGAAGTACCATCGGCTCGCTCCAATATATCTGCGGCTCGCCGCTTAAAGTCTTGTTGAGATAAAAGCCAACAGCGATCGTGTCGTTTTTCTCGGGCCGTTTGGTAAATTCGTAAGCCGCCACGCTTACTACGACAGACGAAGTTGGTAATAGAAAATACGGCATTAATCCGGTTCCGCATCGCCCGAGGCCATCAATCTTTTCTCCCCGTACCTTAATATTTGGAAAAAGTCCGCCGGACGAATGGGCTCTGTAAGATAATGGTTGGAAGAGTCCATTTTGTATTTCAAATTGCAGCCACTGAGAGCCATCGTCGTTCTTACTCATGCCGATATAATCCACCCGCACTCCGGTTTCGGCCGTAGGTCGGTCAAAATTATAAACTTCGTTTTCGGCGACGGCCATAAAACTGGTCAACGCGATACGCGCCGCAACAACGCCGAGCAAAAGAGCCAACGCAAAGACCAAAACCCTAATCAACCACTTCATCGTTAACCTCGAAAACCTAAATTGCCAATCTTACCTAAGAACGCCGTGCCATGGCTTTAGTTGCGAAGATTCTTCGGCCGACTCCAAGAATCTGATAACATTCTCGAAATGATCGACTTTTATTTCCTACTATTCTCACTCTTCGCCCCGAGGATCGTTCTGCTCGTCTATCTCTTTATGTTCCCCGAGGCATTTCCGACGAACTCGGTACCGCAATGGGCGGATATCGTGCTTGGAATTTTCTTTCCACGCATTCTGATCCTGATCTATATCTACCAAAACATGGGCTATGACAACATCTGGTTCGTCGCTCATCTGATCGTCGCGATCTTTGCTTATCTTGGCGGTTCGCGTGAAACTCATCGTCGCACCCGCAGGCCGAGGGAATAAAAAAAGGCCGGGATCGCTCCCGGCCGTAAAGTACTTACCAAGGATAAAATTTAGAAATCGTATCTCAAAGCAAATTGCATAACTCGAGCATCACCCTTTGTCTGGGTGAACTCGCCAAAGCCAGCCGGTGCTGTCGTTCCGCTGAACGCCGACGGATTATATCCGAGCGACCGCGTTGCGATGCCGGTAAAGATCGGCGTGTTGGTTACATTGAAGACCTCCCATCGGAAGCCTAAACGGTGATTCTCCCACGGCATAGCGAATGACTTCGCGAGTCCGATATCGGCAACATAGTAGGCCGGGAACCGGATGCGGTTTCGGTCGCCTGTTTCGCCTGGGTACGGGCTGCGGAAGCTTCTGTAAGCGGCCGCCGGATCCGAAAACATGTTGGGAATGCCGCCGTTGTTGATGAAAACACCCGTGTCGATCGGTTGTGTCTGAACTACCGCGCTTTTCAGGTTCCAGTTGGTGACCCAACCAGCGTTGTCGAAGTACTTATTGACCGTACCGATCGGCTCGCCCGAGTTGTATCGAACGATCGATGAGAACTGCCATCCGCCGACAAGTGCATCCAGAAAGCGTCCGGCACCGCTGAGGAACGTCCTTCCCTTTCCGAACGGCAGCTGCCAAACGGAGTTGAAGTTAATGATGTGCCTCATATCGAAATCCGACGGGCCATAGTTATCTGACTGCCGCAGCGGATTCAGGATAAATGCCCCGCCAAACGCTCCCGCGGTCTGCAGTCCCGAGGTATCGTCGAGCGACTTAGCGAAGGTGTAGTTAAAGTCCCACGTAAGGCTGCTGAGACGCTGACGAACCGAAAGCGTGCCGCCATGATAGTTCGACTTCGCGATCGTTCCGAACGAATCGAGAGCTCCGTACTGGCTCTGATAGAACAGACGCCGGCCCGAGAAGTTGTCGAGCAGGTTCTGCATATCCGACCAGTCGTTATCGCCTACGCAGTTGATGCTCGTCTGATAGATCGCCTGCGTTACATTAACGCCGGGCGCCGCACAGCCGAGGCTCGCGAGTGTATTTACGAGGCCCGCACCCCACAGATTTGCCCAGTAAGGGTTCTGCGGAACAGCAGCGTTCAGGTTCGGGTTTCCCTGAGCATCCAGATTAGCTCGGCGGAATATCTCGATCGCCGTGGCAGCACCGTAAAAGTCCTCGCCCGACTGCGGATCACGCAGATTGTTGGGCGTCATCACGTCGCGGGTCGCCAGCAGGTTGCGTGCGAGCCTTGCGACATATGAAGTTTCGACATAGATCTGCCCGGGCAGCTGCCGTCCATAAGTGAGATTGAACGAATAGTTCACCGGTGCCTGAACGCCCCGGTCGATCGAAGACTCGATGCGACGCGAGAAGTTCGCAGACTGCTGCAGCGGGAAGGTCAGATTTCCCGGGATCACGACATTTGGCAGGTTCCTGATGTTCATTCCCAAACCAGTCAGTGCCGGTGCAGGATTCGTCGTCAGGTTGTAGAGGTTTGCCGGCGTCGTGTAACGCGAGACGAACCCGAGTGTATTAGCCGCATCGAACTGAACGGCGAGCTGCTGCCCGAAATAATCGTTAGTGATGGCCGCACCGCCGCGAATGACAGACGTGTTGTTCGAACCGAACACCTTGCCCAGGAATCCGCTGGTGAAATTCGGCGACCACGAAACGGCTACGCGTGGCTGGAAATTGTTCTTGTCCCACTCGTAGAATCCGGGCTTGCCGTTTGCCGGACCGATCTTTTCGACCACGATCGGATCAGTGTAGTTCTGACCGTTGAACGATGCTTCGACTCGACGGCGAAAATACTCGTCGAGTGCGATGGTCGGAGCAGCCTGGAAGCCCTGCGTCTCATAAACCGGACGGCTCAAGCCATAACGCAATCCGAGCGTCAGCGTGAGGTTCGGCCTCACTTTCCAGCTGTCCTGCGCGTACCAGTCGTATTCTTCGGTAGCCCATTCACGGACCGTCGGCTGTCCGTTTACCGGATTGCCGTCGATATCGAAAATGAAGTTCGCCGTGTACTGATTGACGCGGCCGAGCAACGCTACGAGCGAAGACTGAGCAGAACGTATCCAGGCCGAACTAACGCTCGTGCCGGTACCAAAATTTGCCGCCAGATACTGGTTGATCGGCAGCGTTACAGAACTGCCCGAACCCGGATAGAAACCGAAGTTCGTCGTTCCTTGATCGAATGCCGACGCCAGATTGGTACGTTTATTTCTGATCACACGAATATTCGTTCCGAACTGCCATGTATGGTTCCCTTTGATCCATGTCAGGTCGTTAACGATATTGTGCGTCGGGTTCACACGGCTGAATGTACGCGTGAAGTTGAGCGGGGTGTAGATATCGCGAAAAGTGATCGCGTTCTCACCCGAGTCGCCCTGGTTGCTGTACGCAAGCCGCGTCAAACCATAGCTGAACCGGTTGGTCAGATTGTTTGTCGGCAGCCACGTATAGCTCGCGACACCGCCGATCGGATGACTCCAACGGTCGGCCGGCGGCGTATCGGGAAATGCGGAAGCACGGCCAAAAAGGTCGTACTGAGCATTGGCACGGAACGAGAAGGTATGACGCTGATCGTTCGTGATATTCCAGTCGATCTTGGCTGTGTTCGTGTTTTGATTCACCGGCAGCGGTGCGTTGAAGCGAAATGCTCCGGTATTCAGACCGTCACTGCCCGCCGATCCGAGCGGCAGGTTTGCCGGGTAGCGCGCTGCTGCCGCCGCGAGAATCCCGAGCGAGATCGGATTGACATCGACGACGTTTCCGGCAGTCGCGCCGCCCGTTACCGTCAGGCTGTTGATCTGAGCGGTGTTGAGCGATCGAAGCACATTGTTGTTGTCGAAAAACTGTATGATTCCCTGCCCGAGGCTTGGTAGCGGAACGATCTGCGTTACGCCAACATCCTTTGCCTCGCGCATTCCTTCATAGCTATAGAAGAAAAACGCACGATCCTTGACGATCGGCCCACCGAGGCTTCCGCCGAACAGGTTTCTGATCAGTTTCGGCCGCTCGGTGCCGCCGACGTTGTTGAACCAATCGTTAGCGGTCGTAAGCGTGTTTCGGTGATATTCGAACAGGCTGCCACTGAAGCGATTGCTGCCGCTCTTGGTGAGCAGAGCAACCTGAGCACCGGCCGAACGGCCTTTGCTGGCATCGGGGTTTGAGGTCGTAACGCGGAACTCCGAGATCGAATCCGGCGTGACACGCAGAACCGAAGCAAATGCTTCCGTCTGGTCGATGTTCAAGCCCGTCTGCTGATCGTTGACGTCGATGCCGTCAAGCGTGATATTCGCCTGGTCCTGACGTCCGCCGACGACTGCGCCGTCGGGAGTGACGCCGGGCTGCAGGCTCAGCAGGTTGACCACGTTGCGTCCCTCGAGCGGAAGCTGTGCGATCTGCTTGGCAACGAAATTGTTTCCAAGACTTCCGTCCTGCGTATTTACGATCGATGTAAGATCTTCGCCAGATACGTTTACGACCTCGGTGATCGCTCCGGTTTCGAGGCTTACATTTGCGTCCGTCGCCTTGTCGACCAGGCCGGTGACATTGCTGACGAGCGATTTTTTGAATCCAGTCGCCTCGACCTCGACACGATAAGTATCGGGCGGAACGCTGGTGAATGAATAAGTGCCGTTTTCGCTCGTAACTGATGTTCTAACGAAGTTTTTCGCTTCGTTTACGAGCTTAACGTTGGCCCCGGCGACCACTGCCCCTTGGGCATCGGTCACGGTTCCGCGAATGGTGGTCGATCCGGTCTGAGCGATAGCTGAGCCGGAAAGCATGGTTAAGAAAAGTGTTGCTATTATTGTTAGAGTGAAAAAACGAAGTGTGCTTTTCATCTATCCTCCTTTTACTACTAAAAACTAAAGGAACCACGGACAACGAAATTGTTGGAGCTTTTGTGTTACGCACGTAGCGTTCCACAGGTTTCATAACGCCTGTTTTTGCAGCATTTATCGGCTTTTGCAATTCTGACCAGATTCGCGTTTTGGTCGGTGAGACAGCATTTCTCGGAAAATATTCAAATTCTCGGTTAAAATGCTCGTCCGATTTCGGTGCTTATGAAGCCGAGCGAGGGTTGTGCTATAAATACTCAAAACGAAACCACACCGTTTACTCGAAGCGTAAAAAGATTAACATGATCAAAACGACCCGCCTGCGACCAGCGTTTCTTGTAACATTATTTACGGCGATACTCCTGTTACAGAGTTACACGCCTGTTACAGCTCAGAAAGTCGAAGAACTTTGGCGACACGTGGAGGTGATCAGGACGGACAAGGGAGTGCCGCATATCCGTGCGAAAAACTTGCGTGCTGCCGGCTACGCGCTGGCCTGGCTACAGCTCGAAGATTACGGTCCGCAGACGGCGATGAACGTTCTCCGTGCTACCGGACGAGCCGGGCTCATCCTGGGCAACGAAGCCATCGAGAGCGATTTCGTCTATCGTCGTTTCCGTGACCGGCACCTCGCCAATTACCCAAAACTGAAGCCCGAAACCCGTCAGGTCTTCGAGGGTTTTGCTGCCGGCATTAACCGTTTTATTGAGCTTTATCCGGACAAATTCCCGGCTGGAATGCCCAACAATTTCACCGGAAAGGATGTTTCTGCGTTGGAGATCGTCCCGCCGAATGCGACGAAGGTCCGAAATCTGATAGCCAGACTAAATCCGACATCAACGCCCACCCCAACAACGTCTGATCCCAACGAAGAAGAGGGCCGCGGCCCGGACGACGGTTCGAATGCATGGGCATTCGCCCCTTCGCGCACAAAGTCGGGCAAGGCGATCCTGCTTCGAAATCCGCATCTGAACTGGAACGCGGGCTACTACGAAGCCCACATGACAGTGCCCGGCGTGATCGATTTTTACGGCGATTTCCGCATCGGCGGGCCCTTCGCAGTAATAGGCGGATTTAACAAGAACCTCGGCTTTTCGACGACGAACAATGATCAGGACCTCGACCAGTTCTACGTGCTGGACGCCGATACGGCACAAGCCGACCACTATCTTTTCGATGGCCGCTCAGTTCCCTTAAAGCGCCACGACGTCACGATCGAGTACAAAAAGGACAGTGCAGTCACATCCGAAAGCCGCACCTTCTGGTCAACGTCGCTGGGCCCGGTAGTCCACAGAACAAACGAAAAGATCTACATAATGAAGTACGCCGGCGATGGCGAATTTCGTGCAGGCGAGCAATTCCTGCGGATGATGCGAGCCAAAAACCTAGCTGAATACAAAGCCGCGATGAAAATGCGGGCCCGGCCGACGTCGAACTTCACCTACGCCGACCGTGCCGGAAATATCTATTACCTTTGGAATGCATCGCTGCCGAAACTTCCCCATCCGCCGACTGACGATACGACCGCACTGCCGGCAAAGAAAATCACGGATGTTTGGACCGAGCTGGTTCCGTTCGCAGCTCTCCCGCAATTTCTAAACCCGCCGGGGGGCTACATTCACAACGAAAACAGCTCGCCGCATTACACGAACGTCCGGAAACCTGTCGTCCTAAAAAACGCCTACCCGAATTTCGAGCCCCCGGAACTCTCGCTCCGCAGCCAGCTTGCATTGCAGTCGATCGAAAACGATCAGAAATACTCGCTCGAAGACATCGTAAAGCTCAAGCACAACTACCGTGCTCTGCTGCCTGATCGTGTAAAGGCCGATCTGATCGCCGCCGCACGTGCCGCAACCCCAACGGCTGAAACTGTATCGGCCCTCGAACTGCTCGAGAAATGGGACAATACCACATCGCCCGAAAGCCGCGGTGCGGTGCTTTTCGAGGCGTGGTGGCAGACATACTCTTTCCCCCAAGGCCCGAACCGCCCTACACCGCCGCAGCGTTATCCGGACAACAAACGTTTCGCCCGCGTGTGGTCAACGGACGATCCGTACAAGACCCCAAGCGGCCTCGCCGATATTCCGCGGGCACTCGCAGCTCTTCCACTCGCCATCGCCGAAACTAAACGTCGATACGGCTCGATCGATGTCGCCTGGGGCGAGGTTTACCGTGTTCGCCGAGGCAATGTCGATTTCCCCGTTGGCGGATGCAGTAACGACCTCGGCTGTTTTCGGATAATGGGCTTCCAACGTGCGACAGATGGAAAAATGGTGGCAAACAGCGGTGATTGCTGGGTCTTAGCGGTGGAATTTGGCGCCACGCCGCGGGCGTACAGCGTCCTCGCCTACGGCCAGAGCCGCCTGCCCGAATCGCCCTACCACGCCGATCAAGCCGAAATGTTCGCCCGAGGCGAGATGAAAAAAGTCGCCTTCACCGCCGCAGACGTCAATGCGGGGGCGATCAAACGTTATCGTCCGGGCGAAAAGAAGTGAGTTTTTACGTATGCAAACGTACAAAACTCGCCGCCGAATTCCTCTACTATCTCAGATGTCTTTATGACCACATCTTAGGAGGAATTCATATGAACAGAGTCATACTCGAAAAAGAGGTTCCGGTTGCTGTCGAACGCGAAAGCACCGCGAGCAATGCCATTTGGGCCATCGCATTTATTGTTATCGTAGGCATGATCGTAGGAGCGTTGTATTACTCCGGAGCCCTCCGACGGCTCACCAGCCCGTCAGCACCATCAAAAGTAAACGTCGAGGTAACGGCCCCAGCCGCCCCGGCACCGGCCAATCGCTAGACAGATGTCAGTACCACCTGCCGCGGTTGCGGGCCTACCGCAACACTGGCACGCCTAATGTGCCAGAACCGGGTGGGGAATTATTCGAGCCCCGTCGAACCGTTCGGCGGGGCTTTTTCGTGCATGAAGGATTTCACCCATGCAACACTTGACAATCTATGCAATCTTCGTTACACTTCCTGAAACATATGGACGAAGATCGCTACAAATCAGCCAAAGGTTGGGAGCCGCGTGATCCTTATAAGAAACAGCGTGAAAAAGCCCGCCGTGAATACCACTCGAAACCACAATACGGCCAGACGATGCTCGAGATCCGCCCGGCTTCGCACTGGATAATCCCGCCGAGCCAGCAGAAACCACGCCCCGAACTCTACGGCCCGATGTGGCTAAAAGGCGACGTCTGCCTGCTCTTCGGCCCCAAAGGCGTCGGCAAAAGCCTCTTCGCCGTCCAACTAGCCGAAGACCTCGCCACCGGCCAGAAATCGCTGACGGATCTGTCAGTACCGCGAGCGGTAGCGACCGGGGCACTCTCACGCCGGCGACTCAAGACGCGGGACTCAGGACTCAAGACTCTCTTGATCGACTTCGAACTCACCACCGCCCAGTTCACCGAACGCTACACCTACCCGTCGCCGATCCCGGGCAAGCTGCCGTGCCGGACGCGGTTTCATTTCCACCGAGCGTCGATCGGCGAGATCGGCCAGATCCCGGCGTGCTTCAAAGGCAGCGTCCACAAATACCTCCAACACTCGATCGGCGAAGCCATCGCCGCGAGCGAAGCCCAGATCGTCATCCTCGACAGCATCAACTACCTCTTCCGCGGCCGCATCACCGCGGGCGCCATGACAAACGTTCTAAAAACCCTAAAACTCTACGCCCAAATGCACCAAGTCTCCATCCTAGCCACGGCGCAATCCCCGACCGTAGGGTGGACGGCCACGTCCGCCCGTTACAACGCGAAGACCCAACCCGGAACCCCAACCCCCCTAACCACAAACCCACTCCACCGCCACGCCCACCTCCTCCAACTCGCAACCCTAGCCGACAGCGCCATCCTCCTCGCCCCCAGCACCTACGGCCCCCAATACCGCTACACCAAACTCCTCGCCACCCGCAACCAAGTCCCCCAAAACCTAGCCCCAACCTCCGGCGAAGTCCTGACGTATCAGTTGTCAACGCACGCCTCTACTCCTCCACTCCCCAACTCCTCTACTCCCTTCCTCTACCTCGGCCCCTCAAACGAAGTCGACCACCTCCGCAACTACGCCGCCGAGTCCGAAGCCGCCAACCGCGCCCAGGAGTCCGCCCTAAAACGCCTAACCCGCCGCACCGCAACCGCAACCCTGGTCGACGGGATCTTGGACGGTAGTTATGGAAGGTATTTGAGAGGAGAATGAACCAATTCCCAAGCCCTGAAAGGGCGAAAGATAATAGCCCAGGGTGAAAAACCCTGGGTAACCGTACAAAAAAAGAACCACCGCGTCGGGCGATGCAAATCGCCCGACTCGGCACGATCCGAATGATACGCATTGTATGTTGATCGTCGCATACAATGCGTATAGTTTTGATCCCAATGCTCAACCGCTCCCTGCTCCAGGATTTCGGCAAAAGGATCCGCCAACTCCGCACCCAACGCAACCTCTCCCA
Source organism: uncultured Chloracidobacterium sp. (assembly GCA_964410495.1). GTDB lineage: Bacteria > Acidobacteriota > Blastocatellia > Pyrinomonadales > Pyrinomonadaceae > OLB17. The sequence continues at coordinate 447,902 of CAYPGP010000002.1, forward strand.
AGAACAACTAGCCGAAAAAACCGGCTTCCACCGCACCTACATCGGCATGGTCGAACGCGGCGAGCGAAACCTCTCGCTATCAAACATTGGCGTTTTTGCTGAGATTTTTGAGCTTTCCGTCGCAGAGTTGATGCAATTCAAGCGAGGTGAAAGCTAGATGCCGGACCAATCTTTCACCATCACGCGGAAAAATAACGCGACTGAAAAAGAAGGGATTCAGTACATGGAGTCCTTGGGACAAGGATTCTTTTTCGTCAACAGAGATGAACGCCAGCGAATTCTTGAGTTGCTCGGGCAGCCAAAGAACTTCTCTCGATCATTCGACATGATTCTGATTCCAAGACTTGCCGGAATCGGCTTGTCGCTCGAATCAATCGAAACGCACATCGACGAAGTAACGCTAATCGAACTAAAATGCACCCGAGCCTTTCTCCCCAACAACCCAAAAGGCTTCTCCTTCGGCGCCACCCAAAACGAATTCGACTTCGGAGAACGCCTCGCCGACAAATTTCGCTTCTGCTTCGTCTGTTTGAATCCCGACTCTCTATCACACGCTCTGCTGTCGGTACCAGAACTCGAGCAAATTATTCGGACGAGAAGAATCCAGTATCAAATAAATCTTTGATCCCGTTGCCGTGCAACATAGGAGAATTTTATGGCTATTACCGATGCCGCTTTCGCTCTTGAGAAGGAACTAGAGAAATGGGTTTACGAGAATGTTGAGAATTTCTTTGGAGATTGTATTCTTTTGCCCGGCTTTCGAATAACCACGCCTTCCGGGAAGCACGGTATTCCAGATGGTTTTGTGTTTAGCTTCTCTCGACGGTCTTGGTGGATTGTCGAATGTGAACTTCTGAGCCACGGTGTTTGGCCACATATAGCGGAGCAGTTAACCCGATTCGTAGTCGCGGGAAGGAGCGACCAAACTCTTCGGCACGTCCGAGATAAGCTCTTTGAATCGATTCTCGCGTCCGGAGCCGAGCATTCAGTAGCCCAAAGTTTGGCTACAGACTCGACCAGACTCTTCCAAAAATTAGAACTATTTATTGAGAGTGTTCCTCCGTCCCTAGCAGTCTTTATTGACGATACCAACCAGGATCTAAGCGACTTTTGTAATGCTTTGGACGTTCCGACGGAAATCTATCGGGTTAAGAAGTTCATTGTGAACGGAAGTACAGAATACTATTCCCCCGACAAGAGTTCCCCGGTTGTTGTCACCGAACCCGAGGAAGCCGGGGGGCCCTCTTCCAGCGTGTACGATGCAGTCGAAGAACTCGGCGGTGGTGAATTATTAAATTCTCTACTAAAAGTCTATAAGCTTGCGGATGGCGGGATAGTAAAGGTTCAGTACTCAAAACTGCACGAAAAGCATCAAGCGTACTGGTACGGAATAAAGCCCTCAAGCTACGAAGCAGCCAAGGCAGAGGGATGTACACACTATCTTTTTGTGATGGGGATGGATGGCTTCGTAAAAGTTCCAATTCTCAAGGTCGAATCGTATCTGCAAAGTGCCTATACAACTAAGAACGCCGACGGATCGGTACGGCACTATCATATACACATTGCTCCACCGCCTGACGTGGCCTTGAAGGGCTATTCAAATACAGATGACATCGACATCAGCCCGGAGTTTCACTCGTGGAGTTAGTGAGAAGGTACGTGCCAAAGCACGGCCATAGCTCTAAGGGTTCCCAGTTGGCCCATTGTCTTTATTCGTGGATTGAGCTCCCATCAAAATGAACTTTGCGTATGCGACCTCATGTTTGTTCTCAGGCAGAGCATAGCCTTTTAGAACAGCGACGAAGTGTTCCTGTTTTGGAGTCAAAGGCTTTCTTTCTCCCGTTGCGAGTGATTGATAGAACTTGAAGTGTCGTTGAATCAAGTCCCGCTCACGTTTCGTCAAGCGAAGGGCACATAGCGGCACTATTTTGGTGCACCCTTCTGCCCTTGCTGCCGCGATCTCCAGGTATTGCAGGAGTTTCCGTTCCGTTTCGGTGGGTAGATTCAGGACTTCATGATTCGTCAGTCGGAGCAAGGTGATCTCTAGCTTTTCACAATCAATGGACTTTGCTTTGTCTCTTTCCTTCTGCTCCGGTTCGTCATGGTATTCACCATCGATCTCAACCGCCAACCGGTACTCAGGAAAATAGAAATCCAAGATCCATTTGCCGCAGATCGCCCATTCGCTCTTGAATTTTCCGATTAGAAAGCCATTTCCTATCTGTCTAAGCATCTGCTCGAATTTTCGCTCCGCCGAGGTCCTCCGCCACTTTCGCCGCAGTGCAAATTTATGGGCCGGGTCACTATTACGCGGGATCAAATCATCTAAAGGGCTGCGAGGCTGGTTAACGATCCTTGTGTAAACCGTACCAATGGAGCTGGGTTTTAGCGTTCGCTTTTTAGTCATTCACAAAAAGGCTTTCACTGATTATGCGATTTACTCTGTTACCTTGCCTGCATCTTCTTTTTCGAGTTTACAATAACGATGTTGGCCATAGTTCCAAAGGTTCCCATTTTGTCCAGACGAAGGCCGCCTCGCCGGGCAACTCTTCGGTGTTGTCGAAAACGTCGTCATAGGTGAGTCCGTCCCAATCATCATCTTCGCCGTAGCCTTGGGAGCGAATGTCTAGTAATCCTGGGCCGTCACCTGCATAGCCGTCGAGAAAGAGCATTGCGACTTCGCCACGGGTTAGTGGAATACGGCCGCCAGTTCCACTTCGCGGACGGGCGAGGATGGTTCGAACAACATCGGGATATTCGTATTCTCTTTTCACAATTAAATCATCGGCGCCAAACCCAAAACAGTCCAAATTCGACTACTTCAAGCCGTCAAAAAGGCCCGGTTGACTATCACCGCAATTTCGAAGTTGAATCAGCGAAGGGTTGCCACTTTCACTCTGAAGGCCGCCAAGCGAGTTAACTGTGCTCACGATTTTGGGAATGCAGTAGTTGTCCAAGCTTTCCACTATCTGGGAAGTACCAAATCGCAGAATCGACCATCCGTTTACAACAAGCGCGTTGTCGCGGCGATTATCCTCCGCTGCCTTTTGTGGATTTGCGTGCCAAGTATCACCATCGGTTTCAACGTTGATCTTTCCTTTCTCACAATAAATGGCAAAATCGAGGGCAACAAACTGCGAATCGAGTTCAAAGAATTCCTGCCTTTCCGCCTGAATATTCAACCTTTTGAATGCCGCCCAGACCCTATCTTCCAGCGGGCTTTCGTCATAGAGATCGTTGATTTCGTATGCTCCTGAAAACTTATCCCAAGTAGTCGGGATGAAAACTATTCGTCGAAAGCGCCTGCTAAATATTGGCTCAGCGAGCCGCTCTAGAGGCCCTAAAGATAATTTAGCGTATAGTTTCTCAGCATTGGAATGATTTGGCTGGTCTGGGAATAGTTTGACTCTTTTGACATTAGAAATTCCGCTAACTGGAGCAAAGTAGTTAACAGCATGAGCTTCCTCTCCAAATGCTTTCGTCTGGTACAGCGCAAGCCAACGGGGCGGCCAGCATTTTGACAACCACTTATCAACACTCGTTCGAGGGATACGATACCAATGTTCGTCTCGCGCTATCTCAAAATCGCGTCGATTATTCATGATGGCGACGAGGACATCACGTTTACCTTGCAAGGTCTTCTTTCCCATGGCCCCTCTCTTCCTGGTTTCTGACTATTTATAAACCAGAATTGAGTTGAGAACAATAGCCAGAGGGCTTTGCGGAGTTGGAGTTCGGGTTTGGTGTTTTTGGCGTGGTTGGCGCTCATTACCCGCGAGACGGCCTCGTTCTTGGGGACGGGTGAGCGTTTGTCGCGGATGTACATCTTGGTTAGAGATTAGCAGGATCAGCGGGCGGTGGGGGAGATGGGATAGGACTGATGGGACGGACGGGACATAGAGGACGGATGGGAAGATCGGAGTGATCTGTAACTTGATTGGACGATCGCCGTGAGTATACTGGTTTGCGTGAGCGAACGGTTTATTCCGCCGCATGGCGGGTATGAGGAGCTGCTTTCATTTAAGAAGTCGCGGATCGTTTACGATGCGACGGTTTTGTTTTGTGAGCGGTACGTCGATAAATATTCGCGGACGGGTGACCAGATGGTGCAGGCAGCGAGGTCTGGGAAGCAGAATATAATCGAGGGCAGCCGGGCGAGCGGGACTTCGCGGGAGTCGGAGATCAAGCTGACGAACGTCGCGAGGGCTAGTTTGGAAGAGCTGCTGGAGGATTACCGCGACTATTTACGGATTCGCGGGCACGAGTTGTGGGATAAGAACTCGAAGCAGGCGTTGTTTGTGAGAAAGATCGGCCGCGACAAGGATGAGTCGTATGAGTCTTATCGGACATATTTCGAAACACGCCCGCCCGAGACCGTCGCCAACATCATCATCTGCCTGATACATCAGACAAACTATCTGCTCGACCAGCAGATAAAGCGGCTCGAACAGGACTTTCTAAAACACGGTGGGCTGAAAGAGAACATGTTCAGGGCTCGGCTGGCGAGGCGAGATAGGCAGCGGCGGGGTGAGGATTGAGAGAATAGGACTTAATAGGACTGATAGGACGGATGGGACTGATAGGACATATCTGTCGTATTAGTCCTATCTGTCCTATTTCGTCCTATGATCGCCCATCAAAAAAGCCTCGCCGATCGCTCGGCGAGGCTTTTTGAAATTCCCCACCCGCTACCGCAGGTGGTACTGACTACTGACTACTGTCTACCGACTACTCCGCGACCGCGAGTTCCTTTTCAGGATTTTTCTTCTCGCGTTTGATGCCGCCGATCTGGACCAGGTTTTCGCCTTTGATGCCGGCTTTTTGCATGACCATTTCGTTGTAGAGTTTACGCATCATCTGCATTTCCTCTGCGGCGGTCTTGGGGCCTTCCATTTCAGGTTTGTTCGGACGCTGGAGGTCGATCTCGTTTAGGATCAGGTTGTGCGATTTGTCGCCGAGTTCGACGTTTTTACCGCGAGCGAAGACCTCGTGGCGGCCTTCTTTTTTGTACCATTCGGCGACTGTTGCGTTCTGGTGCATGTGTTCGATGATGTTACGCCAGCCGATGCCGGTGTTGTATGCACAGAACGATATCTCGCCTTCCTGGGTGCCGTACGGGATTATGCACATCTCGGTGCGGCGGAAGTCGTAGTTGAAGAGATCCTGGAACCACATTCCGGCGATGAAGAGGAAGTTCCAAGGGTCCTGACGGCGTTTCTGGATGTCCTCGATCGTGCGATCGGGGCCGACCTTGCCGTAATCTTTGCCCGAGAGGCCGAAGCTCTTGTCGAACTTCATCAGGATGCCCTTGAGCGTGAGGCTCTGCGGAGCACCGTACGGGTTGTAGTTTTTCAGAAGTGCGAGGCCCATCATGAAGTTTGAGAACCACTTGCCGCGGTTCGTATCCGTGATGTGCTGCATGTCTTTGACGAGGCCCGGGATGTTGAGGAACTGCGGCACAGGTGCCATTTCCTTTGTATCTTTGTGGACCATCACGGCCGTGCCGACGCCGCAGTTCGGGTGGCAGCCGCAGCTGACCTGTCCCCAATCGCTTTCGGGGCCATGGACCACGTCAGCAAAATCGGCGAAAGCTCCCATCAGCGAAAGCGGGAACCAGTCACGCGTCGGTTCGGTGATGCCGACCTGGCCTTTGACGTCGTGAGCGAGGTGAGCGAGCGTGTAACGCTGCTGCAGGCGACGCTGTTCGGTGATCAACTCGTCGCGGCCGGTGAACGACACGGGCTGGAACGCGATGAACGAGATCTTCTTCGGATTTTCGAGTGCAAAGCGGATGATCGAACCGACCTGGTCGTTGTTGATGCCGTTGACAAGCGTCGTAACGAGAATGATGTCGACGCCGGCTTCGTGCAGGTTGTTGATCGCACGGAGTTTGACGTCAAACAGGTTGCCGATCTGGCGGTGCGAGTTAGCATCGTTGCCGATGCCGTCGAACTGAAGATAAACGAAGCGAAGGCCGGCTTCGGCTGCTTCGCGACAGAATTCTTTCGATTTCGCGAACTCGATGCCGTTGGTCGCGGCCTGTACCGAGTTGTAACCAACTTTACGCGCGTAACGCACCGCATCGAGGAAGTAGGGCGACAACGTCGGCTCGCCGCCGCTGTACTGCACCGACATCTGACGACGCGGCTTGATCTGGATGGCGTTGTCGAGGATCTCCTGGACGTCCTTCATACTCAGCTCGTGCACGAAACCGACCTGGTTCGCGTCCATGAAGCACGGGTCGCACATCATGTTGCAGCGGTTCGT